>JBKECI010000009.1:0-11014 GCA_047974405.1 Paludibacteraceae bacterium | reverse complement strand
TCATTTACCGATGCAGGCAATTATTATGCTTACGATGCTGTGGCAACAGGTAGTGAGTCCGTAGAAGTTGTAGCGGGAGGATCATCCATCAATGTTATATTTAAGAAAACAGCCGTTACCGCCGGAGCCTATGTATGGAAAGGGATGTACAGCGAATATTGGAACGAATTGGATGCTAATTTTAGCACAGATGGAACGAATGAATTAGGCTATCAAAAAGGCAATTCGATCACTTTCTCAGACGCTATGGCACCTATCAAAGAGGTAACCCAAAGCAAAAATTTTGACTTGGGAGCCGGAGACCTCATCATTGACGCTCCGGGATACACCATTAAAAACGGAGCCGGCAAAATATTGAGTGGCACTGGAGCCATCAAAGTAAATGCTACCGCCTCATTGGGGCTATCCACCAAAAATCTGATGCCGGTATATGTCAACAAAGATACTCTTACCGTTACCAATGCCGAACTTGCAAGCAAATTTATAGTGGCCGACGGCACTTTTCTCCAACCCGGATACTCTATAACTACTCCTATAGAGGGGACAGGAGAGACACTTACCATACTTTCCAAAGTGTTTAATTATACATCTTCTATCACAGGAGTTAAAAACCTCAATTATGTCTTACAAACAAAAGGTAGCGCCGGCACTTCAGGTATCAAGGGTATGTCGAAAATGTACTTCTCCTTTGACTCTTTAGCCAAGGTTAATGTTTCTACAACAGCCGGCAACGCCTCTATATTTGCAACATATCCTAATTATAGAAACAATTATATCAGTTTAGGAGATTCCGTTTATATGGCATATTCAGAAACCCCTTCGCCCAATGGTACTACCGTTCAGAATATCGGAGAGTTGAAAGGCAGCAAATCAGCAAAACTCGTGGGCCCGTCTATAAGAAAAATGACATATAACATAGGATACTTAAATACAGATGCTTCTTTTGACGGTGAATTGAAACCGATTCTTACCGATAGTTACGGCAATTTTACCGATTTCAATATCAATAAAGTGGGAAAAGGAAAATGGACATTAAATGGTTCAAGTCCTTACTTCTTAGGAAAAGTAACGGTTACTGACGGGGTATTGGAGGTAAACGATACGCTTTGCAACGGAATTGGTACATATACGTACCCTACTACTACAGTAAACAACCAAATTGCGGAAGTATTGGTTACAGATACAGCAACTTTGAAGGGAAGTGGATTTATTGGCTCGCTACAAACCACACTAAACGGTACCATTACCGGAAAACTTACTTTGGGCGGAAACCTTTCTCTCAAAATTGATATGGGAGAAGGAGGAGCTACAACTATTATTAACGTAAACGGTACAGACGTAGATAAAATAACCGTGGAAGGTGACTTGTATTACGGAGGAAAGTTAAAAGTAAATATTATCTCAGCACCCCCTGCAGGCGACTACCAGATTTTGAAATTCAACAGCTACATCGAATCCGGAATGTATGGATTTGATACCATCGACTTGCCCGTAGGTTATACTTACGACTACACCACAGGTATGCTGCATGTACCTACCGGAGTGAAATACATTGACGCAAACAAAGAAGTTTCGTCTATAGAGTATTTCGACCTCACAGGTAAAAAGGTGATGAAAAACACCGCCGGACTGGTGATAATGAAAGTAAAATATACCGATGGTACTTCGGGAGTATATAAAACATTTAAAAAAGACGACGTTCGTAAATAATTTGATAAGTGAATGATGAAAAGTCCGTTTCCGTTCTAAACGGGAACGGACTTTTTTTTTATTAAAATAGTAACTGCCGATTGAACCGGTTTTGGTAGATACGCTTATCGCTTTTATAAAACCCTTTTGATGCCCGAAAAGAGAAGAAATATTATTGATACCGTTTTTTTAAAAAACAAAACAGAATTTTCTCTTTCGCCTCGTAAATCTGTCGAGTATTTGGAAAAATACGATGTTATCGAGATTTAACCCATTTACATTGATATAGATTTTGCTTTTGCATCACAAAATAACTATTGAAAATGAGAACAAAACTATTTTTATTAGCCCTTTTTATTAGTAAAATAATTGTAGCCAACGAACTGATATGGTTTGATGGCAACCGTCCAATCACCTATTCGTTGCCGGCAATCGTCTCACCTGTAGTAAAAGTGGCTGCCGGTATGTTTTGCGATGATATGCTACAGGTTACAGGGTATGTACCCCAAATTTCGTCCGAAAATAGAGCTACAGTTTGTATTGTTCAACTGAATGAGAAAAACATTAAAAAACTCAAAAAGGCAGGTATTCCCGTTGAAGAACTATCGAAAAAAAGAGACGGTTTTTTTATTAAAATAGTAGGAAAACAAATCTATGTTGTAGGGAGCGATGCACGAGGTACCGCTTACGGTATATTGGAACTCTCAAGATTGGCAGGGGTATCTCCCTGGATTTGGTGGGGCGATGCAACACCCGAAAAGAAAGACAGACTTACTCTTTCTGCCGATTTCCAATCGTTTCAGTTTCCATCGGTGGAGTACCGGGGCATATTTCTCAATGACGAAGATTGGAGTTTGCAACCTTGGAGTTGGAAACATTTCGACCCCTCCGAACAAAAAGGGCTGATTTCTGCCAAAACATACCGAGAAATTTTCAAACTGTTGATGCGTTTACGCGCCAACGCTATTTGGCCCGGTATGCACGGCGAAACAGTTCCTTTCTATTTCGTTTCCGGAGCCAAAGAGGCTGCCGACAGTTGTGGAATTGTAATTGGAACCTCGCACTGCGAACCGTTGATGAGAAATAACGTAGGTGAATGGGATGTGGACGAGAGAGGCAATTTTAATTTTATAAGCAATCACGATCAAGTGATTGATTACTGGACAGAGCGGTTGCAAGAGGTACACGACTATCAAAATATATACACCGTTGGGATGCGTGGTATTCATGATGGCTCTATGGAGGGGGTTTCTACAATGAAAGAGAAAACGGACGCACTCCAGAAAGTAATTTACGAACAGCGTAATATGCTGAAAAAATATGTAAATCCAAGCATTAACAAAATTCCACAGCAATTTGTCCCCTACAAAGAGGTACTTGATATTTATGAAAATGGATTGGATGTACCTGAAGATGTAATGCTTACATGGTGCGACGATAATTATGGCTATATGACTCGTTTGAGCGATACAGAGCAGCAAAAAAGAAATGGAGGCGCTGGTGTTTACTATCACCTAAGCTATTGGGGGCGTCCGCATGACTATCTTTGGCTCACCACAACGCAGCCGGGGCTTATCTACAACGAAATGACCGAAGCGTATAACCACAATGCACGCCGATTGTGGATTGTAAACGTACATGACATAAAACCGGCAGTTTACGATCTGGAGTTTTTCTTGGATTTGGCTTGGGATATTAATAGTATCTCTCCCACTACTATCAATAAGCATCTTGAAAACTGGCTTTGCCGTGAGTTTGGAACAAACGCAGGAGTACAACTCTTGCCCGCCATGCTCGAATATTACCGACTTTGTAACATTCGACGGCCCGAATTTATGGGATGGAGCAGAGTAGAAGAAGATAAAAGAAAATACAGCAGAGGTTGGACACCGGTAATCGACACCGAATTTAGCCTAATCGAGTTTAATAATGAACTGGATAGATATTTGTCTGATTACGAAAAAATTAAAAATAAAATTCTACAAGTTGAAAAAATAATCTCTTCCGATAGAAAAGACGCTTTTTTTGCCTCAATCAAATATCCCGTTTTTGGAGCCTCAGCAATGGCAGTAAAATGGCTTGAGGCTCAGCGCGCACGCACTATTTCAAAACAAAATCCCGATAGCACTCAGTGGGCGCAAAACTCCGAACTGCTTACCGCTTGCGCCAAAAGCCAATCTGCTTACAACGAAATAGTTCGGCTTACAGATTATTGGAACAACGATTTGGCGGCAGGCAAATGGAAACACTCTATGCACTATTTCCCTCGCGATTTACACGTATTTGACGCACCCACACTTCCCGTAAAGTTGAACAGCGATGATTTGAAAAAATACGCATCCCATCCAAATAGAAACGTGAAAGCGTTGTCGGAAATAAAATTGGACAGTTGTATAGCCATGAACGCCTGTAATTTCAGCAGGGGTTCAACATTGGCAAAAACCATTCAGTCATTGGGACACAGTATGAATGCCGTATCGTTGCCAAAAGGAGAAATCATTACATTTGAATTTAATAGCGAATGGGAAGGACAGGCTGTGTTGAGAACAGCGGTAATCCCTACGCAACCCAACGATAAGGGCGATATACGCTTTAGTGTGAAAATAGATGATGAACAGCCCGAAGTCATTTCATTTCGTGAAAAGGGACGCACCACCACGTGGAAAACAAACGTATTGAGAGGACAAGCGGTAAAAACCACCAAGCACAACTTGTCAAAAGGCAAGCACACGCTTACCATAGCGGCGGTGGACAATCATGTGTTAATAGACCAGTGGATGATAGATTTCAAGCCCGACAGAGAGTTTTATATCTTTCCGGTTTTGCCATCGTACCAAACAAAAACTACCGATTAATTGCTAAAAGAGTCATCGGTAATCATAACTAATGAAAAATTAATTGAAAAACATCAACAACTCATTATGAAAAGGGTAGAAACTTATGGAATATTTTTTTTGATAACATTTATCTCGATTTTTTCTTTTGCGCAAAATAAAAAAATAGATTTATCCGGTCGATGGAAATTTGATATAGACAAAAATGATGTGGGGATAAAAGAAAAATGGTTTGGCAAACAACTCTCTGACGACATTTACCTACCCGGCTCCATGGCGGAAAACCGTAAGGGAGATGATGTTACATTAAATACACAATGGACGGCAAGTATCTACGACAGTACTTTCTTTTACAATCCAAGATTGAAAAAGTACCGCGAACCGGACAATTTGAAAATCCCGTTTTGGCTTACCCCTGTGAAGTACTATGTAGGGGCAGCTTGGTATCAAAAGGAGGTGGTTGTCCCTGAAAATTGGAAAAACACCAAGGTCATTCTGTTTTTGGAACGTCCTCATTATGAAACACGCCTTTGGATTAACACGGTAGAAGCAGGGATTCAAAATTCACTCTCTGTTCCACACCAATTCGATATCGGCAAATATCTGAAAAAAGGAAAAAATACCATCACCTTGTGTGTAGATAACCGCACAAAGGATATAAATGTAGGCAAAGATTCACACAGCATTACTGACCAAACTCAAGGAAACTGGAACGGAATTGTCGGGAAAATAGAATTGCAATCGATGCCCATATCACACATTCAAAATATTCAGGTATTCCCCGATATAACGAATAAAAAAGCGGTAGTAAGATTGAAAATTAACGGTAAATCGGATGGAATCGTTACATTAAAAACCGAAAGTTTCAACTCGAAAATATCCCATAAAATAAACGCCGTTTCCAAACCATTTCAATCCAAGGGAGAAGAAACGCTCATAGAAATGGAAATACCTATGGGAGACAACTTTCTTACTTGGAACGAATTTCATCCCAACCTCTATCGGCTTTCTGCCACATTAAAAACCAAGCAAGGGAGCGATGAATATCAGACACACTTCGGTATGCGGGATTTTAATATCAAAGGGAAGTATTTTTATGTAAACGGGCAAAAAACCCTTTTGCGAGGAACGGTGGAGAACTGCAATTTTCCATTGACTGGTTACGCCCCTATGGATGAAACCTCATGGATTCGGGTTTTCAGGATATGTAAAAGTTTTGGTCTTAACCATATGCGATTTCATTCATATTGTCCCCCCCAAGCAGCCTTTGACGCAGCAGATAAAGTAGGCTTTTATATTCAGCCCGAAGGACCAAGCTGGCCCAATCATGGATCTTCGCTTGGCAACGGAGAACCGGTGGACGATTATTTGTGGCAGGAGGCAGAAAGCATTACTGAAGTGTATGGCAATTCGCCCTCCTTTTGCATGTTTGCCATCGGCAACGAACCCCGTGGACGTTGGGTGCCTTGGGTCACAAAATTTGTGAACCATTGGAAAGAAAAAGACCGGCGTAGAGTATATACCGGCGCTTCGGTAGGAGGGAGTTGGGCGTGGCAACCAGGCAATCAGTTTCACGTAAAAGCAGGGGCACGAGGACTTGACTGGAATCGAAGACCTGAATCGGAATCGGATTACCGACACAAAATCGACACGGTAGGGCAACCTTACGTTTCACACGAAACTGGACAATGGTGCGTTTTCCCCGATTTTACTGAAATACAGAAATACACAGGGGTGATGAAAGCCCGCAACTTTGAGTTGTTTCGCCAAGATCTGAAAGACAGACATATGGGCGATATGAGTCAAAGTTTTTTGATGTCGTCCGGAAAGCTACAAGCCCTGTGCTACAAAAATGAAATAGAAAAAACGCTTCGCACACCGGATTATGCCGGATTCCAATTGCTTGCTCTCAATGATTATTCGGGTCAGGGAACTGCTTTGGTTGGAGTTTTAAATGTTTTTTGGCAAGAAAAAGGATATATCAATGCCGAAGAGTTTCGTCGTTTTTGTGCACCAATGGTGTTGCTTTCGAGAATGGAAAAATTCGTGTTTGAAAACAAGGAAAACTTAAACGCAAGTATTGAAATAGCACATTTTGGAGAAAAACCACTAAAGAATCAAGTGGTTCGTTGGCGAATAAAAGATGAGTTCGGAGGAATTGTCTCCGAAGGAAAACTCTTGCCAAAAGACATTGAAATTGGAAATTGCCAAACGCTCGGAACGATTACTTATCCTTTAAGTTCGATTGCAAAAGCCGGAAAATTCAATTTGGAAGTTTCGTTAAACAAAACGGATGTTTCAAACAATTGGGATTTTTGGGTGTATCCTTCGGAACTTTCTATGCCGGATACCACCAATATTTACATCTCGGAAACTGTGGACGAAAAAGCAAAAGATGTTTTGGATAAAGGAGGTAAAGTATTGCTTTTGTTAGCCGGGAAAATAACTCAAGGCAAAGATGTGGTACAATATATGACGCCCGCTTTCTGGAATACTTCGTGGTTCAAAATGCGTCCGCCCCATACGGTTGGAACGTATATAAACAATTTTCATCCCGTTTTCAAAGATTTCCCAACAGATGATTTTCAAAATTTGCAATGGTGGGAATTGGTAAACAGGCAACAAACGATGGAGTTGACAGATTTTCCGGCAGACTTTCAGCCGATTGTGCAGACTATTGATACGTGGTTTATCAATCGAAAATTGGGGATGCTGTTTGAAACCAATGTAGGGAGAGGGAAAATAATGGTTTGTAGCGCCGATTTACGTTCAAAACTGGACGAACGTCCCGTGGCAAAACAATTGCTCTATTCCATATTGAATTATATGAACTCAGATATATTTTTTCCAGAGTTGAGCGTCAAACTCTCAACCATCGATAATTTAACAAAAAAACGGGGAGAAACGTTGGACTTTGATACAAAAGATGCTCCCGATGAGCTGAAAAACAAGGTGCTGTGATGGAAAAGAGTTAAGAATTGAGCGTTAAGAATCAAAATTTTGTGTGACTTTATGCCTTGGTGTTTTTGTGGTGGAAATAAGGATAAAGGCGTTCAAAAACTTTAACTTTAAAAGAAAAGAATAGATAACAGCTCAAATACAAATACATCAATGAAAAAGCTAATTTTATTATCAACATTTACATTCATTTTTTATTTTGGTTTTTCACAAAAGTCTGATGAAATAAAATTTCCCGAAATAACTACTGAAGCAAAGCCTTGGACTCGCTGGTGGTGGATGGGAAGCGCAGTGGACACACCTAACTTGAAGTATAATATCGACGAACTTGGAAAAGCCGGAATAGGCGGCGTGGAAATAACTCCGATTTATGGAGTAAAAGGTGTCGAAGATAAGTATATCAATTATCTTTCGACCAAATGGATGGATATGCTTGCCTTCACCGAAAAAGAAAGCAACCTTGTAGGGATGAAAGTGGATATGAATACCGGCACCGGGTGGCCCTTTGGAGGACCGGATGTTACTGTAGAGGATGCCGCTACCAAAGCCATTTTTCAAACCTACGATATCGAAGGTGGACAAAAAATTCAGTTGACCGTGTTTGTAAACGATGAAAAACAAATCGAAACATCGTATTTATCTCGATTAATGGCATACTCTGAAGCGGGCGACAAAGTCGATTTGACAAGTTTTGTGATGAAAAATACGTTGTATTGGGATGTGCCAGCCGGAAATTGGTCGGTCATCGCCCTTTTTGTAGGAAAAACAGGACAAAAGGTGAAGCGTGCCGCTCCCGGAGGCGAAGGTTATGTAATGGATCATTTTAGCGAGACTGCCGTGAAACATTATCTTCAAAAATTTGATCGTGCCTTTTCTGAAAATCAAGTGTCTTATCCTCACAGTTTTTTTAATGATTCTTACGAAGTGTATGGAGCCGATTGGACACCAAAATTTATCGAAGAGTTTCAAAAAAGAAGGGGATACAAATTGGAATTTTATTTTCCCGAATTGCTTGACAAAGGAAAAACGGACGCTTCGAGGAGGGTTGTTTCCGATTATCGAGAAACCATCGGTGAACTATTGCTGAATAACTTTACCGTTCAATGGACAAATTGGGCGCATTCGCACGGTGCAACCACCAAAAATCAAGCACATGGCTCTCCGGCAAATTTAATAGACTTGTATGCGGCTGTTGACATTCCCGAATGTGAAATTTTTGGAATTTCCGATTTTGATATTCCGGGATTGAGAAAAGACGAAATGAGTCACCGCAACGATGGCGACCCCATTACATTGAAATTGGCAAGTTCCGCCGCTCATATTGCGGGGAAAAAATACACATCCTCCGAAACTTTCACTTGGCTCACAGAGCATTTCAGAACCTCACTATCACAATGCAAACCCGAAATAGATCAAGTGTTTACATCCGGAATCAACCACGTGTATTTTCACGGAACGCCCTATTCGCCAAAGGAAACAGTTTGGCCCGGATGGCTCTTTTATGCCTCTGTAAATATGTCGTCAACAAACTCCATTTGGAATGATGCTCCGGCTTTTTTTGCCTACATTGCTCGTGTGCAGTCGTTTCTGCAATACGGAGAACCTGACAATGATTTGTTGGTTTACTTCCCTGTGTACGATATTTGGTACGAGCAGCAAGACAATTATTATTTTGCGTTCGGCATTCACGGACTTCGTGAAAAATTGCCCCGTTTTTACGAAACAGCGGAAAAAATTCGGAAAACAGGGAGAGAAGTTGATTTTATCTCGGATAAATTTATCCAAGCATTGACCATCGAAAACGGATTGATTAAAACCTCCGGTGGAGTAATGTACAAAGCCTTAGTACTTCCAGAGGCTCATTTTATGCCCGTCGAAACTTTGTCAAAATTGTATGATTTAGCAAAAAACGGTGGAAATATTATTTTTGCCGATAAATATCCTGAAAGTGTCCCCGGATGGAAAGATTTTGCGGAACGTGAAAAAGTGGCTCAAAAATGGATAAAGAAATTCCCCAAAACAAACTTTACTCACTCAAAAATCAAAAAAACAGGAAAAGGAAAGATTATCACCGGAACGGATTATGAAGAGATGCTTACAAAAGCTAACATTCTGCCTGAGAGTTTCTCAAAAGAGTATCAGGGACAATACATTCGTCGCAAAAACGAAAGCGGATATCATTATTTTTTCACTAATCTGAATTCAAATAAAATCGATGACTATATCTCTTTGGGAGTGAACGCGAAAAGCGCACTGATTTTTGACCCCTTGACAAACGAAATGGGGAAAGCGCGTTTAATTTCAAATAAAAAATCAGGGACAAAAATATTTTTGCAACTCAAACCGGGGCAGTCTGTGATAGTGAAAACATTCTCTGATCAAAATATCGCTTTGAACAATTGGGCGTATTACGAGGAAAATCTTTCGTCTGTCTTAAATTTGAACTCCGGTTGGACGTTGAATTTTGCGCAGAGCGAACCGGAGGTAAAAGACACGTTTAAACTGGCGAAACTTAGCTCTTGGACGGACTTGAACAACTCCGATTTGAAACGAAATATGGGGACGGGAAAATATTCCGTGAAATTTAATTTTAATAAAACTGCCGAAGAATATCGGTTGTCGTTGGGCGATGTACGCGAAAGTGCCAAAGTTTATCTGAACGGACAATTTGTGGCGACTTTGTTTTCTGTTCCTTTTGAAATAAATATTGGAAAGTTTCTGAAAAACGGAGCAAATCTGCTCGAAGTGGAGGTTACAAATCTCCCGGCCAATCGAATTGCCAACTACGATAGACGAGGGGTAGAGTGGAGAATTTTTAACGAAATAAATTTTGTGGATATCAACTACAAAAAAACACTGTACGACCATTGGGAAACAATGCCATCCGGTTTGCTAGGACCGGTTAAAATTATAGAACTAACTCCCAGGCACAACTGATTTTTTTTTGAAGAATAAAGGTATAATAGCAAAAAAACATTACGAATGAAAAAGTATTTTTTTTCTGTCATTTTATTATTTATTGTTACAGCATTTTCAAGCTCAAACAAAAAAATAAAAATCTTTATCGCCGGCGATTCAACGGCTCAAACATACAAAGAAGAGCGGGATGGACTGATAAAAGGTTGGGGACAAATGTTGTCGCTTTTCTTGGATAACGATGTGGAAGTGGTAAACCACGCGATGGGAGGCAGAAGCACCAAAACCTTTTTGAATGAAGGCAGGTGGGATAAATTGCTGTCGGAAGTGAGAAAAGGTGACTACGTTTTTATTCAATTCGGACACAACGATGCCTCCACAAAGCCAGAACGACACGCTTCGTATGCCGATTTTCACGATAATTTGTTGAAAATGATAAACGATGTACGTGCCCAAAAAGCACATCCGGTATTATTGACCTCCATCGTAATGCGCACGTTTGTAAAAGGGAATTTGGTTGACGACAGACTGAAAGGCTATCCGGTAGTGATGCGCCAATTGGGAAAAGAATATGACGTTCCGGTTTTGGATATCAATCAAAAAACAAAAGATTTTGT
>JBKECI010000008.1:0-24227 GCA_047974405.1 Paludibacteraceae bacterium | reverse complement strand
TGTGTTCCGCCTATCGATGCACAACCGTCTAAACCTAAAAGAATAGTATAAAAAATGTCCGTTAATGTTCCGTCCATTATTTTTTTCATTATTTCAGTTTGTTGGTCGGTTAGATTTAATGATTTAATCAGTTGTCCAACTTCTGATTCTGGATTTTCAGATAAATATTCATTCAAAAAATCCTGTTTCTCTTTATAAAACCCTTTTACAAATTCTTTTGTACTCATTCTGTTTTTCAGCTTGCAGGTAACTCGCAAATATACGCAACTTTTTCGATATTCCATCACAAAAGTAAATAATTTTTATCATTTTCCTAAGTTGCTGTATTATAAAATTTTATTTTCGAATTTACATTGCGTATTCGAGATTATAGGGCTATATTTGCAAAGGTAAAAAACTGTTTTAACACATTAATAATACGAATATGGATTTTACGGATAGCCGATTTCAGTTTCAGCCCGGAGAACACAAAGGTAAACGCGTAATCTGGGTGCGATTTGAGCGAGATCAGGAGATGATTGTGTTTTTGCGATCACAAACCAAAGCGTACTGGTCTGCCAGTCAAAAGTCGTGGTACGTAACCGACAGTCGCTTTCATCGAGAGCTGTTCCGGTTGGAGCCGGTAATTGTTGGTAAGGAAGTGCTGAGTAAAATTCAAACTGTAAATTTACCAGCATTCCTACGGTTTCAGGAACAGGTTAAGCTCAAAGGATACAGCGAGAATACGTTGAGAACTTATTCGTTGGAATTTGCCCAATTGTTATACATCCTGAAATCGTACAACGTTGATCAATTGACTCCAGAGCGTTTACGCGCCTATTTTCTTTACTGTCACCAGACCTTAAAACTTTCGACAAGTGAAATTCACGGGCGTATCAATGCCATAAAGTTTTATTTTGAGCAAGTATTGCACCGTCCTAAAATGTTTATCAATATTCCCCGTCCCAAAAGAAAAAATTTATTGCCAAAAATGTTGAGTCGCAAAGAGATTCAAAAAATAATTGCAGTAACCGAAAATCCTAAACACCGGCTTATTCTTCAATTATGCTACGGGATGGGGCTTCGTGTGAGTGAAGTTGTAGCACTGAAAGTGTCGGATATCGACAGTCATAGTATGTTGGTACGCATCGAACAGGGAAAAGGGAAAAAAGACCGCCTAGTTGTGTTGCCCGTTTCCGCGTTGGATGAACTACGGGAGTATTATCGGCAATATCGCCCCCGAAAATATCTTTTTGAAGGGCAGTTTGGTGGAGGGTATTCTTTGCGTAGCGCTCAGGCAGTTTTTAAGACAGCTATGCGGAAAGCCGGCATCAAGAAACAAATTGGGATTCACGGACTGCGGCACAGTTATGCGACCCATCTATTGGAAATGGGGACAGATATACGTTTTATCCAAGAGTTGCTCGGACACAACTCCATAAAAACTACGCAGATTTACACCCACGTTACCGATGTCTCTAAGTCTAATGTGAAAAGTCCTCTTGACTCGATTTAACTGCCTTTATTCTTTTGATTTTCTCATTCTCAAGTGCTTGTTTGATTGTAAAATCGAATTATCTGTGTAGTAAAAACTTTCACGTAATATTTTTTGGAATTTCACAAAACAACTGTGTTAAGTAGTATAAAAGAGTTGTTGTAACTACTTATCCTCCCCCCCTACAAATCGCACTAATAGTATTTGACGATTTAATCCGACACAAAATGACATGTCAGGCGTTCTTTCTCCTAAGTTATGATGATTCGATTTTTGGTTCTATTGTTATTTGTGTGGAAAGACTTAATTTTACCTCATAAAAACGACAGAAAATAAAGTTTTGGAATAGATACTCCTTTCATTAGAGATTATATAAATTAGAATAATATATAGCTGTTTATCAAAAGTTTAAATTGATATATCTTTTTCCTATGGGGAGTTGAAAATGAAAGTTGCAAATTTCAATCCTCCTAAATCCTCTTTTACCAAAAGGCGACTTGAGAAATTCCCCCTTAGCGAAGGGGACAAGGGGATTGAGATAATCTATTTTTTGAAAAAGGGATAAAAAAAATGGTAATATTTTACTGATAATAAAAATCATAACAAATTAATCTGTATAATATCTATTGAATAATCATTGGGAAGTGGAGTCTGTAAAAATAAATGAATAAAGCAAAGAGGTTTTTGTAAAAATACGCTATAAATTGGATTATGTGGAAGATGATGGTGTAAAATATCCGATATACAACCACCGTGAATAGTGGCACTTGGATTTGTGGCAGAACTTTCTTGATATAAAACTGAAATCGATTTTTTCAAGACTGTGGAAATACCTTAGGCTGAGGAATATGAATGTTTGACAAATTTGCTTAAAAAAAATGATAGAAATTTTTCAGACAACAAAGAGTCAGTTAAAAACAACTCATTTACTGCGTGTTAGTTTCAAATAGGTCTATAGAATAATACACAGGGCAGTACGAGTAGGGTTTTCTCATCGCGATTCGCATAAACCATATTATTATTTGTCGATAAACGAAAAAGCGATACAAAAAGGGCATTATTTATGCTGCTATACTTTCGGAAGAAAGCAGCGATGTTGTGATTGATGCGATAGAAGGACGTGATGAAGAATTGGTTTCAGAACTTTTCCAGACGGTATAAACGAGAAACAATGGGCAGATGTGAATACCGTTTATAGTGATATGCGATAACCGTACATTAAGAATGTAAGATGTTAATTATCAGGTATTTTTGCTCTCATTGTCTTTGTCATTCGGTAACATGTTTAAACAAAGTGGTTGATAGGATTCGCAAGTGGAGAAATCAAACGGCCCGAAGATTGACGTAGAACTAAATGGATGTTTCTCAATAATAAAGCCAGTTTAACTGATGAATAGTTTACTCAAAAGTTTTATAGAAAGAGTATTAATTTTGAATTTTTCCCCTCTATCGAAGTAAATAGCTATTTGTGTCTTATTTCTGTTTAGAATAAACTATTTTTTTAGTACAGCCCAACGTTATCACCCGTATGGGGTGTATTTATTTACCACTTTGCCGTTTTACTTCGCTACGGAGCATCTCGACAAATTCTTCGGTTGGATATCCGCCCCGCTTGGCAATCATTTCGAGCGAAGCGATATTTCCCATCGTATTGAATACTATTGGGTTGTTGAGTTGCTTGTATTTAGAATTGAGTTGTATCAGAAATTCTTTGAGAAAAGGATATTTCTTCAATAATGGTGCGATAACGGTATTTTCGTTTATGTCGTCTATTGTATTCACTTCGGGAACTTCTTCTTCGGGCGTTGTTTCGGACGCGTGGTGGTGGTTGATAGTTTCTGCATTGCTTTCTTCGCCCCACGTGAGCAGTTTACGTGAACCGGTAAGGCTGCGGATATGGGTGGCATCCTGCATCATTTCAAGCACGCCACGGAAGTTCCCTGCGTCATCGCGTACCGCGTTGTAGATGATATAAACAAATTTATCTCCCATTTGTATCCAAAATTCGGCTTCATCCTGTTTTCCTTCACGAAAAGCTTTGATAATGGCTTCTACAGTAGCTACACTTTCGCGCGGATGGCAGTTTTGCACTTCCCGTCCGATAACTCCCGCACTCCGTGGGAAAACACGGTGCTTGGTGTCGCTGTAGAACTTCACAATATCGTTTTCGTCCACGTAGGATAAATCTATTTGCAAATGTCTGAATATCAAATTTATCTGTTGCAACGTTAGTTTTCCGGTAGCTACATCCAATACTTCCGTACCGTCGTTTACCGGTGTAGTAAGACCGTGTTTCCGCATTACTGCCTGCAAGTCGGCAAGAAGAGTTGTGTCGGCGGCTATCTCGGGTTCGGTCTTATTTTGAGATACCTTGCCAAAAGGGGGTGGCGTAGGAATAAGGCAATAGCCGATTTCGTCGTCGCTGGCGCGTATCAAGGCGAAATCATTGTCTGTCAGTAGTTTGAGCGATGTAGGATACAATACGGTACGTTCTTTGTCGAGAATGTCGCGTACTAAGTAGAACACATTCGGCTGAGCCGCCAGAAATGCATCGTCTTTATCTTCGTTCAGCAGTACAAAGGCTTCTTTGACGGTGTCTCGTACCTTATTGTCAAAAGTCCACATCACTTTGGACGGACGGTCGAAACCTACCCGCTCCAATGCCGAAAAGAGCTGGTGTTGCTTGCGGCTGAAATGGGTATTGATTTGCAGCAGTTTTTCGTACAAAACAAACCACTCATTTTTGATAAATTTCTTTTTCAGTTGGTTCTCCATAGCGAGCAACAGGCTTTCGAGTGCATCGGCTTCTTGCTGATAGGTACGTAAGGGGTGTCCTTCGGGTAGGTTTAGCTCATCGCGGGTTAATACATCCCTAAATACATCGATTATATCGTCCATCCCGTCCACCATCACTTCGTTGGTAATGCCGTAACTGAGTATGTGCTGTTCGCCAAAGGCAAACTCTTCGGGCGTAACGGAGCTGAAGGTTTCATTGACTAATTTGCGTGCGGCATCGGGCGTCAATTCTCCTTGAAACACTTTTGCTTTGATATCGAGCATCTTACGAATACGTTCGTTGTCCAGCGTAAGGTGTTTTCCCATTTCCATTTCTTCTATCGGTTTTACGGGAAAAAACCAGACGTGGTATTCGGTTTCACTTACCTTTTCCATCTGTTTTTCAAATCCCTTTTTTTGCATCAATGCGTAGAGCGGGAAGGGTTCAAAATCTTTGATAACGTGCAGTCCATCGCCGGTTTTCAAATCGGCTAACGCGGTAAGAACACATTGCTGGAAATCGTTTTCGTTTCCGCGTCCGTCAAGAGTTACATAATTTATTTGTGGTTTCATACGAATACTGATTTGTTGTTTTATATATCACCATTCATTTATTCAAACGTCTTTTAAAAGTCAATTGTTCTGTATTCTCGGTAACTGTAAGAAAATTTTACCTTTTTGTAATTACCTATTCTATACAGAAAGTTAGAGAGAATAAATCCAATAATTTCACAATAGAAATCATTTGAAATTCTCCCATTACCTTTTTCTGTTACTCGCTATGCCTATCAGCGTTAATGCTACCAACACTACTGCCATTAGTGTTATCTCTAACCAATAGTGGGTAGGATAAATCCAAATCTCTTTGAACACGTTCCAGCGTCCCATAATCTCCACGAAATTCCAAAAAATAATCACGGTAGGTATGGCATAACGGATAGCGTACCCCATTTCGCGGATTTTCAGTAGCTTAAAAAAGAGGTATGCCGACCAAAACAGTGATCCGAACGCTACAACATAGGTAATGGGATGGTGGTCTCCCAAAAAATGGCTGTCGTAACTGAAAAGTAAAATCAGGTAGCACGTCCAGAGTAGCAGAATCAACTCGTTGAAGGTGGTAAGCGCTACGTTACGGATCGTGGTTTTCAGCTCTACGATATTTTTTATTTTCAACTTTCGCTGAAACCAACTGAAAAAAACGCATCCGCTCTTGGTTCCCACAAAATAGTAAATCATAAAAACAGCCCAAAAGCCGATGGACGAAGGCATAATCAGGTATTCGGGCTTGGTTATGACTTCGCCGTTTTCTACGAGTGGCTGCACGCCAAAACGGTGAGCAAAATATACGAAAGCGAATTCAATCCACCCTGTCCACACGAACAGACCGCCGAAAAGCCCCCAAAAGGTGGCGGCGTTGTCCTTTTTGGTTATCATTCCGGCAAAGAGCATACCCACGCCAACGAATCCAAGTATTAATGCGGCAACAAAAACGTGTTCGTGTCCGAGCGCTTTTTCCATCAATATCATAGCGGCGTGTCCTAAGGGCATCGTAAGTAAAACGATAATGAATGCGAGCGCACCGGTAAGGGATTTTAGCCCTTTACGTTTCGAAGAAGTGTTTTTTTCTGAATGGTTCATTTTTTATGTTGTAAAAAAATTGGTTTATTCCGGTACGTAAATGATCTCGCCGTTTTCAAGTTCGTAGGCGATACCCACTTTCCGCCCTTTACTCCCTTCGTTGCTTTGTTGCTCCGACGGGGTATATTTGTTTATTTTGTTACCTTCTTTGGTAATGATTTCCATATTTTCCTTACCTGGATTTTTTACGATTGTAAAGTCTTCTTTGGTAAATACTTCGGTCATATTCAGGTGCATAACCATCGACACCATCAGCGCTACGGCAAATACCATTGCCACGTCAAACAAGTTGACCACTACGCTCAGCGGATCGGCATCTTCTTCCTGACGGAATTTATTGTATCGTTTGTTGCGTCTCATTGTTCCGTTTTTGTTTGAATGATACGGGTTACATATTCCAGATTGTTCAGATCGCGGGCATACCAGCGTTGCTTGAACTGTAGCGTTACCAGCCCTATGGCGCTTACTACCAGCCCTACTACCGTAGTGGCAAACACTACCTGCATATTGTAAGCCATACCGGCTATGTCGCCTGTGGAAAGTCCGACCAGTGCGGGGCTCATCGCTATCAGTGTGCCGATAAGTCCGAGTACGGGGCCCATTTTAGAGAGCATTTTGGAGAGCGAAAGATCTTTGTCAGCTTCGTTTTCGAAATTGGAGAGCATAAAGTCCGCATAAGCTTCACTTGTCGGCTTTGACAAAATATCACGCAGGTAACGTACAAACAGGGCGTTGTCCGTTTTGGGAAGCGCCAACTTTAGTGTATCAACTGTTTCGGAGGTAAGTGTTGCTATCGGGTGTATGAGCTGTTTGTCGTTTTTTCGTTTAATCATAAACTGGTTGTAAAAGCTCCCCGTGAGCAACAGCGAACGGGCAAAAAGAATGAGAAGTACGATAATATCGGGTATCAGCAAACTGTTGGCTACCCAAAAGAGTGATTTTGAAATTATTTCCATTGTTTTTTAATAGGTTTTTGTCATTGTTTCGGGTGCGCATATTACATAATCTGCTCTGCCCACGTTATTTGATTCGAGTTGGTTTACGTCCGGTTGTTCTACGGTAGTAATTGTTTTCACGTTGAGTTTCGGACTGTATATTTTCAGAAAATAAAGAATTCCGCCGTAGTTATCGGAATGGAAACTGCCGTTGTAATGGATAAATGTTTTTCCTTTTTTGCTGTTTTGTGCGATAAACCACGCCATTGTTGCGTCCTTTACCGCCTGCGCTTTGGCAAGAGCAAGGGTATTTTTCATCATCATTCCCGCTCCCGACATCTCTTTGAGCATTATCGAATCGGATTTGAAAGGTATGGGCAGCGGAGCTATTCGCTTTTTGGCGTCTGTCGAGAGTGAATCAAGGATTTTTTCTCCGCCACGTTTGTTTACCATATCGGCATAGCGACGAGGAATGTTGGTAGCAACGAAGGGGAGTTTATTCGCCTTGGCAAATTCGACTAATGGCTTGTAGTCTGTTTTGTAATTACTCCATAAGCGGGTGTCGGTTTCGAAACGGGTGGTGGAGCTCAATCCGGTAACGTACTCGGTCAGTTCGAGTTGCGAGTCGGATTCAAACATTTCGGCACCCAATATGATTTTACCTTTTTTCGTTTCAAAAAGAGAGCGTGTAATTTCCAATTCCAACCAATGTGATATAGGATTGTTGTGATATTCGCCTACAAAAATCACATCGGCTACACTCAAATCACTTATCATTGCCTGATAATTAACTACCTTTCCCTGACCGGAATAGAGCGTGTAGGCGGGTTTGTCGGTTTGAGCAAACATCACGAATCGAGATATTCCGAAAAGTAGAATAGTCAGGTATTTAATTCTGTTCATTTCTTTATTTTCCATTTTATTTTATTCAACACATAGCCGGATCCAAACATCAAAATAAATATTCCGGCGGCAAATGTCAGCGCCTTCCAATCGAGCGGTTGCTTTACTGCCGCATAGGTTACATTTCCGTTTACGGTAGTCAGCAACCCGACTATGGCTACAAACAAGGTAACGATAAAATGAATTTCGTACCGCATTTCGTCATCGGGTACCAACCACTTGAAACCCAGTGCCAACAGAGGAAATACGATGATAACTGCTGCGGCAATCAGGTAAGCGATGGTTTGAAAATCGACTCCCGAAAAACTGAAAACAGCCTGCGTGAGCAAATAAAACAACACCGGAAACACCAAAAAACCCGGAAACCAACGCAAGATTTGCATCAACCAAGGTTTTACTTTTTTGCCAAACAACTCGCGCAATGCCATAAAGGCAAAAACTATCATCAAAGCCGAATCGAAAGTAACGAAAACGGCTATATTTTGCATTATGGCTGTATTGCCAAGATAGTGCGCCAATTGCGTTTTTGACTGCTGAATGGCATACGGATAAGCCAAGACAACAAACAAGGCAAAAACAGCCGAAACGATTACCGACTGCCACCACTTATCGAAACTCAGTTTGATTGCAGTTCCTATCAGGATAAAAAGTATCAGTATTTGTACAAAAATCTCCATATTTTTATTTTCAACACAAAGACACGAAATAGATTTAACTCCGTGTCTTCGTGTTTTGAATTTGATTTATTTCTTTCGTTTCTTACGCAGCAGAACAAGCGACAGAACGAAAGCCAGTAATACGCCCGCCACAATCCAAAAGGTGTTCAGGTTGGTTTTTTCTCCGGTTTCGCCATTTGTAAGTTCGTTCTTTTTCAGCACTACCCCTTTTTGATCAGATACAGAAGTGTTTATCTTGTTCAGTTCCGATTTGTAATTTTTGGCTGTTTGCGCGTCCACCTTGCCGGCGATAAAGTCCTGTAGTTTTTTATTCTCTCCGGAAAAACCTGCTCCTGTTGCTCCAAATCGCCTAGTAAGGTCGGTGTGTAGGGCGGCAATATCTTTCAGTTGCTGTTCGTTGGCTTTCCACATTCCTTTGCGGGCGGTTTCGAGCATAATTGCCGTAATTTCCTGCAAAGATGCCGGATTTTCGCGTTCGAAAAACGCCTGCGTACCCAGATTGAATTTATCTTTGACATAGACGTTGTACATTTCGTCCCACATTTCCTTATCGATAACAGCCGGTTTGGTCACATTCCATCCGTAGGTGTTGGTTGTTACTTCTTCTATTTGTGCCGCACTTGAAGCTCCGCCTTTCATTACTTGCTTGATGTATTCGGGGTTGAAAATGGTAGAGCGTGCTTCCACACCAATGGCTTCTTTCAAATCTTGCATCCGAAAGTTGTTGCGGTTGCGGTAATCGGCAAAATAGGCTTCGGGGTCTTTGCCTGTCACGTTGCGGATAGCCAAATTCATACCGCCCATAAACTCGTACACGTGGTCGAGACTCAATGCTCCCCACGTATTATTTTGGCGGGGTTGGACAATCACGTCGGTATTGTGCAATACGGCGCGAAGCAATCCTTCCTGAAACTGTCCCCAGTTTTTGTCTCCACCGTAAATGGCGCCCATATTATTGATATAGGTATCGGCAATTTCTTTTTCGTTTTCCCATTTGTCGCCACTGGTAATCATACTCTGTATATTGGTACCGTACATACCGTTGATACCGCCAAATACACGCTGAGTGGACATTTCGCGTGCCACCTTGGGCGACATACCTTGCTCTACGAGCCGTTTTTCGGTTTCTACGGTAGAGCTGGCGACCTGATTCTCAAATTTATCGTCTTTGGCAGTAGCCGCCAATTCCACCGCTTTGGTAATCAGCGCCAAACGTGAAGCGGCAATATCGCGAAACTGTCCGGAAGTCTGTACCACTACATCTACGCGGGGGCGACCGAGTGTTTTGGAATCAATGAGTTGTAAATCCGAAACGCGTCCATACGTATCTCGCACCGGTTCCACACCCAGCATATACAAAACCTGGGCGATGGTGGCGCCTTCGCTTTCGATAAATTCGCTACTCCAAAACGTGTAGCTGATTTTTCGAGGATAAGCGTTATGTGTTTTTTTGTACTGTTCCAACGTGGTTTCTGCCAATGCCACTCCTTTGTCCCAAGCGACTTCGGTTGGCGTTGATTCTGCGTTGATTGAATATAGGTTTCGTCCGGTCGGAACGGCATTGGGGTTTGCTACTGCGTCGCCACCTGGACCGGGCGCCACATAGCCACCTGCCAATCCGTTGATAATGGCGGTAAATTCTGCTTCGGGGCTTTGCTGCAAGGCATTTTTATACGCTACAACATTTAAAACGGTACGTTCTAGCTCTACAATGCTACGCGCACGTGCTTTTTCTGCTTTCGTATATTCTTTGGGTTGCGTGTGGGACATTCCCTGTCGTGCGTTGGGCTTTCCGTACAATTTAGCTGAGTCGGGCATTTTACTTGTATCTTTTGTTTGAGGGGGCGTATGACTTTCGCCCATTGGCTTTTCGGAATGCGGATGCCCGCCGGTAGCCGGTTTTCCGTCTGATACCTTATCTCGTTTCGTTGATTCGGGACGTTTGCCAACTTTGGGTATCCACGAAGGATGCCCGCCACCATCCGATTTGGAAATACCAGCCGGATGTCCGCCCGTTTTAGATGCTCCCGATTCGGAAGACATCCCCGTAGGCATCCCCCTTTTTTTTGGAGCAAGAATGGTTTTGGCTTCTTCCAATTCCGTTACCGAAATTCCTGCTAAATTGGATACCAACGTCGGATTAACCGCTTTGCCGGAGAGAATCTGCGCAACTAATTGTTTTGCCTGATTCAGATACCGCTCGGTAAAGTAAACCTTGTTCTTGAGTTGCTGTGGCGTTACTTTTCCACGCATTTTATCCAAATTTGCCAGACTATAAGCGATTGGATCGGCACTCATCGCCATAACGGTTGTATTGATTTTTTCGTTCGAATAAGGAACGCCCGAAGTGTATAATTCTCCGTTCATTTTTTCGTTCGAAATTTCTTCGGCAAAATTCTCAATACGTTCAATCTCTTCAGCATTATAAGGCTTACTTGAAATACTGTCTAATTTCAAATCGCGGTGTAGCCCCATTTTTACGGCGATTTTTTTAACCTGACGGGAAATCTCATCCTGTCTGTTTTCCGGAGTTTTGTAATACAAACGTATTTTATCTTGCAATTCTTTGTACAGTCCGCGTGTGTTGCTCTCCATAAACGGCGGTGTAAGATACGAAACGGTGGTGGCGTAGGTACGGCGTTTTGCCATCACGCTCTCGCCAATATTTCCGATGGTGTAATAGTAGAAATGGGGAATTGTTCCGACTAATCGGTCGGGCCAATCATAGCTGCTAAGTGCCACTTGTTTTTCGGGTGTAAATTCCAGACTTCCGTGCGTGCCGAAATGAATCATCGCATCGGCTTTGAAACCGAACCGCGTCCACAGATAAGAGCCGATATAAGTGTGTGGTGGAGGCGATTTTGCGCCGTGAACAATGGCAAAAGCATCGTCGCCCAACGCCGCCATTGGTTGCGGAAGAATGACCACATTCCCAAATAAGATACGCGCTACTGCCAAATAAGATTTATCGCCCTGATCGACCGACAGGTATTTGCCGGGAGCTGCTCCGTATTTTTCGGTTACCTGTTCGTAAAAATCAGCCGGCATAGCTTGCATTACCCAATTTTCGTATTCTGACTTTTCAACCAAAGCCGGATTTCCGTTTTTCAGGTAACTGTCGAAAGCGCCTTTGGCGTAGGTACTTAATATAGCCCCCTGATTCATTATCAGTTTTTCGAAAGTTTTTACGTCGGCTGGCAAATTATCGACTTTGTAGCCTTCGGCTTTCAATCGTTTCAGCAGGTTGTAGAGTGCAGGAACTGTTTCAAGTCCCTGTGCTGCAAGTGTTTCCTGTCCCGCCCCTTTGAAATAATAAATAGCTACTTTTTTGTCGGCGTTGTTTTTCTTTTTCAACGAGATAAAATTACTCACAATCTGTGTAAAACTACGCAGACGATCGGGTATGGCTTTGAAATGATACAAACCATCTTTGTCCACCTTTTGGGCGGTAAGGACGTAGGGGTATATGGCTCCATCCAACTCGGGCATCATTACGCTTTGCGACATAAATCCGCCAAACATACCCATCGGGTCGTTTTGCCAGTCTTCTTCCTTTTGCAGAATGGTAACCGGTGTAAAGAGTGGTATGTTGTGTTGTTTCAACCAATCCACGGCAACATCGGCTTTTCCCATAACTAATCGTCCGTGCGGGAAATAGAGTACTGCGTCCGGATTAATTTCCTGTAAGAAATCAATTCGTTTCATAAACGAAGAGACCGGATAAACGTTCATTCCCGCATTTTGGAACGATACGATAATGCTGTCGATATTGGCACGATTGCCGCTAAAAGGGTCGCTGATACCACTTATTAAGGCGATTTTCGGGGCGTTTTCCTGGTAGATTCCTTTCTTTTTTAAGTACTCTTCATACGCTCGTACGGTGGCGAACGGTAGTTCTTCGTCTAAATGAAAAAGCACATCCGAAGCGCTTTCTACTGCCGTGTCGGACTCTGCCACAAAAAGTGATTTTTTGTCAATGTATTTGCGTACGTACAGGGCTAAATTTTTGTAATTGCGCTTGTTTCCATTAGACAGGTAAGACTGAACCGCTTTTTGCTGAATACTGTCGAGTGTGCTGATTTTATTCTCAGGCGTGGTAGCCGCATAGAAATACATCGGGAGCTTTTTTTCAATGGCTTTATCAATCAATGCCCGTTGTTCTTCACTAATTTTCAGACCCATTCCAAAACCGAGTACCATATCGTATTTGTCAATATCTTTTAAATTATCCAACGATAATTCTTCGTATTTTACAAATTTGTCGGTATTGCCCAATGTAATACTTGTAGCCATAAAGGGTTGAAAATTAACAAGCGCAACGCGGGTAGTAGAAGCAAAAATGCTCCAAAGAATCCATCCCGCTACGATTATTGCCAGAGCGCTTGTGGCGTAAATTATTTTTTTCTTCATTCTATTTCACTAATTTATATTTAAAAACAAGTCATTCATTTAAACAGCTAAGATTGTCAGACCTTAAATATTCAATCTAAAATCTGACAATCAATACATAACACTTAATCTGATGCTGAGAGAGCTGTCTCTGTTTTACTGATTGGTTTATGAATTACTCCCAATTGGGTGAACGATTTTATTTTAACAGTTCGTATTTTAATTTTGGATATCCACGCGTATCGCCAATGCTTGTAAATTGGAGTTTATACGCATTGCCCGCAGCATCTTTTATCACATAGAATCTATCATCTTTTACTGATGGAGAAGTAGAGGGACCACCACCATTACGCCATTTGCTACCTATTACGTCTATTGCGGTTGAGAAGGTAAGCGCATCCGAAACAGCTTTGTTCATACTTGCGTATGCCGCTATATTAGCATTCGCATCTGCCGATACAACTTCTACAGCCTGTACTCCGGCAGAAATATTGAGTAATACCAAATCGGCAAAAGCATAGGGAATTGTTTCACTTCCTGAAACCGTTTTGTACAGTGACTTTCCCCATACCATATCCCATTTTGCTTTTTGTGGAGCAACTGAAACTATTTTATTTTCGGCAAAGGAAACGTATTTGAAGGTGTAGTTACTGTCTTTGGTAATGTCAATGGATTTTACGGAACTTTCATTGCTTTTGGCGTATTGCAGGGTGTAGGTATCGGCATCTTTTTTGGATACTTTTATCTTGTAAAGCGGCGTTTGCGATTCGCCCAGATTAACCACATATACCTTTTCTTCTTTGATAACCGTTTTGGATAAATCTCCGTTAATGTCGTCAATCAGATTGAAATTTTCGGCTTTGAATGAGAGCGAAAGCTCTGCGACGAATGTGGCAGAATCTGTAGCATTTATTATCGCGCCAATGGCAATAGCGACTTCTTTAGCGGTACTGGCAGTAGTATTGTTCAGTATCACGGCAAAATCGGTTCCGCACGAGAATCCTAAGTTCCACGATTTGCGAGCAACGGCGGTTTGCTCGTTGTTGCTAAAATCGACAAACACAGAGTTTGCCGCACTTGATCCACCTTCGCCACCATTCAGTGTCAGTTCGTTTCCGGTGGAGACAATGGCACCAAACGAAAGTTTCAGGTTGGAGGTTGCTCCCATCACCAAAGTTTCGTCGCTTGTGTATTTTATGGCAAACTGTAAATATTCATCGCCATCAAACAAGACATCGTCTTTTTTGGTTACGGTAATTATTCCGGTAGTTTCTCCTGCGGGTATCAAGACTTCCACTTCTCCATTTACAGCAACGGGTAAAGTAGTATAGTCGGTATCGTAGGCTACCCCCGACTCGGTAAGGTTGATTACCACTTTGGTAGTGGCGGTGGTCGTTCTGTCGAGCGATACGGAGAACGATTTGGACGTTTCTGTGTCAAAACCTATTTCGGTAGCCGAGAGATTGACCGTATTATCGGGCATCGAGGGGTCATCTTTTTTGCAAGATGTTGCAAATAATGCAAATACTGCTATTGATAATAAGAGTAGTTTTTTCATTTTTTATTGACTTTTTGTTTATTATTATTTGAATAGTTCTTTTTACAGGTTGAAAATTAATCCGGCGAAATATCCGCGTCCACTACCCAGTTGACTTCCGCCCGAGCTTGAACCGTGTCCGGATGACAAACCCGAAGTGCTGTTGTAAACTTCGGTAATATCAAAAATATTACGTACCCCGGCATTTACACTCAGGTAATCGGTAATTTTGCGGCTGTATGTTAAATCTGCCCAGTTGAAACTGTTCAAACCCAGTAAAGTGAGTTCATTGTTACTGTTTACCATATATTCTTTACGCGCTCCGGTATGTTTATAAAATAGATTGAACGTGCCTATTTTACTCCAATCGTAACTTACACTTGCCGACACTTCAGGTGAAAATCGAAACATACTCGGATGTTGGGCATCGTAATTTTCATCATTAAAATAGCTGTTGTAACGACCTATGTAAGAAATATTCAGGTTGGCTCGCATTCTATTCCACGTCAAGGAATTTTCGAGTGTAGCTCCTGTTGTTTTATAAATATCGATGTTGTAGTACATATAGTAACCCGGCTTCTCGCTACGTTCGAGCATCGAAATGCGGTTTTTGAAATCGTTAAAAAATCCGGAGATGGTCGAAGTTAGTCGTACTTGCTCGTTGTGTATGGAGCGCCAGACAAGCGATGCCATATAGCTGTTGGAGTATTCGGCTTGCAAATTGGGATTTCCGTCGATATTGTGGTTTGAGTCGTGAAACGAGTAAAACAACTCTTGCAGGGTAGGAGCGCGGTAACCACGACCGTACGACAGGCGCAAGTCCATTTTATTGTTGATCGCTGTCTTTACATTCAGCGCGGGAACTGCTTTGGGAGCATCGAAAACTGAGTTGAAGTTTGTACGAAATCCGGGACGGATACTCAACCATTCCAACGGATTGTATTCTGCCGAAATAAAAATTGCCGTGTTTGAAATACCATCCCTAATCGCAATTCTGTCGCCTATTCCGTTGGTAAACTGATAGTCTATACCGGGTTGCAGCGAAAATTTTTGTGAAGGTTTCCATACGGCTGTTATCCGTCCGAAAGAACTCGTGAAAGTAGTTTCGTCTTGCGCTCCAGCATCGAGTGAAAGTGTTTTTTTTCCTGTGTTAAGGTCGATATTGGTTGTGCGTGTACGGCGATTGTAATCCTGATAAGAGAAAGCACCCGACAGACTGAGTTCCTTGCTTAGTTTCCAGTCTGATTGCAATTGGTGGGTAAATCTGTCCACGATAAATTCCTTATCGGCTGTTGTGTTGGTCAATGAATTGATATCGCTCATTGTCAGTATGTTTTCCATCAGGTAATCCAATCTGTACCAGATGTTGAACTTATCCGAGGTATATCCTATTCGTCCGCCGGGGATGTATTGTTGCTTGGGTTGCCAACGTTTGGCTCTGCCGGTAAGCGCTCCCTGCCAACCACCAAATTCGTTGTGTGTGAAATTGGCTCCGGCGTATATCCCATTTTTCAATTTGTATTCGGCGTTTACGCTTTGCGTGTGCGAACCATCTCCCGTGCCAAAAGCATATTCGCTGCCTACGGTTTCTTCCTGCAAACGGGCGCCAATTTTCCAAGCTTTTGATTCGCCGTGTTCCGATTTTTTAGTGATAATATTGATAACTCCCGCCAGCGCATCCGAACCGTAAACCACCGACATAGGTCCTTCTACGATTTCCACCCGCTCGATGGTGTTGATATCTATCTGGCTGAGACTTTGCTTTTTAGTTAGTCGGTCGAGTATGGGAATGCCATCAATCAGCACCTTGATATTGTTGCCACTCATACCCATCAACTCGAAATCGGTTTCGCCCAGTGCCATATCGTTAGACATACGGATGCCGAGTTCGGTGTTGAGTAAATTCTGGATATTGGTGGCGCCTTTGCTTTGGATTTGTTGTTGGTTGATGACTTTGACTTTATAGACCGAATTTCGTACTGATTGGGGCTTAAACTGCCCTGTTACGACCACTTCGCTAAGCTGGGTTTTATTTTCAATGATTTTAATATTGCCCAACTGCAACGTTTCGCCGGATTTGACGGTAACGGTTTGCTCTTTCCGGTGACAAAGTATCGAAAAAATAGCCAGCGTATAATTTCCTGCAGGCGCTTCGAAACTAAAATTACCGTTTTTGTCCGAAACGGCTCCGTGGTTTGTTCCGTTTAACGCAATCGAAATAAATTCTGCCGGATAGCCATCGGAAGTGGTGATTTTGCCTGTTATTTTACCGTTATTTTGGGCATAAGAGTTTCCGGCTATGATTGATAAAAATAGGAATATGAACGTTTTTTTTAACATTATACTTTGCTTCATTATTGGCGCATTGTTACATAAGGGAAATCGAGTGTTTTTTCCTTTGTAAAACAATGCTTGTTTATCCGATGCAAAATTACAAGTCGATATAATGCTGTGAAATACCTAAAAATAGGTATTTGGAGGGTCGCTTAATCATCAAAAAAGAGGATGACTATCGTTTGCGAGTGATGGTTTAGGCAGATATTGTCGTTGTGGTTGGCTTGAAAAGAGTAGAAAGGCAAATACTGTTTGTATGGGGGTAACTTCCCATAAATACAAGTGCAGGCGCCGTCCGCCTGCACTTGCATAATATTATTGTATGATATTATTTCTTCAGATAATAATTTACGGTGGTTACTACCCTTACGTTTTTAACATACGGAGTATTGGAGTCTCTGTCAGATATAGAAAACTGCCCTTGATAGGCATCCCGAATTTTACCCAACTTGCTGTCGGAGTCTTTTGCAAATTTTTCGGCAGCCATTCGGGCATTTTTGGTAGCTTCTTCTATCATACTGGGTTTAATATTGTTCAGTCCGGTAAATTCATAGGTTATACTATAGCGGTAATCTCCGCCGGTAATGGCAATTCCCTGCTTTAGTAGCTCTGTCTGTTCCGAC
This sequence comes from Paludibacteraceae bacterium, assembly GCA_047974405.1. GTDB lineage: Bacteria > Bacteroidota > Bacteroidia > Bacteroidales > Paludibacteraceae > UPXZ01. The sequence continues at coordinate 6,942 of JBKECI010000008.1, read as the reverse complement.
ATCAATTTACGCACTTTGTCTACATTACTTGAGGTAACTGTAATTACGGAAGTTGCGTTGTAGCGGTAATCGGGAGTATTAGAGGTGTACCGTTCAGCTTTCATATCCAATATCTCCGGGGCCGCCACGCTTATCTCTTCCTGTGTTATACCGTTAGACTTTAGAAATGATACGATTGCCTTATTTTTGGTGTTGATGTTATTGTAAAGAGTGAGTAGATCATCTCCTAAATCTTTGTACATCAGGGGCCACGTTATTTTATCGGCTTTTACCTCCATTTCTGCGAGTCCTTTTACGCTTACCACCCTGTCTTTGTCTTTAAAGCTGTTGATACCCATATACAGCATCAAGCCGAGTGTGCAAAATCCCAATGCAATGATGGCTGCTTCAATAATTCTGTGTTTCATATTGCCGAATAATTTTTGTTTCTTGCAAATATATATATTTTAGTTCGATATTTTATCTTGTTGTCGAATTTTAAAATAATTATCTGCAAATGTCTTATTTTAATAAAAAATAGGATATTTGTAAATCGGCGGTGTAAGAATAATTGTTTCACTTAATATTTTTATCAAAAATCTTCGTAACTGCGACCGATTAAATATTTTTATGAATTGTAGCTTAGTTCTCATCAATGATTGAAAATAATCAAACTCCCCTTTTTATTTTTAAATTTGTTTTATTCCGAACTTTCATATACATAAGCACGTTTATCTCAATATCTAATACGTTGCAACTATATGGTAAAGCATATTGTCGTGTTTTTATTCTTGTTTTTTTCATTTGCAACAATCAGTTCGCAAAACAGGAAAGAAATTGACCGAATTAATGCTATTTCGTATGACGAAAAGCAAAAAAAAGCGTCCACGTTGGATGGTATTTTTTTTAAAAATGCCCAAGACGCGATAAAAATCCATTATGAAATCGGCGAAGCCGACAGTTACAGCAATCTGAGTTTTGTGTATTACTATCAGGGAAAGTACGAAAAAGACGTGATGTATTCCTTAAAAGCAATTTCCATCTACGAAAAATTAGACGCAAAAGAAAAATTATCGTATGAATATGGCGAGCTGGGCTATCGGATGAAAAGAAGAAACCTGCCGAAAGCACAGACGTATATGCTCAAAGGTATCGAGATTGCCGAGCAAAACCAATTCCAAAAACCACTACTGAGTTTGTATAATAATTACGGTGTGATCAAAGAGATGCAATCGCAATTGGACAGTGCTTTGTATTTCTACTATAAAGGATTGAAAATCAAAGAACAGGTAAACGATAGTTTGGGAATCCCGTACAGCCTGAATAATATTGCCGGCGTATATGTGATGCAAAAACAGTTTCAATCGGCAAAAAAACTCTACGATAGAGCCATCACAATTCGCAAGAAGTTTAATGACCAAATCGGAATTGTTGAAAACCTTACCTACTACGGCGATATGTATTTCGTCCAAAAAGAATACGAAAATGCCATCGACTTTTACAAGCAATCCAACGAACAGGCGCTGAAATATAAATATCCGAAAATAATAGAGAGTAACTATCAAAAACTTTCGGATTGCTACGAACATCTTGGAGATTATGATGTGGCGCTCGCCAATTATAAGAAACACACCGTCTATAAAGACAGTCTTTCGAATAATGAGACCAACTCCAAAATAGCGGAATTGGAAGTAAAATACGAAACCAACAAAAAGGAAAAACTGCTGTTGGAAAAAGAGACGGAAACTAAAAAGAAAAACGCAACCATTCTGATTTTAGCTTTGTTCGCCTTTTTTTTAACTTTGACCGGATATCTGATTTATCGGCAACAACGACTTAAAAACCGACAGCAACATCAATAGTTTTAACTCAAAAATGCCATCAAAGAGGTTGAAAATCAAAATAAACGATCCGAACCACGCCTTTCGAGTTCGCGCGATTTGCACGACCACATCGGTTCGCAGCTCACTTTTATCACTTCGTCGGTTGACATCTTAAATTACCTGTGTGGTAATTCCGACAACAAAGTACTCGACCGACTCACTCAAATCGGCGACTTCACAAGTTCTACTATTGTCGAACTCCGAGATACCATCTGGGCGATGAACAACAACGATTTTACGTTTGAAGACTTGCACCGGCAACTGTTAAAGTTTATCGATAAAGCCAAGTTGGCTAATGACGATATTGTATTCAACTTCAGTATTGACGATAAACTGAAATCGGTGCATTTTTCGTCCTTAGCGGGGATGAATATGTACCGGACGATTCAGGAAGCCGTAAACAACGCACTCAAATATTCGGATGGAAGAGAAATCTCGGTAAATATTCTCGACCGAGACAACAAAATACATATCTCGATTCGTGACAACGGAAAAGGATTCGATATGAAAACGGTAAGTATAGGAAACGGATTGCACAATATGCGAAAAAGAATAGAAGATATCGAAGGCGAATATACCATCGTATCGGAGTTAAACAAAGGGACTGCAATATCTGTTGTATTACTCAAAAACGCACTAAAATGATTAAAATTGCCATTGCCGACGATAATTTGCTTCTTCAACAATCCATACACGAAAAGATGGATTTTTTTGGAGATGTTGCCGTAGCGTTCAAAGCTGTAGATGGCGAAGATTTACTCGAAAAATTAGAGCAAAATCGCAATGTAGATTTAATATTGATGGATATTGAAATGCCAAAAATGAATGGCATTCAAGCCACCGAAGCCGTCAAAAACAACTATCCGCACATCAAAATCATAATGCTTACCGTTTTCGATAACGATGAAAATATATTCAACGCCATTATGGCAGGCGCCGACGGTTATTTACTCAAAGATCTCGAACCGGACAAATTGCACAACGCCATTGTGGAAACACTAAACGGTGGCGCTGCGATGACCCCTTCCATCGCGTTTAAAACGCTGAAGCTTTTTCGCAATCCCGAAGAATTTCAAAATCTGCCCATCCCGCAAGAACATAACCTTACCACACGCGAAATTGAAATTTTGGAACAGCTGAGCAAAGGATTAAAATACGCATCTATTGCCGACAATCTCTTTATCTCCAACGGCACGGTACGTAAACACGTAGAAAACATCTACGACAAACTTCGTGTTCACAACAAGCTGGAAGCTATCCAAAAAGCAAAATCCAACCGATTGATATAGAAATATACGTATTTTTTCGTATTGTATTCGTATTTGTAAGACAGTATTTTTACGGAAAAAACATATGAAAAAAATTACATTAATCACATTATTAATGGTTAGCATTGCCTTCATGGCTAATGCTCAGTGGAATTACCTTGAACAAATTAACAAAGGCGTAAGTAGCACAGCTAGAATTGATGCCGGTAAAAATGATTTATTGGTAGTTTCGGATAACGAAATATATACAGCAGGATCTTATCAACAAATAGAAGTACAAAAATATAATGGTACTACTTGGGAGATAATTCCTTCGCCAAATACTGGTGGTACAGTTGGTAATATTTATTTAAGAAAAGCTAAAAATAGTAATGACTTATACATTGCTTATGCGTATAATGGTCCTTATTATAAAATTCAGGTTAAAAAATATGATGGTAGTGCTTGGACTACAGTAGGTGCTGAGTTGTCTTTACCAATCGGAGGTACGGGTAGCTTTGCCTTTGAATTAGATAACAACGATGTACCTGTTGTTTTCGGAGAAGGAGCTTTTGGAAACAGAAAAATTAATCGTTTTGTAAATGGAGCTTGGAGTGCTATTGAGATACCAAACTCTTCCGCTGCAACATTTTACTATCACAACACGTATGTAGATAACCAAAACAATATTTTTTTCATATATAATTATAGTGGTTTTGCAAATGGGGCAATTTTTAATCATTTAATTATTGGAAAACTAAATGGCTCTACTTTAGAGACCATCGGTCAGATTAACAATGTTGCAAACACAACCAATTTTTTAGTTGGAAAAGATTCAGAAGTTTCTGTAATCTCAACTACCGCTCCGGCAGCAGCTACAACTTCCATTACTCTTTATGAATACAACAATTCAACATGGAGTGCTTCATCATCACAAACTACAGATGCTAACAACATTCGATCGGTAGGAAAGAGTCCTGATGGCGAGAATTTAGTTGTAAAAACACACTCTGGAACTGGAGAAAATCATGTCTTTTCAGATTTGTTCTTACTTAATAATTTAAGCAATCCGATTTATACGCCAAATGTTAGTTTCACAGATGTTTGTAAAGTTAATTTTTCTTCAAATTATATATATGTATTAGAGACCAATGGTGTTCTAAAGCATTCTTTGCCTTTATCTCAAATTGCAGCAATACCTGAAGATGTAATCTCTAATCAAGAACTCGCTGTATTCCCGAACCCTTTCTATTCTGATATAAATTTCACAGGATTAGTAAACAATGAAGTTCTTTTGGTTTTTGATACTCAAAACAAACTTATTATGGAAACCAAAGTAAATGCGGGAAATGTCAATTTAGAACACCTAAAGTCCGGAATCTATTACTTTCGGATAGGTGGGAGAACAGCAAAAGTTATTAAGCAATAATCATTAAAATAATCCTTTTAAACTGCTTAATAATCAAGCAATAACAAATACAATCATGTAAAACTTGGCAAATTTAGACTCAGTATTCTAAATCCGAATCCCAAAAGCTTATAATAATGGTAACTTGCCGGAGCCTATTCCAACATCATAGTCAATGAGAATAATATTTTTTAACCAAAAACATGTATATTATGAAACCGCCATGTAAAAAAATAAATCTTAAACACATGAAAAAAATAATTTTATCCGCGCTATTATTTGGCGCTATTCAAACGCAGTCAATCGCCCAATCATTCCAACTTGTAAAAGATTTATATCCGAGTACGGATAATTTACTGTATGATTACGATGCCGGAATGACTTACTACAATGGTAATATTTATTTTACATCTTACTACGGAGACATTGTAGTTTCGGATGGAACACCATCGGGGACTTCAATTATTTCTAATATGGGTATGCAGTTTATGACCGCGTTGGACTTTAAAAAGAACAGGTTTGTCCCGATGGGAGGTAAATTGTATTACATCAACCGTAGAAACGAATTGTGCGTTACGGACGGAACGAGCGCGGGAACTTCGATGGTTGCCGATATACACCCGACCGACACAACCAAATATTACGGAGTCAAAACAATTCTTGCCGCAAATTCCACTAAAGTTTTCTTTGTGGGTAACAATGGTGTAAATGGTTTTGAACTTTGGATAAGCGATGGAACTACCGGCGGCACCCAAATGGTCAATGATATTGTACCCGGCTTGCCCGGATTCTTTTCATCTTCTCCAAATCAGCATGTCGGTACCATAATAAACGAAAAACTTTATTTTTTTGCAAAAGACGCCACCAATGGTTACGAACCTTGGGTAAGCGATGGCACGGCGGCAGGGACATTTATGTTGGCAAATACTAATCCAACCGGAAACTGCAGCGATGGTATGGCTTCAAGCTTTGGTGGATACGCGGGTAGTGAAATGAAATTTTTTGAATTTAACAATGCCGTTTATTTTATCGGATATTCCGGCATTTATAAAACAGATGGTACAACCGCAGGTACAACATTAGAAATAAGCGGCTTTTCATACGGAGCTAATTTCAATACATCCATGTGTGTATTCGACAATCGGTTATACTTTAATAAATATGTTGGGGGATTACATATCCTTACAAAAACAGATGGCACTGTTGCAGGTACAAATCAAGTTGATACATTGTCCGGCTCTATGAGCAGAGGATTTCAGGAATTTAACGGCGAACTCTATTTTCGATGCAAGTCCAATAATCACTCCTCGTCCGATAAGGACTATCTGGCTAAGTTAACCGGTGGTACACAAATAAACGGCGTAACGGCTACCACATCCGGTTATTATAATTATTCCGTAAATATGATTCAACCAATAAGCAACAGCGATTTTTTGTACATGGGCAATTATTATAATCATGCTATTTACAGATATAACAACGGAGCAAATACAATCGCGAATACAGATTTTACCAGCGTGTTTGACAACCTGTTGAGTACGCCCATCGGTACCTTCGCTATCGGCACAAATGCAACCTATGGCTACGAATTGTGGAAATGGGACAATGCGGCTTCGGGCATTGAGACCACTACGAGCGAAATCGACATCTCCGTTTATCCAAATCCAACCGACAACATCCTAAAAATAGACTCAAAAGCCATTATTGCCAAAATTGAAATATTGGATTCAAACGGACTTTTGGTAAAGGTTGTGAAAGGACAAGCGACTACCATTGACGTAAGCAATCTCTCGGAAGGATATTATTTAATTAAATTTGTAACCGATGACAATCGGAGCATTGTAAAAAAAATAATTAAAAACCGGAGTGTTAAAAGTCTGTAACAACAGCGTTTTGAGACAGATAATCGTTTTATATACAGACGAATAACAACGCTAATGAAACTGTCAAAAATCAGCCTACATTTTTGAGTTAATACGCTCATTTTCAACAATTACCATTACCCTGTATTTTTAGACCGAAATACATAAATCATAAAAGAGCAATAATCGGATGATTATTGCTCCTTTAATTCTATTTTGTGCGGCTGAAGGGACTCGAACCCACACGCCTCTCGGCACCAGATCCTTAGTCTGGCTCGGCTACCAATTACGCCACAGCCGCATACTGCAATGAGCGGGTGCAAATATAACGCTTTTTTTACTTATACAAAAAATATCGGGAAATTATTTGTGTATTATTGATAACTGTCAAAAAGATAAAACAAGAGGCTGTCCCTCTTGAAACAGCCTCTTGTTTTATTGCTTATGTTGAGAAAATTATAAATCTTCTACAAATGTATAGGTTTCAGTAATACTGGTTCGGTGATGCGGTGGTGTAGTAACAGTTGAAGACTGATTCATCCAATATGAAACAGTAAACGATT
>JBKECI010000007.1:0-22254 GCA_047974405.1 Paludibacteraceae bacterium | reverse complement strand
TCTGTCTCGGGTTTTGTACCATTGTACGTTCCAAAAACAGTATGTCCTTCTTCTTTGAATTTTTTGAGAAGAAAAAGTCCGATGCTCCGCGAAGCGCCTGTGATAAGTATATTCATTGTTGTAGTGATTAGTGATTAGTGATTAGCTTCACAACATTATTGATGGCATTTTTCCTCTTCCGAGTTCCGTTTCGGCTACGCCTGCACTACACTCGAAAGAGGAAAAGATAAAAAAATTGATTATTTTTGTTCTACCAAAATGAAAATAATATGCAACAGATTTACCATTCAAATACCAAGACAAATGTACACAATCGGGAGCAAATACAAAAATATTTTAAAAATTCAAATTATCGTTGTTTGGTCAAGAACAACCTGAATAAAGCACCATAAGAGCAAAAAGATTTAAGGCAGCAGCCTAGACATTTGCATATGGCGTTACTTATCCGCCTAAGTTTAACGGTGTAAACGTCTATTTGTTTGTTGCTATTGACATAGCTACAAGGAGGTTATATTATCAAATTTACGAAGAGAAATCGGAGAAATCGGCTAAATCCACCGAAGATTTCTTTTATAGATGTGTAGAGTTTTTCCCTTTGAAATTACCCATATATTGACTGATAGCAGATTGGAATTTACAAACAGTTAATAGTAATTTTTTCTAAAAAAAAAAAACGAAACGCTTTAATCTAAAAGGTTAAAGCGTTACTTTTGCAGAAATTTTCTAATTCGTTATGTCTCATAAAAAAAATATCTGTAAAAATATACATATTGCTGTAATTTTTTGTATTACACTTGTTTCGTTTATCGCATATATTTATCTCGTTGATTTCGAGAGTAAATCATCAAAAAAAACAAAAAAAAACAACAGTAAATTTGATTGTAGCCATATATCCATACCCGATTCTGTAATAATCGCTCCAACCGATGTTTTGAATGATCAAAATGATGTTCATTTAGCTTACGCACAAGCTTTCGGACTCAAAAAGGTATTTATCAGCAATGCCGAATTTGAAGAAGAGTGTAACGAGGTGGTAAAGGAGCAAAAGCTGATACGGATTGAAAATAATCCTTTGTACCGTATCAAGGAGTTGAAACACTCTTATCCGTATGTAACTCCCGAGATGGCCGATTTGCTGAATGAAATATCGTATCGTTTTAAAAGGCAACTTCCCGAGTTCAAAAAAGACAATTTCTTGTTTTTGATTACTTCAGCCCTTCGCACCAATGAAACACAGTTAAATTTAAGCCGTCATAACCGAAATGCGGCACCTGTTTCGGCTCATTTATTTGGTACTACGGTAGATATTTCTTACAAAAATGTGTACAATATAAAACAAGATACAATTATAGCTGACTACGATGCCATTCAGGCGCTTACAAGGGCAATACAGGAGTTGCGTATGGAGTGTAAACTGGCAGTGGTAAGAGAAAGAAAACAGGCATGTTTTCATACAACGGTGGTGGTTTGTCCTCCTACGATTTTCTCTACCTCTATTAATGAGTCGCAAACATCAAATCTATAGAGAGCTTAACAAAAATATGAGAAAAAGTACAAAACCCATCCCTACTTCTCAAGCCGATAAATTTACGGTAAAAGAATCAACTGAATTAATGACTTTTATCATTTCCAAAATGGGAGGTATGAGTCGCAATAGTGTTAAATCTCTGCTTTCGCACAGGCAGGTTTCAGTCAATGATAAAATAGTAACTCAATACAATTTCTCATTAAAATCGTCGGATATTGTCGCCATCAGCCATTCGAGAGGCAATATCGAACTTTCGCACCCCAAACTCAAAGTAATATATGAAGACAGTGACATTATTGTCGTAGAAAAAAAAGAAGGTTTACTCTCCGTAACTACAGGAAAAGAGGTGGAAATTACAGCTTTCCAAATATTGAAAAATTATGTAAAGAAAAGTTCATCCCAGAATAAAATATACGTTGTCCACCGATTGGACAGAGAAACGTCGGGAATTTTGGTTTTTGCCAAAAGCCGCGAAATACAATTGATATTACAAGAAAATTGGTATCGGATAGTAACCAAACGTATTTATGTGGCATTAGTTGAAGGCAAGGTTGAGAAAGAGAATGAAAAATTGGTAAGTTGGCTGAAAGAGCATGAAAAATCACTCAAAATTCGTTCTTATAACGATGATAACGGAGGACAGATGGCTGTTACCAATTACCGCAGGATAAAATTCAACGAAAAGTTTTCGTTGCTTGAAATAGAACTCGAAACCGGCAGAAAAAATCAAATACGCGTACATATGGAAAGCATCGGACATCCGGTGGTAGGAGATAAAAAATACAGCTCTGCTTTCACTAACTTTGGGAGGCTTGCTTTGCACGCAAGGATACTGGAATTTTACCACCCGACAACAGAAAAAAAAGTACACTTTGAAACTCCCGTTCCTAGAGAGTTTTTAAAAGTTTTTCATTAATCGGGGGGCTATCCTGCCAATACAAAACCAATGCCTGCCAATACAGAAAACAGCAACGACGATAAAGAGAGAAATTTGAGCTGAGAGTCCAATCTCGCACCTTTTGAAGAGAGTACTTTGCTCAAATGAAAATAAAATATCGGTAGTGTAAGAAGATACAAATACCCTTCTATACCACTACAACGTATAGTAGAAAAAATTACCATTGCAAGAAATGCTAAACCAATGAGAGCAGCATGGTATAATTTGCCGTTTCGTTCACCCATTCTTACCACCATTGTTTTTTTCTGATGATGTTTGTCGTTCTGCACATCGCGCAGATTGTTTATGTTCAATACTGCCGTACTCAACAGCCCGATAGCCGCAGCCGGCATCAAAATCAAAAGGGAAAATGTTCCTGACGCTAAGTAATATACTCCACAAACACTTACCAAACCAAAAAAAACAAATACGAAACAATCTCCCAGACCAACGTATCCATATGTTTTTTTACCAAATGTATATTTAATTGCAGCCACGATAGCGCAGCCTCCCAATGTCAGCATCGCAACAGACCGGACACTGCATAAAGTGTGAAACGATACCAAAACCAACATCAATCCAAAACCTGCGGAGAGTACCACAAATAGATACATAGTATGCAAAAGATTTTTATAAGTCAATTTGCCACTCTGCACACTTCGAATAGGACCAAGACGGTTTTCGTCGTCTGTTCCTTTTTGTAAATCTCCAAGTTCGTTGGAGATATTGGAAAGAATTTGCAAGCTCAACGTTGTTAGCAAAGCTGCGATAAACACATCCCAGCGGGTGTATCCATCGGATACTGCCGCCAAACCACCCAAAATAACGCCCGCAACAGACAAAGGAAGAGTACGCAAACGCATACTCTCAATATAATACTTTAACTTCTTATCCATACACTAAAGGCTATTTTTTTATCTGAAAAACGTAAAATGTACATTACCATAATTTCTGTGATGCAAGAAGTGGAGATGATTTTCAAAGTTATATTTTGAAGAATGTTCCAAAATAAAAATACCATCCTCTCGCAACAATTGATTAGAAAAAATAAAATTGGGGATTTGAACCAAATTTGCCAACTGGTAAGGAGGATCGGCAAAAATAACATCAAATTTGATTTTAACGCTTTCTACATAGCGAAGCACATCGCCTTTTATAAGTGTAATATTATCAATATCCAATATCTTAATGACTTTTCGTATAAAATTTACGTGCAACTCGCTTTTTTCAACGCTTATCACACTATTAGCGCCTCTCGAAACAAATTCAAAACCAATACTTCCTGTACCGGCAAACAAATCCAACACATCTATCCCCGCAAAATCAATTTCATTGTTTAGTACATTAAATAGCCCCTCTTTAGCAAAATCTGTTGTAGGACGCGCTGTAATATTACGCGGTGCCTCTATCCTTCTTGCTTTATATTTTCCACTGATAATACGCATAATTGTTAAGTTTCATACCAAATTATTGGTTTTTTACACTATTACCCGACTAAATCCTTTGATGTATCTTTACACACGGTTGTTTTTTTATTTATAGCTAAACAAAATTACAACTTTAGGATGGGATTTCTGTCTTGACCCTATTTTTTATTTTTTTGTCGGTCAGTAGTTATAAATAATAACTATACTATGCAACGCTCTTTTTGACGGGCTTGCTTGCTAGCGGAGATTTTTTGTCAGAAACCATTTTTTTCTTTCTGCGTTGATATGTACCTGGAAGAATAACGTTGATAAGTTTTTTGCCCATCATACCTAATTTTACAGCAAAAAACAGCGATGCAAAGCCTAATAAAACATTGAAAATACCGTACTTGTGTGGTAAAAGAGCAAACGACAACAATAAGATAACAGAAGTTACGAGTATGGCTGTGCCGTAATATATTTTCCCTTTTAAAAATGGAGTTTCCAAAGTTTTGAAACGTGTCAAACCGTCAATAACACCCAATACAAACGACAGTATCAGTGTTAAAGGAAAAACATATATGGAGAATGTAACTACACTTGTAATAATTTCGGGTAAAAAATGTGGAAAAATCCAATGAAACAGCATCAAAAATGGAATCATTGCCACAAATGTTTGAGACAAATGGATGGCAATGGGATGTATATCTAAATCGAGTAGGTACAGTCGTTTGGGAGATACTTTTTCCCTGTATGGCTCAAACACCGAATGTGGAAGTCCACAAGCAGGGGATACTCCAACTTTATCTAATTCGCTTTTTTTCATAACATAGCCGTAGGGACGACATCTGACTAATTCTTCATCAATATTTTCTAACATATTATCGATTTAAAAAAGGTTTCCACAAAAGTAATAAGATTATCTTGGACTCACAATTGTGTAGCTAACAAAAAGAAAGTCTTTTTATCATTATAAATTGTAACTCAATTTAAAAATTTTATCTTTGCAAATGTAAAAAAAATCAGACAAATCATATGCCGCGTAAAAAGAAATTTCTCCCCGTTTTTGAAAATGTAACCATAACAGATATTGCTGCCGAAGGCAAGGCAATAGCAAAAACAAATGATATAGTCACATTCATACCTTACGCGGTACCAGGAGACATTGTCGATGTACAAATTACACGCAAAAAGAGCCATTTTATGGAAGGTCGCGTTGTTAAATTTCACCAATATTCTGATGTTAGACAGCAAGCTTTTTGCCAACATTTTGGAATTTGTGGTGGCTGCAAGTGGCAAATTCTTCCTTATGCAGAACAATTACGATTTAAGCAAAATGAGGTAGAAAACAATCTCCACCGTATTGGTAAAATAAAACTCCCTCCAATTACACCGATTTTGGCAAGCAAAAAAACCGAATTTTATCGTAATAAACTTGAATTTACCTTTTCCAACAAACGTTGGCTTACTCTGGACGAGATAAATTCCGAAAAAGAATATGCAACAATGAATGCCGTTGGATTTCACATACCGGGTATGTTTGACAAAGTACTCGACATCGAAAAATGTTGGCTGCAAGACGATATTCAAAATCAGATACGCAACGAAATACGTGACTATGCGCTGCTGCACAACCTCATTTTTTTTGACTTGAGAAATCAGGAAGGATTTTTACGTACTATGTTGGTAAGAACAACTTCCACCGGCGAGTTAATGGTCATCATCGTATTTTACAAAGAAGACAAGGAGCAACGGGAATTGCTACTGCAACACATATCAGACACATTTCCGGCTATTACTTCTCTGCTTTATGTGATTAATTCCAAAGGCAACGATACCATTACCGATCAAGTTGTTCATACCTTTAAAGGAAACGACGTCATAGTTGAAGAGATGGAAGGATTAAAATTTAGGATAGGAGCAAAATCTTTCTACCAAACCAACTCGGCACAGGCTTACGAACTTTATAAGATAGCCCGCGATTTTTCACAACTAACAGGCAATGAAGTTGTTTACGACCTATATACGGGTACAGGAACTATTGCAAATTTTGTAGCCAGACACTCTCAAAAAGTTATTGGAATAGAGTACGTCCCCGAAGCTGTCGAAGACGCTAAAACAAACTCTCTCATCAATAATATTGAGAATACGCTTTTCTTTGCCGGCGATATGAAAGATATTTTGAACGAAATATTTATACAAAAGCATGGCAAGCCGGATGTAATTATTACAGATCCACCAAGAGCAGGAATGCACCAAGATGTGATTGACGCGATGCTATTTGCCGACCCTGACAGAATTGTGTATGTCAGCTGCAATTCTGCTACACAGGCAAGAGACCTCGCTATTCTCGACGAAAAATATGAAGTAAAAGCAGTGCAACCGGTAGATATGTTTCCCCACACACACCATGTAGAAAATGTAGTATTGCTAGAAAAACGGAGTTGAGATTTTAAAAACAAGTGAAAGATACTTCATAAGGAGACATACCGCGCTAACTTATAAAATAAGTTATGAAAACTTATTCCATATTAGAAAAACATCTACAAAATAATATCTTAAAAAAAGAAATATGACAAATAGAATCTCCGTTGTAATTTTGATTTTAGCCATAAATCTTTGTGCCATTAAAGCACAAGAAAATAAAGAGATAACAGTTAAGACAACTGTTTCTGACGTAACAGTTTTTATCAAAGGAGCACAGGTTGTACGCAAAACCTCCATAAATTTTCCTGCGGGAAAGTCAACCGCCCGTTTCACAAACCTATCGCCTTATATTGATGCAAAAAGCGTGCAAATCAAAGCCGATGGAGAAATAATAGTGATGTCTGTAAACCATACACTCAATTACAACGATACGGTTAAGCAAAACGATGAAATTTCTGCTTACATAAAGCAACTGGAGTTAATTGACGAAAAAATAAAAACCGAACAGATAAATTTGGAAATTATCGCAGAGGGAATCGATTTTTTGAGGGAAAATAAAAAAATTGGAGGGAGCGACAAAGGCATTGAATACAACAATCTGAAACTCACTTCGGAATATTACAACCAGCAAATAGCAGCATTGACGGGTAAAAAAGCCGATACAAATAAAAAAATTAAAATTTTGAACGAAGAAAAAACTTCCATACAAAAGAAAGTAGCCACCGCAGGCAATTTAAAACCCGAACCTACAAGCGAAATTGTACTCACAGTCAATAGCAAAGCCACTTTGCGTGTACCGATAGAGCTATTGTACTATGTAAACAATGCAAGTTGGTTTCCTTCTTATGATATTCGCGCAAAGGATATCACACAACCTATCGACCTGGTTTACAAAGCAAATGTGATGCAAAATACCAAAGAAGAATGGAAAAACGTAAATCTTCGGATTTCTTCCGCCAATCCAAATCTCGGTTCGGTAGCTCCAATATTAAAAACATATAAATTAGATTATTGGACAAAGCCACCAAGGTATAATTTTGGTAATGACTTGTCCAATACCGTTTCGGGTATTGTTACAGACGAGAGTGGTGAATTGCTCGCCGGTGCCACAGTAACAATTACAGGCACAACAATTGGCGCCGTAACCGATACAGACGGCAGGTATTCGCTTGCTATTCCGGCAGACGGCGGCAATTTGCAAGTTTCATACATTGGTTACAAAACAAAAATACAGCCCATCAATAGCGGCAATATCAATATTCGATTAGAAGAAAACAATGTAGCGTTGCAAGAAGTTGTAGTTACAGGATACGGATATTCTGCCCAATCTGATGAATTAAAGAGTCTAGAAGGACGTATAGCAGGAGTTTCCACACAATCAAAAGCATATAAATCCAAATCGGCACCAATTCCCGTAACTCAAGTTGAAAATACAACTTCTGTCGAATTTGAGATAAAAATGCCCTACACAATCGCCTCTGAAAACAAAACAACCATCATCGAAATGGAACATTACTCTTTACCTGCCGATTACGAATACTATTGTGTTCCGAAAATCGACAAAGATGCTTTTCTTTTAGCCAATATTGTAGATTGGGAGCAATACAATCTGCTCGAAGGCGAAGCAAATATCTTTTTTGAAAATACTTTTGTGGGTAAAACGATTCTCGATGTCCGTTATATGAGCGACACGCTGAATATCTCACTCGGAAGAGACAAAAACGTAATTGTAAAACGAGAAAAAGCGAAAGAATTTACACAAACAAAATTTTTATCATCCAAAGCCGAAGTTGTCCGCAATTGGAACATTACGGTTCGCAACAACAAGCAACAACCTATTTCGATGGTTTTACTCGATCAAATCCCCGTTTCGACAATTTCAGAAATAGAAGTAACCCCCGAAAAACTGAGCAACGCCACTCTAAATAAAGAAACAGGCGAAGTAAAATGGAAATTTACCCTTTCTCCCACACAAAAAACTGAATTGGAGTTACTTTACAAAGTTCGTTATCCCAAAGAAAAAAAATTGGAAGTAGAATAGAGATAAAACGCCTTATTTGTTCCCATCTCCTATTTTTCATACACCAGTAATAAATCATCAACCATATAAATAATTTAGTATTTATCTTTTTATGAAAACAACACCATTTACCGATATACACATAGCGTTAGGCGCCAAAATGCACGAATTTGCCGGATACAACATGCCCATTGAATATAGCGGAATAAACGACGAACACCTTACTGTACGTAACAGTGTTGGCGTATTCGACGTATCACATATGGGCGAAATATGGGTTAAAGGAGCCAAGGCGCTTGATTTTCTTCAAAAAGTAACTTCCAACGACGTATCCAAATTAAGCGCCGGAAAGATTCAATACTCCTGCTTTCCTAACGGTGTCGGAGGCATTGTTGATGATATTTTGGTATATTGTTTTGAACCTGAGAAATATTTACTAGTAGTAAATGCCTCCAATGTTACAAAAGATTGGGAATGGCTGGTAAAAAACAATACCGAAGAGGTAGAACTCGAGAATGCGTCCGCTTGTATGGCACAACTTGCCATACAAGGGCCTAAAGCTGTTGAAGTATTACAAAAGCTTACCAGCGTAAATCTTTCAGAAATACCCTATTATCATTTTACAACAGGAGAATTTGCCGGAGTAAGCAACGTCATTTTATCCAATACCGGCTACACGGGAGCAGGCGGTTTTGAACTGTATATGTATCCTGAAAACGGCAGACAAATATGGGATGCTATCTTTGAAGCAGGACAAGAGGAAGGCATAAAACCGATAGGACTGGGAGCCCGCGATACACTTCGTTTGGAAAAAGGGTTTTGCCTTTATGGAAACGACATTGATGATTCTACCTCGCCCATAGAAGCCGGACTAGGCTGGATAACAAAATTTGTTGAAAGCAAACAAAGTATGATAGACCGCCGTCTGTTAGAAAAACAGAAAACAGAAGGGATATCTAAAAAACTAATACGGTTTGAACTAACAGAAAAGGGTATTCCACGCAATGGTTACGAAATAGTAAACTCCAGCGATGAAACCGTAGGAAACGTAACTTCGGGAACCATACTCCCCCACACCAAACAAGGCATTGGGATGGGCTACGTAAATCCTCCTTACAATTTGGGAGAAACTCCCTTTTTTATAAAAATCCGTAATAAAAAAATAGAGGTAAAGTTGATAAAATAGCCGTAAAGAATAAAAAAACACGCTTTTAAATCTGATTTTCAAAACTTTATACTCTTTACAGACATCTTAAACAATTGCAGTCCCAAAATTCGGAAAGAAAGTTTGGTGCATTGGAGTATGCAAAAAAATGTTCTAACTTTGTACTTTTATTAAGAAATCGATAAAAGTATTATTTTAGAATCGATAGTAATATCTTGAACTTTGAATATTACATAGCAAAACGAATTCACTTCGAACAACAAGGCAAACGCAACGTTTCGCGCCCAGCAGTGCGCGTGGCAACTATCGGCATAGCTGTAGGGCTGGCGGTAATGATTATTTCTGTATCGGTTATCATCGGTTTTAAAAAAGAGATACGGGAAAAAACCATCGGATTTTCTTCTCACATTCAAATTACCAATTTTGACACAAACAATACCTACGAAACTGCTCCTGTTACTGTAAACGACACATTGATAGGTAAAATTATCAATATTCCCGAGGTATCACATATACAACATTATGCTACCAAACCGGGAATTATCAAAACCGATGAGGAGTTTCAAGGGATTGTGATGAAAGGGATCAGCAACAATTTTGATTGGAATTTCTTCAAAGCCAACTTAATCGAAGGGGATATTCTCCAACTGAACGACAGTGTCCCCAAAAACGAAGCTATTATCTCAAAATCAATGGCCGATTTACTTAAATTAAAGCTGGGAGACAGCTTTATCACTTACTTTTTACAAGACGATATCCGTGCACGCAAGCTTAAGATTACAGGTATTTACTTGACCAATTTTGCAGAATACGACCAACTCTTTGTGCTAACCGACGTCCGTATTGTACAAAAATTAAACAATTGGAAAGCAAATCAGTACAGTGGGATTGAAGTGCAAATTAAAGACTTTGGCTTGTTAGACAAAGCCTACCAAGCTACCTATGACGCTTGTGCCAATCGCTTTGACGAAATCGGCAACGGCTATTACATCACGACCATAAAACAGATTAATCCCCAAATTTTCAGCTGGTTGGCATTATTGGATATGAATGTCTGGATTATCCTTTTTTTGATGCTCATCGTAGCTGGGTTCAATATTATTTCGGGATTGCTTATTCTGATATTAGAACGTGTAAATATGATAGGCATTTTGAAATCATATGGTGCTACCGATTGGAGTATCCGGAAAATATTTTTGTACCATTTGCTGTTTTTAATAGGAAAAGGGATATTTTGGGGAAACATCATCGGCTTAGCTATTTGCTCTATCCAATATTTTTTCCATATTATTCCGCTGGATCCAGTCTCTTATTACGTTTCCACAGTGCCAATAACTTTTAATTGGGGATACATCGTTCTTCTCAATATTGGAACATTGGCAGCCTCAATGCTTATGCTGGTAGGTCCGTCATATCTTATTACAAAAATTTCTCCAGCAAAAACTGTAAGATACGAATAACGACGCGTCCACCACTCTATTCCTCAGGCAATATTATCCGAAAAGTAGTACCAGTGTTTATTTCGGAATCTTTTACAAATATTTTGCCCCTATGATACTCCCCTATAATCCTTTTGGCTAATGACAACCCCAGCCCCCACCCTCGCTCTTTGGTTGTAAACCCGGGTGAAAATATGGCTTTGTACATTTTACGTTCCATCCCTTTGCCGGTATCGCTGATATCGATATTCACATGATTTTCCTTTTGTATTACCGTGATATTGATTTTTCCGCTTCCATTCATAGCATCAATGGCATTTTTACAAAGATTTTCTATGACCCATTCAAAGAGTGGAACATTCAGGGCTACTTTTATATTTCTTTCCATCTGGAAATCAAAACCAATATCTACCTTATTCGAACTCCTGCCACGCATATAGTTGATGGCATTTTCCATTGTATCATACAACTTTACCTGTTTGATATCGGGCTTTGAACCTATTTTTGAGAAACGTTCGGCAATAATCCTCAAACGGTTTACATCCTTTCCCATATCCAAGACTAATTTATCCTCGGGGTACTTCGATCTCAGCAACTCTGTCCAAGCGAGCAAAGACGAGATAGGGGTTCCCAATTGATGCGCCGTTTCTTTCGAAAGCCCTACCCATACGCGGTTTTGTTCGGCACGCTTAGTACTCGAAAAAGCAAAATATGCTACAAGAATAAAAGTGATGATTACCCCAAACTGTATGTACGGAAAGATATATAACTGTTTCAACAGCAAAGAATCATCGTAGTAAATATATTGAATTTGTTCATCGTCCAATCTGACAACAATCGGTTCATGCTTTGTTTTGAGGGCGCGTATTTTTTCGGCAAAATATTTATTTTCGCTCTTTCCCATAAAAGACATATTCCTATACGAAAGCATATTGTCGTTTTCGTCGGTCATTATTACCGGAATAGTGGTATTCCCTTCTATAATCATCAGAATAAAGTTGGTATTGGTAGCTTCATCTGCCAAAATCAATTGTCTGGTAGCTTCTGCCCATATTTCTATTTTTTTTGTCTCTTCCACCGACAGTTTTTTTGCCAGCCTATTGGTAAATATAGTGGACCCCGTAACAATAATGATAGCTATGATGATAAATGCAAATTTTAATATTTGGTTGATCCGATATGTTTTGTTCATTTTTCTAAAAGTTTTTCATTAAAAACAGCAACAAAAATAACGAAAAATAAGAAAAAAATTGTACTTTTGTAGAGATAGAGATACAAAATATTACTTTAATAATATGCACAAATCGGGTTTTGTAAATATTGTAGGAAATCCCAACGTAGGGAAATCGACATTGATGAATGCTTTGGTAGGTGAAAAGCTGTCTATCATTACTTCTAAGGCACAAACTACCCGCCATCGGATTTTAGGTGTTGTAAACGGGGAAGATTTTCAGATTGTATATTCAGATACACCGGGTGTATTAAAACCCAACTACAGACTACAAGAGTCTATGCTCAATTTTTCACGCTCAGCACTATTGGACGCCGATGTATTGCTCTATGTAACAGATGTTTTTGACAACGATGCCAAAAATAGTGATTTTATAGAAAAAGTGCGAGAGACAAACAGCTCTATACTACTTATTATAAATAAAATAGATTTAATAAATGAGGAAAAACTCATTGAGTTGGTTGACAAATGGCACAACGTACTGCCCAAAGCCGAAATTATTCCGATTTCTGCCACCAACAAGTTCAATGTAGAGCCTATTCTGAAAAGGATAAAAGAACTGCTACCCGAATCCCCCCCCTTTTTTGACAAAGACCAACTAACGGATAAGCCTGCACGCTTTTTCGTAACCGAAATCATCAGGGAAAAGATACTACTAAATTACGATAAAGAGATACCTTATTCGGTAGAGGTGGAAGTAGAGCAATTTTTGGAAGAGAAATCGTTGATTAGAATCAATGCGATAATTTACGTAGAACGGGAATCGCAAAAAGGGATTATCATAGGACATTCGGGCAAATCGCTGAAAAAAGTAGGAATGGAGGCAAGAAAAGACATAGAAGCTTTCTTTGACAAAAAAGTATTTTTAGAACTTTTTGTCAAAGTAGAAAAAGATTGGAGAAGTAAAGATGTAAAGTTGAAACGATTTGGCTACAGCTCTGAATAATATGTCAATTTGACGAACAATCTTAACGATTGCAATGTTGTATCTGTATTAGTAACAAGAGAATTATTAACAATTTAAAATAAATTAATTTATGAAAAACGTAGGAGGTTTTTTAGCAGGAATTTTGGGTGGCGCTATTGTAGGTGCTGCTATCGGTTTGTTGTTTGCTCCCGAAAAAGGGGAAGATACCAGAAATAAAATTGTAGATACCCTTGGAGATACCAAAGACAAAGTGATTGCTGCGCTCGAAAAAAGAGGAATCAAACTTAGTAAATCGGAAGTAGAAGACCTTGTTGATGAACTGAAAGCCAAAGTTGAAACACAGTTGGATTAAAAAAATCAACAAACAATTATGGCTGAAACTTCTGGTTCAAAAATAGGTAACAACTTTCAACATTTTTTTGCCGAGGCGAAAGAGTATCTAAACTTGCAAGGCGACTATATAAGAGTTTTGTCTGTCGAAAAAATGACGAAAATCATATCTATGTTGCTTTTTGTTTTTGCAGCCCTGCTATTGGTCAGTGCATTGTTGTTTTACCTCTTTTTCACATTGGCTTATATTTTAGCCCCCTTCGTAGGTGGACTTGTTTGCAGTTTTGCCATTATCAGCGCATTGTATCTTCTACTGCTGGTGCTGCTGACATTGCTCCGAAAGGCTTTGATTGTAAAACCGGTGTTGAATATGCTCGCATCACTACTCATCGAAGATATTCGTAACAAAAAGTATCCAAAAGATGGAGTAAATAATGTTTCAGACACCTCAAAAAAAGGTGTAGATAATGAAGATTCAACACAACAAAAGCAATGAAAAACGACAAGCTAACCATAGAAGAGTTGTCTGTACTGAAAATGCAGATAAAAACAAGGCTGGATGAACAAAAAATATATGTGGAACAACGAGCCAAACACCTGATTCCATCTTCGTCCGCTACAAGCAACTTAAAGTTAATATCCTCTCTTTCGGGTATGGCGTTATTTTCGTCTTTGCTGCCATTCAGGGCAAAAAAAATGCGAAAAGGTTTTTCGGTTGCCAACGGACTGCTCATCGGATACCAAACAGCTAAAGGTATTGCTAGTTTTATACGAAAAAGATTAAAATCAAAAAAGTCCGGGAGAAAGTAATCTCCGGGCTTTTTTATCTTTGGAGTATCTAAAAGATTTCAATCTCTCTCTCACTATCTCTCTCACTATCTTATTTTGGTCAGTACAAAGGATGTTTCCAACTCTCCTTTGTCTATTTTACCTTTGGAATTGAGCATTGTCAATGCAGCATCCCCAATCAAAAACTCTTGTTTTCCTTCTTCAGACTCTATTACTATTTTTGTACGATCGCTGTTCCATTCAAAAAAACCTTTATCCACAAATGGCTCTCCCTTTCCGATATATTCCATTTTTAAGAAATAGGTTGTGTCTTCATTTAAGCTGAGTAGCATATCGATGCCTTGGCAATCGGCGCAAGGGAGCAAGCCTCTATAATCGCCGACCCATTGCTCCTTTTCGATACCTTCATTGCCTGTTGCGATAATTGAATCAGATGCTGTATTATTACTCCCTTTTTCTTTGTTGTCATGATTTTTTATACAGCTACCCAATGCTATAATGAGAATAAATATATATAAAATTCTTATTTTCATGTATCTAAATTTATTTTTTATTGTCTGATAAATTTACATCTAGTCAATCATAACTCTGCGTGATTTGCCAATTATGTTGGTTTTATTCAATTCAATTAATTGATATTTGGCAAAACAGAATAGTTTTTAGAATACCTGAGTTGCTGTTCAACAAAGCTTTCATTGTAAGAAATTGTAATATCTGTAATTTTTCCACTCTTATCGGTAATAGCTGTATAAACCGGATTTACAAATCCACGATAAGGAGCCAAGTTCATTTTTTTGTATCGTTCAAGTATCTCTTTATGCAATATCGAATTTACTTTAACACCGTAGTTTTCAACCAAATTTTTGCCGGCCTCGTAATCTCCTGTCGATTTTATCCTTTGGATTTCTGCCAATAATTGCCCCAGCAATGTGTGCATTTTCTTATAATCGTTGACTACCACATAAGTTTTGCTATCACGTATTTTAAATTCCACCACATTATCCACTTTCCCTTTTTCATAAATCCAGTAAGCAATCAGGGCGCGGTTTCGCATATGCGATTCTTCTATGTTTTTCCCAGGTTGAATACGAGTTAGTTGGGTCATCAGTCCGTTCATCATATACTTATAATACTCTGCTTTGTAGGCGTTATTGTTTGGTAAAAGTCCTAATTCAACCAATTTTTTGTCTCCCAAATAGTAGAGTCCAAACAAATCGGCGCGAGCCTCTTCAATAGTAGATCCGTATGCTTTGAGAGCATCTGGATCAACTCCTTGCAATAGTTTTCCTGAACCGTGCCCCAAGCATTCGTGCAGGTCGGTATGCAGATTGTCTGTGAGCGATCCGTATTCTTTTGAGAGATTTCTCTCTTCGTCCGACCACATAAATTCTTCGGCAAAACCATTGCCCAGCGAGGCTCTGTCGTAAGCTTCGGTAATGTTTTCGATAGTTACCGACTTGGAGCCATAATGGGCGCGAATCCAATTGGAATTGGGTAGGTTAATACCAATAGGGGTAGCCGGATAGCAATCGCCTCCCAAAATGACAGCGGTTATAACTTTAGCCGAAACCCCTTTTACCTCTTCTTTTTTGAATTTTTTATCGGTTGGAGAATTGTCTTCAAACCATTGTGCATTTTTGCTAATGATTTCGGTACGTTTGGTTGCCTCCAAATTTTTGAAATTAACTATGCTTTCCCAGCTTGCTTTCATCCCAAGCGGATCTCCATAAGTTTCGGTAAATCCGTTAACGAAATCTACCAACGAATTAAGATCTTTGACCCATTCAATACTGTATTGGTCATACGTTTTCAAATCACCGGTTTTGTAATAGTCTATCAGAGTATTAATAACTTTTCTTTGCTGCTCATTTTCTGCAACTGACGTGGCTTTTTCGAGCCAGCCTACAATTTTTGAAAGTGCCTTACCGTACATCCCTTCTACTTTGTAGGTTTTTTCTGTCAGCCTACCATTTTCTCTAATCAATTTACTGTTCAATCCGTAAGCAACAGGGGTGGCAGTATCGCCTGCTGCTTTCATTTCGTTATAGAATTTCTCCACTTCCTTTTGTGTAACTCCCTCATAATAGTTTTCTGCGGAGGTTACAATTAAGTCCATTCCATCGACCTGATTTACTTTTTTGGGAAAAACTTTAGGGTCAAAAATAATCGGTGTCAATTGCTCTATCAGTTCACCTACGGTTTCTCCCAATTGGAGTGGCAGTTTGGAACTGTCTGTTTTTTGTACTATCTCGGCAAAGAATGTTCTACTAAATTCCGGAACAAATTTATCTTCGGAATAGTGGTGGTGTATGCCATTTGCCATCCATACTCTTTTAAGGTAGGTGGTAAATTTATTAAATTCATCGCTGTTTCTATCGCCGTCAAAACTTTCATACGCTGCTTCCAATGTTCGACGGATGGTAAGATTGTATTTATTGTTTTGGTCGTAAATAATGTCTCTCCCCTCCAATGCTGCTTGCGAGAGATAGTAAACAAGTTCTTTCTGTTTCTGTGTCAGATTTTCAAAATCGGGTACCCGATATCGGAGTATTTCAATGTCGGCAAATTTATCTACTGAAAAATTAAAACTGTCGATATCGGGTGTTTTTTGGGTTTCGGAGGTGTGTTTTCCTCCACACGCCATAAAAATTGTTGCCATAAAGAAGATGAATATTTTTTTCATTTTTTGGGTATTGGTTTTGAATAAATAAGATATTTCAAAAAATAATACTTTTTAAGGATACAAATGTAAGTATTTTTTTATTGAAGTCATTTTGATTGGGTCAAAAGTTTCTGCTTTTTGTATTCGTCCAGCGATTTCACTATTTCTGAGGCAGCTCGTTTGGCAGTCCCGCACTTTCCCAATTTGTCGGCTACGCTTTTGTATTCTGTTCGCATCCGGTCTCTTTTGTACGAATTATGAAGTAAATCATCCAACTCTTTCGCTACATTTTTTTCTGTAAAATGATGTGCTATCAATTCTTTTACCACCTCTTTTCCGGCAATTAAGTTTACCAGCGAAACGTATTTTACTTTGATAAAAATATCTTTCAGCGCTATTGCTATTCTTCCAAAAGCTACCCCATAGACTACCACTTGGGGAGTTGCTATCAAAGCGGTTTCGAGTGTTGCTGTACCCGAATTGACAACTGCTGCTTGGGCTTGTGCAAGCAAATCGTAAGTTTGATCAAAAACTACGGTAAACTGTTTTACAGATACAACTTGCGAATAATACTCCCTATCGATACCGGGAGCCCCTGCCACTATAATTTGATAATCTGCAAATTGCTTGGTGGCACAAATCATTGTCGGTAAGCAGGAGGTTATCTCTTGTTTGCGACTGCCGGCAAGCAGGGCAATAATCGGTTGGTCTGAAAGATTATTTTTTTGGCAAAATTCCCGATGGGTTTGATTTTGATTGGGGCGGGCGGTGATGCTATCTACCGTAGGGTTACCGACGTATGTTACTTCGTAATGATGTTTTTTATAAAATTCTGTTTCAAAAGGGAGAATGGTGTACATCTTGTCGATATATTTCTTTATTTCCCTGATTCTAAATTCTTTCCAAGCCCATATTTTAGGCGAAATATAATAATATACAGGAGTATTCTCAAGTTTTCTTTTTACAAATTTGGCTATCTGCAAATTAAAGGAAGGGTAATCTATCAAAATAACCACATCTGGCCGAAATTGGGCAATGGCTTTTTTACATTCTCTGATGTTGTTCAATACTGTTTTTGCATTTTTCAATACTGCAATAATTCCCATAAAAGCCATTTCGCGATAATGCTTTACTTGTGTGCCTCCTTGAGCTGACATTAAGTCGCCTCCCAAAAAACAAAATTCGGCTTTTGAGTCCAGTTTTTTTATTTCGTTCATCAGATTGGAGGCGTGTAAATCGCCCGAAGCCTCGCCTGCTATTAAAAAGTATCGCATAAATGGTTGATTTGATAAGTGTGTAATTTATTTGGGACTTGACAAAACAAGCATAAAATCAGATATTTATTTTTGCGCCTTTTGTCTCTTGCGGGTTACATAACAATGACTGCTGCAATAAGATACAGCACTGCACTAATCATTATTCCGCCTGCTACGCGAAAAGTATCTTGTTTGTAAAAGACAAATACCACAGCCAAATCGGGGACAATGGACAACAATAATAATTTACCCAAAACAGTACTTGGATAAAGTTGCTTAACGATTTCCCAGGTCTCTTTTTCGCTTGGGAAAAACTTGTACAAGTAAAACCAGATAAACACCACAGGTAAAACCAGACCAATGACAAGTCCTAAGAAAAAGTTATTAAAATTTTTCATTTTTTCTATTTGCTTTGTGGTATTTTTCACCAATTTATGTCAAAATTTCCATTGTTTCATTGTTGCGATAAAATCATGAGCGGTCATATCTACTTTGGTGGGAACAACAGATATGTATCCGTTTGCCAATGCCCATTCGTCGGTATCGTGGGTTTGTGGCTCACGGTTGTTGTACACTCCTGTAAGCCAAAAATAGTCTCTCCCCGAAGGGTCGGTTCGCCGTTCAAACTCTTCTTCCCAATTTCCTTTGGCCTGCCGTACAATGCTTATCCCTTTTATATCTCCTGCAGGGGCGTTTACATTTAGACAAATTCCATCGGGAAGTCCTTTTTCTACCACCTGTTTTACTATTTTTTTTATAAAAGGCAATAATGGAGAAAAGTCGGCATCGGCATCGTAATCGGAAAGAGAAAATCCTAGGGACGGAATACCGTATGCGCACCCTTCCAAAGTTGCTCCCATCGTTCCTGAATAAATAACGTTGATGGCAGCATTCGTTCCATGATTTATGCCCGAAACTATTAAGTCTGGTTTTCGTTCCACAATCTCATTCATTGCAAGTTTGACACAATCTGTAGGGGTACCGTTGCAGATGTACCATTTTTCATTTTCATACTCTTTAAGTGCTTTATATCGGAGCGGATGAGTAATGGTAAGTGCATTGGATGTTCCTGATCGTGGACCATCGGGAGCCATCACCACAACGTCTCCTATTTCGGTCATTATTTTTGCCAACTCGTTTATTCCTTTGGCTTTATATCCATCATCATTAGTTATCAAAATATATGGTTTCATTTTTTCTTCTATAAGATAGGGACAATAGTTGTTTGTGTATATGTACGAAATAATGTTATTTTTTTGTTTTCCAAACTGTAAGTTGCAAAAATATTAAAGTGACTATAATAAAATAGAGAATATCACGCGAATCAACAACTCCCCTGCTAATGGAATTATAGTGGGCATTAATACCTAAATTTTCGACAAGTTGAATTTTATTGCCTCCACTTACAAAGGAGGTAATTACATCAAATCCGTAATAAAAGAAAAAACAGGTTGTTGCCGAAAGGATGAATGCTACTATTTGGTTTTTGGAAAGTGAAGAGCAAAACATGCCAATTGCCAAATAAACGATTGCCAAAAAGAATAGTCCTATAAACGATCCCCAAAACTGCCCACTATCCACATTGCCTGTAGGCTCTGCCAAATAAGAGACTGTGAAGTAATAAAGTAAAGTGGGTAGTAGGGCTAAAAGCACCAGAATGGTTCCTGCAAAATATTTACCGAGTACAATTTGCCGTGTTGTGAGCGGCTTGGTTATAAGCAGTTCCCAAGTTCCTGTTTGTTTTTCTTCGGCAAAAAAGCGCATTGTAATAGCCGGTATCAAAAACAGATATAAGCGTGGCGCTAAATAGAAGAGTCCGTCCACAGCGGCATAGCCGTTATCCAAAATATTGTATTCGCCGGGAATAATCCAAAGCAAAAGTCCCGTAAGCAACAAAAAAATGCCAATAACGATATATCCGGCAGCATTACTGAAAAATACCCGAAGTTCTTTTTTAAATACCGAAACCATCAAAACATCTCCATTTTTCAAATAAAAACAAATTGATTATTTTTGTGATGTCAAAGGTAACGAAAAACTTCTATTTCTTAAACTATCCGTGCTTATTTTATCGAATGAAAAAGATATTTTTATCTGTATTTTTTTTGATTGCCTTTTCTACTGCTCACTCTCAAACAGCCGGAAAATACAAAGTTAAATACGAATTTATTTACGGAAAGGTTTTTAAGCACACCAAGCATTTGGCAAATATTGTGAAGGGTTCCTCTTCGGGTAGCGAAATTGCCGTTGAATGGCAAACGGCAGGTGAAGAGTTGTGGCATCAAGACTATAATTTTCCCTCTGTAGGTGTTGGAGTTAATTTTTTAGATTTGGGTAATCCACCAATATTGGGGTATTCCATATCGGCTTACCCATACCTCAATACTCCCATTATCAAAAATAAGTATTTCGCATTCAACGTAAAAATGGGCTTGGGGCTAAGTTATGTTACCCGTACGTTTAACGACACAAAAATTTATGATGGCGCAGGCAATATACTTTTTGACGAAAGTAATGCCGCAATCGGCACCCATTTGAATGTTTTCATATCTTCCGGATTAAATTTAGAGATTCCGTTGATGCCAAACTTGAGTTTGACGGCAGATTATCTTTGGAATCATATCTCCAATGGTAGTATTATTGTACCTAATTCGGGGTTGAATATGCTCAACAGTTACATCGGTTTTAAGTATTTTGCCCACAGCTATACGTATCAACAATCCGAAAAAAAGCAATCTTCCCCTCTTCGCAAAGAGATATTGACGGAAGTAACTATTTCGGGAGGCACCAGACAGCGGCATTATACAGATAATAAAAGTCTGCCGATAGCCTCGATTGCCGTTGGAGTGTACAAGCCATTCAGTAGTATTTATCGTATGGGGATAGGATTGGATGCTTTCTATGACGGGATTTTTACTAATAGGTTAAATGCCAACTATCATCGTACTTACATCGCCTCCGACAGTTTCAAAAACAAAGTAAGAATAGGGCTCTCATGGCAGCATGAGTTACTTTTGGGAAAGTTCGCAGGAGGTATTCACACCGGAATTTACCTGTACAACCCAATAAAAAATTTGGAACCTTACAATGATGCCAAAAACAGAAATCTGAATAAGGGTTTGATTTATCCTTATAATATTGAAGAAGAAGACGGCTGGTTTTATACTCGATTTTTGATTAAATATTTTGTTTCCAAGCGGTTTTTTATTTCGACCGGTCTCAAAACGCATCTACAAAAAGCCGAATTTATCGAATGGGGCGTAGGGTTCAGATTATGATACTCTCCAAAGATTCAAGACAGAAAATGTAAGGGATTATATTTGTTTCTGAGAATGTTTATTTTCAAAACATTACATTGGCAGACGTGTAATCATATCATTTGTTCCAATCTATCTTACATAAATTACAATAAATAATTACGCATATCTTATTATCTTTGTCTCCAAAAAGAACATATGGGACGAAAGGTAAAAACATTATAATATGCTACTCCCCAAAATCCGGACTGGTTGTTAAGATATAAATTAGTAACTTTAACATCAAAAAATTTATGTCAACAACAAGAAGAAAATTCAGTAAAGAATTTAAGACTAAAGTAGTATTGTAATCGCTCAAAGAGCGTGAAAGTTTGGAGAGTTTAGCCAAAAAGTACGAGTTGCAACCCACCCGGATTTCAGGGTGGCGTAGTCAGGCACCGAAAGGTTTCGGCAGTTTGTTTGCCACATCAAGCGACAAGAAAGACGAAAAATCGTCGGATTTGGAATCTCTGTTCAGTCAGATCGGACGGTTGAAAGTAGAGAACGACTTTCTAAAAAAAAGTTGCAATGAGAAGTGTCGATGAACGAAAATAGGGCTTGAAATAGAGCGAGTCAATCAGGTTTGGGCGATGGACATTACCTACATTCCGATGGCAAAAGGATTTATGTACCTCACGGCAATCATTGACCTTTACAGCCGCTACGTGGTGGGTTGGTCTTTGTCCAACACGATGAGCGCCGAATGGTGTACACAGGTAGTTAAGGATACAATCAAAGAATACGGAATGAAATGGTACAGGGAAATCGTTTTATTAGTAGTTGAGTAATAAAAGCAATGAAAACAGCTATCAAAATCGCAGCACTTATTGGTGTTATCGC
>JBKECI010000116.1:0-20362 GCA_047974405.1 Paludibacteraceae bacterium | reverse complement strand
TCTCCATTTCTATCGAATTGAGGCAAGTTGTTTTCCGGCTTTAGTTTTTTTACTAATTTTGCAGTCGGAAAAAAATCTCATCGCTCACCGTTAATGAAAAGAATCAGAAACTTTTGCATCATAGCACACATAGATCACGGTAAAAGTACCCTTGCCGACCGCTTATTGGAATTTACTCAAACTGTTTCAGGAAAAGATATGCAGGCGCAAGTGCTTGACGATATGGAATTGGAACGCGAACGTGGAATTACCATTAAAAGCCACGCCATACAAATGAATTATCTGTATCAAAATGAGAATTTTACGCTTAATTTGATAGACACTCCGGGGCACGTCGATTTTTCTTACGAAGTATCGCGCTCCATAGCCGCTTGTGAAGGAGCATTGCTCATTGTCGATGCCACACAGGGGATACAGGCGCAAACCATCTCCAATCTCTATATGGCGGTAGAACACGATTTGGAAATTATCCCCGTAATAAACAAAATGGATATGCCCAACGCGATGCCCGAAGAGGTGGAAGACCAAATTGTAGAGCTTTTGGGATGTAAAAGGGAAGAAATTATTCGTGCTAGTGGAAAAACAGGATTGGGAATCGAGAATATTTTGGCAGCAATCGTTGAACGCGTCCCTGCGCCACAAGGAGACCCCGAGGCGCCGCTTCAATGCCTAATTTTCGATTCGGTATTCAACCCCTTCAGAGGTATCATCGCCTATTTCAAAATAATAAATGGAACCATTCGCAAAGGAGATTTGGTAAAATTTGTAGCCACAAGCAAGGAATACAACGCCGATGACATTGGAATACTGAAATTGGATATGATACCCAAGGTAGAACTTGGCGCCGGCAATGTAGGATATATTATATCTGGTATAAAAACATCCAAAGAGGTAAAAGTTGGCGATACTATCACACATGTAAAACGCCCTTGTAGTAAAGCAATTTCAGGTTTCGAAGAGGTGAAACCGATGGTTTTTGCCGGAGTTTATCCCATTGATACCGAAGATTTTGAAGACTTGCGGACGTCACTCGAAAAGCTTCAGCTCAACGATGCCTCGCTTACCTTCGAGCCAGAGAGTTCAGCAGCACTCGGTTTTGGATTTCGTTGCGGATTTTTGGGTATGCTCCACATGGAAATTGTACAAGAACGGCTGGATCGCGAGTTTGATATGAATGTGATAACGACCGTCCCCAACGTATCGTACAAAATTTTTACCAAAAAAGGGGAAGAAACTGAGGTACACAATCCTGCCGGATTGCCCGACATTTTGCTGATAGACAAAATAGAAGAGCCATATATCCGTGCGTCTATCATCACAAAAACAGACTTTATTGGACCCATAATGACACTCTGCCTCGGTAAACGGGGAGAACTCATAAAACAGGAGTATGTCTCCGGCAATAGAATAGAACTTATCTACGACCTTCCGCTTGGAGAAATTGTATTTGATTTTTATGACAAGTTAAAAAGCATTTCGAAAGGATACGCCTCATTTGATTACCATATGAATGGCTACCGCCCCTCAAAGTTGATAAAATTGGATATACTTCTGAACGGAGAGCCGGTAGATGCACTCTCCTCGCTGATACACTTTGACAATGCCGTAACTCTCGGACGCCGAATGTGCGAAAAATTGAAAGAACTTATTCCCCGACAGCAATTTGACATTGCCATCCAAGCTGCCATAGGGGCAAAAATCATAGCTCGCGAAACCATCAAAGCAGTACGCAAAGACGTAACAGCCAAATGCTACGGTGGCGATATTTCCCGCAAACGAAAACTACTCGAAAAACAGAAAAAAGGGAAAAAAAGGATGAAACAAATAGGCTCGGTAGAAGTACCTCAAAAAGCATTTTTGGCTGTGCTGAAATTGGATTAAGAAAATACAGTACATTCGGAAAAGTAGAAAATTAAGCAATATAATATAATCAAAATATAGAAACAAAAAAATGACTACCCTTTTAATTGTTATCTTTGTAGTTGGTTATTTGGCCATTGCATTTGAACATAATCTGAAGATTAATAAAACCGCGCCCGCTCTCCTTACCGGAGTATTGATGTGGGCGGTTTACATTATAGCAAGCCCCGACAAGCATTTGGTAAACGAAGAACTGTTGGTACATCTGGGCGACATTTCCAGTATTCTCTTCTTTTTGATGGGTGCTATGACCATTGTAGAGCTGATAGACAGCTACAACGGTTTTGAAGTGATTACCGAAAAAATAACCCAAACAAAGAAAAGTTCCCTACTTTGGGTGGTCTCCCTGCTCACATTTTTTCTTTCGGCAGCACTTGATAATTTGACAACAACCATCGTCATGGTATCGTTGCTCCGCAAACTCATTAAGGATCCGGAAACAAGACTGTTTTTTGTAGGGATAGTAGTAGTGGCAGCCAATGCCGGCGGAGCTTGGAGTCCCATCGGAGACGTTACCACCACTATGCTTTGGATAGGAGGACAAATCTCTGCCTTAAATATTGTCAAACAAATTTTTATCCCCAGTTTCATCAGTATGGCAGCTCCACTGGTTGTACTCTCGCTCTCGCTAAAAGGATACGTGGAAAGACCTTTTCTTGCTACCGAAAGTTATCAGAAATTATCTCGAAAGCAACAATCAATCATCCTTACGGTAGGAGTAGTCATGTTGATTAATGTTCCTATTTTCAAAACAATAACACATCTGCCTCCATTTATGGGGATGATGTTGGGATTGGGAGTGATGTGGATTTTGTTGGAATTGATGCACCGCAGACATGACAATAGAAGCGAGGAAGATCAGCCACTGGGCAGAACAATGATTGAGGTGCTAAGTAGAATTGATCTCGCGAGCATACTGTTTTTTTTGGGAATATTATTAGCAGTAGGTTCTTTGGAAGCCTCTGGATTGCTACATCATCTTTCCGAGTTTTTGAACGGAACAATAGGCAATATGAGCGCTATTGTGATGTCTATCGGGATACTCTCTTCGGTAGTGGACAATGTCCCTTTAGTAGCAGCGACCATGGGAATGTACGACCTGGTTCAATTCCCGATGGACAGCTATTTATGGGAATTTTTGGCATATTGCGCCGGAACAGGAGGCAGCATTTTAATAATAGGCTC
Organism: Paludibacteraceae bacterium; assembly: GCA_047974405.1. Lineage (GTDB taxonomy): Bacteria > Bacteroidota > Bacteroidia > Bacteroidales > Paludibacteraceae > UPXZ01. The sequence goes on along the minus strand of JBKECI010000116.1, from coordinate 17,257 downwards.
TGCCGCAGGGGTTGCTGCTATGGGTATGGAAAAAATAAATTTTTTCTGGTATGTAAAAAATATAAGCTGGTTGGCGCTTATCGGATACCTCGCAGGAGCATTTTTCTATATATTGGAATATTATATTACCAACCATGTGTTTATGCCATAAAACATAAATTGATTTAGATTGTTTCATAGTAAGTTTATTCATCTATCATCCATATTACTATGACAACAATATTAATTATTATTTTTGTAATCGGTTATGCAGCTATTGCCCTAGAGCATAACCTGAAAATAAATAAAACTGCCTCTGCGCTTATTACAGGAGTGTTGCTCTGGACGGTTTATATCTTATTTAATGCCGACAAACACGGAGTAAACGAAAGTCTTACCCACCATTTAGGCGATATTTCGAGCATCCTCTTCTTTTTAATGGGGGCTATGACCATTGTAGAGCTGATAGACAGCTACAACGGCTTTGAAGTAATTACCGAAAAAATATCTTCGACCAATAAAAAGACATTGATATGGATTCTTGGTTTTCTCACTTTTTTTATGTCGTCTATTTTAGACAATCTTACTACCACTATAGTGATGGTAGCATTGCTCCGAAAGCTAATAAAAGACCCTGAGACGCGGTTACTTTATGTGGGAATAGTGGTAATTGCCGCCAATGCGGGAGGAGCCTGGACACCCATTGGAGATGTTACTACCACTATGCTCTGGATAGGGGGACAAATCTCCACAGGAAATATTATGGCTAAATTGATTTTTCCGAGTTTAGTATCGTTGGTTATCCCCCTTTTTGCCGTGTCGTTGCGGTTAAACGGCAATGTAGAGCGTCCGCTTTTGGCAACTGAGGCATACAGTAATTTGTCAAAAAAGCAACAGCAATTTATCCTCCTTCTTGGAGTAGGCATGTTGATTATGGTTCCCATATTCAAGTCGATAACACATTTGCCTCCATTCATGGGGATGATGCTGGGTGTGAGCATTCTGTGGATAATAACAGAAATTATGCACCGCCATCATGTGGATGGTGCCAATAAAAGATTTGGACGAAACCTGGTCGAAGTTCTTGGGCGGATTGATTTGCCGAGTATTTTGTTTTTCCTCGGGATTTTACTTGCCATAGCAGCCCTCGAAACTTCGGGATTACTAGGACATTTGGCTCAATATATGAACGACAAGATACACAATACCAATATAATAGTGATAACTATCGGATTGGTATCTTCCATTATAGATAATGTTCCGTTGGTGGCAGCTACACAAGGGATGTATAGCCTGACCCAATACCCTATGGACTCTTATATTTGGGAGTTTTTGGCATACTGTGCCGGAACAGGAGGAAGCATTTTAATAATAGGCTCTGCCGCGGGAGTTGCCGCTATGGGAATGGAAAAGATAAATTTTTTCTGGTATGTAAAAAAAGTAAGCTGGCTGGCGCTTATCGGATATTTTGCTGGAGCGTTTGCCTATATTTTACAACATTCATTATTCCATTAAAAAATATAAAAAAAATAATTTGAGGAGAATGGGAGAAAATGAAATTTCTCCTATTCTCTTTTCTAAAACAGACACATGCATCCCGACAAATTACGGATAGAAGATAAATTGGCGAATCTCCCCATAGGAAAATTGCTTTGGGAGTATTCTTTGCCGGCTATTGTCGGCACTATGGTTTCATCGTTGTACAACGTGGTCGATCGTATTTTTATAGGACAGGGAGTTGGTGCTCTGGCTATTTCGGGGCTGGCGCTTACTATGCCTTTTATGAACTTTCTCATTGCTTTTGGCATGCTCATAGGGGCAGGTGCCGCAACTTGCATCTCCATCAGTTTGGGAGAGAAAGATTACGATAAAGCCAACAAAGTGTTGGCAAATGCGGCAATATTGTTACTTGCAATTATGATAGTGGTTACTTGTGTTTCTCTTGTCTTTATGACCGATATCCTGATGCTTTTTGGCGGGAGCAAACGAACCGTTGGTTACGCCGAAGATTTTATGAGCATAATCATACCGGCCATGTTGATAGGTACATTCAATCACAGTTTCAATAACATTATGCGTGCCTCAGGATATCCCCGTAAAGCAATGCTAACCATGTTTATCAGCGCAGGGGTAAATGTAATTCTGAATCCGATATTTATCTTTGGTTTCAAATGGGGGATTAAAGGGGCGGCTATAGCTACTGCCATAGCTATGACCGTAAGTTGTGTGTGGGTTATGCTCCATTTTTTCAAAAAAGATTCAACCATTTTTTTCAAAAAAGAAAATTTTAAACTCGACAAAAAAATAATAACATCCATACTGGGCATCGGAATTTCGCCATTTAGCATGCAGATAGCAATGAGTGCCGTGGTGGTCATCATCAATATGTCGCTTATCCGGTACGGAGGAGACTTGGCGGTAGGGGCCTACGGCATTTTTGTCAGCGTTATTATGCTTATCGTCATGTTTATCATAGGTCTCAACCAAGGTGCGCAGCCCATTCTCGGATTTAGTTTCGGATCCAAAAACTACGACAGAATGTTTCGGACATTAAAACTTACGGCAATTATCGCTACAGTTATTTCCACCTTGGGGTTTATTGTCGGCATGATTTTTCCCAAGCTGGTAATAAGCGCATTTACACACGATACCGAGTTGCAGCAGATAGCTGCAAATGGACTTAGAATAAGTGTATTGGTTTTTCCCCTTGTAGGTTCTCAAATTGTTTTTACCAATTTCTTCCAATCCATCGGAAAGGCAAAAATCGCTATGCTGTTGAGTTTAACGCGGCAAGTACTATTTCTTATCCCGCTCTTATTTATACTGCCTCCGATATTTAAGCTAAATGGTGTTTGGTATTCAATGCCGCTTTCCGACTTTCTTTCAACATTTGTTACTACTTTAACTTTGATACTCTTTATACGGAAATTCAAAATGAACATACCGAAAGTTTAACGAATGATAAATATAAAATAGGAGGTACATTATTCTCCCTTTTTTAACTAACTTTGCATTGAAAATCAATGCCGCTTTTATGTTTGGAATAAAGATAATTGACCGCTACCTGCTAAAACGATTTCTTACCTATTTTTTTATGACATTGTTCATTTGTATGCTCATACTTTTGATGCAATTCACTTGGAAACATTTGCAAGATTTGGTAGGAAAAGGGGTGCCTATAGATGTTTTGGCAGAATTTTTTTTGTACGCGGCACTCACAGTAATCCCTATGGCACTTCCGTTAGCCATACTGCTGGCGGCACTGATGACTTTCGGAAACTTAGGCGAAAATTTTGAACTTACCGCCATGAAAGCATCAGGCATATCGCTTTTTAGAATTATGCGTGGATTAATTGTATTTATCTCGCTCGTTTGTATCGCCGCTTTCTTTTTTTCAAACAACGTACTCCCCGTCTCTCAAACCAAACTGTGGACACTAATCTTCTCTTTGCGGCAAAAATCCCCCGAATTGGAAATCCCGATGGGCGAATTTTATTCGGGTATCAACGATATAAATATCTATGTGCGGGGAAAAAATACCGAAAAAAAGCTGTTGAAAGATCTGATGATTTATGATTTTACCAATGGGTTTAATAATGCCACAGTAACCGTTGCAGATTCGGGCAGGATACAATCTACGCCAGACAACAAACATTTGATGCTCACCCTGTACAGTGGCGAAAGTTTCGAAAATATGAAACAGCAGACCTCTTCTGGCAATGCAAACAACGTTCCTTATCGGCGCGAAACATTCAAAAAGAAAGAAGTTTTGATAGACTTCGATTCCGACTTTAATAGATACGACGAGTCTATCTTAAAAGACCAGCACGTGAGTAAAAATATAGCCCTACTGACCGAAACAATAGACTCTGTATCCAAAGTGGTAGTAAGCAGGGGTAACCAACAAGCCAAAGAGACTATAGATACCAAATATCTGGGAGGGCAAATATTGCAAAGCGAAACAAACTTGGCAGTAACCGACACCTCCCAATTGTCCAAAAATCCCGATTCGCTGTTTCTCAGCCAGAGCCAGACAAAAATGAACGAAACTGTGATGATAGCCAGACAAAATGCTCAGGCAATGAAAGACAAAATAGAGTACGATAAAGTGATGCTTACCGAACCAACAGTTTATCTTCGCCGCCACCAAATCGAATGGCACCGCAAGTTTACACTCTCTTTTGCCTGTTTGATATTCTTTTTTATTGGCGCACCACTAGGAGCAATTATTCGTAAAGGAGGACTCGGGATGCCGGTGGTAATATCTGTGCTTATGTTTGTTTTTTATTACATTATAGACACAAGCGGGTACAAAATGGCTCGCGAAGGATTTTGGGAAGTATATCGCGGTATGTGGCTGAGTTCTTTCATACTTTTGCCCATAGGGCTGTTTTTGACATACAAGGCAGTTACCGATGCCGCTATTTTCAGAGTAGAGCAGTATGAAAAAATATTTGATAAAATAAAATTGTTTTTCGGAAAAATAAAACAAAGAAAAACCAAAACAACACAAATCAACACAAGTTATTAAAAATTAGTATGTTTTTACATACTCAAGAGAAAAAAGATGAAAAAAACATTCGATAAAATAGAAGAAGCAATAGAAGATATCAAAGAAGGTAAAATAGTAATTGTCGTCGATGACGAAGATCGTGAAAATGAAGGAGATTTTATTTGCGCTGCCGAAAAAATTACTCCAGAAATTGTAAATTTTATGCTCAAAGAGGGAAGAGGAATCCTTTGCGCCCCCATAACAGAAGAAAGATGCGACGAACTCGAATTGGATATGCAAGTAACCAATAATACCTCCATTTTTACCACTCCGTTCACAGTAAGCATCGATAAGCTGGAGGGCTGCACCACCGGAGTTTCCGCATCAGACCGCGCCGCTACTTTTCAAGCCATTTGCAAACCAGATTCTACCTCCGAGACTTTTGGTCGTCCAGGACATATTTTTCCGCTGCGGGCAAAAACCAAAGGGGTATTGCGAAGAGCAGGACACACCGAAGCCGCCGTCGATTTGGCAAGATTAGCCGGGCTTTTCCCTGCCGGAGCATTAATAGAAATATTGAATGAAGATGGCTCTATGGCACGTCTTCCTCAATTATTTGAAATTGCCGAAAAATTTAAACTAAAAATTATTTCGATAGAAGATTTGATAGGCTACCGCCTGCAGCACGAATCACTTATAGAAAAAGGTGAAACCGTAAATATGCCCACCGCTTACGGATATTTCAAACTGACACCATTCTTACAAACCTCAAACGGGCAAGAACACATTGCACTCGTAAAAGGAGAATGGACAAAAGACGAACCTGTATTGGTACGCGTCCACTCTTCTTGTGTTACGGGCGACATTTTCGGGTCGATGCGCTGCGAATGTGGCGAGCAACTGCACAAAGCGATGGAATTGATAGAAAAAGAAGGCAAAGGAGTCATCGTATATATCAATCAAGAAGGGCGCGGTATAGGGCTGATGAACAAGATAAAAGCATATAAGCTGCAAGAAGAAGGTATGGATACCGTAGATGCCAACATCCACCTGGGATTTGATGCCGATGAACGCGATTATGGAGTGGGAGCACAGATATTGCGAGCCGTAGGAGTATCCAAAATACGCCTGATGACCAATAATCCCAAAAAGCGGATAGGACTGGAGGCGTATGGATTATCGATAAATGAAAATATTCCATTGGAAATTAAACCCAATCAGCACAATGCCTTTTATATGGAAACAAAAAAAACGCGTATGGGACACGAACTGAAATACACAGGGGAATAGCCCTGTTGAGCTGTAGAAAATCTCTGATTAAATTTCCATAAAATTACACTACCGATATGAAAACAGCGCTTATAACAGGAGCAACTTCGGGTTTTGGACGAGCCATCGCATTGAGGCTGGCAAAGCTCAACTATCAAATCATTGTTACCGGTCGCCGAAACATCCTTTTGCAATCGCTGGTACAGGAAGTTCGAGAGAAGTATGACACTTCCCATATTATTGCCTTAAACTTTGACATAAGAGACAAAGCGCAATGTGCCAGTGCTTTCGATTCTTTGCCTAGTGAATACAAGAAAATAGATTTGCTTATCAACAATGCCGGACTTGCAGCAGGAGCAGCTCCCTTTCAGGAGTGTCTGGTGGATGATTTTGAAAGAATGATAGATACCAATGTCAAAGGATTGCTATATATAACAAAACTCATAGTCCCCACAATGATTGAACAAAAATCGGGACTTATCATCAACATATCATCCATTGCCGGCATAGAAGTTTATCCCAACGGCAATGTGTACAGCGCCACCAAACATGCTGTAAATGCTATAACCAAAGGGCTGCGCATTGACCTTGTCAGACACAATGTCCGCGTCAGTTCCATCTCTCCGGGGATGGCCGAAACCGAATTTTCCATAGTACGCTATCATGGCGATGAAGAAAAAGCAAAAAACGTATATGCCGGCTTGGTACCATTGCAGGCAGAAGATATTGCCGATGCCGTGGAATATATAGTAACACGCCCCGAGCATGTAGAAATTTGTGATATTCAAATTAACCCAACCCAACAGGCAAATACCTATATTTCTTACAGACACTGAAAATCGAAAAAATCATCTTTCTATACCGTTCTTTCTTTAACAAATGATAAGATTCTAAGTATTTTATCTGCAATATCTTGCTATAATTGAAAAAATATCTTATTTTTGCTTTTTTAAAAAAGGTACAAAAAAGAAAAAGCATTTTATCTCGAAAATAAATAAACCCCTAGTATTATGAACTCACTTGACACGAACAAAGAATTTGATGAGTTGAAAAATAATTTACAAGAACCGGAACTTAATCAGGAAACGGGTGATTCTGTCGATCAACCTGATGATATTTCGGTTACGAAAGATGATGCAGAACAGCCTCAAAATGAAGTCGATACTGCAAACTATACGATGGATAAAGATGTGTCAAAACAAGAGCTGTATGATAAACTACAAGATTTGTTGATACAACAAGATGTGGAACAGATGAAAGAGGAGGTAGAGAAAATAAAACAATTATTTTATAAGAAAAACAAAGTTGAAATTGCTATACAACGTGAAACTTATATAAAAAACGGAGGAGAAGAGCTGAATTTTCTTCCCAAAACTCCCGAATTGGAGACAGAATTTAAAGAACTACTTGCTCAATACAGGAATAAAAAAGCCGAGTTCATTATCCGACAGGAAAAAGAGAAAGAGAATAACCTACTAAAAAAGAGGCATATCATAGATCAGATGAGGCAATTGGCTGAGAGCAACGATGATGTGTCGTCTAATATTGTTACCTTTCGTCAATTACAGCAAGAATGGAAAAATATCGGCGCTGTACCAGCAAACACTGTCAACGAACTGTGGAAAGAATACAATTTGAATCAAGAGAAATTCTGGGATTTAATTAAAATCAACAACGAATTGAGGGAATACGACTTCAAAAAAAATTTGGAGGCAAAGACAAAACTTATTGAACAGGCGGAAGAATTGGCTACGGAAGAAGATGTAAAAACGGCATTTCATCAACTTCAAGTGTTGCATGACGAATGGCGAGAATTGGGACCTGTGGCAAGAGAGCTACGAGAAGATATATGGAGTCGATTCAAAGCAGCCTCTACCGTTATAAACAAAAAGCACCAATCGTTTTTTGACGACGTTCGCGAGAATGAAGAAGAAAATCTATCAAAAAAAGAGGCGTTGTGCGAACAAATAGAATCAATCGACATAGAGAAACTCTCCTCTTACAAAGAGTGGGACGATACAACCAAGAGAGTACTCGAATTGCAGGAAGAGTGGCGCTCGATAGGATTTGCCCCCAGAAAAGTCAATCAGAAAGTATTTGATCGATACCGTAAGGTATGCGATACTTTTTTCAGCGCAAAAGCAAACTTCTACAAAGAGTCCAAAGCGTTTCTGAATCAAAATTTAGAACAGAAAAAAGAACTTTGCCAAAAAGCGGAACAAATGAAAGAGAGTACCGACTGGAAAGAAACGACCAATAAACTTATAGCATTACAAAAAGAATGGAAAACCATTGGTGCAGTTCCCAAAAAATACTCAGATGAGGTATGGAAACGTTTTATCGCTGCTTGCGACTACTTTTTTGAGCAAAAAAACAAAACGGTAGGAAACAAACATAGCACAGAACAAGAAAACCTGTCAAAGAAAAAAGAAGTTATTGAAAAAATCAAGTCTTTTCAAAAAACCGACAATCCGTCCGAGTCGTTGACCGCTCTTCGCACCTTGGCTGCCGAATGGAATAGTATAGGACATGTACCCTATAAAGAAAAAGATAAAATATACAAAGAATACCGTGCCGTATTGGACTCCCAATTTGATGCGTTGAATATTGATGTATCTCAACGTCGCTTAGAATCATTCAAAAGCAACCTGAAAGATATGAGCGAAAAAGGGGAAAGTAAACTCTATCGCGAACGGGAAAGATTGGTGAGAGCCTACGAGCATCTAAAATCGGAAATTATCACTTACGAAAACAATATTGGATTTTTTAGCGTATCTTCAAAAAAGGGGAACAGTATGCTGAAAGAGATGGAGCATAAAATTGAATCACTCAAAGAAGAATGTAAATTACTCGAACAAAAAATAGCTATGATAGACGAAAAAATCTGATTGAGGAGGTAGGGAGCAAACCCTTTATCACTTTTTTTCAAAGGTCAAATCTATTCTCCCCAAGTATTGTCCACTTTTGCCCATTTGTGCAACGATTACAGGTTTGCCAACAGTATTATTTTGAATAGTTTTCTCGATAATTTGGTGCGAATGTCCACCGATGATAATATCCACATTGGTGGTCAATTTCGCTATGTCCCAATCAGTAGGAATGGGCTCTGTAGTGTTGGCTCCGAGATGCGAAAGACAAATGACCAAATCGCACTTTTCAATATTTCTTAAATAATCGGATACTTCTATGGCTTTGGATACCGGGTCCTGATAGATTAAATCTCCGTAGTTTTTCTTAAAAATTAAGCCTTCGGGTTGTACTCCCAATCCAAAAATACCAATTTTTACTCCTCCTTTCCGTATGACGATAAACTGTTTGTACAGACCTTCTAAAACGGTATTTACCGCGTTGTAGTTGGCATTGACAAAAGGGAATGTTGCCAATTTCATAACCATGGCAAGCGTGTCTATACCGTTGTCAAACTCGTGATTACCAAGTGTAGCGACATCATACCCCATCATATTCATCGCTTCTATCTCTACTCGTCCTTTGTAAAAATTAAAATAGGGAGTGCCCTGCGAAAAATCTCCGGCATCAAGCAGTAATACATTCTTCTCTTGCCCTCTTATCTGTTCTATTTCTCCCAAGCGGCGGGCATATCCTCCCATATCTACAGCATTAGGCTCTACCTGACTGTGTGTATCGTTGGTATGCAAAATAACTATTTTGCTTGTTTTACCACCAAGCACATAGGTAGATACAGATAGTATAAAAAAGAATATCCAGTGTTTTATACTCATATTTTTTTAGAATCAATTTCTTTTCTTACAAGAGAACAAAAGTACGGAAGTTTTGTTGAAAAATAGCATCCCCAGCATAAAAAAGCGTCTTTAACCAAAGGTAAAGACGCCATACGTTTATCTCTGTAAAAGACCAGTTTTTATTGTTTCACGCGTTCAATATAAGAACCGTTGCGAGTATCTACTTTAATTAATTCTCCTTCGTTGATAAACAGCGGTACGCGAATTTCTGCTCCCGTTTCCAACGTTGCCGGTTTAGTGGCGTTGGTGGCGGTATCGCCTTTCAGCCCCGGCTCGGTATATGTAATCTCCAAATTTACAGAAATGGGTAATTCGGCAAAAAGAATGGTGTCGGAATCGACATGCGATACCACTTCTACCTCCATCCCTTCTTTGAGAAAATCTACTCCAGTAATCAAATCTTTTGCAATCGGAATTTGTTCATATGTTTCGTTGCTCATAAATATATATCCTGTATCGTCCTGATAAAGGTATTGATAAGGGCGGCGTTCTATGCGCACTTCATCAATTCTGGCTCCAGAAGGAAATGTGCGGTCAAGAACCCTCCCCGATACCACATTCTTCAATTTTGTGCGTACAAAAGCCGGACCCTTCCCGGGTTTGACATGCAAAAATTCCACTACATAAAAATATTGACCGTCCAAGTCGATGCACAATCCGTTTTTAATATCTGCTGTTGAAGCCATAAATGTTCTATTTTTGTTTTGTATAAAATGTAATTCTATCATAAAAAGTACACAAAAGTAGTGCTTTTTTACGACTTGACAAAACATGTGGGTTTAACACTCTGATTGTAAGACTTTTTATTGTGTTTAGATAAGTTCGGTTCATTTTTTTTTTGTAAAAGGTAGCAGCCGGAATATAAAATAGAAAAAGAGAACAAATTGCGTGTGTCCCCAATTTATCTTTCTTTTGTGGCAGAAACGGTGGAATTATGAACCCTACTGCAATAATCTTGTGAAACTTGACACCAAGTAATTAAAGTTAATACTTTTATACATAACGAGTATTTATTGAAATTACTCAAACCTTAATGCGTTTTACCTGAGCCAAAGAATTGTATGCTTACCAAATTTTGATAACTTTGTAATAAACTAAAAATATAGTTGAAATGAAGAATACATTGATATCACCTGGAAACGATTTGAACCAATTTGTAAGTAGTCGGGTTTCTGCGGATCGCTATAAACTACCATCAACAACATGGTGATATTTTACAAATATGGATTTATTTTCTGTTATATTATAAATTTATAAACTTACTTCTTGTTTATGGTATCTAAAAAACACATTCTACTTATTGTATTATTTGTATTTTTGACTTTTTCTTTGCGAGGAGAAGATGCTTTTTTCAAAAAACTATCTGACGCAGCAATAGAACTTACCAAAGAGAAGGCTGTTTACGACCCCTCGTACTACAAGATACCGTATCCTAACGGAGATATACCTGCGGGAAAAGGGGTATGCACCGATGTAATTATCAGGGCTTACCGGAAATTAGACATAGATCTTCAAAAAGAGGTACACGAAGATATGCAAAACAATTTTCGAAAGTATCCTCAAAAGTGGGGTAGAAAAAAAGCGGACTCTAATATTGACCACCGAAGAGTACCTAATCTGATGACTTTTTTTTCACGCTACGGAGTTGTTAAGCCAAATAGCTATAAAACATCAGACTACAACACGGGCGACATTGTCTGCTGGGATTTGGGGAATGGCGTTACCCATATCGGTATTGTAATAGAGAGGATGCAAAACGGTATTCCGTTGATAGTGCATAATATTGGGCATGGCCAAGAGACATCAAATTGTTTGTTTGAATATAAAATTATCGGGCATTACCGTTACAAAAAATAAAAAATATACGTACTTTTGTTTTCTTAAAATTTTTTATTGAATGAAAGTAATCAACTTGTCGGATGAAAACTCGGTACTGAAGCATTATTTAAAAGAGATACGCTCGGTCGATATTCAAAAAGACTCACTCCGTTTTCGTCGAAATATGGAGCGATTTGGCGAAATAATGGCTTATGAAATAAGTAAAACACTTACCTACAAGCCCGACAAAGCAAAAACTCCTCTGGGTATTGCCGAATTGGCAAAGATTGACGAAAAAATAGTTATTTCTACCATTTTACGGGCAGGACTCCCCTTTCATCAAGGTTTTCTGAACTATTTTGACAGTGCCGAAAATGCTTTTGTATCGGCATACAGAAAATATAAAGACGCATTAAAATTTGATATACATATTGAATACATCGCTTCGCCCAAGTTAGATGGCAAAACACTGATAATCACAGATCCTATGTTGGCTACGGGGAGTTCGATGGAGTTGGCATGCGGAGCGTTGCTTACCAAAGGAAAACCTAAAAAAATTATTATTTCCTCTATTATTTCAAGCCAACCGGCTATCGACTATCTGAAAGGCAAACTTTCGGATGAAGTTACCCTTTGGACGGTAGCAATCGACCCCAATTTAAATGAACATTCGTATATAGTACCCGGCTTAGGAGATGCCGGAGATTTGGCTTTTGGAGAAAAGGTCTAATTAGGAGTAGTCTGCAAAAGATAAAAGGTATAAAATATCAAATTTATTATCTGATGATAATCTCTAATGTTATTTTCAAAATATAAAACCGGTAAACACACCTTGTATTTACCGGTTTTATTATTGTTGAATTTGGTTTGTTGCTAAGAATATTGCATCGTTTTTTTTATCAACATAGGGATGTCTTTGGGGCGACGTGCTACAGGAACTCCGGCAGCCTCAAAAGCAGCCGTTTTTTCGGCAGCCGTTCCGCTCCCGCTAGATATGATTGCTCCCGCGTGTCCCATACGTTTTCCGGGAGGGGCGCTTTGTCCTGCAATGAATGCTACTACAGGTTTGGTCATATGAGTTTTTATAAAATCAGCAGCACGCTCTTCCGCATCTCCCCCAATTTCGCCAATCAGCACTACTACTTCGGTTTCGGGATCGTCCTGAAACATTTGGAGCAATTCCAAATAATACAATCCTGCAACGGGGTCTCCTCCTATCCCTATGCAGGTGCTTTGCCCTATACCGTTGGTGGTAAGTTGGTGTACCATTTCGTACGTAAGAGTACCGCTACGGCTCATCAAACCAACGTTTCCCTTTTTGAAGATATTACCGGGAAGGATACCTATAAGAGACTCTTCCGGAGTGATTAATCCGGGGCAATTTGGTCCAATCAGTAGGGTTCCATTTTTCTTTAAATAAGGTGTTATCTTTACCATATCCAGGGTCGGAACCCCTTCGGTGATGGCTATTACTAATTTTATTCCTGCTTCCGACGCCTCAAGTATTGCATCGGCGGCAAACGGAGCCGGCACAAATACAATGGAAGTATCTGCCCCTGTCTCTTTTATAGCGTCTGCTACAGTATTGAAAATGGGGACGTTGTCTTCTGTTTTCTCTCCTCCCTTCCCGGGTGAAACGCCTGCAACAACATGGGTTCCGTATGCTTTCATCTTGGTGGCATGAAAACTGCCGTCTCGCCCGGTAATGCCTTGGACGATAAGTTTGGTCTGTTTATTGATTAAGATACTCATATAAAGCAAGGTAATAATGTGCAAATATAATATTTGCCGGTTTATAGTGATTAAGATTATTTGATTGGTTAGTTTGCCAATGAGACTGCTTTTTCTGCCGCTTCGCTCATCGACTCCACCACCGTGAGTTTGGTGTCTTTCAATATTTCCAATCCCTCTTTGGCATTGGTTCCCGAGAGTCTGACTACAATTGGTACATTCACCTCTATCCGATTGAGAGCTTCAAGTAACCCTTTGGCAACATCGTCTCCCCGCGTAATTCCGCCAAAAATATTAATCATTATTACTTTTACGTTTTTGTCGGAGAGTATCAGATTCATGGCATCCACCACTTTTTGGGGGTTTGAACTACCGCCGATATCAAGAAAGTTAGCGGGTTCGCCTCCATACAGTTTTATCAAATCCATAGTTGCCATTGCCAGCCCGGCTCCGTTAACCATAAATCCAATATTGCCGTTTAAGTGGATATAACTCAATCCTTTTTCTTTGGCGTATAGTTCTTTTTTCTCGTCCTCGTCTGGTTCGTTCATCGCCTCAATTTTCGACTGGCGAAACAGTGCGTTGTCGTCAAAATTCATTTTTCCGTCTAACGCCAGCAGTTTACCCTTATCGGTTATTACCAACGGATTGATTTCAACCAAACTTGCGTCGGTATCGAAAACAATTTTGTATAATTTTTGGAATAAATCGGCAGCTTGCTTTACCAACGAAAAATTATCGAACAGCTTGAAAGCAATTTTTCGGGCTGTGAACGAGGTCATTCCCAAATCGGCTTCGATGGGAAATTTAAGAATCGCATCCGGGTTTTCTTTTGCTACTTCCTCTATTTCCACTCCCCCCTCTTTACTTGCCATAAGAATGACAGATTTGGAATTTCTGTCGATAGTTAGCCCTACGTACACTTCTTTGTTGAACTTTACCCCCTCAGCTACTAATACTTTTTCTACTTTATACCCTTTAATGTCCATCCCGAGAATGGCTTGCGCCGCAGCTTTTGCCTCTTCTTTATTTTTGACCAACTTTACCCCTCCTGCCTTTCCGCGTCCTCCGGTCAAAACTTGTGCTTTGACCACGCAAGGGTAACCCAATTGCTCCGATGCTGACAGGGCTTCGTCTGCCGTATGGCACAGCGTTTCGCGTGTTACAGGAATGTTGTACTGGGCAAAAATCTCCTTTGCTTGATATTCGTGTATTTTCATGTGTTTATAAATTAGATTTTTATTTGCCGAATGTAACTTTTAACTATCAAAATAATCACATCTTTAGCTAATGATTATTTTAAATTTGTGCCAGTTTCATAGGTTAAAATAAAAAATGTTCGATGAATATTGTAAAGGTAACAATTTTTATCGAACATTGTTTTTTTATTGCAAAAAATATGCGAAATCTCTCTCAGTCCTTACCGGATTATTATTTTTTGCCGTTCGTTTCCTATTTTGACAATGTAAATACCCGGGTGGGAAATCTTTATCGATTTGCTACCTGAGATATTTTTTTCGGAAAAAACTTTTTTCCCGAAAACATCAAATATAGCTGTATCTTCGTTCTTCATATCGGAGATATTTATTTCTCCGTTTTTGGAATAAATCGAGTGTTTTTTATCAAGAGTTGCATTGTGAACAGGAGTTGACTTGCAAGTTCCGGTTGTTTTTAAGTTTTTTATTTCCCAAGTTGAACTTGCAGTATTCGTACACAGGTATTTGAATCCAATAACGGTGTTGGATAGGCAGTGGGAGACAGGTATTTCTATATTGCCGGAACCCACAAAATCCCAATCGTTTCCTGCTGGATAAGTTGGGATATTTAACGGAATCCATGTTGCAGTCTGAGGGTTGCCGCCGACATAATCATTGGAAACAAAAACGGTGTTTTCCGTTTGCATATTGGCAACTATACCTTTATTAATGGTGTGCTCAAATGATAAAACAACACCCTCGTAGTTAGATAAATCCAGCGAGGGGGAAAGGAGCCAATCTTCGTTTTCGTAGTTGTTTGGATTTGAGTATCCCGAAATTGCTACTCCATAATCTGCATTTCTCCAAGTCCAAATCTGGGTGCCTGTAATGCTGTATTGGGTAAAGGGGTCTATGGTAGAGGCAAAAGAGGACGAGAAGTCAAGATTTTGGCATGATACGGCATTCCCTATAATATTAACGGTTGCCGTAGAAATACCGCCACCCGAAATGGTTAGTGTAGCACTATGCGTTCCTGTCTGCGGAGCATTGTATGTAACAGCAAGGCTGTATCCGGTCTGAGCATCTGCTTTGGATATTATGCTTGCTGGTATTGAAAAACAGCCTGCATCTGTACCACCAATTATCACCGTTAAATCTCCCGTAAGGTTTGAACCCGAAATGGAAATGGTCTGCAGCGTATTTTGCCGGTACGAGACAGTTCCAAAGTCTAAAACAGAACCGCTGGCTGGCGAAGTCAAAACAGGGTCGGTGGAGGGGTTTAGTGTCCAAGCAGTACCCGTTTTGTTTCCCCAAATATACTCTGCCAACTCGGGATGGTCTATAAAGGGGTTACGATTTTTCTGATAAGTATAAATAGCGTTATTTCTATCAATTTCTTTTTGACTGACGGGATCTTGACGATGCCACGCCAACATTAAATTATAAAACCAAGGTTTGTATGCCGGATACGAAGTACCGTTGAGAACGGCATTTGCAGAACCATTATTTGCCCAACCAGCTATTTTTGATTCGTAGCGGGTTGCCACATAAAAATACATCCGGGCAAAATCTCCTTTAAACTCATCAATCGGCTCAAATACGGTTCCGCTATAACCTGTCGAGGCGTCGGAAGATCCTAATTTTGAACCGTTGCTCGAAGTCCACGTGGCACTCCCGACTTTTCCATGAGGATAAGAACCTCTTCTATTGTTTACGTAGCCATCTGTCGGTATCAGGTGGTGAGCATCGGAGCGTTGTGGAGAGGCTGCGCCCAACCAAGAGTCGCAAAAGGTATGCTCGCGGTTGTAACAGTTGCCCTCGCCGCTATAACTGCCACATTTGTCTGAAGTGTGAGAGAAATAATAATTGGCAGTGCCGTCCGCTTTCAAAGAATACATATCCCAAACTTTTCCGTTGGGCAAGTTGTCGCTTGTTTTGTATATATTATAAAGCCCATCGTAACCATTGTCTTTGTAATTGGCAGATATGATGGAAGAAAGGGCGGTTTTTAATGCTGCCGAATTTTTATTCTCGGCGTTATCGTAATATCCCGAAGGCTCCTGCCCCCAAACAAACAAGGACAACAGTAGAAAAGTAAAGAAATTAATTTTTTTCATCTGTTTATAATTAATTTTTATTTGTCAAATAGAACCTTTGATGGTTAAAATAGTTGTTATCTCATATATAATTTTAATCATATCGGTTTCATATAAGCGCACGTTAATAAATGTCCCAATAAAAAATGGGGTACAAATGTATAAGAAATTTCAGAAAAAAATGTGTGAGCTACCCAAAGAATGCAAATTGTTACAATATTTATAAAATTTTGAACAGCTACTATTAGAAATTTATTATATGTTTCTCGAAAACTTGCCTCCGAAAAATGCGGAGTAAAAACTCAACTTGCAGACATTTTTGTCGTAAAACGGACAAAGTATCTATATTTTTGTCGTAAATTTAATCTGTTTTATCAAATTAAAACGATTGTGAATGGTTGAAATTTTAAGAATTACGACCTGAAAAAGCAAATAATCACAACGAAATTAAAAATTTAACACATTGAATAATTTTCGGTTTCCAAGAATGAATAAAAACTCCCAAAAAACACAATTGTCTGTTTACCAAATAATTATAAAAACAATATGTAAAACTTTATTTCATCTATTTATCTCTTTTTTTAACATTTTGAAGTTTATTTCCCCTTTTTTCATTCAAAGTGTAAACAAACCCCTTGTTTTTTCAAAACCAATAATTTATTTTTGTATTTGCTTTCTTCTGTTGTAATCGGCAGAAGAAATAGAGAAGTTGATACAATCAAAATGTTAAATTTATGAGAAAACTAAAATGTTAAATTTATGAGAAAACTAAAGTACTTATTAACTTGCTTGTTGGTAGCAAGTATCAGTTTGGTTAGCGCTCAAACCAAAACGGTGTCGGGAATGGTAGCCTCGGCAGAAGACAATCAACCGATTGTTGGTGCAAGCGTAGTAATTAAGGGCACTTCGCAAGGG
>JBKECI010000115.1:0-22894 GCA_047974405.1 Paludibacteraceae bacterium | reverse complement strand
TTTTAGTCGAACTTTACCCATAAGTCTCCCTCTTTTTCTGCAATAGTCAAAAACAATGCAATGGATAGTTATGATTTACGAATTATAAATGACCGTCAATTGTAAAAAGATATTCAGGTGGTTTTAGCGCCGGGGTTCCACCTCTTCCCATCCCGAACAGAGAAGTTAAGCCCGGCAACGTCGATGGTACTGCGTAACAGTGGGAGAGTAGATAGCCGCCGATTTTTAATGAAAATCCTTTCGTACATAATTTTTACGAAAGGATTTTTTTTGCGTTGTTCTAAACTCTAAGCCTACTGCTCAACCAATAGAGACTTGATTCCACATAATTCTTTTATCTCCCCCCCCATCCTAACGGATATACAGAATAAATAAGCTTGGTAGGCGGGAATTGTATTTCTGCCTCTGCTTGTATTATTTAGATTTGGAATCTGAAATAAAATAAATTCCATATATTTGTAGTGTAAGTTTTTATTGAATTGAAAATCATGATTGATACAAGAGCCGGGATTACAAATCTCGGCAACCTGTGTTGAAACTTACAGCAATAAAAGACATATTCTGAAAGGACGGAGAATTTTACAAAACAACCAATAAGCAATTTAATAAGCAATTAAAATATTATTACGATAATCCCTATGGAGCCATTGAATCATCGGGAAAGATTAAAGGCTTGCCGATAACCCCAAATTCTACCCCCTACAACCCCATCGAATTATTTGAATAGTGTAACAAGAAAAAATCATTTTAACTCAAAAATAAATAAATATTACTATTTTTTATTTTTTTATTTTTTTATTTTTTTACGATAAATTCTTTTAATCTAAATTATTAACCAATTAAAAAAAGTATCGTATGAAAAAGAAAATTTTGGTAACTTTGGCGGTGGCGCTATTAACGGTCAGTTCTTCGTTTGCAAAACACTTTGTGGCTTATTACAAGTGCAATGGCACTGTGCATAAGGCATATATTATTGCAAACAGCCTAGACGAAGCAAGAAAAATTGCAAACGGCATTACTAATCCATGCGGTTATTAGTAAAGTAAATTGATTCTGTACTAAGAGTTGGAAAACTCTTAGTACTCCCTCTCCCAAAAAAACTCAATTATGAAAAAAGTATTTATTTCAATATCTTTTTTGCTGTTTTTTAATTTATCGGCAATATCTCAAATTATCACTTTGGCTTATGCGGAGGGAGAAGAGAGAGAGATATGTACTGCTTTGAAAAAAACAACAATAGACACTTGTAACTTGAGCATACAATATTATATGACTAGTGTGCAAGACATAAGCAATGTAGATAGAAAAAGAAATAATTTTATGATATTGCAAATAGGCAATCGCATATCCAAATTTTTTGACTATTATGTGATGATAACCGACTCTTTAGTAGATATTTATGCCGAACAGAAAATGGATGGAATAGAAGCTGCCAATAAATTATTAGCAATAGACCAAGGTACTTTGCCAATAAATATTTTCAAAAACTATCCCGAAAATAAAATTACAACCTACGATTTGATACCTATTAGTGTTTATTATCGGTACATAGACGATAAGGAAACTTTTAATTGGCACCTAGAAACCGGCGATACAACTATTTTGAACTACAACTGTAAAAAGGCGACAACAACCTATAGAGGAAGAGATTACACCGCCTGGTACACTCCCGAGATACCGATAAGCGATGGACCTTGGAAATTTTGGGGACTTCCCGGACTCATATTGGATGTTTGCGATGTAAAAAGAGAGTATGAATTTAAAGTAGCGGCAATAGAAAAAAGTAAATGGCTTATCCCTATTTATTTGGTCGAAAGAGAATTTTACAAAACAACCAATAAGCAATTTAATAAGCAATTAAAATATTATTACGATAATCCCTATGGAGCCATTGAATCATCGGGAAAGATTAAAGGCTTGCCGATAAATCCAAATTCTACCCCCTACAACCCCATCGAATTATTTGAATAGTGTGACAAAAAAAATCATTTTAACTCAAAAATAAATAAATATTACTATTTTTTATTTTTTTACGATAAATTCTTTTAATCTAAATTATTAACCAATTAAAAAAAAGTATCGTATGAAAAAGAAAATTTTGGTAACTTTGGCGGTGGCGCTATTAACGGTAAGTTCTTCGTTTGCAAAAGCGTATATTTTTAAAATCGATTGCGGAAACGGTCAAATTCATCGAGGCTATATCGGTGGAGTTGCTGATGAAAGAGCAGCAATGGAAGCGGCTTGGACTATTGCAAGTACACTCTGCTAACTTAATTTATCCGTTCACAAAAGTGAACGGATATTGATTAATAACAATTTTATAAATTCAAATTACATTTTATTGCTTAAATGTATAGTTTTTTAAACCTTATACCCTTTAATTTTGACCATACAATGAAAAAAAAACAATGTAATTTTGCTGTCTTTATTGTTTCTGTCAGTTTCTTTGTACTCTCAAACAATAGGTTTGGAAAGTGCAGACGAAAACGATACAAATTTATTCATCGCTGATAAAAAGAGAGTGATTGATGAATGTGTTTTGAACATTCAGTATAGAATGTTTTATGTGAAGGATGTTAAAAATCCCGATAAGAGAAAATCCTATTATATGGAATTGCAAATAGGAAAACAGATATCTAAATTTTCTGATTACCAGAGGTTAAAAATAGACTCTTTAGAAGAGGTTTATATGGAACAAAAATTGGATGGAATCCAAGCTATAAATAAAATCTCGCCTCTAGGTTTTGGCACTTCACCTCTGAATATATTTAAAAATTACCCTGCCGAAAAAATTACTGTTACCGACATAGTGCCATTAAGTGAAAACTTTAAATACACAGAACCGAAAATAAAACCTATATGGAAAATATGGCAAGAAAACCGTACCATTTGCGGTTACGTTTGCAAAAAAGCTACCACCACGTATAGAGGCAGACACTATACTGCTTGGTATACACCTAAAATACCATACAGCGATGGACCTTGGAAATTTTGGGGGCTTCCGGGACTGATACTTAAAGTGTCGGATGACAAAAACGAATATATTTTTGAATGTGCCACAATAAAAAAGCCTAAAAAAAACGAAGTCATTTATATCAAAGATATTGATTATTACTCTACAACGAGGGAGAGATTTAACCGAGCCGTAAAAGACTTTTATCAAAATCCGGGACCAATGTTTGAAAGTAAAGGGGTAACAGTAGATGGTAAACCGATAACTATTAAATCTCTCCCCTACAACCCCATCGAATTGAGCGAATAATGAACAAACAGATTTGGTTTGCTTTTATATTTATCTCTATCCCTTTTATTGTTGTGTCTCAACAGACAACAATAGAAGGGGTTGTTTTTGATATCGAAGGAAAAAGACCTTTAAGCGGAGCGATTGTAAGCCTGCTGGATGAAAAAAACGAGGCAATAGCGTATGATATTTCTTCGGATAGGGGAGTGTATCATCTTTCGTTTAACAGCGCAGATAAAAAAATGCTACTGGTAGGAAGAATGTTGGGCTACAAAGAGGTGTTGGTGGAGTTGGAAAACAAATCGCAACAGCAAAATTTGTATTTAGAAGAGACCGGTATTGAAATAAAAGAGGTAATTGTCAAATCAAAGCCCATTAACGTAAACGAAGATACGCTTCAATACAGTGTGAATACATTTAAATCGGCAGGAGACCGCGTAATTGGAGATGTGCTAAAGAAACTGCCCGGTATTGAAGTTACCGAATCGGGAGGAATAAAATACAAAGGCGAACCTATCAATAAATTTTATATAGAAGGGCTTGATTTGTTGGAAAATAAATATGGAATAGCAACGAACAACGTTCCTGTGGATGCGGTGCAAAACGTGGAAGTTATCGAAAACCACCAACCCATAAAGTCTATTAAGGGGATGGTAAGCAGCGCACAAGCAGCAATTAATCTAAAACTGAAAAGCAACAAAATGGTGCGTCCCGTTGGCGGAATAAGAGCCGGGAGCGGCTATTCTGATGAAATAAGCCGACTGCTGGAAATTTTTGCACTACAGGCATCCCGCAAAAGGCAATCTATTGCTATGTACAAGAGCAACAATACCGGCAGCGACGTTACGGAAGAATTTAATGAACAAGTACTTATCGTCAAAGGGTTGCAAAGCGACGACAACGATTTGCAAAAAACAATTTTAACTCCTTCGGAAATTGGCAATCCGCCCATAGAAAAAGAGAGATATCTGTTTAACAATGCACACACGGCATCGATCAATAATCTTTGGAAAATAAACGAAGACAATCAATTGCGTCTCAACATAAATTACATCAACGATATTCGAAAACAAAACACATACACCCTGAGTGAATATTTACTTGCAGACAGCATTTTACGAGTAACAGAAACAGACAATTTTGTACAAAAACGACAATCGTTTGACGGAGTCATGTCATATACCGAAAATAGCAAAGGACACTACTTGGACAACGACCTGAAATGGAAAGTAAAATGGGACGAAGACAGTCCGAATTCTGCGATAAACGGTGGCAAAGTGAATCAAACTTTTGATATGCTTGCCACGCAGATACAAAACAAATTGAACTACTTAAAAGTATTTGGAAAGAAAATATTCAACATCGGTACGCTATTGTCGTACACACATCACCCCGAAAACTTATTTGTGAAAAAAGGGACGGAAATTTACAAACAAAACGTAAAACACTCAAATCTTTACTCAAAAACGGGCAGTTACTATTCGTGGGCTTTTGGGCACTCCGTCTTTAGATTAAACGGCAACATAGAGGCATCTGTCAATAATATAAACACTAAACTGAGTCATCCGATTTTTAACGACAGCACAATGACATATCGTCAAATAAGCCTTATCAACGTTGAATTATCGCCACGATACACCTATAAAACAAACCGGATAGAAATGGAGATTGAACTTCCGATGCATAATGAGATTATATTTAATAAGAACAAACTTCCGGCAAATGGAAAGACAAATATTGATAACTTATTTTTAATAAATTTGCAAACCGGATTTTCATACAAACTTAATCTATACCTTAACACGCAGTTTTCTTACCGTTTTTCGCAGAATATTGGTGAATATACCGATTATATTGATGCCGTTTTGATGAAAAACTATCTTAATTATTATAAATCGTTGGGAACCATCAGTTTAAAAAAAAATCAGTCTTTCTCACTGTCTGTCAATTACAAAGAACCGTTAAAATCGTTGTTTGTCAATGCTTTCGTCTCTTACATACCCTCCGAAACAGACAGAATGGTTGCTACCCGATTTGTAGATTTACAGTCGGTGAAAACAGACTTAAATCAAAAAAATAGAACCGATATGTGGCTTGGAAACGTGTATGTAGGAAAATATATCAGTACAATCAAAACAAATTTTTCCATTACTGCCGATTACAATTATTTCCAATCTTCACAAATACAGCAGTATATTCTTTATCCTTTCAGTTCAAATACTTTAGCTCTCAGCTTTAAGTCAAACACAAAAGTTTCGAATCAGTTCACGTTTGCGTATCGGTGCAATTTTATAGGTAATACAACAAAAATAAACGTCTCTGGAACAGATAATTATTCAGAGATAAGCCTATATGGTCAGCAAATTAAAATTTATTATTTACCCAACAAAAGATTGGAATTGAATGTACAAGTGGAGCAGTCTTACAATGAGTTGAGCGCAAACTCATCTGTCAATATGTTTTTTGCAAACATAGGGGCTACGTATAAGTTGAAAAAAGTAGATTTTGAACTCTATTGGAATAATATTTTTAACAAAAGGGAGTATTCATACTCCACTTTCAGCGAATTGGACAGATACAGCTATCGATATGGCATAAGACCAATGATGGTGTTGGGAGTTGTAAGTTTTAAATTCTGAAATATTGTCATTAAAAAGACTTTGGATACGCCTGAAAATAGACCACAAAAAGAGATGTCGTGAATTGCAAAATTTGTAGTCTCTCTTTTTAGAGCGGAAGATAGGACTTGAATTTATCTTATAATTACCTATGTATTAAATGGTTATTATTTATACTTGTAGTTTGTAGCAGTTTTGCAGCAAAAGAGCCTTTGAATACCTCAAACAAGGAATCGATACCTATCTCACGGACAACATCAGTATGTATTTGCCCCAAGAAATGGAGCCCCACAAGCCGATGTATGTAACGCTAAAGAGAGTAAACTCTCTGGCGGACAGGGATAACGGTAAGTTAGCGGCAAACGCCGATTTTTGTGTGTATCCCAATCTGGCGAAGTACAGTATGAATATGCGCTTTATCCTCCCAAACGAACCTGATGTGAGAATACTGATTTACAGTGCCAACGAACAGATGTTTTACGACAACCATTTGGGAAAATACACGGCGGGAAAGCACGATATATCCATCGATGCTACATTCAAAGAAGGATGCTTATGTCGTCAAATTGATTACACTGGAGAAGGGATATCAAACTTTGCTGATGAATGTCATTCGCACTATATCAAAAAGCGAGAAAACATTTTTAACTACTGCTGCATTAGTCAGAATACAATTGATAGCCATTTGGACTTGACATAGGTAGCGGTAGAAGGACGAAAAGTATATAGTAAACAGACAAAAAGCAGAAATAGAAACCCAGCGAACGTTCAAATGTCGTTGCTCTTAGAGGGGGTCGCTTTTTGAATAATAAAAAATAGAATTATAACTATCCGAAATATAGATATTTAAAAATAATAACCGACTAATTTTGATTTTAGTCGGTTAATAGTGTTTTATTATATATCAGCAAGTTATTTTATTTGCGAAAGTTGAATTGTACTGAAAAATAGGAATACTTCATTTTTTGAGGTATTTATCAATCAATCATTCTTTATCACACTACTTTACTTCTTGTTTTCCATGCGTTTCGCATAGCGATTCATAAATTTGTCTACACGTCCTGCTGTATCTACAAGTTTTGCTTTACCGGTATAGAATGGATGTGACGAACTTGAAATTTCTAATTTTACCAATGGGTAAGTAGCACCGTCTATTTCTACTGTTTCTTTGGCATTTATTGTAGAACGACTGATAAATGTATCGCCATTGGACATGTCTCTAAATGCTACGGGACGATAATTGTCTGGGTGGATTCCGTTTTTCATATCTTTTGATATATTGTTTTTATATTTTTGGCTTGCAAAGATACAAATAATAACTCGGATAGTAAAATTATTTTTCAAAAAAATAGAATTTGAAATCTTCAACTTACCTTTAAAACTAAATATCATTTAAAAAACTTTTGTAATACACTTAAATATTATACCTTTGCACGGTTTTTTATAAAAGCTTTATATGCCAAAGTTTGAGCAATACTTCATTAATTTAAGAGACTTAAAATCCGACAGTCAGGTGTTTGAGTTTACATTGGACAATGTTTATTTAAAAAAAATAGACAGTCCCGAAGTGAAAGAAGGCAACGTAAAAGTTTTCGTAACAGTAAAAAAGAAATTGAATATTTTTGAATTTGCTTTTTTACTCAAAGGGGTAGTGCTAGTTCCTTGCAACCGCTGCTTAGATGAAATGGAGCAACCTGTGGAATGTAGAGAAAAATTGCAGGTAAAATTTGGCAATCGATTCTCAGAAGAGAACGATACGGTGATTGTGCCAGAGGCGG
The DNA here is from genome assembly GCA_047974405.1 of Paludibacteraceae bacterium. Classification (GTDB taxonomy): domain Bacteria; phylum Bacteroidota; class Bacteroidia; order Bacteroidales; family Paludibacteraceae; genus UPXZ01. Next base: position 15,257 of record JBKECI010000115.1, on the reverse strand, counting down.
AAGGCGGGATAAATATTGCTTGGTTTTTGTACGAGTTCATAGTTTTGAACATACCTATCAAACATGTACATCCTCCAGGAGAATGCAACAAGGCAATGATGAGCAAACTTAAAAAGCACATAACCCGTCAGAAATCGGACGATGATGACAGTTTGCAGGAGGGAATACTGGACATAGATGACGATGATGACGTGGATAATAACGAAGATGCACAGACCGACCCAAGATGGGAGGGTCTGCAAAATATATTTGAAAACAATTAAAATAAATATTTACGACAATGGCACATCCTAAACGAAAACAATCGAATCAAAGAACTGCTAAAAGAAGAACTCATTATAAAGCTCAAGCTCCGACTTTAGCCGTTTGCTCCAATTGTGGTGCAACCCATATCTACCATACAGTATGCCCCGAATGTGGTTATTACAGAGGAAAATTGGCAATTGAAAAAACGATAGCCTAAAATATTCAAAAAATAAACGCCGGAAATTTTATCCGGAAAAAACAATAGGATACAATGTCAAAAATTCGCGCGGTAATTACCGGTATTGGTGGCTACGTTCCGGAATACAAACTCACCAACGATGAGTTGAGTACTATGATGGACACCAATGATGAATGGATAACAACCCGAGTTGGTATCAAAGAGAGAAGAATATTAAAAGATCCACATGCCGGAATATCGGTCATGGCAACAAAGGCAGCGGAAGAATTATTTCAAAAGAAAAATATCCAACCTGAAGATATTGATTTGGTAATTTGTGCTACCACTACTCCCGATCATATTTTTCCGGCAGCTGCGGCCATTATTGCCGAAAACTTAGGCGTAAAGAATGCTTTGGCTTTCGATATACAGGCGGCTTGTTCTGGTTTTATTGTGGCTCTCACTACTGCCGCGTCATTTATAGAGTCTGAAAGATATAAAAAAATACTTATTTTTGGCGCCGAAAAAATGTCGTCAATTACAAATTATACAGACAGAACTACAGCGCCACTTTTTGGAGACGGAGCAGGAGTTGCTCTAGTTGAACCTACAACCGAAGACTTAGGTGTTGTAGATTCGGTATTACTTTCGGATGGCGTGGGCAAAAAATATTTGCATCTCAAGGCTGGTGGTTCTGCCTATCCTGCTTCTCACGAAACGGTAGATAATCATGAACACACCGTATATCAAGAGGGGCAAAACGTATATAAATATGCTGTTACCAATATGGCCGAATCTTCGGCTCGGGTAATGGAACAGAACAATTTGAAAGGAGAAGATATCGCATGGTTAATTCCGCATCAAGCCAATTTGCGTATCATCGATGCAGTTGTTAATCGTACAAGTATTGATTACAGTAAAGTGTGTATCAATATCGATCATTATGGAAATACCTCGGCAGCTAGCATCCCTTTGTGCTTGTGGGAGTGGGAAAAGAAATTTAAAAAAGGAGATAATATTATCCTTACCGCTTTTGGTGCAGGATTTACTTGGGGAGCCGTTTATCTGAAATGGGGATACGACACTAAGTGATGAATTTATTTAAAATAAGGAAAGAGGCTGTTTTGGAAAAGAAATAGTCTTTTTTTTTTGATGTGTGTAGGAGAGGAGGTGAATAGTGTTAAAACTTGGTAGAGAGAAGAAACCAATATTGGAAACTTCCCCTAAGTAAAATCCTAAAAAGCCCTAAGGGAGATTTGTATAAGTTAAGATTATTATATTCAGAGCATTATTTGCGTGTTTGTGTTTTAAAACAGCAAACAAAGGCACAAATATAAAACAACTGAAAATAAGAGATCATTTTGACGAGGGGATAAGTGCCGAAAAACTTCCACACTCCCCTTGTTTGTAAATGAAAGAGAACCAACACATACACAAAAATTCGTACATATTTATTAACCTGTGGTTTGTTGGGTCGAATAAGGAAAAATAATTTTCTAAGTCCACCATTGCTGTGTGTTTGTAACAGATACCTGAATTACCGATACCTTTGCGCTGCAGAATAGCTTATTCCATCCAAAATCAACGAAATATCCTGTTCGTCCACTCCGTTTGCTTTCAAGGTTTCTTTATCTTGCAAAAATAGTGAAACAAAACTCTCCCAATTGTCGTCAGATAGCTTCAACGCCTGCATATACTCTTCAATAGCCTTTTTATTATCAGACAAACACCAGTCGATATGTGCGGATAGGAGATAGTCGTAAGGCGTTAAATTAGATTTTTCGAGTAATAGTTCGCAAAAATAATTTGCTTGTTGTAGATTACCCGATTTGAACGAACAGAGGATAATGGCACGCCATACTTTGATGTTTTCGTCAAAATCATTGTTGAGTTTGAGGAGTATATGCAACGCTTCGTCAGATTTCTTCAGTTCTATCAGACAATTGGCAATTTGTAATAGTACCGAAAGTTGATTTGGCTTTATAAAATCGATATGTCTGTAAGTCTCAAGCGCTTTTTCGGTATTGCCCGTAAGATGGTAGCAAATTGCTATTTTTTTCAATGTCCAATAATCGTCGGGTTGAATCAAATCGGCTTTTTTATAAGCCTCCAATGCCGGTTTTAATTGTGAGGTTTGCTGGTAGGCATACCCTATTTTTTGATATAGAGATCCGGAAGGGGTTGTCTCTTTTTCAATTTTAGTAAAAAGCTCGAGCGCCTGATAGTATAATTTTTTTGAAAAATAAAACTCGGCAATGTTCATTTCTAGTTTCTCATCTACAGACAATAAGTCAAATAGGTACGATTTGTGTAATAGTAATGCGACAGAAAACATATCTGAAAAATCGTTTCTTTGAGGAAATAATTTAAAAAATCTAAAAAGCCCTTGTATATAGTGTTTTGAAATATTTTTGGCAAGCGTATGAGGCGAGTGCAGTGCTTCTTCTTTATTCATCTCCTCCATTTGCTCCGCAGCGTTATTAAACGATTGTTTCATCATACCTCTCTGTACGTCGGGCATTTGCAATACGCTCAGGCAAAAGGAATACCTGTCTGAGTCACACATCACGTTGGAATGAAGAAAGGCTGTAAGCAGCGATTTTTCGTTATCGGAAAACAGGCTTTTTACCGCGTTGTTTTGAGAATCGAAAGGTATGAACCAGTTGGATAAGTTGTTGAAAAAGGGGAATGATTTTAGCATCGAAAATGTACTCATATACACATCTGCCCCCTCCATCTGCATATCGGCACACTCTTTCATTTTATCTGAGACACCACTTTTTTCCAACATTTCTTCCCACTCCGGATTTTGTTCCGCCCACTCATCCAAGTTTGTCAATCCTTCCATATCTAGTCCCTCTTGCATCATAGGACGGAGTTTCATTAATTCCGGAAATATCTCTTCCTGTAGTTTTCTTGAAATTTCTTCAGTTTCGGATGTGGCAATGATTTGGATGATAATGTTTTGTGTGTTTTTCGAAACTATAGGGTCGTCGGCAAGCAAAATAAGCCGGTTTCGCAGCGATGGGAAAAAAGGGATAAGCCGGTTGTATTTTGCCAGCACAAAGCATAGGCCGGTCAATGCAAATTGCTTGGTGTAAAGGTCTGCTGAGTTGCATGCTTCGACAAGCATCTCTATTTTTGGTTCGTCAAAGGTTCTCCACAGGTTAAACGTTAAACCCGAAACAATTTGAGTTTTTGCCACATAGTCGGTATAGTTATTGTCTATAACCACTTCGCGAAATATTTTTATTTTTTCTTCATCATAATTCGACGTGAGCCAAAAGTAATTAAAGAGATAGTTTACAGTTTGTTCAAAGCTATTCTCTATTTCGGCTTTCTTTTGCGAGAGGTCTACGTTTATATTGTCAAATTCGACGAGCATTTCATTTCGCATCAATCCATTTTTTATCGTATTGTAGGTTGGTTGCGCTATGAAAGGAAAATATCTGATTTGAGAAAATTCAAAATTATTGGAGTCGCGAGCCAGAAGCGATTCGCGTAATTGTGCTGCTATTGAGATGAGTTTGGCTGTTTGCTTGTTAAGCAGCGATTTTCGTTCAACATCTTTTATCCCTTCCAAAAAATACCGCAACATAAATTGATAGTTTTCTTGTAGGTTGTTTAATCTGTCGCTGATGTTGGGAGACTTCAATTCTGCATTAAGCAGGGTTGCTTTATCCAAAGCCAACTTAACTTTACCATCAAAAAGTGCCGACAGTATTTGTTTATAAGTACTTTGTACTTCGTTTGGTTTCATACAAAAAGAGTATTGCAGCGGTCCTAAATCCGAACAGGAAGTGTATGTGTTACAAAATATTTTTATGCCATTTTATAAGCTATGAAATGGGGAAAGAATCCCTATAGCGGTGTAAAAACAACGTTTTTAACCAGACTTAATTATTTTTATTAATTGTTCTTCATTAATAATTTTTATTTTTCGCCCATCAACACTGATGAGTTCTTCCGCCACAAAATTTGTTAATGTGCGAATGGCGTTGGAGGTGGTCATATTGGAATGATTAGCCAAATCTTCTCTGGATAAATAAATATTGATAGTTGCGCCATCGTCTTCCAAACCATAGTTTTGTTTCAAGAATATCAAAGATTCTGCCAAACGTCCGCGAATATGTTTTTGTGTCAAATTGACAGTTCTTGAATCCGACTCCGCTAAGTTGGTAGCTAACTCTTCCAGAAATCGGTAGCAAAAAGCATTATTGTGTCTTAGGATAGAGAGAAAGAGATCAGCCTCTATCATATATACTACCGAGCTTTCAAAAGCGGCTACCGTTGTACTGTTTGGCTCGTTGGATATAATGGCGCGATAACCGAAGTTTTCATACGGTTTCAGCATACGCATTATTTGGGTACGTTGCGCCATTCCCGACTTCAGTACTTTTATTTTGCCCAAAACCAGTACCATCAAATGTGTTGGGTTGTCACCTTCGTTGTAGATAATCTCATTTTTCTCGTAATAATGTACGGTAAAGTGAGAGGCAATATAACTTCGTTCGTCAGGAGTGAGAACATCCCAAAACGAGAATGCATCTTCGATGGAGGGGAGAGTGGAGTGTTGTCTTTTTGCCATAGCTAAGTTGAGAACTATTTGTTTTATGTTATAATAACTATGTTTTAGAACACAAATTTATGACAAAATTTTAAAAAAACACCATTTTACCAAAACTTTGATACAAAAAAACATTGGATCCTCAATTTTTGACTAGTTTACATTTAAAAGAGTTATTTTTGTGTCTTAAAATACTATTAAAAACAGATGCAAAAGTTATTTTATATTTTTCTGTGGTTGTCGTTTGTGTTTGGTGTTTCGGCGCAGATGCAAGTGGGAGATTCGGCACGCTTAAGTTTGATAACCTGCTCGCCCGGCAAAGCGGTTTACGAGCAGTTTGGACATACAGCCATACGCTATTTTGACCCTGCCTCCAACATAGATTTGATGTTTAATTATGGGATATTCAATTTTAATAAACCAAATTTTTATGGCAGATTCATTAAAGGAGAAACCGACTACGAGCTTGGGGTGTACGATTCTAAATATTTTTTCCCAGAATATCAAAATCGAAATTCACAAGTAACCGAACAGGTATTAAACCTCTCTAAAGAAGAAAAACAGCGATTGCTTAATGCATTGTTTACCAATTATCTCCCAGAAAATAGAGAGTATCGCTACAATTTTATTTTTGATAATTGCGCTACGCGCCCAAGGGTAAAAATAGAAAATGCTGTGGGCGGAAAGGTTGTTTATTCGCCAAAAGTAACCGAATATTTTACTTTCCGTCATTGGATAGGAGAATTTACAGGCTTTCATACTTGGACAAAGTTTGGCATAGACTTGCTGCTGGGAAAAAATGCCGATAAAATTGCCCCAAAGATGGAGGCTACATTTTTGCCCGATGTATTGATGAGGGAGTATAAAGAGGCGAAAATAGAAACTCCAAATGGAAATATTAAACCCTTGATAGTCGATGAAAAGATATTGGTAGAGAAAACACAAGAAAAGGTTACCTCTCCCAAATTGTGGCAAACACCGATTTTTATCTCTTTGCTGGTTCTGCTTGTAGGTCTATTAGTTACTTATATAGAATTTGTCAAGAAGAGAAACTGGAAAATGATAGACACTCTGCTCTTATCGTTTTCTGGATTGGTGGGGATAGTTGTTTTTTACTTGATGTTTTTTTCTGTTCATCCTTTGGTGGAATCTAATTTCAACATATTATGGTGCAATCCGGTCAATTGTTTGTTGACAGTAGCATTGTGGAGTCCTCGTTTGCAAAAAGGAGTTCTTTTTTTTCAAATGGCAAATATATTGCTTTTTGCAGGTGCCATCGCTATTTATCTTTTTTCGATACAGCATTTAAATGCGGCGTCCATCCCTGTTATATGGCTTCTTTTGGTACGTTCCGCATTTTGGATATATAAAAGTTTTCAATCGAAAAGTTTAGAAAAATGAGCTACAATATTTTTTCTGTTTCCGTTCTTTTTATACTATAATTGTATGATAAAAAAGATGAAAGCCCGAAAAGTATTTTGAAACTTCTCGGGCTTTCTCTTATTTGTATAAAATGTTTCGTCTTATTTTACTTTACTCATTACGGCAATGAGGTCAAGCACTTTGTTGGAATAACCCCATTCGTTGTCGTACCAGCTTACTACCTTTACAAACTTATCTGTAAGGGCAATACCAGCTTTCGCATCAAAAACAGAGGTACGGGCTTCGCCTATAAAGTCGGAAGAAACCACATCATCTTCAGTATATCCGAGAATGCCTTTCAATTCACCTTCAGAAGCTTCTTTCATAGCAGCGCAAATTTCTTCGTAGGTGGCAGGTTTTGCCAAAGTACAAGTAAGATCTACTACAGATACATCCAAAGTAGGAACACGAAATGCCATGCCTGTCAGTTTTTTATTCAATGCGGGGATAACTTTACCTACGGCTTTGGCAGCACCGGTAGAAGATGGGATGATGTTACCGGCAGCGGCGCGCCCACCTCTCCAATCTTTGACAGAAGGACCATCAACGGTTTTTTGAGTAGCAGTGGTAGCATGTACAGTTGTCATCAAACCTTCAACCATGCCAAACTTGTCGTTGATAACTTTGGCGATGGGAGCCAAACAGTTGGTAGTACAAGAAGCGTTTGAAACAATAGCTTCACCTGCGTAAGAGTCGGTATTCACACCACACACAAACATAGGGGTGTCATCTTTAGAAGGGGCAGACATCACTACCCGTTTTGCACCTGCAGTAATGTGAGCTTGAGCTGTTTCTTTAGTTAAAAAAAGACCGGTAGATTCTACTACATATTCAGCGTTTACTTCATTCCATTTCAAGTTTGCCGGATCTTTTTCGGCAGTTACACGAATGGTTTTACCATTTACAACCAAATGTCCGTCTTTTACATCCACCGTACCTTTAAATTGACCATGAACAGTGTCGTAACGTAGCATATAAGCCATATAATCCACACTGATTAAATCGTTGATGCCGACTATCTCAATGTCGTTCCTTCCTTGAGCCGCACGGAATACCAAGCGTCCTATGCGACCAAAACCATTAATACCTACTTTAATCATTTTTATTTAGTTTTTAGAAATTAAAATTTTATATTTAAAAGCGATGCAAAAGTACAAATTTTTCTCCAATTCACAAAGAAAGTAATTTACATTTTTTACTTTATAAGATTTTCAAAAATCAATATTTTTTCATTATTCTGTCGTCTAAACTCCAAATATTACAATAGTATGAAACAATAAATAAAGTTGGGTAGTTATAATTTTGAACGCCGTTTTTTTGAGAGTGTGTTTATTTTGAACAACAAATACAGAGGAGAAAACCCCGTAAAACTTGAAATGGTAAGCAACAGTGCAACAATCAGCGAAACAACACCCAAAATTTTCGTTAATATATTGGCATAAAACAATATAATCAAAACTGTGGCTATCAACAGCCGAACAACTTTGTCAAGCGACCCGATATTAGTTTTCATGCGATTTACTTTTAGTTTTTATATTTTCTCCCATAAAGAGATTTGCATATCGCAACCAACCGTGGCTTTTTGTAAGTAGGGCTGCTTTATACCTATTCATAATTAAAATGTAAAAGACAATCTAATGTAGGGTACCGTCTGTAGTAGGGCGGGGGTATAAACCAAGACATTAATTTAAGAATCGAACAATTATTTTGAATTTTTGTTCACAATTTTTATTTTCTTTCGTACTGTTTTTAGCGATGTTTAGATTATCTTTGCAACTAAAAACGATATATTAATCAATTTCGTATGGAAATTTCAGGAAAAATAATTACAATTTTGCCCCAGGCAAGCGGAGAAGGGAGAAACGGACCATGGCGTTCGCAAGACTATGTATTGGAAACCAATGAACAATACCCCAAAAAAGTGTGTTTCAACCTTTTCGGAGAGAAGATAGACAAATTTCCATTGGAAATGGGAGATGTGGTAAACGTGAGTTTTGACATAGAAAGTAGGGAATACAACGGAAAATGGTACACGACAATACGCGCCTGGAAAGTTGAAAAAAATGTAGTAAATACCCCTCCCGCTCTTTCTGAAAATATTGAAACAGGCTACTCAAATCCCCTTGATGCAGAAAGCCCAGATACCACAGACGATCTCCCTTTTTGACATTAAAGGTTTGACGGGGTAAGAGGCCACAATTTTCACTATTGTTATTTTTTTAATATTTATGTAGGAAGAAGATTTTGGTACAGAGATAGTTTGGCGTGATTTTAATATTAAATTCGGCGAGATGAACCAAAATTAATCTACTTGTGAGAATGAAAAAGATATTTTTGATAGCGTTAATCTCTATTTCGACTATCAATATTGGTTTTGGGCAAAATACAACAGCAGAATATTCGAAACAATTATGGAAAAATTTTCACTTCGGATGGGATGTTGATAGTGGCGATGGTTATAGATGGAGTAACTTCGGTATTGGTACGGGCATTGCCCGCAACGTAGAAATTCTCCCCAAAGTCTATTGGTATGTAGGTGGAGATTTGAACTGGAGCAAATACACGCTATATAAAGGAGGCCAATACAACAACACAGGAAATAATTATTACATAAAAACATTTTCACTCTCTATCCCTGCTTTGGCAGGATACCGTATTTATGAATCTCCTTTGAGTGCCTTTGGAGTAAAAGTTTATACCGGTCCCCTTCTCGAAACTATTTTTTCGGGCAAAAGAGACGGGTTCGATTACAAAAATTACAATGCGCTACAATTTGGATGGACCGTAGGCGCTGGAGTAAAACTATATTACGCTTTTGGTTTCAATCTGGCATACAGATACTATCCCACACCACTTTTGTCTGATGGAAATCTGGTTCGTTCATCTATAAATTTTACATTCGGATTTTAAATATAACGCTGTACAAAATAATTAATATTATATTTTTCAGAGATAATCATCAGATAATCATCAGATAATCATCAGATAATCATCAGATAATAAATATGATGGTTTATTACTAACTTCTTATTATTACTTATAAGCTAATATCAGATACATAATTTTGAGTCAATCAATTATTTGCCTATGCTACAATCTATGACCGGCTTTGGAAAAGCCACTTGCGATATTCATAACAAAAAAATTGTTGTAGAAATAAAATCGCTAAACAGTAAACAATTAGATTTATCTACCCGTATCTGTAGTCAATACAGAGAGAAAGAACTTGATATCAGAAATCTGATAAACTCAACCATAGAGAGGGGAAAGGTCGATTTTGCGCTCTATATTGATAGTGCAAACAAAGAATCAACCACAAAAATCAACCGTATCATACTGAAATCTTACGTGGAGCAAATCAAAGAAATAGCAAAGGAAAATGGTATTGATGCTCCCAACGAATGGTTTTCGGTAATTATGAAAATGCCCGACGTCCTTAAAATGGAAACCGAAGAACCGGATGAAAACGAATGGGAAACAGTTGAAAATACAATACTTGAAGCCATTAATCAGCTGACCGAATTTAGAACACAGGAGGGGAGGGTAATCGAAAATGTATTTACTGAAAAAATAAATCGAATAGAAACTTTTCTGCTGCAAATAGAGCCATACGAAAGTGAGCGTATCGAAAAAATAAAATCTCGTTTGGAAGATTACCTATCCTCCCTTTCGGATAAAATAGATTACGACCAAAACCGTCTCGAACAAGAACTGATATTTTATGTTGAAAAATTGGATGTAAACGAAGAAAAGATCCGTCTTAAAAATCATCTAAAATACTTTTTAGAAACAATGCACAGAGACAAATCTGCCGGTAAAAAGTTAGGATTTATCACACAGGAAATAGGCAGAGAGATAAATACGCTCGGTTCAAAATCAAACCACAGCGAAATGCAAAAAATTGTGGTAATGATGAAAGATGAATTGGAACAGATAAAAGAACAAATTTTAAACACGCTATAAAAACAAAACTGTGTAAATACAGAAAAAATATTAACCGTGTTTTAGAATCAATCCCAAAAACGAATGTCTCACAAACTTATCATTATTTCGGCGCCATCAGGAGCGGGTAAAAGTACACTTGTCAACTACTTGATAGAACAAAATATAGGACTCGAATTTTCAATATCGGCAACTTGCCGCAAACCTCGAGGCACCGAACGGCACGGAAAAGAATACTACTTTTTTACTCTTGAGGAGTTTATTCAAAAGATTGAAAATGATGAATTTATAGAATATGAGGAGGTTTACGAAGGGTTGTGCTACGGTACGCTTCGCAGCGAAATAGAGAGGATAGCGTCAAATCGAAACGCAGCGCTGTTTGATGTCGATGTAGAGGGTGGCTTGAATATTAAGAAACAGTACGGAAAGGATGCTTTAGCTGTTTTTATAGCGCCGCCTTCTCTGCAGTCGTTACAGGAACGGTTGACCAATAGAAGTACCGATACCCCCCAAATGATAGAAAAGAGAATACAAAAAGCAGAGCAAGAGATGACTTACGCCCGACAGTTTGATGTGGTAATAGTGAATGACAATTTGGAACAAGCCAAAATACAAATAAAGCAAACCGTCAAGGAATTTCTCTCCAAATAGGTTAAAAAAAACAATTTGACAGATGTTTTTCGTTTTCAAATAAACTTTTAGTGAAACACCAATGTTCTATCTATAGAAAACGAATCACAGTGTTTCGTTAACCAATAGAGGAGAAAAATTAATCATCATTTTTCTCCTCCGGTTTTTTAAAATTGATTTACCCAATTTTCTTTTTTTACAGCAGATATATGAAAAGTATCGGACTTTTTTTTGGTTCATTCAATCCTATACATTTAGGACACACTCAATTAGCAAAATACATCTTTGATTTTTCGGGGGTAGATGAAATTTGGTACATTGTAAGTCCCGGAAATCCGTTAAAAGAGCAAAAAGAGTTGATAGACGAGTCTTTGAGGCTTAAAATGACAGAACTTGCAGTCGGAGACAAAGATTACCTTAAAGTCTCAGATATCGAATTTTATCTGCCAAAACCTTCATATACCATCGTTACATTAGAAACATTGAATGAAAAATACCCCGAAAATGATTTTATCTTATTGATTGGCAGTGATAATATGGCAATTTTTGATAAATGGAAAGACTACCAAACAATCTTGGAAAAATTTTCGATAATCGTCTATCCCCGCAAAGGATATCCTTATGAAGAATATGAAGAAAAATATCCCGATATGCAAGTATTGGAAGAGGCTCCGATTTTTGAAATTTCATCTACTCAAATTCGCAAGATGATAAAAGATAGGCAAGATGTAACTTCTTGGTTACACCCTGCTGTTTATCAATTTATTTTGGAAAACAATCTTTACTTGGTCTAAAATGGTTGTTCGTAATTTTTACGGTAACGTCACGCCGATATAAAAATAAGAAAAATGATTTTTTTTTAGCAAACTACGGAGCAAAAGAGTGTCATTGGTAGTTAGAGGCAATAAAACTTTGAGGAAAGAAGAGTGGATATTGTCAGAACGTAAACCGATCAGGAAATTATTTTCGATGGGTATTGCAATTCTGTTGGACATGTTCAACATTGTTGGTTACTAGGTACGGCAAAATGGGTGCATTCAATATGTGGATAGGATTACAAAAAATCGGGAAATTCATTTTTACTTGAATTTCCCGATTTTCTTATGCGTTGATAAATTAATTGTCTTAGTTATTTTCCGGTCTCAATTTCCGAACAGTAGCGCCAGCTTGCCACATTTCACTTTCACGAAGCGCTTTCAATTCTTTTTCAAGCCCTTCGCGGTAGTCGGGTTTGGAGTTGGTGTCAATGGAGCGTTGTGCTTCGTTACCACAAGCTACTTCAGCATACAATTTTTCAAAAACCGGTTTTGACGCATCGTGAAACGGAGTCATCCAGTCCAGCGCACCACGTTGCGCTGTGGTTGAGCAGTTGGCATACATCCAATCCATTCCGTTTTCGGCAAAGAGTGGCATCAGCGATTGAGTAAGTTCTTCTACCGTTTCGTTAAAAGCTTCCGACGGAGTATGTCCGTTTGCACGAAGGACTTCGTATTGGGCTAATAAAATTCCCTGTATAGCTCCCATCAACGTTCCCCTTTCGCCGGTTAAGTCGGAGTAAACTTCGCGTTTGAAAGTAGTTTCAAACAGATATCCTGAGCCTACGCCGATGCCTAAGGCTACTACGCGTTCGTAAGCACGTCCGGTAGCATCTTGAAAAATGGCGTAAGAGGAATTCAATCCGCGTCCTTGTAGAAACATTCTTCTGAGTGAAGTTCCCGAACCTTTGGGAGCTACTAATATAACATCGATATTGGCGGGAGGAATAATTCCCGTACGTTCTTTGTAGGTAATACCGAATCCGTGTGAAAAATAGAGGGCTTTGCCTGCCGTAAGATATGGTTTGACACGGGGCCAAACTTCGATTTGAGCTGCATCCGAAAGCAGATATTGGATGATGGTAGCTTTTTCGCAGGCCTCTTCGATATCAAAGAGTGTTTCTCCTGGCACCCATCCGTCTGCAACGGCTTTGTCCCAAGTTTTGCCACCTTTGCGTTGCCCTACGATTACATTGAAACCGTTGTCTTTCAAATTGAGCGATTGCCCCGGTCCTTGTACGCCGTAGCCGATTACCGCAATAGTTTCATCTTTTAATACTTCACGTGCTTTTTCCAGTGGAAATTCGCTGCGGGTAACTACATTCTCGTCCACTCCGCCAAAATTCATTATTGCCATTTTTTGAGTATTATTTGCCCTTTTCCCGGGCGTTATTTATAATTATTGAATGATTTATTTTTCTCTTTGTTTTTATTCTGCTTGCATTTTTTGCATGTTAGCAAGCATATCGCTAAGCCGTTCTACTTTTGATTTGGTAATGGCTACACGTCCCGAACGGATAAATTGCAATACTCCAATGGTTTTGCTCAGTTCGTCAAATAGCTCTTGGGTTTCGGCATAGTGTCCTGCTTTTAAGAATACGATGCAATCGTTGGATATTTCTAAAATGCGTATATTGTATTTTCGTACCAAATACTCAATGGATCCATGCTCAAGAACTTTTTCTGTCGACAACTTGTACATTGCCAATTCCTGATGTACAAGGTCCTCGTCGGTGTTGTAATATGCTTTGAGAATATCTACTCGTTTATCTATTTGCTTTACCACTTTTTCTACCACATCTTGAGTGCTGTTGAGTGTGATGGTAAACTTATGTATCCCCTCCAATGCCGATGGCGATACAGACAATGTTTCGATATTCAGTGCGCGACGGGTAAATATTACCGTAATTTGATTGAGGACACCTACCGAATTTTCGGAAAAAACGGTTATTGTATATAATTTTGTTTCCATAAGTTAATCTCCTAATAATATGTTGGTTACACAAGTTCCAGCAGGAATCATCGGATATACCATCCCTTTTTGCTCCACATTTGCTACTAAAACATAAGGTTGGTCATCTTTTAGCATTTCTGCAATGGCTCCATCCAATTCTTCTCTTTTTGTTACCAATTTACCATTGATATTGTATGCTTTGGCAATAGCCACGAAGTCGGGATTTTGCATTTTGGTGAATGAATATCTTTCATCAAAAAACAATTCTTGCCATTGGCGTACCATTCCCAAAAAGCGGTTGTCTAGTACAATCATTTTGATGCCGAGATTTTCTTGCATGATGGTTCCCAGTTCTTGAATGGTCATTTGAAAACCTCCGTCGCCTGAAAATACGCATACCGTTCTGTCCGGTGCTCCCATTTTTGCTCCTATTGCAGCCGGTAGTCCAAATCCCATTGTTCCGAGCCCGCCTGAGGTTACAACACTTCTGGTTTGAGAGTATTTGAAATAGCGTGCGGCCATCATTTGGTGTTGTCCCACATCGGTTACAACAATGGCTTTGTTTCCGGTAGCTTCGGTTATTTTATTGATAATTTCGCCCATCGTTAGTTCGCCTGAGGCAGGATACAATTCTTTATTTATTACAGTATCGTACTCTTTTTTGTCGTATTCCTTAAAACTGTCTATCCATTCGGTATGATTGGCTTTGTTTACTTTTTTGATGAGTGCTTTTAGGCTCTCTTTTGCAGAACCGAGTACAGGAGCATCTACCGGAACATTTTTTCCTAATTCCGATGGATCAATGTCAAGATGAACGACTTTTGCTTGTTTGGCATAGGTGTTCAAATCGCCGGTAACGCGGTCGTCAAAACGCATTCCGATGGCAATAAGTACGTCACATTCATTGGTTTTGATGTTTGGTGATACGTTTCCGTGCATTCCGAGAAAACCTTTGTTTAGCCTGAAATCGGTCGGCATTGCCGAGAGTCCGAGCAGGGTAGAGGCTGCCGGTATATCAGCTTTTTCAAGAAATTCGGTCAATTCTTTTTCAGCGTTACCTAATATAACTCCCTGTCCTACAAGTGCATATGGCTTTTTTGCTTGATTTATTAATGCTGCTGCCTCGGCTATTTGTTTGTCCTGGATGGTTGGTACGGGATTGTAACTACGAATGTGTTTGAAAAGATTGTATTCAAAATCGAGAGTTTCTGTTTGTGCGCTTTTGGCAAAATCGAGTACAACCGGTCCGGGACGTCCACTACGAGCGATGTAAAAAGCACGGGCGACAGCCCAAGCAATATCCTCTGCCTTACGTATTTGGTAAGACCATTTTGTGATGGGTTGTGTAATGCCTACCACATCAATTTCTTGGAAAGCATCGGTTCCAAGTAAAGATGCGCTAACTTGTCCGGTAACTACAACCATAGGGGTGCTGTCCAATAGTGCGTCAGCAATTCCGGTAATGGCATTGGTAGCGGCAGGACCTGAGGTTACCAGGCAAAC
>JBKECI010000114.1:0-4929 GCA_047974405.1 Paludibacteraceae bacterium | reverse complement strand
CACAACCAAACATCGCCTACTAGAATATTTGACAATGTTATTTTATTTTTGCCCGAAATAATCATTTCAGATGGCGTAGCATTTAATTTCAATGATTTGAGTGTTACGCTCCATTTTCCATCGGTATTTGCAGTGGTTGCAACATTTTGTCCCGCAAAACTTACGGTTACTTTTTCACCTGAATCGGCTTTTCCCCAAATAGGGACGTTGGCATTACGCTGCAATACCATATTGGACGAAATAATTTTGGGGAGAGTTACATCGGCATTTGCATTGAAACAATTGAGTAAAAAAAACAAAAATACGGTGATTAAAGATGTTGATTTCATAAAAAATATAATGTATTAATTTTGATCGTAACTGTTGTAAAATGGACAATAAGGAACTACCTTTTCAGACGGTTTTCCAAAAAGCTGTTCCATTTCAGGCTTCCAATTTTTAGTGATTGGAAGAATGACAAACGAACCGCTTATTTCTTTTATATCTTCAAAAGAATAGAATAATTCGGGTGTATTGCCTTTGTTAAACCGTCCCGAGACATAGGCATTATGGCTAACCAGAATCCCTTCTGGCGTACGTTCTACAACGATATTGGCTTTGTCTGCCAATAGCACCAGTCCGTTTCCTTTGCTGTCTGAAAAAATGGCACAATCCACATCGGCGCGGTTTCCCTGAAAATAAATATCGTCGGCAGTAAGATGATAAAATCCAAATTCGTTTAGCCGTGTTTTGCCCGGGTACGAGGCGTAAGGACCCTTTCCAATCCAACGAAACTCTGTGAATGACAATGGTAGCAAAAATGAAACACCTGTTTCGGTGGTGTTTATCTTCTGTGTACTGTCGGGCATAAGTTTATAATTCACTTTGATGTAACCGCTATCGGAAAATGTGTATCCGATATTTCCTTTGAGCGAAGGCTCTTGCGCGTTATTCGTGATGAATTTGTAATTCACTTTTTGGGTTCCCAAAATGTATTTTTCAAAAGTTGCATCGCTGTTTTTTTGCAGAAAATTACCTAACTTTTTTGATGCCATCGTAGGTTTACGATGGATACGCGCATACGGACCACCAATGATTATCGGCTCATTGTCTTGGTTGTTCAACTGCAAAGCTCCATTTGATTTTCCAAAAGTCAAATGGTAATTTTCATTCAAAATCTGATTGTCTTTTACGGTTGGTTTTGATGTTTTTACATTGAGTTTTACAAGCAGATTTTCCTTTTCATTTTCGGTTGAAACAATGTATGTTTTTTCATTCAACTGATAACTCTTTTTATCTAAGAATTTTAATTTTAAATAATAATAAGTAGCATTTAACTCCTCGGGGATAGATGAATTTATAGTAATCAAAACGGTATCGTGCGGATTGCAACTCAACAAACAGTTTCCTGACTTCAACATTGCTGTGTCTGCAAATAATTCCCAACGGCATCCAATTTCAGACAAGTTTGTAAAATCATATCGATTATTCAATTTAAAACTTAAACTCGATTTTTCTTTATCGTAAGCCAATGTATCGCCCAAAGGCATCACGGGCGAATACACTTTTCGTACCTGCCAATAATCTACCTGAGGCGTTCTGTCCGAATACACAATTCCGTCCACACCTTCACGTATTTCACCCGTATCGTAATAGTTTTCGGCATCTTTCCAAGTGTATTCAGTATATTCATTTTTTGAGATTTTTTTGTCGGATTTGCGCAAAATTCCTTGATCGAAAAAGTGCCACACAGCGCCTCCTGCCAATTTTGGATGGGCGTACATTATCTCCCATTCGTCTTCCATTGTTCCAAAATCGAGTCCAAAAGAGTGAGCATATTCGGTTATAATCATTGGTTTTTTGAATTTTACCGCCCATTTTTTCAAGTCGTTTACACGAGGATAATGCGGTGCCAAAACGTCCACCGAATCGGGAATGTTGTTTGAAAACGATTTGCCGAAATAACTTCCTACCTGCGGATAACAAAACGGTCGGGTTTCGTCCATTTTTTTTACATATTTCCCTGTTTCAAAACATATGGGCGTAAACGGATTTTCGTTCCCAACGCTCCAAATAATGATGCAGGGATGGTTTTTATCGCGTTCAACTGTTGCCTGCGCACGGGTCAAAAGGTTTGGCAGGTACGATTTATTGCTCAACAAATCGTCGCCCCAGCCAAAAGGAACTTCGTCCATTACGTAAAAACCAAGCGAATCGCACAACTCCAGCAGTCGTGGATGAGGCGGATAATGCGACGTGCGAATAAAATTGATATTTGCCTCGCGCATTAGCTTCAAATCGTGAAGCATTTCGGCTTCGGTTACGGCTCTACCATTATCGGGCGTAAGGTCATGATGATCAATGCCCCGTAGTTTTATGGGCTTTCCGTTGAGTTTTAAAACTGCATTGTTCCAAGAAATTTCACGAATGCCTATTTTTTGGGAGTATTTTTGCAAAAGATTATTTTTTTCCAATACTGAAATTTCAAGTGTGTAAAGATGAGGAGTTTCAGCCGTCCAAAGTTTGGGATTTTCAATCTGGATATTGTTTGAAAAAGCCAGTTTATCGCTTTTGGATTTTATATCGTTGTTCTCCAGCGAAAATTCTTTTACAATTTTTCCTGAAGTATCTATTAATTTTCCTGCAACTAATATTTTTTTGGAGAATTTTGATTTTGAAGTTTTTTCGATGATGGTTTTCAAATCTATGGTCGCAAAATTATTTTTCAAATGAGTTTTTACGGCCAAATCGTTGATGTGGATTTTGGGTAAGCTAAAAAGCGTTACATCTCGGTAAATCCCTGAAATTGACCAGCAATCAAAAATATCGAATTCCCAAGCACGGGGTAATTTATCCACTTTTACCGCAATTATATTTTTTTGATCGACTTGTACAAACTGCGAAATATCAAACGTGTGCCTGTTGAATGCACTGGTAAATTTTCCGGCGAAATATCCGTTTATCCACACGGAATATCCGTACAAAACACCGTCAAAAGCTATGTAAACCGGATTTCCTTTCCACGATGCAGGAACGGTAAAGTCTCTACGGTAAAGTCCGGTGCCGTCCACTTTTACTTTCCCGTAATACGGTTTTGAAAAACCCTGCAATTCCCAATGTCCCGGCACTTTAATATCAGACCATTGATTTACATTGAATTGCGTTTGCAAAAAAGCGGTGTCTGCTCCAATATCTGAGGTTGGATACAGTTTGAATTTCCACGCGCCATTGAGGGATTGAATGGTTTCGGTGGTATTTTTTGACGGCATCAGAATTTGCGAAAAAACTCCGTTTGCAATTGCCGTGCAAATCAGTAAAATAAGTATTTTTTTGGTCATAATAAGAATTTAATTTCTACATTTTTATCATTTTTAAAATAATCAGTTTTTTCTTTGGAGATTTTACTCTAATCAAATAAAAACCTTTCTGCAAATACGATACATTTATTTCCGATGTTGTGTTTTCTTTTTGCACAATTTTTCCGTCAGCATTAATAATTTCAACTTGTTTTTGAACCATATCATTGAAATGTAAAATATCTTTTACGGGGTTGGGATAAAAGGTTGGGTTTTCTTTTGATATTTGTCCTACGGATGTTTGAGGAGCAAACTCAAAAGCTCCTAAATCAGGGGCAGTTCCATGATATGGAAATCCTAAATCGGTTCCCAAATCAATCAAATCGCTCCCCTCTTTTAAATGGAGAAAATTAATACTCGGCAAGCTCCCGTCTTCGTTTCTCGGCGTGGTGAGTTCGGACTCATAAAGGCTCAAAAAATCGCCTCCGTTTACAGTAACTTCACTGTTAAAAGAAAAAGTGTTGTACGTATTGGTGGAGGTTCCGATATTAACGGTATCTTTGCCTGACGACAGTTTGAAAGAAACGTTATTTTGCAAAACATGTCTTATTCCACTACAATCAATGGTTGTATCGTTGCCGGTTTTTGCGCTTTTTGTTATGTATTGGCTCAACATATTGTAATTTGTAGCGTTTCGATAAGCGGTGTTGTTGAGATAATTAATTCCGGTTTCTACGTGATGATTAGAATAAAAGCCGTTTGCTTTATTTCGGTACGACATGCAAAATTTCACCAAATGCGTGGGAATAGGATTTGGAAGCGACGAAACTACGGGAGCTTGCCCAAAACCTCCAATTTTAAAACCATTTCCGTTTGCAAGCGATGCAAAAGAGGTATTGTATCCGTTGTAAAATGCCCAGCAATTATCAAAAATCACCGTTTCATTTGCACTGATGCAGTCGTAACCATCGTCGCTATTGAACCACGCGCGACAACCTCGTATAATATTTCCTACAGAACCTTTTGAAGGGTGAAAACCAAAACCATCCACATTTTCCCCTTTTTTGGTTTCCGAAACAGTATCCCAATTTCGATAGGCATCACAATTCAACACCAAATTACCTGAACCACTCTGTAGATAAAAACCAATTCCCATCCCATCATGCATACTGAGTTGCTCGTAAATATTATAACTTCCGTTCTGATTCCTAAAACATTCTGATTGTGTGTGGGTTAATATAGTAACTTGCATTCCTATTATTTCTAATCCCTTGATGTGAATATAATTTCCGGTAACTAAAAACGCCGTTACACGGTAACCTGCAGGTTTTACCGCCGAAAAATCAAAAACAGGTTTTTCGCCCGGATAAGCCCAATAATTAATACGCTGACGGGTTGAATAACCGCTTTTTGTAAGATAATTTACGATGGCATAGGGTCCTGTGCTAATATTTTGGGTAATGTTGTTGTTGGTCATTGAGTATGTTCCACCTCTTACATACACGGTATCGCCTCCAATAGCGTAGTTTTGGGCTTTCATAATGGTGGCAAAAGGGGCTGTGATGGAACCGTCTCCCGTAAGGTCGTTTCCATCAGTAGCTACAAAATATGTTTTGGCACCGTAAGCAACCGTGGCTAAAAAGAATATGCTTAT
>JBKECI010000113.1:0-36532 GCA_047974405.1 Paludibacteraceae bacterium | reverse complement strand
TCGCTCGAAGGGGTAAACAAATTGCCGAAATTCTGCATGGCTTGAGAACGCCACTGCGAAATCTGGGTGGGTTGCAACTCATACTTTTTGGCTAAAATTTCCAAACTCTCGCGCTCCTTGAGCGATTCCAAAACTACTTTACTCTTGAATTCTTTACTGAATTTTCTTCGTGTTGTTGACATAAATTTTTTTGATGTTAAAGGTATAATTTATTCCTTAACTTACTGTCCAGATTTTGGGGAGTAGCATATTCTATTTCCATATAATATTTTTCAATAAATTTATGATTTATTTTTATATAATGCAAGTTAGTTGTTTATTGCAGAGTGTAAAACAAGTAATTATTGAATAGAAAATAATATGTAAATCCCTTTATAATACTGCAATTACTAACGATGTGTATAACGGTTATAAATCGGCTCATAAATCAACCTGAAAATTGATATATTCCATTTTGGAACATAGTCGGGGGATAGAAATTTTTTACATTATACAGAGTAAAGCAATGTGCAATTTTTGCACATATGTATTATTTCATTTGATATAAAGACAAAAATGTTTATAATTACTCGTTGTCCGATAGTGTTTGTTTTATCTCAAAACTTCCTATACTCATGGAAACAACGTTAAATCTTTCAGAAAGTGAAGGAGAGATTGTAATTTATGAACCGAATGAATCCCTAAAAATTCCGGTACGTGTAGAAGATGAAACTGTATGGCTTTCACAGGCTCAAATGGTAGAACTTTTCCAAAGGGATCAGTCGGTAATTTCTAGGCATATCAACAATATTTTTAAAGAAAAGGAATTAGAGAAACATTCAGTATATGCAAAATTTGCATATACTGCGAACGATGGTAAGACCTACATTGTAGAATATTATAATTTGGACGTAATTATATCCGTTGGGTATCGTATAAAATCTAAAAGATGAACCCAATTTCGTATCCGGGCTACTAAAGTTTTGAGAGAATATATGTTGCATTGAATGGCAATCCATAAGCGTATAGAGAATCTGGAGCAACACGCACTCCATACAGACCAACGTATAGTAAAGACAGAAAGACAGTTGGATTTTCTTATAACAACATCTTTACCTAAAAAAGAAGGAATCTTTTATAATTGAGAAATTTTTGATGCTTACGTTTTCGTTTCCAAATTGATAAAACTGGCAAAGAAAAGAGTAATTTTGATTGACAATTATATTGATGAAACCGTTTTAACTATTCTTTCCCAGAGGAACAAAGGAGTACAGGCTACCATTTATACCGGAAAAATTTCTCAACAACTTAATCTAGCCAGACAAAAGCATGATGCACAATATCCCGTCATTGATGTAAAAGTATGTAAAAATATTCACGACCGTTTTCTAATTATAGATGATGAGATATATCTTGTTTGAGCTTCCATTAAAGATTTGGGAGATAAGGTTTTTGGGTTTGCCAAAATGACAACAATAGAGGTACAGGAATTATTGGATAAGATAGAAGGAAAAAGTTAATAACGGTTTACAGATGGTATAAAAACAGGGAGATTTTTTTCTTCCCCCCTGCTCATGTATAGTAATTATAATACCGCCATAGCATTATCCAATACGCTGTTATCAAAATTTTTCAGGTACCTTTGGGTTATTATACTGTTTGTATGTCCCAAAGCCTCGCTTATAATTTCAGTGGAAATCCCTCTCCTTTTCAATGTGGTAGCCGAACTGTGGCGGGCTACATAGAAAGTAATTGGAGTTTCAATAGACAGTAAATCAGCGATGATTTTAAGGTCTTTATTGGTTTTGCTCAAAACTTTATGTTTCCTGTCTTTTATTTGGATTGGGGTTTTATGTATATGCTCGTTAAAGATTGGAAAAATATATTTGCTCCGTTGCTGTTCGGTAGAGAAATAATCAATAATCTGTTGTGCCTCACTGGAGATTTTAAGATTAAATATCTTTCCCGTTTTGTTTCTTTTATATACAATACGCCCGTCATGTATATCTTTCTTTTCCAATTCGCATATATCGGCAAAGTTCATTCCGAACATACGGAAAGAAAACATAAAATAGAGATAGGATTTTATTAGAGTAGGGTGTTGTTTATAATCAAAATCCTTTAATAAGTTTATTTCTTCCATACTCAAAGATTTAGGGTTGCTTTCTGATTTTAATTTAGAAAGTGAATAGCCGTTTTTATTCATGGTGGTACTAAACGGATTGCAATCTTTATCTACAAAACCCCTTCTAATCCCTTCATAATAAACAGCCCTGATACTACGCATTCTTGTACCTATTCCGCCCAAACCGCATTTTTTCTGTAAAAGATATACTTCTAATCCTTTAAGCAAAGAGTAAGTTATTTCTTTAAATGTTAAATTCCCAGCCTTGTATTTTTTTAAGGTAGCCAAAGCGTCTTTATAGGTAAGCATCGTTCCGATTTTTCCTAATACCTGTTTTTCGTTTATCATATCTTCAAAAAACTCATAAAAAGTTTTCTCCTTTTGAATCTGCTCTTTATCGAAGAAAGCATTTTTAAAATCTGTAATATCAAACCGCTTGCCTCTTCTTACAAAATCATCTAAAATATCGTTTGCTTTCAACTCATATTTACGGAGATTCAAATTTTTGATTTTGTAGTTATCTACATTTTTGCGGAATCTCCCTTGTTCTTTATCCCACTCTTTTGGTGTACAGGAATACCCTAACGAAATACGGTAAGGTTTATCGTCATAAACGTACAACATAACGGGATTCTCTTCATTTTTAAGTGTTTTCTGTGTGTACAGAATAATTTTTACGCTTGACATCTTGGTGTAAAATAGTGTAAAAAGTTTCCTGTTTTTCATCTACTTGTAAAAACATAACTACTTGATTATTATATAGATATATTTTTAAAAATCAAGAAAATACTTCCTTACAAGCAGAGGGTCGGCGGTTCGAATCCGTCAACGCCCACGGAACGGTAAAATCCTAAAAGACAGGAAAAGCCAACGAAAGACAAAAAGTCTGTTAGTCAGTAGATTAGCAGACTTTTTTTATTCTACCCTCGGACAATAAAAGACGGTTTAGGACAGCAGTCGAGTGAGTAAAATCACTTGTCGAATTTTACTCACTTTTAAGCAGATTAGTTGCTGGCAATTAGTGGCTTACAATGACCTAACCTGGCTTTTTAGAGAGTTTCATTCTTTAAGTGATAGTGAGTAATTTTGTCAAATTATTTAAAAGAATGCGCAATGAAAAGTACGTATCGAATCCTTTTTTTAATCAGAAAGAGAGACTTAAACAAAGATGGGCTAGCCAATATCATGGTTAGAATATCCATTAGCGGAGAAAAAGTAGAGTTTGGTTCCAAAGAATTTGTTAAACCCGAAATGTGGAGTTCATTGGGCAAGGTCATGGGTAGAACAAAGGAAGCCCCAACAAATCAATGATTCATTGGATAAAATAAAGATTGCTTTAGATAAACGATACAAAGAAATTCTTGAAAAAGACGGTTATGTTACACAGGATAAACTCCGAGACACTTATCTAGGTAAAATTATCCGCAAGCACTCCGTACTTTCTTTATATGATATTATACCGTTGGGTTAATACTTTAAAAAAAGCATTGGGGAAATTACAAGGGGTATTGGATAGAAAAGAAAAAATTATTTATTTAGACTTATCTGTACATACTTTAAAACAGAAATTTGTTAAATTACACGAAGTTGGACATAATGTACTAACTTGGCAACAAAAGACTTATGACGCATTTGAAGATGACGAAAACACTTTAGATGTAGCAGTTCAAGAAGAATTTGAGAAAGGAGCAATTTTTTTTGCCTCTGCTACACTCTTTCAACAAGATAGATTCGTTTCTGAAATGGATAAATATGGTCTGGAAATAGAAACAGCAATACAATTATCCAAACATTTTGGAGCGTCTATTTATGCAACTTTGAGAAGGTATGTTGAATATTCAAAGAAACAATGTGCTTTAATTGTATTGAAAGATCGTACAAGTTCTGGAGCGAAGTTAAGAGATAGATTTCAATCACAAAATTTTACAAAAACATTTGGAGAATTATCTATTCCAACCGAAATTGAAAGAGTATATCCATTTATTCAGGATTATTGTTCCAACCTCAAATTGAAAAAAGACGGTTTAGTTTCATTGCCCACAAAAAATGGCTCAGTTGATTTTACATATCATTTTTTTGATAATACCTATAACGCCTTTGTTTTTTTATTCCCTATGGGTGAGAAAAAAAGTACTAGAACAAAATTTATTATCTCTGCTAAATGAGGAAGCCTGATTGAATCTTTTTTCTATGTTGACTGCTTATCTTGGGTATAATCCATATTTTTCAAGAATTTCAGTCATTCTCTTGTCTTCAACCCATATCCACAGAAAATATTCTATCCCACCCATTGTCTTGAATGCGATTTCAAAATGCTTCACTTTCTCAAATGGGATAAATTCTCGATCAACGACAACGAAATGAGCCGAGTCATCGAATTTAGATATTACTTCTTCAAAATCCATATCAATTTGTTGTCTGGACATAGATTCGGAACAATCTAACTTATCAACCCACCAAGTGTAACAAATCTCTTTGCAATCTCTCAACAGGTCTATCTTTTGCGAGAAAGACAATTCTCTTGTATTGTAAAAAGTGTCCATATCGATATTTCGGGTTTCCAGGTCTGCTATTTGCTTTAATAATTTGAGTTCGGATATAAATCCTTTATTGGTTATTTCTTGTCTTCCAGATTGCCATTGGATGATTTTTGATTCGCTCTATAATTTCGGTATCTTCAAACAATAATTCCGGTCGATAGACATTATTGTTGAAGTTTTCGATAAACGACTTTTCTTCTTCGGTAAATATCATCAAGTTTATAAGAAACTCTTTCACTTCTACTTTCGCTGATTCAAAATCAAATCGTTCACTTTTCTTAAGGACAGGAAGTAAAGAACTCCTGATTTGTGCAAATTTCAGGTTGTCAATACTCTCAAAACTATAGTTGTTTAATGGTTTATCGCCTCCTCCTACAGCAAGATAGAATAGTATAATTTTGCGAAGTTTGTCCATCTCATTAGGATGAATGATGTTATATTTCAACATGTTGTGAATATCATACAAGTCCCGGGGAGCCGTTCGCTCAATAAGAGCCTTAATTTTGCTTCCAAACAGTTCAAGGGTAGAAAGAGTTTTTACTTCGGAATCAAGTTGTAGAAAATCTATATTCACTATCGTTTCTATTATTGGCAAGATATGATTCCGCAAAGAATAATTTATTTCTACTTTCAGATTATCTTTATTCCCTCCTGCATTCTGGAAATAAAACACCCATGAGTCAAGAGAATGTGGGCTTTTTGTGTTAGGGCTTAACGCATATCCTTGTGTAAACATATAGTTCAGGAAATCCTGATTGATGCTATCCCGAATTATCATCATTTCATCACGGGAACATTCTTTCGTAAAATCCAAATCGATGTCAACCGATAGTCGAGGAAGATTAAAAACTGTCAGGTTAATTGCGGTTCCTCCTTTTAATGCCAAATGTTCGGCAAATAAATGATTTTCATTTAAGTGTTTCAAAATATCACAAAGCCGGAACACTTTTTCCAGATTATCCCGAATGAAATCTGTACCGGAAGCTATTCTCTCTAAGTCAGTTTTGCTATAATTATACATTTACATTTCCTCCTTGTTCTAAAAATGAAAGAATATTTTTAGGAGCATAAAGCTTCCATTCACTAAAATACACATTGGATTCCTGTTGATCAGTCAGATAACGGATACTTTTTCCAATCTTGGATTTACAAAATTCAAAGAAAGCATCACTTAGCTTCATTTCCTTTTGAAAATAGCCAAGAACAAATCCTGTTTTTTGATAAAGAATTTGCTTATTGAATTGTTTCAAATAGTCTTGTAGTTTATTCTCATTAATATAAGTGATAAGGGCAAAACATTCTATCATTTCTTCCAGTCCTCCACTTCGGTCTATTTGATTAATACAGTCTAAAACAGTACGTTCCAAATCGGTTACTCTGATTAGTGTATCGGCAGGAGGAATAACAACTCCGGCATCCGATTTCGACTCCGAATAAATATAACTAATTCCATCGTATTCAAAGTTATTAAACCTCTCTTTGGATGAAACCTGTATTTCATAAAATACCTGATGAGCCAGACCATGATATTCCAGCGCAGCGTGATAGGATAGATAAGAAGAAGAATTGATTTGGCTGCCAATTTCATACTTTGAAGCAGAACTGGTTTTCGTTGCCAAGTCCGTAGCAACATAGAGGTCTCGCCTTACTTGTGATATGAATCGTTGTTGCTTATACCTCCGCAAAAGCTCTTTTGCTGCATTTTCGTTATTGCTCAATGCAACAATGTCTTTTTTGTGGAAGATTTTGAGTTTATGAAATTCTTCGATATATTTGTTCATACTCTTCTTGCTTTACTTTGTTTTATGCGCAAAGATACGTAAAAATAAGTATCATCGCGCATAAAATAAAACAGATATTTGGAAAGTTATAAATTTATCGTACCTTTGTCCCATCACTTAAAGAGGAAAAGTCCTTTTAAATTTCACTCTAAAAACGGAGTGAGTAACGAGTGAGTAGAATACAAACTTCGATAGTTAAACGACTGACAGAATACAGGTTAGATAGGACGCTCAAAACCCGTCAACGCCCACCAAAACAAAATCTTGCAAATAAGGCATTTGCAAGATTTTGTTTTATTGTTTTTAAATGATTTGTTAAACCTAATGTAAAAAATGGATGTCTCTGTAAAAATAATATTCAAAATATCCTTTTTACCCTTAGATAAGGTATGCTGAAAACTAACGATTTATATTACCTCTAACCTTCATTTTTATTTTGTAAAATGCAAAGGTTCTATCTGAATTATTAAAAAAACTTTGTACTTGTGTTACTAAAATGCTTTATAAAACACATTTAATCAAATATTTAAGTATTTTTCAGCAGATACTAAACACATCAATTATACTTTACCTTATTTGTAAACAGTCTTATCTATTAGCGTTCGCTACCATTTGCTTTAAAATAAAACCGGCAGAAAGTATAATCTTTTTAAAAAAGAATCAAACGTGAAAGTTCTTTTTTAAACAATCAAAAAATGGTTTTTGCTCAACTTCAAAATATTTAAAACAGAGCTGGCGAGTCAGCGCGATTCAAAAAAAAAATCCATTAAATTTGGACTAGAGCAACACAACATCCATCAACAGTTTTGTAAAACTTGACATATATATATCAAAACAAAGATTATCTTTTTTACCATCCACAGCGCCTGTTCATATATGGTATGGCGTGTTAATCGTCGTTTTTTCATTATCTTTGCAATCTTAAAAAAATCTTGAGGATACGGATAAACCGTACTTCCTCTCGATCTTATATTTTTTTCAAAATAAATCGAATATCAAGAATAAATTATGGAACTTGCAAGCAAATACAGCCCCACCGAAATAGAAAGCAAATGGTACCACTATTGGATAGAAAATGGTTATTTTCACTCCGAACCTGATGAACGTGAGCCATATACCATTGTTATACCCCCTCCAAATGTTACAGGGGTACTGCATATGGGACATATGCTCAACAATACCATCCAAGACATTTTGGTGCGTAGCGCCCGTATGAAAGGAAAAAATGCCTGCTGGATTCCCGGTACAGACCATGCTTCCATTGCCACCGAGGCCAAAGTAGTGGCAAAATTAGCATCTGAAGGGATAAACAAAAACGACCTTACAAGAGAAGAATTTCTCTCGCACGCTTGGGAATGGACAGATAAGCATGGTGGTATCATTCTCGAACAGCTCAAAAAGTTGGGAGCTTCCTGCGATTGGGACAGAACCTGCTTTACAATGGACGAAAAACGATCCGAAAGTGTGATAAAGGTTTTTTGCGACCTACATGACAAAGGAAAAATATATCGGGGAGTACGAATGATCAATTGGGATCCACGAGCCCTCACCGCCATTTCGGATGAGGAAGTTATATACAAAGAGCAAGAGGGAAAACTCTATTATCTTCGCTATAAGGTAGAAGGAGAAAGTACTTATGCTGTTGTGGCCACAACCCGTCCCGAAACCATCATGGGAGATACCGCTATGTGTATCAACCCCAACGATGCCAAAAACAGCCATTTAAAAGGGAAAAAAGTGATTGTACCCATTGTCAATCGCGTTATTCCTGTGATTGAAGACGAATACGTCGATATCGAATTCGGAACCGGATGTCTGAAAGTAACCCCTGCACACGATGTGAATGACTATATGCTGGGCGAAAAATACAACCTACCCTCAATAGATATTTTTAACGATGATGGTACGCTGAATGAAAACGGAGGAATATATGCAGGCATGGATAGATTTGACGTTCGGAAACAGATAGTAGCAGACTTGAAAAGCAATGATTTGCTGGAGAAGACAGAATCTTACACCAATAAAGTTGGTTTTTCGGAGCGCACCAACGTACCCATTGAGCCCAAACTTTCGATGCAGTGGTTTTTGAAAATGGAGGAATTGGCAAAACCGGCTTTGGATGCCGTTGAAGATAATACAATTCAATTTTATCCGGCAAAATACAAAAATACTTACCGCTACTGGATGGAAAACATCAAAGACTGGTGCATAAGCCGACAATTGTGGTGGGGACATCAAATACCTGCCTATTACCTACCTCGGGGAGGTTACGTGGTTGGGAAGAGCAAAGAGACGGCTTATCAAAAGGCATTGCAGGTAATAGATTATCCACTGACGATTGACGAACTCAAGCAAGACGAAGATTGCCTTGACACTTGGTTCTCTTCCTGGCTATGGCCCATTTCTGTTTTTGACGGCATCAATTCTCCCAACAATCAAGACATTCAATATTATTACCCTACCAACGATTTGGTTACCGGACCGGATATTATCTTTTTTTGGGTAGCGCGTATGATTATGTCAGGATACGAATATCGTCAAAAAGAGTGTTTTAAGAATGTATATTTTACAGGGATAGTCCGCGATAACATTGGACGTAAAATGTCGAAGCAACTCGGAAATTCGCCCGACCCCATCGAACTGATGGATAAATACGGAGC
This sequence comes from Paludibacteraceae bacterium, assembly GCA_047974405.1. GTDB lineage: Bacteria > Bacteroidota > Bacteroidia > Bacteroidales > Paludibacteraceae > UPXZ01. The sequence goes on along the minus strand of JBKECI010000113.1, from coordinate 27,447 downwards.
AGACGGAGTTCGTATGGGTATGTTGCTGACCTCAGGTGCAGGAAATGATTTGCTATTTGACGAACAACTTTGTGAACAAGGACGTAATTTCAACAATAAGATATGGAATGCTTTTCGCCTCCTTAAAGGTTGGCAAGTAGCAGACACAGAACAGAATAAAGCCTCTCAGATAGCCGTAGAGTGGTTTGGTGCGCAGTTGAATAAAACATTGACCGAATTGGACGATTTGTTATCAAAATATCGTTTGTCTGAGGCGTTGATGTTGGTGTACAAGCTTTTTTGGGATGAGTTCTCTTCTTGGTATTTGGAACTGATAAAACCGGCTTATCAACAACCGATAGACAAAAAAACGTATGATGCAACTCTTGGCTATTTTGACGTTCTGCTGAAAATGCTACATCCATTTATGCCGTTTATTACCGAAGAACTCTGGCAGGCATTGCAAGAGCGCAAGGCAGGAGAGAGTATTATGGTAGAGATGATGCCAAATGCCGGAAAATACGATGAAAAATTCATTACGGACTTTGAAAAAACTAAAGAGATTATCGCGGGTGTGCGCACCATCCGTCTGCAAAAAAATATACCTTATAAGGAAACTTTACAATTGCAAACCATTGGGTACCATTCGGCAGATTTTGATGCCGCTATCTCAAAACTATGCAATCTGGAAACAATCCAACATAGCGAGAAGAAAGACGGCGGTTCTGTTTCGTTTCTTGTTGGCACAACCGAATATGCAGTCCCTATGGGAAATTTGGTTGATGCAGAAGAAGAGATAAAAAGGATAAAAGAAGAAATTGCGTATTTGGAAGGATTTCTTCAGTCGGTGGTAAAAAAACTAAGCAACGAAAAGTTTGTTGCTAACGCCAAACCGGAAGTAGTTGAAAACGAACGGAAAAAACAAACAGATGCCGAGAGTAAAATAGTTTCGTTAAAAGAAAGCATCGCTGCTATGAGAGCATAAATTAATATTAACCAAAAAAAGACCGATTCAAAAATTCTATCTTGAATCGGTCTTTTTCTGTATCATAATGGTAATCGATTATCGCACAACAATTTTTTGTACTTTTGCCGTCCCTATTTTATCGGTGATATTTACCAAATAAATCCCTTTTTGAGAAGGTGCGGCTATTTCGGAGACATTGAAGGCGGTATTGACTTTTTGTCCATTAACAGCGTATATCGTAACCGATTTCACCTCTTCAGACATAGTTATCACATTCCCTCTTAACACTGCGTTTACTTGAGATACACGAGCGTTGTTCACTCCCGTAGGAGCCGACATGGTGTACATGGCATATCCGTTATCTCCCGTATATACATAGATATTGGCTGTATTGCCATTGACTTCTACCACCGGCATACCAGTTCTGTATGAGTTTGATTGCCCTCCCATTCCGGCTTGCGGAAAAGTCCACATCACATCAATACCTGTGAATGCTTTACCTGCATCGGCAAATTTGAAAACTCTGAATGAGGAGGGTGGAACTCCCGCTGTGTTGGTAGCAGACATAATGATGAAATAATCATTACCGATTTGAAACTCTTTCACGCCGTTGTGTCCAACATTCATAGTCCATTTGTTGCCAGTTGAAGTTACCGAGTCTGTCAAAGCAGAATATTTATTATGAAAACCATCGACCACATTACCGTCTTTATCCATAAGCGTAGGCATGATGTTGTTTCCATCTACGTAGAAGTAATTATTGTCCAGTGGCAAAACACGGGGAGCTGAACCAAGGTTGGCTTTGTCTGTTAAGGTAGTTCCTTTAGTAAAATTATCCAATATTATGGATACGGGAGTTTGAACAACACCTCCGGTTACGGTCCACTTGTAAACTTCTACCACATCGGGGTCGGCGCTTGCTGCCATAATAACAGCATCGCCGGTTACGTCTCCCCACACTCCAAAAGCATCAAAACGTGTTCCTGCCTCAGACAGAGGAAAGTCGGTAATCATTGCCTGGTCAACCAATGCAGTACCATTTCCGGTTGCCATGTCTATTTTCCAAATCTGAAAACGGGCTGTGTTGGATGTAGAAAGATTAGAAACCAATACATTACCTGCATCGTCTATCTGAATATCGTTGCAAGGTAGTGGGGTAGTCCACAAACTGTCGGCATCTCCGGCTTTGTTTTTACCCATATAGGTAAATACATTGCTTGCAAGATTAACTGGAGTTAATTTTGCTCCTGTAGCCCCATCAACAATCAAAATTTGATTACCCGAATTGCGACTGCTAAACAGCATTTTTCCCTCTTTTACAGCCATACCGCGAACACTACCGGCAGCACCTAACAAATCGGAGGCTGTTACATAGTTTCCTAAAACATTGGTATAAGCCCATTGATTAGTAAGATTATAGCCAAACTTGGAAGAATAAGTCGCGGGATCAACCATTGGATTCGAGCCAAATACTTGTGTCATAAACGTGCTGCATATGAACAGCATTACAAATAGTACACTTTTTCTCATAGTTGTAATAATTTTTTAGTGATTAATAAAATATATTTTAATTGATATTTATTTCATTGTTTTGAATGTAGCGCTCAAATTCTCTGCTTTAATTTGAATAAGATAAATTCCCTTCTGTAGATTTACAAGATTCAAATCAAATGTATTTTTACCGGACAAGATATTTGAATCCGTCCTCCAAAGCAATTCTCCTCTAATAGTATAGAGGGTAATTTTTGCATGACAATTGCCTTCGGAATAGATAACAAGATTATCAAAATTTGTTTTCCCATTTTGAATATAACAGCGAAAGTTATCCACAAAAGCACTATTCACACCCGTATTGATATTCACACTTACAGTTTGCGAGGCATCTGTCATCCCTGTAGAAGTTAAGCCAAACACCCTGATATAATAGGTTTTTCCGGCAGACAAATTTTCGTAAGTAGTACAAAAAGTATAAGCATCCACCGTTTTTATAGTTGTTCCACGCGGTGGGAAAGTGTTGTCCTCAGAAAGTTCTACCCGAAAGCCTCGTGAATTTTGCTGCTGCCAGCAAACCTCTATCAAAGTATTTGCAATTGGTCCTTCGTTTTCCGGCTTAGTTATTTGCGGGACGGGGACAGGCAGTTCCACCGTGGTAAAACTTACAATATTGGAAATCGTGGAAATATTCCCGTCCGTTAATTTTATTCTGGTATAATACATAGTTCCCCCTACGAGCGTTCCTTCGGGGAGCGTATAGGAATTTTCGGTCAAAGTATGCGAATAAATCATAGAGGCAAATTGCAAATCAGCAGCAATTTGCAATGTATATGATGCTGTCGGGCTTACATTGTCCCATTCAAATGTGGGGGTAAGCGAAACATTGGTATTTCCGGTCGAGGGGGTATTGAGAGCAAATTTATGTATTGTAAAACTTCTTACTTCTGATATGCCGTCTTCGGCGTTTGATTTTCGAGCTTTCACTCTCCAATAATATGTTTTCCCGTCTTGAAGCGATTGCAATTTTGTGGTAGGGAATGAGTTTTGTTGTGTTTCACGAAAGCAAATCGGATTTGCAAACATATTATCAGTAGCAACTTCGATGATATAACTGTCTGTCGATTTATTTGCCGTCCATATAAAATCAAACGGAGGCATAACTTGAGCATTGTTTGAAGGATAAATAAGATTTTCAACAATGGGTATTCCTACCGGTTGATTCATTATTCTGTGAGCAAATTCGTGTCCGTATTTATCCAAAACGGCAACCGCAAAAGTATTTTCAGCTGTAGAAATATTTGTCGGAATTTCGAAATAATTTGAGTAAGATATGCCTAAGAGATACTGCGATGTATTGAAAATACCAGACGTATTTACTTCATCATTTGGAATTGCGTAAACCGCATAGCGAACGGTAGGGTTTACAGTGTCCCAAGTTAATGTGTTTTCTGTCAATGTCATCCCAGTTATCAAGCCGTATTGAGTATAAGGTTTCCAATCAATCACAGGAGTTAAAGCCTTGTGTGTAAACTGATATTTTCGGAGGTAATTTGTAAATCCTACTGTTGTGTAAAGGGGTTCTGTTGAGAAAAATACACTACCGGGAGCATTGTTTATATCAGATACACGATTACGACTTATCTGTTTTCCTATCTCTTCTTGAGAAACATTAGCGGCTCCCGAAATTCGTTGCAAACCGGTTCGCTCAATCGAACTGGCTGCTATATCTGAAGTATTCTCTATGGATAATTTTGCTTTTACCCGGGGAGAATACAAAGAGGTGGAGAGTCCTGTCAATGTTTGACTGGAATAGAAGTGTCTATTAAATTTATTTGATAAATTCGACCACCAAGGGGATAAAACATCGTAGTCCTGATTAATGCTTGTCGTGGGCCAATAGAGTTGCGGAGAGATATAATCAACACTTCCCTGTTTGAGCCAAGCTACCGGGTCGCAATATATCTCTTCGTACATATTGCCTCCTGTGATGCCTGCCGGTAACGAGATACCCTCATTGGCGGCAACAGTACCGCTTGTTGTCCAAATACCAAAAGGAGAAACTCCGAATTTCACATAAGGCTTTATCGATTGAATGGTGTCGTAAACATCCGATATCATTTGGTTAATATTGGAGCGTCTCCAATTTCCCAAACTCATTTCGGAGGGCTTGTACAAACTCTGCGTGGCAGCGTCCAATGTGGAAGATGTACCACCGTAAGCGTAAAAATAATCGTCAAAAATAATCCCATCTACGTTGTAATTATTGACAATTTCTCCGATAATACAGGTAATTCGCTGTCTTACTTCGGGGCGCCCGGGATCAAGGATGGAAACATCGGCATAGCTCAAAATCCATTCGGGGTGAGCAGTTCGGTAATCGCCGGGGAGTCCTGTCCATTGGTTTTTTACCGTTTCGTAACGATATGGGTTTAACCATGCATGCACTTCAATGCCCCGCTTGTGTCCCTCTTCGATGGTAAATGCCAACGGATCATATCCGGGATTCATACCTCGCGAGGCAACTAAATCGGTTGACCAAGGTTCGTAAGATGACTGATACATTGCATCGCAACGCGAACGCACCTGAAAATAGACAGCATTCATATTACACGATTTCAAAGAATCGAGAATTCTTATCATTTCATTTTTTTGTGCTTGAATTTGAGTCGCATTTCCTGTGGACGATACAACTGTTTGGGGCCAATCTATACGCCACACTGTAGTAAGCCACGAAGCTCTCGTTTCTCGTTTGGGCGACTGTGCAAAGAGCGTAACTGTCGCCAGCAATACGATTATTGTAATTGATAATTTTTTCTTTTTCATCCTATACACGAGACTATCGCTATATTTTATACTTATTTAGATATAAGAAACGACTTACAATTTGATTAAAATAATTTGGATAGCGACTTATTTACCGAAACTCCATAGACGTTTATCCCCTCTATAACATATTCTATGTGGTTGGTTGCCGGATTGTAACGCATCAATCCCGATTTTACGCTTGCATCTCCCGAGCGTAATCCAAAATATACGGACCCGTCGCTTTCGTCCAAAGCCAATTGGCATATTCCTATAAATTCGCCCGTGGCGCCTTCGCCTTTACCCGGTTCCGTAACGGGAGTTACCGTCTTCCCATTTGCCAATTTCATTTGATAAGGGATTAAATCGGTTCTTGTAGAGATTGCATTCAATTGGTTTAAAGTGCATTTATAAAGTCCTGCATAGCCGGTATCCCAAATGGTAAAGTAAATTAACTTTCGGGTATTGTCCCATACGTAAGATTTTGGAGACATGCCTGCAATGGCTACTCCTAAAGTTGGAGCCGGATCGTTTTCGGTGGCAGTTGTTTTTAGGATGTCGGAATCTTTGAATCGGAATATCCCGTTACCATTGAATGTTTTACACCAGTACCAAGCATTTTCAACTTTACCAAAGGAGGCGTTTATAGCGCCGTAGCTCAATCCCTTGCTATAATATCCGAGTGTGTTGTTTTGTACATAGTAAGGGAAGTCGGTGGCAGAAAGGGTGCGATTTCTTTCGTTTATCCCGATAGCTGTTATTCCTGTATTTCTGTCTGCAAAGTATAATTTATTTCCATCTATATAGCCATAAAACGGATCGCTGAAAGCCGCTCCCGAATTGGTAAGCATTGTTTCTACTTTGGATCCACTTTTTGACATCACAAAGATTCTTCCATCTCCCTGATTGGCGTCCACGTCATTCACATAGGTAAACTGCTTGCCACAATCAACCACATAGAGTGAAGTATCGTTAAATAGTATGTTGAGAGGGTGTTGTCCCGATTTTACCCCCATATCAAAAGGCATTATTTTCATTCCGGCAGGGGCGTCGTTAGCCAGCTTTACAGCCATAATATTTCCTTTTGACACAGCATAATATAGGGTTGGTACAGGCTTGTTATATGCGACAGGTACTTTTATTACTCCTTCTTCCAATAATCGTCCTCCCAACTTCACTTCCAATACTATCGTTTGTGAACCTACGTTGCTGAATCTGATTTCTCCCGGATCTTTTCCCGAAAAAGTAGTAACAGTATTCCCTGTTTTATCCAAAGAGCCTTCGGGAAAGTACCAAGTGTATTCTTCACTCAACTCTTCGGGATTGGGTAGCGTAACATTGAAGCTTACGGGAGCGGTTAAGACTTCACACAATCCCCCTGGGATAGGATTCAATTTCAATATTGGTTTTATATCGCTGATGTATATCGGTTTATTGTTATACCCTTCGTTTCCTACAGTAAGTTTTACCTGAAATGTACCTACTTTGGCGTATTTGTGGATTACAGTACTGCCTGTTGCGGTTGTGCCATCTCCAAAATCCCAGATGCACTCTCCAGTTGCTTTGGAGATACTCGTAAATTCTACGGTTGCTCCAATATAATAATCAATTTTATAGGTATCGTCTTTTATCGAATAGTTAAAGTCTACCAACGGATTGGGAAGTTCTTCTATATCTGGCACATGATCAGAACAACTATTGAGTAGGAAAAAAGCGACCACCGCAGCCATTGTATTTTGTATGATTGATATTTTTCTCATGTTTTTTAGTTTAAATAAATATCCGGATTGATGCTAGTACTTCCTGCGATATTATTACTGTCCAGCACCTTAAGAATGGGTTTGAGAATATATTGACGTGTAAAATCAACATCGTAACTATTATTGGATTTATTGTAAATAATATCTGAGAACGGTATGTTTTCATATATATCGACAATCTCTTGCGGGATTGGCCTGTTGCCATGGGCATCTTTGGGAAACACATAGTCATAACCTCCCGTATTGTCATTTTTAACAGAATCAAGATATGTTCTGAAGTCTTCGACCAAATTCAATCCTTGGTACATATTTTGAAAATCTTTGACCGACATCAGTTTGAAAAGACTGTCTTTGAAATGCTGCATATAGTTTTCTCCAAAATATTTTTTCAATTTAGCAGAATCTGACGTGGCAAATGAAGATGGCTTTATCCACGAAATGGAAGAGAGCGTAACACTTGTTGGAAATGACGATTCAAAATAATAGGCTTTTAACGAGTCGTTTCGGTAAGTGGCATCATGAGGATAGCTACTTATCTTTTGCATTGTACGTTTTTCGGAAGATACTGTTGATGATAGTGAATAGCTAAATGAAATAGTCCAAGGACATGTAACGCTCTTTATCTCTTCCTCTTGAATGCTATACCACACCTCTATATGACTGATGGGGGTTTTGCTTGTGGTATAGTATTGCACGGCAAAAGGGACGCTGTTGCCGGCAGTTACCGTGCTACTCCCTATCTCCCAATATACTTGCGGTGCCATATTGCCTACCAACACATCATCGTCCATAGAGTCGTGTCTATCGCACGCAAATAGCAAGAGGAGAGGTAAAATAGGAAGTAATATTTTGTAATATGTTCTCATAATGATTTTTTTTATTATTTCCACTCTATGTTTGGATCTATTGAAGTTACTTGTGAATTATTTTTATAAGCCCAAATCATTCTTTTTCTGAGCCACTCTGGATTTTTATACGCTCCAAGGCGTTCCAACTCTTTACGATTGTATTTATCTTCTGTTTCGGGATCGTAGTTCAGTCTCATAATCCATGCGTTGGGTGAAAGTTTAGCGTTTATCCCAAAATTATCAGCTTTGTCAATCCAATAAGGGGCGTATAGATTGTAAGGTCTTGTTAAAGAAAATTTCAGGTTAAAATGGTCGGGTGTTACCGACAGTCCTCCATCATGAGCATTATTGACGGTATAAACATACGTCCCATCGTAGGCAATCCCATTTTTTTCGCTGCTATAATTGTAACGGCGCACATCTGTCCATTGCTCCGGTTGAAGATACATTGCCACATATTTTTGCTGCATCAGGTCTGCAATGGTAAACAAAGATTCGCCGGGTAGTTTTATTTGAAAAAAACGGTCGATAAAGCTTTGGTAAACAGGATTGTTTAGTGCGACTCCTACTCGCAGCATATTCTTTTTTACTGCTTCTGTTGTAGTATCGTATGCTTTGGATTTGTTTCCGCCCCAATACTGAGCTTCCGCTTTCATAAACAATAGTTCTTCGGCAGACATCAGCATGATGTATCCATTATCTTTGGTGTATGGATTTTCGCCGTTGATGGAGTATAAGTCGGGGTAATAGGTAATTTTCATCGAAACGGGCATACCTATGTTGTTTTCCAAATAGCGGATAATTGTTTGATTTTTATCGTTTGCGCGGGGAGACATCAATTGGGTGGCTCTCGGATCTAAAGCATAGCCGCGTGTAGATCTATACGGAAATTCATACACTCCAAGCAGTGCATGGGCAAAAAACTTGGAAGGGACAGCATCTGCCAATAAATTTTCTCTGCCTTGGGCCCATCCTAAGTTCAATTTGGGCTGCGAGGGGCCCCACGGACAGTTTTTTTCTGTAGAGCCACCATCGTAGTGATACAGGGCATCAGTATAGTCGGGGTCATTTAAAGCAGCATCCACAGCGGCAATTATTTTGTCGCATGTTTCAGGAGTATTGTTCCAATTGGGTAGTTTTCTTAGTAATATTCTGGCTTTTAGGGCTTTTGTGTAAGCTCTCCATTTGCCTAAGTCTCCTCCAAAAAGCCTATCCATTTTGGTTGTAATATTTCGGTTATCAGGATGGTTTGTCCAATTAGGATTATTGTACAGTAAAAGAAGGCTATCCGCCTCTTGTTCCATCCATTTGTATATAGACTCTTGCGTATCGTATTGGGGCGAGTTGGACTTATACACCTGCGAACGGGGCATATCTCCAAAAGCATCTGTTGTAAAAAGTGTCGATTGGAGCATTATTGTCCGCCCTATAAGAATAAAATTTTTCGAATTTATTTTTTCGGCCCCTTTTATCATCGCATTGACGTTTACCCCAATGTCATAAAAATGACGGCGCCACTGAGGGTGTCTGTTCATTGATAGTAGCTCCCAACCCGACTTATATCCATGAGCGCCGGTTTGGCTTCTTCCTCCGGTAGTCAATGCTTGCGAAAGATAGGTTCCGTATTCTGCATGGTCGTAACATAATTGCGACGAATAAAACACCACTGTTGGCAAAACCTGTTCTGGAGTAACCTCTGCCGGATCGTCAATGCTGGTATTGATGTCGAAAAAATCTGTACATCCCGATAAAATCAAGGATGTCAGCAGAAAAATGACTGTGTTGTATAATATGTTTTTTTTCATCTGTTTATGATTGATTTTTTATTTGTCAGATGTGACTCGCACAAAAATATCTTCTTGTGTATCAAGTTCTATTTGTTGCACTCGTTTCATAATAATATTTTTTTCTTTAGAATGTAGCGTTAAGCGTTAGGTTAAATCCTCTGGTATTAGGTACTGAATAATTGTCTATCCCCATTCCTCCGGTACCTCCAGAACTTGTGTTGGCATTGATTTGTGGGTCGGAACCGGTGTATCTTGTCAATAGCAATAGGTTGGAACCAGTTACGGACAAGCGCAATCTGGTAAAGGTTTTACTTTTGACAAACGAAGTAAAATCATATCCGAGTGTCAAATAGTTTAGCCGTATGTACGAACCATCTTCTATAAAATTGGAGCTTACTCCGGCGTAGTATTCGGTTATGGTTTTATTGTCCATCACTATGTGTTTGGTATTAGGAATATAAGAGCCGTCTGGTTGTTCTACTACACCGTCCCACACAATCTCGCGCCCTCTGTAAAACTCCAACGCTTTATGCATTCCGTTATACCACAATCCTCTTGCGGTATTATTATAGATGTCTCCCCCTTTTCTACCGTCGATGAGTAACGCCAACGAAAAGTTTTTGTACCGGAAACTATTGTGCAGCCCTGCCGAAAAATCGGGTTCTCTATCACCTATAAGGATACTTTTTGTTGGATTTATTTTGGGATAGCCCTCTGAATTTACAATCACTTTTCCATCGTCAGTGCGGAGGTAATCTTTTCCTGAAATGGCTGTGGTGGAACCATGCAAGTAGGCTGTAGGAAAAACATCGGAATATTGGGTACCTTGAATTTCGATAATATCTTCGGGCAGGCTCATCACGCGTCCGCGATTAAACCCATAATTGAGCGTTGCAATCCATTGAAAATCTCTCGATGTAATAATGTCTTGAGTCAATTGAATTTCCAATCCGTAATTTTTAATAGCCCCTTCATTTCGAGTCTGCAAAATAGTGCCTGACGCAGGAGATACCCTTACCGTAACAATTTGATTGTCGGTAAAAGTGTTGTAATACGCTATATCCAGTCGGGTTTTGCTGTTGAAATACCGAGTTTCCAATCCTAATTCCCAAGAATCGTTCATCTCTGGTTTGAGTATTTGTGCTGTAGATTTGGTAGGGTCTATCGCATATCCTCCATCTGGAAGAGTAGCCCATTGCTTATATCGGCTGTCAAATAAGTATGCAGCCGGAGTATCTTTCCCTACCCTTGCCCAGTTTCCTCGTAGTTTACCATAAGAAAACCATTGATTGGAGAGTTTGAGAAGTTCCGAAAAAATAACTCCTCCCGTAAAAGAAGGGTAATAATAGGGGCTATACTCCTGGCTCAAAGTAGATGACCAATCCCACCGCGAAGTAACACTCAAAGACGCAAGTCCCTTGTAGTCGGCTCTCACTTCGCCAAAAAATCCTCCGTTTCGTCTTTCTACGTGATTTACATCTATGTCTTGTACACCAAGTATTTCACTCACATTTGAGATGTTGTAAACTCCGGGTATGATAAAGTCTCTCCCTTTTAGCGAAGAGGACAATGATTTTCGTATTTTCACCTCTCCTCCGGCCAAAACGTCTATATCTATTCCATTGGGTAGTTGCAGTTTGTAGGTCAATACCCCCATCGTAGTCAGCAAACTACTCCTTGAACTGGAGTTACTGTAAGTTCCCAAAAGGTCTTTGTCTATTTTTTTGTAATCGTTTTCATTCAGGTATCTGCTGTTGTTATACATCTGATTATATGCTTTTACATCTTCATCAAACCTTGCTCTTACATTTGGATCTGTATCAATATGGTTGTAAGTAACGGTATCTTTCTCGTTAGGGGGATTGCTCAAAATTACTGAGTCGTCAAATCTCGGTGTTGTGTATCCATCGTATCCGTAGGAGTTTGTATCGTAAATAACCCGTCCGGTAGCTTCAAAATTTTTGAATGCTTTGTAAGTAATGGCACCTTGCAATATATTGTGTACGTTTTCATTTTTTCCATAGTCCATATACCTGCTCCAAAGTGGGCTATATGGCGATGCCGTTTTCTCTTTTTCGCTGATATATCTGTATCTGATTAATCCGTTTTGGCGGTAGTTGCGTATGTCATCTTCAATGGGCCAGCTGTAAACCGAAGATATATTTCCCGCCCCCCGATAGGTGTCGTTGGTAAAATTTGCCAATGCCGAAAGGGTTATTTTTTCGTTTAACTTGAATCCCCCTTTCAACAATACTCCTATTTTATTCAAGTAGTCGTTTACTACAATACCGTCGTCTCGCGAATAAAATGCCGAAGCATATCCGTTTACTTTGTCGGTACCACCGTTTACACTCAAATCGTATTTTTGGTAAAGTCCCGATTTGAAATAATTCTTAACGTTGTTGTATGTTGTGGTACCTTCAGGCAGAGGAGGTCCCCAGCCACCGTATCCTCCGCTTTCGGGGGAACGGTAAAAACCCAAGGCTCCTACTCCATATTTTGTTTGTAAAGAAGGGATTCTTACGGCATCGTTTCTTTGCAAACTTATGTTGGCATTAACCACTACTTTTCCATCTACAGCTTGCTTGGTCGTTATCATTATGGCGCCGTTTGCGCCGCTCTGCCCGTACAACGCTGCGGCTGCTGCCCCTTTGAGTATGGTAATGTTTTCAATGTCGTTGGGATTGATGTCGGAGACCGAACCCGAAAAAGCTATTCCATCCAAAATATATAGAGGAGCGTTTGACTGGGAGGGATTAATAGACGATATTCCTCTTATAATCAATGAAGAACCAGAGTTTGGAGAACCTCCGGAGTTGGTTACGTTGATACCTGAGACTTTTCCTTGCAAACCATTGATAAAGTTTGCCTGTTTTCCTTCGGTAAGAGACTACGAATCAACACTTTGTACGGCAAAATTCAACTTCTTTTTTTCTGTTTTTACTCCCATCGCAGTTATAACTACCTCTTCAAGAATTTTAGAATCGGGTTTGAGTACAACATTAACGACATTTTTGTTTTTTATCGGGACCTCTTGAGGGATCATACCGATATAACTGAAAACTAAAATTTCATCACTTGATACAGCAATGGAATAGTGTCCGTCAATATTTGTCAGCACTCCCCGTGTAAAACCTTTTACCGCTACGGAAACACCAATCAGAGGTTCGTTATCCTCCGAAGAGACAACAACACCTTTTACGAAATTTTGACCGTAAGCCAGCGTAGAAAAGAAGAATATAAGCAGAGATAAAGCGTGGAATTTCCTCATGAGATTTAATTTTTTTTATTATATATCTAAGGTTTGGAAAATCAATCTTGCTGTCGATTCATCTGTCTTTTTTTGGAGGAAAAAGGGATAAGGCAAATATCAACAGCAATAATTAACCATCATTTAGATAATAAATATTTTAACTTTTGCAGGACATTAGTCGAGGCTTAATGGAACCGATAGGCAAAAGTAAATAAAAAAATTAAATAGACAAGGATATTTGTAAAATATTTTATTAAATAGTGCTATTTTTTATCATTATTTTAATATGATAATTAAAACACACCGTTTTTTATTAGAAAGAATAGGCTACAGCCACTTTTTTCGTCTAAAAAACCACAGGACAGCACCGGAGAACAAAATCATCAGCAATATCGAAAACGGATATCCGTATTTCCAATGAGTTTCAGGCATAAAGTCGAAATTCATTCCGTACATGCTGGCAATGAGGGTAGGAGGAAGGAAAATAACAGATACTACGGTAAATATTTTGATAATTTTATTTTGTTGCAGATTTACCAATCCAAGAAATGTATCTTGAAGGTAGTCTAACCTGTCCACCCCAAAACGGGTGTATTCAAACAATGAGTTGATGTCTTTGATAATCATAGACAGGCGGGGAAGCAGATCTTTGGGAAAAAGGTTGGATTTGAGCAGATTTGATACAATGCGTTGCTTGTCGATAATGTTTTGGCGGATAATCATCATTTTTTCCTGCAAATCTTTTATCTGTATCAGTATTTCTTCGTCCAGATCTTCACCTGCATTTAAGTTTTTGCTCAAATTGGTAATAAGATCGGTGGTATCTTCGATCATATCGGCATCGTATTCGACTCGGGTTTCGAGCAACGCCACAAACACATGATATCCGGTAGGAAAACTTGGAGTATTAGCAAATATTTTTTTTACTGTTTCGTTAAACGAACGCAACTCTACGTCACGCACAGCTACCAAAATTCCCTTTTTCAAAATAAACGATATGGGCTCTACTGTAAAATTATCCAGCAGATAATTGGTGTTTGCCACAATGCTGTCTTCGGTCTGGATATATCGTGAACTGATCTCTATTTCTTCAATTTCTTCGTCTTCCTGAATATAGATTTTCAGAAATTGCTCCAATCGAGTTTCTACGTCTAATGATACATCATTCAAGTCTATCCAAACAATGTCTTTTTGGTCTATTTTATTAAGGATATCGAGTGTTTTGGCTATTTTAATTTTGCCTGTTTCGTGATAAAAAAGTCTTAATTCTGACATCGCACTTCTCCCTTCATATCTTTATTGTCTTTGTTTGCCTTGCTATGGCAAAAAGAAGTTTGTAAAAAAATCAAAGTTTCTCGATTGCTTCAGACTTTTTATAGAAGTTTCTCACCCGCTTACTGTCGATATTTTGTTGGTAAGCACGACAAACTCTTCCACATTCAGTTGTTCCGGTCTTTTATCGAATATAGATTCGGTAAGTAACGAATTATCTTTGCCAACAAGCGGCTTCAATGAATTTCGCAAAGTCTTTCGGCGTTGGTTAAAGGCTGTTTTCACTACCGTTCGGAAAGCTTTTTCGTCGCAAGCGAGCGTTTGCACTTCGTTTCGGGTAAAGCGAACAACAGCCGATTTGACCTTAGGCGGAGGGTCGAATACATGTTCATGTACCGTAAAAAGATAGTCGGCAGAGTAAAAAGCTTGCATAAATACGCTCAATATACCGTAGGCTTTTTTACCAGGAAGAGACGTGATGCGTTCCGCAACCTCTTTTTGCAGCATACACACCACTTGGGGTATTTGATTTTTGTGTTCTAATATTTTGAAAAATATTTGGCTGGAAATATTGTAAGGGAAATTTCCGATAATGGAAAACTTTTCGTCAAAAAAACTTTCGATGTCCGATTTTAAAAAATCCCCTTTTATCACATTTAGTTGTGGAAAGTGAGAGTGCAAATATTCGACAGATTCTTCGTCAATTTCTATGGCAACAAGGTTTATTTGTCTATTCTCAAGTAAAAACTGGGTAAGGATACCTGTGCCGGGTCCAACCTCAAGGGTATGCGAAACCAAGCCGGGAGTTAAGCTCTCTGCTATACGACGTGCTATTTCCGCATCGTGCAAGAAATGCTGTCCCAAATGTTTTTTGGCTCGTATTGGTGGCATTACACTGGTGATAATCGTCGGGCATAAGATTTGTAAAATAGTTTATTCGCTTAATCAAAACGGCAATATGCCGATATTTTAGTATATTTGCACTTCGAAAAAGCTAATTTTTCGGCAAAAGTAAGGATAATTGTTTAATAAACCTAACTTTTGACAGAAAACATCTCCAAATAATATAACAATTCTCTTTGCCAAATGAGAAAATTTCTGATGTCTTTAGGTGAACATGTTACCCGGATGATCGATTTTTTTTATCCCCCTTTTAAAAAATACGTGAGTCTACAGTTTTTCCGTTATGGGGTGTCTGGAGCTTTAAACCTAATTTTTTCATGGTTTTCATTCTTTTTTATATACCAGGTAGTAGTGCAAAAACGGATGATAAACTTGGGAGTTGTAACCCTTAGCGACTATACAGCTACGGTGGCTTTAAACTTTGTGGTAACGTTGATAACAGGATTTATTTTGCAAAAATATGTAACTTTTACAGCTTCCGAACTCAAAGGTAGAAAACAATTGATACGTTACGCGCAGGTTGGATTATTCAACTTACTTCTCAATTATGCAGGGATAAAATTGCTTGTTGAAGTTTTCAGAATCTTTCCTTCAATTGCCAATGTGATCGTATCGCTCGGCATCACAGTAACAAGTTATTTTTTGCAAACACGATACACTTTCCCCATCAAAAACAATGACTCGTCGCAAAAATAAGCTAGTTTTTATCATCAAATGGGCTTTAATGATAGCTGCTTATGGATTTTTGGCCTACAAACTGGCAAACATCGAATATTGGGAAGAGCTACGCCACTCCTTTTCTTCACTCAACACAAAGAGGGTCATATATTTGATTGTCGTATTGCTAATGATGCCTTTGAATTGGGCGATAGAAACCGGAAAGTGGCAAATCCTTACCTCAAAAGTCGTAAGACTTACCTTTATCAATGCCTTAAAAGGAGTGCTTGCCGGGCTTAATACCGGGTTTGTTACTCCAGGTCGATTGGGAGAGTTCGCAGGTAGAGTCATGTATTTGCCGGAAAATACCAAGTGGATTGGCATTTTGTTGTCGCTGGTAAATGGTTTTACACAGACATTGATCATCACAATTGTTGGATTAGTCTCTTCTTATGTATATTTTTCACACTTTAAGTCGTCCAACGATTATCTTCCTTATTTGAATTTTATTTTGGGGTTTTTTATGGTAGGAATTGTACTTTATTTTGTATTTCCGAGTATCATCACCAAATTGAAAAGGCAATCTTGGGCAGTGAAGTTTCGAGACACATTAAAGTCTTTGTCTCAATTTGACGGAAAAAGTTTATTTCTTATTCTTTTTTGTTCTGCTCTTCGATACTCGGTATTTTGTGTACAGTATTTTTTTATGCTTCATTTCTTCAACATTGAAATATCTGCTATAGAGGCACTTGTCGCCATCCCTACCATGTATCTTTTTATCACCTACACCCCATCTTTAGCCGCTTCGGAAGCAGCGATAAGAGGTTCGCTGGCAGTATTGATTTTGGGCATATTCTCCAACAACGAAATAGGAATATTACTTACGGGGATATTGATTTGGTTTATCAATTTTATACTCCCGATGCTTGCAGGTTCGGTGTTGATGATAAGATCAGACAGCGTTTCAAAATCATAGTTTTACTTTCCTGTCGGAGACAGATAATGGCGATATTCAATTTATCAACTCTACCGTGTCCGAAGCTATCATAAATTCCTCGTCGGTAGGTACAACTACAACTTTTACTTTGGAATTTGGCGTTGTTATCTCTACCTCTTCGCCTCGTATTTTATTTTTCTCGTAGTCCATCTCTATTCCAAGATAGCTTAATCCTTCGCAGATTCTTTTTCGGGTTTCTGTCTGGTTTTCGCCTACACCGCCCGTAAATACAATAACGTTTGCACCATCCAATGTGGCGGCATAAGAGCCTATGTATTTTTTTATCCGATATTCATACATTTCCAGTGACAGTTTTGCCCGAGTATTTCCTTCTTCAATAGCGTTGTCAATGTCTCTCATATCTGATGAAATACCCGATACACCCAACACACCGCTATGTTTATTAAACAGAGTGGTGGTAGCACGGGTATCTATGATCTCTTTGTCCATCAAAAAAGTTACTACTCCCATATCAATATCACCAGAACGGGTTCCCATCATCAATCCTTCTACCGGAGTAAATCCCATAGAAGTATCAACTGATTTACCGTTGTGAATGGCTGTGATAGAGGCTCCATTGCCTATGTGAGCCGTTATCAGTTTGGAGTTATTGTAGTCGATATTTAGATATTCGCACACTCTTTTTGACACATAGCGGTGACTTGTTCCGTGAAAACCGTATCTGCGAATACCGTATTTTTTGTATAACGTGTAGGGGATACCGTACATATAAGCATATTCTGGCATGGTTTGATGAAATGCGGTATCGAAAACGGCTACTTGCGGCACATTGGGCAGCAACTCCTGTATGGCATAAATACCAGCTAAGTTGGGCGGATTGTGCAAAGGTGCTATTTCGATACAACTTTCTATCCCCTTTATCACTTCTTCGTCAATGATAACACTCTTGTTGAAACGCTCTCCGCCATGCACCACGCGGTGTCCTACGGCATTTATTTCTTCCAGGGTTTCAATAGCACCATGTTTCTTACTTGATATTACTCCTAGTATATATTCAATAGCCAGTTGATGTTCCAACACTTCTCCCTCGAGCATTACTTTTTGTCCGTCTTTGCGTTTGTGTTTTAAGAAAGAGCCTTTCATTCCTATTTTTTCGACCCCTCCCGACCCCAGTGTTTCACCCGTTGTCATGTCGAACAATTTGTATTTAACGGATGAACTTCCACAGTTTAATACCAGTATTTTCATTTGTCTATGTTTTGTTTTTTTCGTTATACGAAATTTTGTGTGTCAAAGCAATCATGGTATTGTGTTGTTTGCTTGTCTTACTTTTTTATTATTTTACGATATTTCCTCCATTATCGTAATTGTAAAATCCTCTATTTTGACTTACTCCAAAGTGTTTGGCTCTATACATACGAAGGAGTACGGGCGAAGGTTTGTATTTTGCATGTCCGTATTCGTCGTATAGGTTTTCCATTAGATTGACCACTTTTTCTATCCCCAGTTTATCGGCAGTCTGAAATATCCCTTGCCTGTGTCCGTATCCTACAGTCATAATTTTGTCTATGTCTTCGGCAGAGGCAATCCCCTCCATAAGCATAGAACAGGCTTCGTTGAGCTGGATCAGAAACAATCGGATGCTTACCAATCCGGCAGATTCAAGTACAGCTACGTGTTGGTGGTTGATGAGTTTGGCGAACTTGCAAATTTTTTCATAGGTTTCGTTCGAAGTTTCCAGCCCCCGAATAACCTCAACGAGTTGCGATTCCGGCATATTGGCTAAGAAGTGCAGCCCAACACATCTGTCTTTGTATTCCAAGTCCGAAGCCAAATCGGAAACAATAACGGTAGTTACGTTTGAGGCTATGATCGCGGTAGGGGAAAGTACTTTTTCGAGGCGAGCAAACACATCTTTCCTTTCGACTAATCGTCGTTCTCCCGTCATATTGTCATACCGGATGGCTTCTATCACAAAGTCGCAGTTGGTAAAATCTTTATATTCCATCGTGCCTGTGATACGGCTGAGGATTGTCTTTTTTTCACTCTCCGTCATCCCCCAATGGAGAATTTTATTGTTCAGTTTTTCTTCTATTCTGACAAAGGCATTGACTTTTCTCTCTTCGGTAGGCTCCAAAAAAACAACTTCCATGCCGTAAGTGGCTGCAATGGTAGCTATTACGCTGCCATCTTTACCGCAGCCTACCACTCCAATCTTGGAAAAAAGTGTTTTTTTCCGGACACGCTTGCTTAGTCCGTACCTCTCGATAGCTTCTCTTGTTATAGTGATATTTTCAGACATGTCGTTATTTTTTATTTTTGAGTCCGATGGCTTGGTTGGCGGTGATGGATATCATTTGTACTATATCTTCTACGGAACATCCGCGAGACAAGTCGTTGATTGGCGCTGCTATGCCTTGCAGAATAGGTCCGATGGCTTGAGCACCGGAAAATCTTTCGACTATTTTGTAGCCGATGTTGCCGGCTTGCAAGTCGGGGAATACGAGTACGTTGGCTCTTCCGGCTACGCCGCTGTTGGGAGCTTTGCTTGCTCCAATAGAGGGAACTAAGGCGGCATCGGCTTGCAACTCTCCGTCTATTTGCAAGTCGGGAGCCATTTGCTTGGCTATTTGGGTGGCTTCTATTACTTTGTCGGCCAATTCGTGTTTGGCGCTCCCTTTGGTGGAGAAACTCAGCATAGCAACACGAGGTTCAAAACCACCGATAACACGTGTAGTGGTAGCTGTGGAGATAGCTATTTGCGCCAATTCAGAGGCATTGGGATTGGGGTTTACAGCACAATCGGCAAAGACGACCAGCCCGTTTTCTCCATATTGGGAGGCGGGAGTAAACATAAGTATGGCTCCCGAAACAACATTGATTCCGGGATTGGTTTTGATAATTTGAAATGCAGGGCGCAGCACATCTCCTGTAGTGTTTCTTGCTCCGGCAAGCTCTCCGTCGGCATCTTCATTTTTTATCATCAAGCATCCAAAGTACAGCGGATTTTTGGCTAATCTGCCCGCTTCTTCCGGAGTAATTCCTTTGGATTTGCGTAGGGTGTAGAGCAGTTTGGCGTATTCGGCTGTTTTTTCGGCTGTTTCGGGATTGATTATAGAGGCATTTTTAATGTTTTTTAGTCCGTTTTCATCGGCAAGTTTCAATATTTCATCCTTGTCTCCGAGTAATGTCAGCTTTGCCGTCTTTTCGTATAAGACTATATCTGCCGCCTTTAGCGTTCTTAGCTCGGTTCCTTCGGGCAAAACAATGTGCTGTAGATTGTTTTTTGCACGTTGCGTTATTTCTTCCAAGAGTTTCATGGCTTTGTATGATTGTTATATTTGGGTTGGCAGCAATAATATTGTTGTAACATTGCTGCGAATAAACTATTTTCTACAAAGTTAAAAAAAAAAATGTTATGGTATGATTAAAAAATATTTTTTGTAAAAAATAGGAGGATAGTATTCAAAATAAACAATTATTTTATATTTAATCGGTATATGTATTAAGTTTATTACCAGCACAAATAAAATGAGATATGGTATTCTTTATCGAGTTTAAAGTGTTCATTATCTTTGCCTATTACTTGTTGCAGGAAAAACTGCGTTCATTTCTTGGGGAGTACTTTAAAATAAAACATTTGTGCATTTATTATGTATGCTGAATTTATAAATTTATAGTGAGATACGACAATTATTCATTGCCACATTTTGGACAAACAACACCAATTTGGTCTTGCGGTGCTTTGAAATGCAAAATACAGGACTCCTCATCGGGAAAGTTTTGGATAAAACTTAAGAGATTTATTATTCCCATTATCAGCGATATACATGCTGTAAGTGTAATAAACCTCAATGAATTATCAAAAATATTTTAATAGTTTTTGATCATAAATTTACCGTAATTTTAACCTGTGTATTTACAGGTTGCTTTGCGGATAGTCATTTTATTTATAATCATTTTCTATGACTCATCGCCAGCTTCGTTTCTATTGACAGTTTATTGTTCAATTTAGTCTATAAAGATAGGTGATGGTACCAATTGCAATTCCGCTACCTCCACTAAATTTGGTTTGCCGGGCTGCTGTTGTGGCACCGTTGCGGGTAGTTGCATCCGATATGGTTGTGGGCGATACTACTGTTGCCGAAGTAACATTTCCGCTTTTATCTACTCGTATGCTAACTGTAATTTTTCCCTCCTCGTTAGTTGAATAGGAAGGGCGCACTAATGTTCCTATCAAATCACGTCCATTTAACGACCACGAATTTCCTCCTGAAGTCCCTTTTCCTGCAGGATTACCTTGGCGGGAATCCCCTTTGGTACTTCCGCTACCGCTTCCTCCGGCATTTCCAAATACCCCTTCCACCATATTATTGGCTTTGTCAATAGCTTTTTGTTCTTGTCGTTGTTGTTCTGCAATACGTTTTTTTTCTGCTTCTCGTTGGAGCGCTAATTCATTTGCCTGTTTGTCTGTTTTGTTCTTGTTTTCCGCTACCTTTACGGGAGATGCACTTTTTTGTGTTATAATGTCTTGCTCAGACGGGAACTTATTGGCTGATGTAGGAGTTGGTACTGTAACGGGAGGAGCAAATACCTCTTTTATGGTCATATCGTTGCCACCACCATCAAATGAATCGCCAAAACTTATCATTACCCCCTCATCCAACAAATTATTTGTGTATAGGCTGGGCATGTAAATAAGCCAAAGAATAAGGAATAATACAATGCAACCTATTATTGTGCCAGTTAAAGCGTATATTTTTTCACGAGTGAGCATGCTTCTATTCTGTGTTTTTTGTCGGGAGCGGTTTGGTAGCTATCACTAACTTCAGCTTGTTTTTGTTGGCAATATCGAGTATGCGAACTACCTCTTTGTAAGCGATATCTTGGTCGGCATACAGCGCTACATACGTGTTTGCTGTATCTTGTGATACTACTTGCATGATTCGAGGCTCCAACTGGTCGGGTGATATGGGCTGCACATCTTTATCGTTTGTAGCCAAAAAATAATTTCCTCCCTTGTCTATGGAGACTCTTGCAATCACTTGTTTGGTAGAGGTTTTGGCACTACTTTCGGGTAAGTTTACCTGAATGTCATTGGGGGTTGTCATTGTTGATGAAATGACAAAGAACAGTAACAGCAGAAAGATAATATCTGTCATAGATGCCATAGAAAATGCCGCATCTGCTCTGTTTCTTCTTTTTAAAGCCATAATAATTGGGGTTGAGATTAGGTAAATATTGATTTTTCCTGAACATCAAATGTACCTGTAGCTCTTTTTTTACTTAGAGGGTTCGTTCAAAAAATCCATAAACTCCAATGTGCGTGTTTCTAAAGTACGTACAACGGAGTCGATTCTCGAAATAAGATAATTATAAGCGAAATAAGATAATATGCCTACAATCAAACCGCCTACGGTAGTTACCATTGCCTGATACATCCCTGCCGATAAGTCTTTTAATTGAACTACTCCCGTAGGATTTTGTGTCATAGTATAAAAGGTCAATACCATTCCTGTAACTGTTCCCAAAAAACCTATCATTGGAGCGCCTCCGGCAATTGTTGCCAAGAATACCAGCCCTTTTTCCAGTTTGGCAATTTCGAGATTCCCAACGTTTTCTACTGCTACCAATACGTCGTTCATCGGACGTCCTAAGCGCGATATCCCTTTTTCTACCATACGAGACGAGGGAGAATTTATATCACGGCAAAGTTTTAATGCTGAATCAATTTTTCCATCGTGAATATAGTCTTTTACACGGTTCATAAAGGTTTTGTCCTCTTGTGATGCCTTTTTTATGATGATTAGACGTTCGATAAAAACATAGATGGCCACTGCAAACAGCAGCGCCAACACAATCATAATGGGGCCGCCGTAGCTTGCCATTGTCCAGAGGTTAATCTCTTTGGGAGCTTCTTCTACCACAGATGTAACGGCAGTTGTAGTGGTGGTGTCTAACACCGTTTGTAACAAAACGAATAGATTCATTGTCCGGGGATTTTAATTGTTTTTTCTCGGCTTAGCGAGATGTAAATGTATTTATTATTGATATTTGTCTTTTTTCTAAAATAAAAGCATATTTTATTTCAACGCTTCTTTGTAGCTTTTTATTGTCTTTTCCAATCCGAAATACAACGCATCTGATATAAGTGCATGTCCAATAGAGACTTCATCGAGGCTGGGAATACTTTGATGGAGATATGAGAGGTTTTCCAAACTTAAATCATGCCCTGCATTTACTCCTAAGCCGATTTCTTTTGCAAACTTGGCTGCTTTTATAAAGGGAATTGCTGCTTGAACAGGATTTTTAGCAAAATTAGAGGCGTAAGGTTCGGTATAAAGTTCAATGCGGTCAGCTCCCGTTTTTGCCGCATATTCAATGGTTTCCAATGCCGTATCTACAAATATTGAAACACGAATACCCCCTCTTTGAAACTCTTTGGTAACGGTCTGCAAAAAACTTTGATTACTTTTGGTATCCCATCCTGCATTGGAAGTAATAGCTTCGGGAGAGTCTGGTACGAGGGTAACCTGTGTCGGATTTACCGTTTGCACCAATTGGATAAACTCCGGCGAGGGATAGCCTTCGATATTGAACTCGGTTGTTAAAATCGGTTTTAACGCTAAAACATCGGCATAGCGAATGTGTCGCTCGTCGGGGCGGGGATGAACCGTAATCCCTTGTGCTCCGAATTTTTCGCAGTCCAATGCTACTTTCAGCACATTGGGGACATTGCCTCCTCTCGAATTTCTCAGGGTGGCTATTTTGTTGATATTAACACTTAATGTTGTCATTTTATTTAAAAACAAAATTGCTTGTACATTCCAATTGCATTTCGTTTCTTTGTAAGAAGATTTGAAAGACAAAAATAATCCAAAAAATCGAGCTAAATGTATAAAATAGCTTTTCTTTCGTATTTTTTAATGTTTGGCGATTTCGACAACCCCATGTTTTAAACTTCTTATTTTTTAAAAACTGATTATGCCACGCAGACAGATAAATAGAGTAGCTATCTTTGTATATCTCCACAAAATAGGGATAGAACACCTGTTAGAGCAGATAATAATATTTCTGGAAAGGCAAAGGATAACGATTCTTATCGATACATATTTGTATGATTTTATCCTATTAAAGACAGGTAAGTCTTTTGAAAATATGGAAATCATTAGCAGCGATAGGTTTTCGGCAGATATGGCTATAAGTATTGGCGGTGATGGCACTTTTTTGAATACAGCGTCAAGAGTGGTGGATAAAAGCATTCCAATTTTGGGTATTAATAGTGGCCGACTTGGTTTTTTGGCAGATGTAGCGATGGACGATTCGATAGCCGTTCTCCGGTCGGTCTTGGAAAACGAATTTACGATAGAGGAGCGTTCGCTTCTCCATTTGGAGACTTTGGATGGAACACGTATTGAAACTCCTTATGCCTTGAATGACATTGCTCTTCAAAAGCAAGACAGTTCGTCGATGATTATGGTAGAGGCAAAAGCCAACGGCGAGTTGATTAATATTTATCAGGCAGACGGTCTGATAATTGCCACTCCTACGGGTTCTACGGCCTATTCGATGAGTGTCGGGGGACCTATAGTGGTACCTCAAGCCGAAAGTTTTGTGATTTCTCCGGTCGCTTCACACAGTTTAAATGTGCGCCCATTGATTGTGCCGGACAATTGGGTAATAGAGTTGAGGGTACAAAGCCGTACCAACAACTTTTTGGTGTCATTAGACGGTCGGTTCAAAGTACTTAATCATGACACCCGTCTGCAAGTGAAAAAGGCTGGTTATAAAATAAAACTTATAAAACCATTGAATCACACTTTTTTTGATACGCTTAGGAATAAATTGCTGTGGGGAGCAGATAAAAGAATATAAAAGACACACCCCCGAGATACCGAACATTGCCAAACGATAGATTTTTCAGTCCAAAAAAGAATAAGCCTTTACGTCCGCCATTTTTTATTTTAAAATGGCGGTGTTGTTGTTCGTAGAGGGCTATTGTTGTCTTCTATTTTCAAAAAGGAAGGCAATGTATCCCGGCTTACAATAAGGCGTTAGGATCGAGACGATCTTTTTCGATATCAAGAAAATATTTGTAGGTTCCCACTTTCAGTTCAGCGCATGCGTCATAGTCGCATACAATTATACCAAAACGGTGCATTTGCAAGGCACTAATGGTCCACTTATGATTGATGGATTCTTCTACGGCGTGTCGCAACGCCCGAGCTTTATTGTAGCCATTGACTAAAATTAAAACCTCTTTGGCATCGAGAACCGTTGCTACGCCAACGGTCAAGGCTGTTTTGGGAACTTTGTTTACATCGTTGTCAAAAAAGCGGGAATTGGCGATAATGGTATCTGTTGTCAATGTTTTGGGGCGAGTTCTCGAATTAAAGGAGGATGCCGGTTCGTTAAAAGCAATGTGTCCGTCGGGTCCTATCCCTCCAACAAACAAATCAATCCCACCTATATCTCGAATGGCGTATTCGTAAGCCTCGCATTCTGCCTCCAAATCATCAGCCTCTCCGTTAAGAATGTGTACGTTGTCTTTCGGAATGTCGATATGTGTAAAAAAATTGTCCCACATAAAGCTGTAGTAACTTTGAGGATGAGCCTTGGGTAACCCTACATACTCATCCATATTGAATGTAACAACATTCTTAAATGAAACCACTCCTTCTTTGTTTAACCGGATAAGGTGTTTGTACATACCGAGGGGCGTGGATCCGGTGGGTAATCCTAACACAAAGGGATTTTTACTTGTAGGGGCGGCAGCGATAATTTTGGAAACAACATAGTTTGCAGACCATTCCGACACAAATTGGTAGTCGGGTTGAATTATAACTCTCATATGTTTATCGGTTTTTATTGTTGGATACAAAGGTACGGTTTTTATTTTGAAATTTTTGGTTCTATCGGTTTCCATATAAAAACAAGCCTGAATTACCGTTGAGAAAAGAGTATTACTATTCTAAAATTACCGCCATTCGTACACCCTTTTTTTACGTGTTTTAATTTCTTGAATGAAACCGTTTATACCTTCGGCATACGCATCATTAGCATCCGGTTTCAGTGGTATTCACGATGCTGATTTGATTTGAATATCAGATATTTAGATTTTAGTGCTATAAGTTAGGATGATGCCAAATACCAAACGTGTTTGCTGTGAGAATCAAAGCCGGGTAATGTGTATCTCCCTATTGTAGCATATAGAATTATTCTAAATCTCAAAAACATTTTACAAACAGTATGTAATGTTTGTAAAATGTCTTATAACTTTAGCCCGAAGATTATTAACAAATATATGTCTTGCTGGTTTAATTTTATAAAAACAAATACAAACTTAATACCAAATCAAAGTTGGGGAAAACATAATGAATGATTTAGTTGTAATGTCTGCTGGGATTTATAATACAAGCGGTGTTTTGATAATGAATGTGCCAACAGTCCCGATGAATATTTCAGTATTTCTTCATTGTCTAAGCTACTCCCCAAACTTTGAACTAAATCAGTCCAAAGTTTAGGGGGTAGCTTATTTGTTAACAATTATAACATCTCTGATATTTATTTTATGACTAACATTATAACAAAATAATCAACTCACTCCACAGTTCATTGTTTTTCTTTCTTAGTGAGTAAATTTTTCTAAATAAGCAAAAACAATGTACTGCAACCGCTCTGCCCGAAAGAAAAAGCTATAAAAGCCACAGCAAGACGTTTGAATATTTAATTTTTGCTTGCAGTGGCTTTTTTTTGCTTTTTGGGCGGTTAGATTTACATTTTCATTAATCATCTTTTAATAGTAGCAAATATTTATTTAAAAAACGCTTTCCCAAATAAGGCTGAATTGGCTACATCCACTTTAAGTAAATAATAATCTGAACTTAATGATGCAATACTAAAAGTTTGGTCGATACCTGCGCTTACCGACATTTTAAGATTTCCGTCTAAGTCATAAATATTGGCAGAATTGATTGTTAAATCCGTAACGTATTCTGTACCTAACTTAAATTGATATTTTAAGGTTGTACCTATTTTGGTAATTACCATTGCCATATTTGAGTACTGGGCTTTTCTTTTAGGAAGATATAGGGTTAATGGGTTTTCGGAAAACGTTTTTATTTCAGCATTGGTAAGTTTTATCTGTTGAGTTTCGTATCCACGTTTACTGGCGGTAATTGTGTAGTCGGCATATTCATCTTTCACTATCAAGGTAGATATTGTTGCATTGATACTATCAAAATATTGAATTATAGTGTCATTACAGGTAATGGATATTTCGGCATTGGTTAGCATTCTGTTATTTGTAACGGTATCAATTATCTGCACACAGGTTTTTAGATGAATAGTTTCGATGACATTAAAATCAAAAGCATTGTATCCGTAGTCAGAATGATCGGCTGAATTGGTAGGGATTACTTCGGGAATCACTTTAGTAATATCATTTTTATTTACAGAGAAAAAAACGGGTAACGGGTCGGTTACCAAATATGCTAAATTTGAGTTTTCTAAGGGTGTACAATAAATTACGTTATTATCAGCATCTAATACCAAGAATAGTGTTAGTTTATATGGTTTATCCGACACATCTAATAAAACGGGGTCACTTATAAAACTTCCGTTAAATTGATACAATTCAACTTTTTTAGTATCGTATATTTTTTCTCCTTGTTCGTTTTCGATTGTTATTAGTAAATACCTTGCATCAGTTTTTTCGGTAGAACCTACCTTGCTTAAACCTGAAATGTTAGCAAGTGATTTGTTTTC
>JBKECI010000112.1:0-6967 GCA_047974405.1 Paludibacteraceae bacterium | reverse complement strand
TGAACCTGATGTGATACCAGTTATATTACCTTGGGTTCATATTGCAATCAGTAACGCTAAACGATTGTTTTTAAATGTTCATCATAATATTAAAACTGAATACTTACAATATTATCTCAATGAGTTCTGCTATAAATTCAACAGAAGATATTTTGGAGAAAAGATATTCGACAGACTTCTTATTACTGCCGTTTCTTATGCTCCAGATTTTAAATCTAAAATTTACAATAGGACACTTTGCGGATAATCATTTTATATTTTAATGTCTTGTAAAACAATAAAATTAATACAAAGTTGTGTAAGTAGTTTAAGAGAGTTATATTTACACTTTTTAAGTATTCTTGAAACGAATCTTGTCACTTGTGATAGTGTTTTTCGAACTATTCAAGCGAAAGAAAGACGAAAGACACCCCAAAGAATCTCTCGCTTAATTATTTTAAAACACGAATTAACAAAATTACGGAAGTTTTTTTATCTATACGGTATTTTTTTTAAAAAAACGATAAATCATTTAAGGCACATTGTAAGCAAAGCAAGACAAAAAGACCGGAAATAAACTGACGAATTTTCACACGATAAAATAATGACCTATCTATTACGGATGAGTTTGTACACTGCCGTGCAAAAGTTTACAAAAAAAATAATTTCAACATTATACAGTATTTATTTTCAGTGACTTGAGAAAACAATTTAGCCTGAATACAGAATTTATCTTGATCAAATAGAGTTTTGTCGGGTAATTTCTCTACTTTTTGAACCCCTTCCGTTAATACTACACAGGTACTCGAAAGACAAATAATGTAGCAAACAGATACGTACTTTCTCACAAAAGTTGGCTGAAACCTAAGCTACTCCTCAAACTTTGAGCTAAATTGGTCAAAAGTTTGAGAAGTAGGTTAAACAAAAATTAAGCGATATTAATTCTTCTATTATAGAGCAAATAAGTATTTACTTAACAATGTTATATCTTTCGGGTTCGAATAGTCGTATTGGTAAATACCGTCCGATGCAATCATCATCAACACATTGTCCAATGCAATAACATCGTATCCGTTCATATTTTGAAAATATGCCAATTGATTTGCCATAATGGTTTGCGGGTTGGTTGCGTCAAATATTTTGAGTCCGTCATCGCAAACAAATAGTGTATTGTTGCTTATTGCTAATCCCATCGGCTTTGTCATAGAGTAAGTTACAACTGCTTTTGGGGAGGCTACGTCTTTCACGTCGATAATGATAAGTTGATTGACGTTTTGACCGCAATTGTCGCCCGAATGGACTGTAACGTAGGCAATGTCGTTTTCTACTACAACGGGGTCGCATCCATATACATGCTGTACAGACGATTGATAAACCGGATTGAGCGGGTCTGCAACCGAGTATATGAGCATTCCCGTAGGGGTACCCATAAACAGATTATTTTTGTAACTAAAGATTGTCTCCACATTCCACCCGACGTACACTTCATTAGCTGCTTTTACCGGTTCTTTGTCTTCAAACTCGAAAATACTTATCTGGTTCTGAAACACGGAATACAGGTAGTCGCTGTAAAATGTGAATCTTGACATAGAGCCATTTACTCCTGTAGATGATGTTTTTCCACCATCAGACATCAGCGCACCGTCTGTCATCCCTGACCCCCACCAAATACCTCCGTATCCTTTCTCTACCGATACTGTTTTTTCCTTAACTTTCCATCCCACAATGATGTTGTTGTCTCCTTTATTATTTATTTGTTCATAGTCGTAACCATAAGAGTTGTCGGTGTCTGGGAGCGCATAAGGAAACATATCTGCTTTGCGTCCCAACAAATTTGGTTGAGCCGGATTGGAAACGTCGAACCAAACCAAATCTACATAACTGTCGGCATAAAGCGTATTGTTGCGGATGGCGAGTTCACCATTGCCGACAAGTTCTACAAACCCTATGTTTTTAGGATTTTTCGGGTCTCTGTTATCAAAGATATGAATTCCTTTTTCGGGTTCGGAGATATAGAGATAGCCCTCGTAAAAGCAGATTTTGCCCCGCGTAACTATCGGTTGAGGCTCTACCGACACTCTTACCGAGTTTCGAAATTCGCTTTTTGACATAAATATAGGTTCGTTTACGTTGTACGTAATGGTATCCTTAATTGTTTCGGTACAACTCCCTAATGTCAAAATTCCCAATAAGAGAAAAAGATAATTTAGTTTTCTCATAGTTAATTATCAATAATTATAAATTTTTATAGCACAAAGACAAGTCCGCCGTTAAAACCCGCATTAATTGGAGTTTCGGTACGTGCGCTCATTGGCTGGTTGTTGTTGAAATAATAGATAATTTTTGGTTCAAAATATAGGCTCCAATTTTTATCTAAATTGTAACTGATGCCCAATGAGGTATTGATGGATGTTTGCAACCCTTCGATATTTGAATGTACGTCTGTATTTTGCTCTGAGTTTTGATATTTTATGCTCTGCTTATAGGTACTTCGTAGTCCTTTTTCCACTGCTCCTCCGGCAGAGAGATAAAATTTCCACTTATTTTTATCGGCAAGGAGTATGTTCAAATTGAGCGGAATACCTAAATAGTGTAATTCCAACGAGGCTTTTGCCGTTGAAAAGCGATTGACATACGAATAATTTGAACGCAAGTAGGTGTATATCAACCCACTACTTATGCTTAATTCTTTCGATAACCCTTTTTGCAATAAAATACTGCCTGAAAACGGTGGTAAATGTTCTATGTCTGAAAATTGGCTCGGGTCAATGATATAAGCATCGGTTTGATAGGACAATTGACTTATTTTAATTCCATACATTTTATTGGCTGATAGGTTTGTTGGTTCGGCAGCAAACTCTCCTTTGCTTGAAAAATCAATATTTGCCTTTCCGTAAGTTCCCGTTTGAGCAATTAAAGCCCATTTTTTTTCCCTGTTTTTTTTGATTTTTTGTTCTGGTGCATCAAATATTTCCGGTATTTCGGGCAAAGAAGCAAGTTTAGGCTCGGTGTTATCAGCGGGAATACTATCTTTCTGTTGCAAATCGCTATTTACAACCCTATGTCTCACTTCATTTGCCTGAAATTCCGTACTTGTGTGATTTTTTGGAGATTCAACAATAGTATTAGTCTCTATTGTATTTGTTTTATTGATGTCTGTTGTTTTTGTTTGGGATGCTGTGATGTTTTTCGAATTATTATTTTTTACCCCATCTATTTTTATCTGATTATTACCGATATAGTTTTTTCCCCTCTTATCTTCAACTTCTTGTTTTTCGCTTTTGTCAAATGCAGAAATCATTGTTTGTGAAGGCAACGTTTTTTCAGATACATTATTGGTTGTTACCGTTTGATTGCTGTTTGTCTGTTTTATAGGGTTAAACAGAAGCAGCAAAGCCAATGATGCGGCAATGCCTCCACCTGTCCAAAGCCACCACAACGGTAGTGTTTTGTTTTGCTTTTGCTCCAATCGTTTTTCAATGTCTTGCCAAGCACTTTTATCCGGAGGTATTTGATAATTTTTCAACTTCTTTTTTATGCTTTCGCCGAAGTCGTCTTTATCGTATATGTTGTCGCTATTTTGCATTTTCTATTTGTAATAAAAAATTGTTCCCTTTTTTATTTTGGGATTAAATCCACCCCAGAGTACGTTTAGCTTTGCTTGTAATATGTTGGTTGTATCATTTTTCATCCTCTCTCTGTATCTGCTTTGTGAGAGCAACTGTCTTTCTTTTTTATAAAAATTTATTTGTTACAACCTAATAATTGTGTTTCGGTTTTATTCAAACGTTATGTTTGTTTGATTTTCAGTTTTTGTAACATATATCAACTCGGGAGAGGTATTTTCGTCCGAATAGATAAGCTTACCGTTGTAATAGGCTTCGTTTATATCCGCACAATAGTCTCTCCCTGTACATTCTGTCGAAAAAGAGTATTTGACTAAAATTGTATCTATATCGTCATTTTCAAAATGGATAAAGGTTTTGTATTCTTTTATGTTGTCAAATCCATATACAATTGTTTGCCATACGTTTTTACCTGTTTCCGAATCGTAAAATAGGGTATTTGCATTTCCATTAAAGTATATTTTGTCGTTATAATTCGTTGTGTCATCGCTTGATATTTCCGAATAATTATCTTGAAAACTGATTGGATAGGATAGGATATTACTTTTATCTATTAAATCTTCATTGTTTTCATTCAGGAATATAAATTTTAGACCTAAATTGGTAACAAATTCAGACTCTGTCCTTCCTTTTTTCAAATCATCTTTTTCACAACTTGCAAATAAAATAATTGCAATGAACATCGGAATAATTTTTCTCATAATTTCTCTCTTTTTTTGTATATATATAAAATTAATATTTGTTTGTCAGCTCCACTATCATTTTCTGTAATTTTTGCCTAGCTCTTGAGTATTGTACTCTGACAACAGATTCGCTCGTGTTCATCTGTTGGGCTATTTCGCCATAAGAATACCCTTCTATGCACACTAAGTTAAAAACGGTTCTGTAAATATCGGGTAGGGAAAGTATGCATTCCATCAGCTCATTTTCAGTTATTTCATTTATATCTGCTCTTTCGTTTTCGTGGATTTCTACTAAGGTTTCGTCTAAGTTTTGCCAGTGTAACAGGTTTTGTCTTCGCAGATAATTCAATGCTGTATTAACCATTATTTGTCTTATCCAAGCTCCTAATTCTCCTTTTCCCGAGTATTTTTCGGCGTTTGTAAATACTTTTACAAATCCGTCTTGCAATAAATCTTTGGCTGTTTCAACATTTTTCACATAGCGTACACAAAGCCCCATCATAATGGGAGCATAGATTTCGTAAATCTGCCTCCTCGTTTGTGAGTCTCCGTTTTTGTATCCCGCAATTAAACGTTGTTCCTCCATCGAATTAAAAATAGGCTCTTTTATATATGATGAATAAAAGGTGCGTTTTGCAACAAGGTTTAGACAAATATTGTGTTAAATAATTTAAAAACAAATATACAGCTATCTTTTTTGGCTTTTTCACAAAAAAAAGAGCCAAAACACTTTTGATTATCTTGGCTCTCGATTCTTTATTATCAGCTCTATTTAAGCCATTTATCTAACCATTCAAAGTAAGTGCGTTGCCATAATATTCCGTTCTGCGGCTGAAGTACCCAGTGATTCTCATCCGGAAAAATCAACATCTCGGCAGGAACTCCTCTTAATATAGCGGCATTGAACGCCGACATCCCTTGCGACGCCAGAATGCGGTAGTCTTTTTCTCCATGTATAACTAATATGGGAGTATCCCATTTATCTACAAATAGATGGGGAGAATTTGTATAGCTTTTTTGTGCTGTTGCATTATTTTTTTCCCAATATGCACCGCCCAAGTCCCAATTTACAAACCACATTTCTTCTGTTTCGAGGTACTGTTGGGGAAGATTGAACATCCCATCATGCGCAATAAAAGCTTTGAAACGTTTATTGTGATGTCCAGCAAGCCAATATACCGAAAATCCGCCATAGCTCGCTCCTACACAACCCAGTTTTTCTTTATCTATATACGTCTCTTGCGATACGGCATCTATTGCCGAGAGGTAGTCTCTCATATTTTGTCCGCCATAATCGCCACTGATTTGTTTGAGCCATTCGTAACCAAAACCGGGCAATCCTCGTCTGTTGGGGGCCACTATGATATAGCCGTTGGCAGCCATCATTTGAAAATTCCACCTATAACTCCAAAATTGGCTGACGGCAGACTGTGGTCCTCCCTGACAATAAAGTAGAGTCGGATACTTTTTAGTGGGATCAAAATCGGGTGGATAAATTATCCAAGTAAGCATTTGTTGCCCATCGGTAGTTTTTATCCAACGTTCTTCTACTTTTCCCATCTTTATTTTTTCCAGCAAATTTTTATTCTCAAACGACAGTTCCGTGTCGGTACCGTTGTTTGTGTCTATTGCATAAATCTC
This sequence comes from Paludibacteraceae bacterium, assembly GCA_047974405.1. Taxonomy (GTDB): domain Bacteria; phylum Bacteroidota; class Bacteroidia; order Bacteroidales; family Paludibacteraceae; genus UPXZ01. Next base: position 1,038 of record JBKECI010000112.1, on the reverse strand, counting down.
ATCGGGTTTACTCATAGAGTGTTTTACGGCTATAAGTTGGTTTTTTAGTGGGATTACTTTTGCATAGTCATGCACACCTTCGGTAATTTGTCTTATTGAATCATTTTCAATATCGCAGTAGTAAATTTGAGTTTTGCCTTGCCAAACACTTATAAAATAAATGGATTTACTGTCCGGAGTCCATGCCAATTCATTTGCATTTTGGTCAAAATTAGCAGATAAGTTTTTTTTCTCCCCCGTTTCTATGTTTAGTATAAATAATCTGTTCTTGTCCGATTCGTATCCGTCGTGTTCCATACTTTCCCAAGCCATCCACTTCCCATCGGGAGAAAATTGTGGATTTACATCATATCCCGTCATTCCCTCTGTTACATTGAGGGTACTACCACTTTCGACGTTATAAAAATATATGTCGGAGTTGGTTGAAAGGGCGTATTCTTTCCCTGTTTTTTTACGACAGGTATATGCAATGGTTTTTCCGTCGGGACTCCATGTGATTTGTTCTATTCCTCCAAAAGGTTTCATCGGGCTTTCGTAAGGTTCTTTTTCAAGAATGTCTTTTACATTTTCTAACTTTCCATCTTTTATGTCTGCAATAAATGGATGCGGAATAGTATTGACCCACTCGTCCCAATGTTTGTACATCAAATCATTGACTATGATTCCGCTTGCTTTGGGCAGATCGGGGTACTTTTCAACTGTCTTTTTTCCGTATGGGATATCTGCGACATACAGTATTTTCTTTCCGTCAGGTGAAAAAAGAAAATCATTTATACTTCCGTTTACATTGGTTATTTGCCTTCTGCCCGAGCCGTCGGGATTCATTCCCCAAACTTGCATGCTGCCACTTTCGTTAGAAATAAACGCTATAATATCTCCCCCTTCTATCCATTTGGCAGCTGTTTCTTTCAAAGGAGTTTTGGTAATCTGCTTTTTGTCGGTTCCGTCTATATTCATCACAAAAAGTTCCGAATTACTTCTATTTTGTTTGACGCTGTAATACGAAACGCTATACAAAATTTTATCTTCTTCGGGTGA
>JBKECI010000111.1:0-13114 GCA_047974405.1 Paludibacteraceae bacterium | reverse complement strand
CATATAAATAATGGGTCAATCATAAATAAATGAAAACTATTGGAAATATTCTTTGGCTTATCTTTGGAGGGTTTATTGCAGCCATCGAGTATGTGGTTGCAAGTATGGGAATGATGCTAACCATTGTTGGGATACCATTTGGATTACAATCGCTGAAATTGGCGCTGCTAATGCTGCTCCCTTTTGGGGCTGTCATTATCGAAAAGCCCCATCAACCGGGATGTGTTTCGTTTGCGATGAACGTTATTTGGTTTTTTATAGGAGGTGTCTGGATATGGCTGACACACATTTTACTGGGAGTATTGTTTGCCATTACCATCATCGGCATCCCTTTTGCAAAGCAGCATTTCAAGTTTGCCAAATTGGCGTTTACCCCTTTTGGGAAAGATATTCAATTGGGCTATTGACGATGTATGACAACATTTTTACCTATCCAATTGTTAAAGCTACATAACTATAATAAACTGTAATGGATCAATACCTATCCATACTTCCTGCAGAGCTTGTTTCGTTTCTGTTAGTAACCGTATTTTCGTTGCTTATTGGATTGTCGCAGCGAAAAATGCAACAGAAAGGAGATAATGATAAAACCACTTTTGGCACAGACCGTACGTTTAGTTTTTTAGGAATATCAGGCTACCTTTTATATATTCTCGACACAGAAAATTTTACCCTTTTTATGGGAGGTGGAGCTTTGCTCGTGATTTTGTTTGGAATTTATTATTACAATAAAATCCGAAACCACGAAACCTACGGTATTACCACCATCCTTATCGGACTGATTACCTACTGTCTTGCTCCCATTGTTATAACCCAACCACAATGGTTTTCGCTGACCATTGTCGTTATAGTGCTGATGTTTACCGAAATGAAATCAACCTTTAAGCGTGTTGCCAACAAAATGCGAAATGACGAGTTGATAACATTGGCAAAGTTTTTGGCCATTAGCGGGGTTATACTCCCAATTTTACCTCAAAATAATATTATAGAGGGAATAAACTTGACTCCCTATTCGGTATGGTTGGCGACGGTAGTCGTTTCGGGAATCTCATACGCCTCTTATTTGCTAAAACGCTACGTTTTTAAAAAATCGGGAATATTAGTGTCGGGTATTCTGGGGGGGCTTTACAGTAGTACAGCCACCATTACCATCCTTGCCCGCGAAACCAAAAAAGCTCCTCAGTCAAAATTGTCGGAGTATGTAGGGGCTATGGTTATGGCAAAAGGGATGATGTATTTGAAGTTTTTGATACTCGTATTCATTTTTAGCAAAACAGTATTTTTGTTTATTTATCCCTATTTACTGATTATGTTGATGGTTTCGGTTGCCGTTTCGGGGTATGTTTACAAAAAAAGAACAGCTCTATTTCAGGGAAACGAAACTGTTGAAATATATGATGAAACCGATTATGCCAACCCACTCGAAATTAAGGTGGCTTTAATCTTTGCAGGGCTTTTTGTGCTTTTTACTTTGCTCACCACCTATGCTGTACGGTATGTCGGCAATGCGGGATTAACCATTCTCTCACTTGTCAGCGGATTTAGCGACATCACTCCCTTTATTCTCAATTTACTCCAAAATGTAGGAGAAATAGATCGTCCGGTCATTACCATCAGCATTCTGCTTTCTATGATCAGCAATACGGTAATCACAATGTTTTATGCCTATTTTTTTTCGGGGCAGCGAAAAGAGATGGGTAAAATGCTTTTTTTAGGATTCCTTACGATTATCTTTTTCAATATGCTGCTTTTGGGTTTTGCATGGTTGTTATGACAGGCCTAACTTAAAAAAACAGATAGAAACACGTCAAAAAAAACTATCTTTACGCTTTTATTGACAAAGCAGACATATGATAAGTTATTTTCAGGTAGAAAATCTGACCAAATCTTTTGGTGATAAACGTCTTTTCGAGAGTATCTCTTTTGGAATTTCGGATAATCAACGTATGGCACTCATAGCCAAAAATGGCACCGGAAAAACAACGTTGCTAAATATTATCGCAGGTAAAGAGAGCACCGACAGCGGAAAAATTACATTTAAAAACGATTTGAGAATGGGATACTTGGATCAATCTCCAAACTTTCCGGCAGAACTTTCGGTAATTGATGCCTGCCTCCGGTCGGACAACGAAATAGCAAAAACTGTTGCCGAATACGAACACATTATGCTCCACCCCGATACAGAGAAAATGGGGCACATACTGGAGAGAATGGATGTGTTGCAGGCTTGGGATTTTGAAATACGAATTAAACAAATTTTAGGAAAACTTAATATTCTGAATTTCGAACAAAAAATGGGAGAATTGTCTGGAGGGCAGCTTAAGCGGGTAGCCCTGGCAAACGCACTCATCAGCGAGCCCGAACTCTTGATACTCGATGAGCCTACCAACCACCTTGACTTGGAGATGGTGGAGTGGCTGGAAGAGTTTCTCAATCGCTCCTCTATGGCGTTGTTAATGGTTACACATGACCGGTACTTTTTAGACAAAGTGTGTACAGATATTTTAGAAATCGATAGCCAAACGCTTTTCTCTTACTCCGGCAATTACAGCTATTATTTAGAAAAAAGAGAAGAACGGATAGATGTATTTAACGCAGAAACCGAAAGTGTTAAAAATATTTACCGTAGAGAATTGGAATGGATGAGGAGTACCCCGCAAGCACGAACCGGAAAATCAAAGGGGAGAATAGACCGGTTTCAGCAGATAGAAGAGAGGGCGAAACAAAAAACAGAAAATGAAAATATCAAACTTGCCGTAAAAGCCTCCTATTTGGGTAGCAAAATTTTTGAGGCGCAATATATCAGCAAATCTTATGGAGATTTGAAGATTCTCGATAATTTCTATTACAACTTTGCCCGCTACGAAAAACTGGGTATTGTGGGGAAAAATGGTACAGGCAAAACCACTTTTCTAAAAATTTTACTCGGCGAAGTACGTCCCGACAGCGGAAATATAGATATTGGAGAAACCGTACGCTTTGGATATTACAGTCAAGATGGTCTCCATTTTGATGACGATATGAAAGTGATTGATGTTGTCAGAGACATTGCCGAAGAGGTGCATATTGGGAATGGGAAAAAGATGAATGCGTCGCAGTTTCTCAATCACTTTCTTTTCTCTCCCGAAAAGCAGCACAATTATGTACATAAGCTCAGTGGAGGCGAAAAACGGCGTTTGTATTTATGTACAGTACTGATGCAAAATCCGAATTTCCTGGTTCTTGACGAGCCTACCAACGATTTGGATATTGTTACACTCAATATATTGGAAGATTATTTGCTCACATTCAAAGGTTGTGTTATTGTAGTGAGCCATGACCGTTATTTTATGGACAAAGTGGTGGATCATCTCTTTGTATTTGAAGGGAATGGCGTGGTAAAAGATTTTCCGGGCAATTATACGCAATACAGGGAGACTACCCAATTTTCCAAAGAAACAGAATTTCTAGAGGGTAGCGTTCAAGGGAAAACAGGAAAAAAAGTGTCCTCATCATCGCCTGTATCGAAACAAAGTGATGGCAGTAAGCCCCGCAAAATGAGCTTTAACGAAAAACGCGAGTTTGAGGAACTGGAAAAAGAAATATCGGAATTGGAAAAAGAAAAAAAAGAGATAGAGGAGAAATTATCGTCCGGAACAACGACCGATACCGGTGAAATAATAAAACTGTCGGAGCTATTTGCAAACTTAAATGACAAGATAGACACAAAAACTATGCGATGGCTCGAATTAAGTGAGATTTAAAAAGAGAATGGTAGCCACACTTGGCTACCAATCCTTGTTAACCTTAAATCTAATACTATGAAAAAATCACATTACAAATGTATATCGACTCTCTTGTTTTTGCAAATTTTGTCGGCATAAAAAGTAGTGTAACAAATACAATTAAAATATTTTAACCCTGATTCTTTATAAATATGTTTTACAACATATTTATAGATTAAAAACCGATTGATTTTAACATTAAACCTGTTTTCTCATCCTGCCCAAACATCAAATTCATATTTTGCACTGCCTGCCCCGACGCCCCTTTCAACAAATTGTCGATTATCGAAACTACCAGCAAATATTCTCCATGTTTTTCCAAGTAAATTATCGCTTTATTTGTATTGACTACCTGTTTCATATCGGGATTTTTATCAACGACAAAGGTAAATGCCGCATCTTTATAAAAATCTTGATACAGTTTTTGAGTGTCTTCGGTGCTTAAAGCACATTTTGTATAAGTGGTAGCATAGATCCCTCGGGCAAAATTTCCTCTTACGGGGATAAAGTTAATTGGAGCAGAAAAATTGGGCTGTGTTTGGTGTATCGATTGTGCTATTTCTTGCAAATGCTGGTGTTCAAAAGGCTTGTATATGGAAATATTGTTGTTTCTCCAGCTGAAGTGCGAAGTACCGGAAGGTTTCACTCCTGCGCCGGTAGAGCCGGTGATCGCGTTTATATGAATTTCATCTTTGAGCAACCCTTTGCTTGCCAACGGCAGCAGAGCCAGTTGGATGGCAGTGGCAAAGCACCCCGGATTGGCAATGTGGCTTGAATGTCGGATAATGTCTCTATTCATCTCTGGAAGTCCATACACAAAATCGTGCTCGGGGCGGGCGTGTCGAAAGTCGGTGGAGAGGTCAATAATTTTAATACTTTTCGGTATCTCATTTGCATCAAGAAACTTTTTGCTGTCGCCGTGAGCAGAGCAGAGAAACAGAGCATCTATCTTGTCCAAAGGCAACGTGTCTGAAAAGTAAAGTTCAGTTTCGCCAATCAAGCCGCTGTGAACACCGGCTACCGGATTTCCCGTGTTGCTACTGCTGTGTATAAATTCTATTTTTACATTTGGATGATGTATCAAAATACGTATCAATTCTCCGGCAGTATAACCTGCACCACCAATAATTCCTACTCTAATTATCATTATTTTACTTTTTTTTAATATGATTGTTCTATAGTATTTTATTCTATTTTTTCAAAAATTTGCTTTTCGGCAGAGTAATTATATACTTCTCCTGTTTCTATTACGTAATACCATCCCAAAATGTTCAAATCCCCTTTTTCGCACCTCTCTTTAATATAGGGAAATGTGAGTAGATGTTTCATTTGTTCTACTACGTTGAACTGTGCCGTAATTTCATCTCGCTTTTCATGACTTATTTTTGGAGACAAAAACCTTGCCTTTACCTGAGATTTTACGGGTGTTGCCAATTCCAGCCATTTTTTTGTCATCGGCAGATTTCTTAATTCATTTTCCGAAGCGTATAGCGCCCTGCATCCACCACAGTTAGAATGTCCGCATACGATGATGTTTTCTACGTTCAAACCGTTTACGGCATATTCAATAGCAGAGGATGTGGCCAAATGAGCGTCGAGCATTTTACGATAATATGGGACTAAGTTTGCCACATTGCGGATGATAAACAATTCGCCGGGGAGCGTATTGGTTATCAAATTGGGAACCACCCGAGAGTCTGAACAGCCAATAAAAAGCGTGTGAGGATTTTGACTTTTTTCGAGATTTCTGAATACTTCTTGGTGGGTAACGAAACTATTTTCTTTAAACTCTTTTACCCCTTTGAAAAGTTGCTTGAACAAGTTGTTACTATCCATAAATTTGAAAATATGTAAAGTCAAATTTGAATATCGGATATAAATTATCGGTTCTGTACTTGTGCTAAATCCCTATTACTTCTATTTTTGAATTTCTCTATTGCTCTTGGATTTTTTTTACTTTAAATACTTATCTACACAGACTTAAATGTTTATTAATGAAAATATTACACATTGTCTTCCAAAAAAAACGTTTCAATACCTGCTTTTTGCAGTAAATCCAATCCGTCTGTAACACGGTACTTTTCTCCATATACCACCCTTTTTATCCCTGCCTGTATAATCAGTTTGCTGCATTCCATACAGGGCGAGGCGGTAACATACAGCGTAGCTCCCTCGCTGCTGTTGTGCGATCGAGCTACTTTGGTAATGGCGTTTGCTTCGGCATGGAGTACGTAAGGTTTCGAAATGTTATTTTCATCTTCGCATTTGTTTTCAAATCCCGAAGGGGTACCGTTGTATCCGTCTGAGATTATCATCTTGTTTTTTACTAATAATGCTCCTACTTTTCGTCTTTCACAGTACGAATTCTCTGCCCAAATCCAAGCCATACGCATATAACGCTTGTCCAAAAGTGTTTGTTTTTCGATATGTTTTTTTTTCATTTCCTTTTGATGTTTGCTTTTATCAAACGGCGTGAGTTATTTCAATAGTTCATTTGCAAAATCGGCAACATTAATTCCCGAAAAATTACCGGATGACATAAACAGAAGTGTTGCGTTATCGTAATCTATTTCGCGTAATCTCTTTTGTAGTGTTTCGCTCTCGGTAAGCACTTCCACGTTGTTGCCTCCAAAGTCTTCTTTTACTTTTTCGGGAGAAATACTGTGCAACTGCTTGTGTTTGATAACTTCGGGATTGTAATAGACAAATGCTACGTCTGCTTCTTTCATACTTCCCGCATATTGAGGGATAAATTCGTCGGTCAAACTGCTGAAGGTATGTAACTCCATTACGGCAATCAATTTGCGGGAGGGATACTGTCTTTTTACCGCTTTTACCGTAGCTTTGAGTTTGGATGGAGAGTGTGCAAAGTCTTTGTACGCCGTGGTGGTAGATGTTTCCGCTATCTTTTGTAATCGGTTGGAGGCACCTTGAAAATCGGCTATTGCCAAATAAAAATCATTCTCCATAATTCCTATCTGTTTGCAGGCTATACGAGCTGCTTCCATATTTTGCAGGTTGTGTTCGCCAAATATTGTTAGTGCAATCTCTCCTTTGCGGGTAATAACATAGGTTACACCGTTTCTGATTTCATACTTAGGGGTGTTGTACGAAAATGTTACAATATCCCGTCTCATAGTTTCGGTCTCTTTTGCTATTTTTTTTAGGTTGTCGTCTCCTGCATAGTAAATCAAGCGACCTTGCAATTCCATTAATTCTACAAATTTACGAAACTGCTCCACATATATTTCAAAGGTGGGAAAAACGTTGATATGATCCCAAGCAATGCCGGTAATAATACCTATGTGAGGTTTGTAAATGTGAAACTTCGGACGTTTGTCTATCGGCGAGGTCAGATATTCATCTCCTTCGAATACCGCTATACGAGAGTCGTAAGAGAGTCTTACCATATTTTCAAATCCATCAATTTGTGCTCCTACCATGTAGTCTGCCTTCATTTTCAACTTATTTAGCACATACAAAATCATTGCCGTGGTAGTTGTTTTCCCATGACTGCCGCCTACCACAATTCGTGTTTTTCCGCGTGTCTGTTGATATAAGTATTCTGGGAAAGAATATATTTTCAGTCCCAGCTTTTTGGCTGCAAGCAACTCGGGATTGTCTTCGCGAGCGTGCATGCCTATAATAACGGCATCTAAATTTGCATGAATTTTTTCCGGAAACCAGCCCATTGTTTCGGGAAGCAATCCTCTCTCTTTTAGTCGCGTACGAGATGGCTCAAAAATTTCATCGTCCGAACCGGTTACTTCATAATTTTTTTTCATCTGAAGGGCTATTGCCAGATTGTGCATAGCCGCTCCTCCTATAGCAATAAAATGAACTCGGTGCATATGTCAAATATTTTTATAACTTTGTAGCTTATTGATATTGTCAAGCAACGCTTGGAAAATCCAGATATCAGTAAACAGACAAAGGTAATAAGAATATACGAAAGAGAAACACTGTATAACATATGAAAATACATAAAATAGAAACAGGGAGTTTTTGGGCAGACGGAGGGGCTATGTTTGGGGTAGTACCCAAGCGGGTATGGCAAAAAAGATACCCTTGCGACGAAGATAACTTTTGTAAAATGAATATGCGCTGTCTCTTGGTCGATACCGGGAAAAGATTAATATTGGTGGATACGGGAACGGGCGACAAGCAGCTCGATTATTTGAAGTATTACAATATCAACGATATAGTCGATTTTGAAACGGAGCTGCAAAGACTTGGTTATACTTGCAACGATGTAACGGATGTTGTTTTGACCCATCTCCACTTTGATCATTGCGGAGGCTGCACCAAGTATAATGAGGATAAGACAGAGCTCCAACTTGTGTTCCCAAATGCAAATTATTGGATAGGAGAGCGACAGTGGAACAATTTTTTGAATCCAAACGTACGGGAAGGAGACTCCTATTTCCCTGAAAATTTGCTCCCTGTGGAACGTGCGGGAAGGTTGAAGCTAGTTACCGAAAACCAACAACTTTGCAACGGTGTGGAACTTCGCCTTTTTAATGGGCATACGGTAGGACAGATAGCCCCATATTTCACGCTTGATAATAGTAAAACACTTATTTTTGCAGGAGACGTAATTCCTTTTCAGGCAGCCATACCGGTTGCCTGGGTTTCAGCTTACGATACCTTTCCTATCACTTCTATGGAAGATAAAGTGAAAATGATGTCGGAGGCTGCAGAAAAAGAGCAAATCCTTTTTTTTGAGCATGACGCCTACAACGAATGTGCAACAGTAAGGGAGACCAACGGTAAATATCGAGTCGATGAGAGTTTTACATTGGAAGAAACGCTTTCGTTGTAAACCAAAGTTACAACTTTTATTTATCTTAAAGTGTTGATATGCAGAACTCATTTATAATACTGATAATAGTTGTCTATTTCGGTATTTTACTCTCCATCTCTTATTTTGTAAGTAAAAAAAACTCCGAAAACGAGAACGAAACTTTTTTTCTTGCCAACCGTAAGTCCCCTTGGTGGCTGATAGCCATAGGTATGATTGGCACCTCTATTTCGGGAGTAACGTTTGTCTCTGTACCCGGTATGGTTCGTGAAGTCAATTTTGCGTATATGCAGACGGTTTTTGGTTTCTTTTTCGGATACCTCATCATTGCCTATGTACTGCTTCCTCTCTACTATAAACTCAATCTTACCACCATTTATACCTATTTGGAAGAACGTTTCGGAAAACGGAGCTACAAAACGGGAGCTTCGTTTTTTCTCCTTTCCAAAATAATAGGGGCGTCTGCAAGGTTATATATTGTCGCCATCATCTTACAGCATGTGATTTTTGATAGTTGGAATATCCCTTTTTACATTACTGTGTGTATCACCATTTTTTTGATATGGCTCTATACCAGGAAAAGCGGTATCAAAACCGTGATTTGGACAGATACGATACAAACGCTCGTATTGATAGGAGCGTTGGTGTTGATTCTGTATGAAGTGTATAAAAATATTTCACTGGATTTTCCCAATCTTATAAGCAATTTGTATCACAGCCCCACAACCAATATTTTTGTATTCGACGATTGGCACAACAAGCAGTTTTTCTGGAAACAGTTTCTCAGCGGAGTGTTTATCCCGATAGTGATGACTGGGCTCGACCAAGATATGATGCAAAAAAATCTGACCTGCAGAACGCTCAAAGACGCTCAAAAAAATATGACATGGTATGGTTTTGCATTTGTGCCTATCAATTTTCTCTTTTTGACACTTGGCGCAATGTTGCTTACGCTGGCACCGATACAAAACATACCGCTCCCCATCGAATCCGATCAAATTCTTACTGTATTTGCAACACAATATCTGGGCAATACGGTACTTGTATTGTTTATTGTGGGGATGATTGCCGCTGCATTTTCAAGTGCCGACTCAGCAATGACATCTATCACTACTTCATTCTCAGTAGATATTCTCGAAGTAAACAAAAAAACTGAAAAGGAGGCTGTAAAAATTCGAAAACAGATTCATATTTTTACCGCGTTAATATTTATCGTTATCGTTATACTTTTCAAAGAAATAAACAATAAAAGTATTATCGATACTATTTACACCATCGTGGGTTATACCTACGGACCGCTTTTGGGAATGTATGCTTATGGGCTTTTTACCAAAAAAAATGTAAATGATAAACTTATCCCTTACATCAGTATAGCCGCTCCTGTACTCTGTTATTTACTCAACGTAATAAGCAAGAAATATTGGAATTACTCTTTTGGTTATGAATTGCTGATGATTAACGGCGGATTGACATTCTTGGGAATGTGGATTTCTCAACACCTAAAAAAATAAAATTATGGAAATAAAAACAGCGGAATTTACCATCAGCAATACCGATTATCATAAATGCCCACCAGGAGACTTTCCGGAATATGCGTTTATTGGACGTTCAAATGTGGGAAAATCATCGTTAATCAATATGCTTTGTAACAAGAAAGGATTGGCTATGACTTCTGGGAAACCTGGAAAAACCCTACTGATTAACCATTTCATTATCAACAACTCTTGGTATCTGGTGGATTTACCAGGGTATGGTTATGCAACCACCAGCAAATCAAATAGAGAAAAGTTGAAAAAAATCATAGAAGGGTACATACTCAATCGCGAGCAACTCGCCAATCTTTTTGTGTTGATAGATAGCCGGCATCAACCACAAAAAATTGATTTGGAATTTATGGAATGGTTGGGAATAAGTGGGATACCGTTTTCGATAGTCTTTACCAAAATGGACAAACAATCGGCAACTAAGGGTAAGGAGAATATCGAACATTACAAAACCAAACTTTTGGAAACTTGGGAAGAATTACCACCTCTATTTTCTACCTCTTCCGAAAAAACACAAGGGCGGGAAGAGCTGCTTACCTACATCGAACAAATCAATGAATCTATAACATAAGTATTGTTCAAAAACCACCCCGTATCCCTACTTAAAAAATATTTCCCAACTTCTCAGATGTATTGAAAATATGCAAACGTTTGCATATTTATTTCTACGCATCTGCCAATCAACATTGATTCTACATTAATAAAAATGTATAACATTGCGTTCCAAATCAAAAAACACTACGAACGATTTAATCTCCAACAGAAAAGTATGTTAGACATTCAAAAGAAAAAAGCAAACTCCTTTTTTGCATTACTGAGTATGCCCTCAACGGCGATGGGCTTTACACTTTCCGTCCAAATTTCGGCTCTTAGTTGGATATTATCGACCAAATACGGACTTTCTATAGATAAAATTGGTATCGTTTGGGCTGCCGGTCCTATTGCGGGGATATTGGCCCAACCTATTGTAGGGGCTATTTCGGACAAAACGTGGTTTATGGGCGGGCGCCGTCGCCCTTGGATTATTTTGGGAAGTTTGCTTGGCGCATTGATGCTGCTTGCGTTGCCAAATTTAGGAATCATTCAGAGTATTTTTGTAAGCGGGAATGATCCCAAAGCAGGATTGCTTGCCGTAGCGGTAGTAGTAGCTTTGCTGCTTGACCTCTCTATCAACGTAAGCTTAAATCCAACTCGCTCGTTGGTAGCAGATTGCACCACTATGGAAGAGCGGGGAAAAGGATATACGTGGATGCAGACAATTTCGGGTTCGTTTGGCGTTTTGGCCTATTTCATAGGCGGAGTTTTTGGAAATATAATTCTTATCTACGTAGGAGCTATGGTTACATTTTTGGGGGCGGTCATTCCTACTATGCTGATAGAAGAACCGCGCCGTTTGGAAAATGTAGAAGACACGAAAAAGACGATTAAAACTTCTTCAAAATCAACTATTAAAGATATTTTCATCTCTCTTTTACCGCTTGCCGGACTTATTATTTACGGAATTTACGTTCTGATATCAAAACTTTTTGGATTGGATATGCAAGGAGGAGTTGCTTTTGTTGGTATTCGCTTAGGAATTGTAGAATTTGTGTCGGCATTGATATTTATCGTTACATCATTGATGGTTTTGCTCAATGTGCTTAAAGTATCTTCAAAAGCCAACGAATACCAAAAAGTGCTTTTGGCTCATTCTTTTACCTGGGTGGGGGTGCAAACGATGTTTATTTACGCTTTCTTCTTTTTGAGTGATAAAATGAACCTAGACGAAGTGGCAGGCAAAGTAAATTCGCTAGCTTTTTTCATATTGAGTTTGGCAAGCGCTGTGTTGCCTGTTTTTGTTTTGAATCCCGTAGCAAAAAAAATAGGGATGGTCAAAACACATTATATCGCCATGTTTATTATGGCGTTGGGCTATGGGGGAATTTTTCTTGTTGCCCGTACTGTACCGATGTATTACCTGTTTATGGCAATTGCCGGCATTGGCTGGGGTTCGGTAGTCTCGCTGCCGTTTGCCATTATGAGCGAAAAGGTTGATCAAACAAAAATGGGGCTGTATATGGGTATTTTCAATCTGTCGGTAGTGCTTCCGCAGTTGGTTGCAAGCTTTAAAATGGGAGAAGTGATTAACTCTCACTCCGACAAAACGGTTATTTTTGCGATTTGTGCGGTAACTCTACTTGTTTCGGCAATCTTGTGGATGTTTGTGAAAAATGAGAAAGTAGAACCATCAGAAACAAAAATCGAAAAACTGGGGCATTGAAATCTATTTTCTCTTTTGAAAATGGTAGAAAATAACGCTACACAAACAATATGGTTGAACAGATTTACGGTACAATCGCAAATCTGTCTATTTTTTTAAAAAGGTAATCGTCCAACCATCACGTTATCTTGTCTTTGTGATTTTATTCGTTGATTCCAAGAAAAAAGACAAGTCGCCATTTTATATCAGTAACAACAACGCGTTGTCTGTATTTATTCGTTTCCCTTTCTTGTTATCTCGGCTGCAGATACCCCTTTCTTAGCTCTTTTATATTTACAGCAAGCAGGTAATTTTGAATAAATATCATCCGGAGCCGAGAATAAATAGCTGTCATAGCCTGCCAAAGCAATACGTTTCAGAACGTCTTCTTTAGAGGTTTTTAAACTGTCGTATGAGATGGTAGCCATTTTTGCTTCTTTATTCCATTTTACTTTAGCCTCCTTTTTCTGGTTTCCTGCCTTTTCGATGGTACTTTTGCACATTTCACAGTTGCCGTAAACTTTTACGTTTTCTGTTTTCTTGTTTTTTACTTGAGCCATACATGTTATGGATGTTACACCCAAAAATAGTACTACGATGTATTTTAACGTCATATTCATAATGTCTTAGCTTTTTTTGAGAAAATAGATACTCCAAAATTTGAGCCTATCCCTTATTCTTATTTAGTTTTATAATTGCAAATATATCGTTTGTTTTTTATTCTGTTATTTTCATTAGAATAAAAAAACGAATTTTGTTGTATTTT
>JBKECI010000110.1:0-27206 GCA_047974405.1 Paludibacteraceae bacterium | reverse complement strand
GGAAATGCTTTCATCGAATCAGTTAGGTAGGCGTATGCTTTGGGGTCGTTGGCAAAAGTTTTTACGGCAAAGGGAATTAGCGTTTTGGTGTATAGCAAATATCCTTGTTTGATAATGGGAGTTTGTGGCTCGCTCATTTCGAGTATCACAAACTTGCCTTGAGGTGCCAATACACGACGAATTTCCTGTAAACTTTGGTCTAATTTTTCGAAATTACGGATACCAAATGAAGTGGTGGCAGCATCAAAAATATCATCGGCAAAGCTCATGTTGCTTACGTCCTCTATTTTGAGCATAATAATATCATCTACATTGGAGGCTGTAATTTTTTTTCTGCCCACAGCAAGCATATCTTCCGAAATATCTATCCCTACAATACTCTTTGGATGGAGTATTTCAGCTGCTTTGATAGATAAATCTGCTGTTCCGGCGGCAATATCGAGTATTCTCTGAGGAGAAAAGGGTAGGAGAGTCTCCAAAGCTTTTTTTCTCCATATTCTTGCCAATCCCAAAGACATAATGTCATTAAACTTATCGTATTTACCCGAAATGGAGTTAAACATTCTTCTCAATTGAGATGTTTTTTCCTCTTTCTGATTATAGGGTTTTACATCTTTAATCTCTTTTATCATCGAAAATATATTGGATATTTTTTTAACGATAGATACATTACTTTTTATCTCTTCTTTTTATCGTTTTTATTATTTTGAAGAGTTTCTTGCTTACCGGCATCGACTTTTTCTTCTGTAATAAGATTTTTTTTTGCCCTTATTATAAGCCAAATACCCCAGATAATAAGTGGTATGCTCAATATCTGCCCCATATTGAGCAGCATTCCGCTTTCAAAGGTTTCTTGGTCGAGTTTGATGAACTCAAGTAAAAAACGGGTACCGAAAATTCCAATCAAGAATACGCCAAAGAGAAGTCCGGTTTTTTTGTACGATTGCTTTTTCCAATACATCCCCCAGAGAAGGACGAATGTAACAATACAATACAGCATTTCATAAATTTGGGTAGGGTGGTGGGGGAGTCCGTCTCCGTTTGGATCTCTTACAAAAATAAATCCCCAAGGCATAGTTGTTACACTTCCGTATATTTCTGAATTTAGTAAATTGCCAAATCGAATGCAGGCTCCGGTAACGGCTGCGCCGATGACCAACCTGTCCATACCCCAAAGGAAACCTTTATGGGTTACTTTCTTATCGTACAGATACATGGCAATGATAATGCCGATGGCTCCACCATGACTTGCTAATCCTGAAAGCCCTCCGTTGAAAAAGTTGAATATCTGCCAAGGGTGAGTTATGTAATAGTTTTCGTATTTGAAATTGATTCCGAACAGGGTAAATGGTTCTTGCGCAAGATGCCATTCGTAGAACAGGCAATGCCCTAAACGCGCCCCTAGTACCGTCCCGACAACAACATAGATAAACTGTTTGTCTATCCATTTTTCGGGCAACTTTTCATATCTGTATATTTTTTGAACAATTAATAATGCCAAAAAAATGCCTATCGCCCACATCAATCCGTACCATCGAATAGGCAAAAAATTAAAAATTTGAGGTTGAACATTCCATACGATATATTGTAACATATTTCTTATTTTTGAGCAGTTTTTTTATAGTCTGATTTTTTGTTGTTTAATATTTGTGTCGTCTATTGCTCTTTGTATGATTTACGAATCATTCCTGTTTTAAATAAATTCAAACTGCCGATTCTCTATTTACATTCCGTGGCAATTTTTGTATTTTTTACCACTACCACAAGGGCAAGGGTCGTTTCTGCCCACTTTTTTCTCTGCACGGATAGGAGCCGTTTTCTGCACCTCTCTTGTGTCTTGCCGGGTAGGGTCGTAGCCGTTTTCTCCACCGCTACTTGTCGAAGAAGCACTTCTACCCACCACTTCATCTTTTCTTGTGTTGTATTTGCTGTAATCGGAACGTCGCTGTTGTTCGCCTTGCCGCACTTGTTGCGATTCGCGGATAGGAATCTGACCACGCATCAATATGGATAATACCTTTCGGTTGATGCTGTCTATCATCTCCTTAAACAGTCCGAAAGATTCCAGTTTGTAAATCAACAAGGGATCTTTTTGTTCGTAACTGGCATTTTGTACCGAACTTCTCAACTCATCTAATTGGCGTAAATGCTCTTTCCATTCGTCGTCAATGATGTGGAGCAGAGTTTGTTTTTGGAAGTCTTTGATAACCTCTTTTCCTTCGTTTTTGTATGCCGGCTCCAACTTGGAGGTGATATTAAATACATGCTTACCGTCGGTAATGGGTATCAAAATACTTTCGTATTGATTACTTTTATTTTCGTAGATATCTTTTATTACCGGATAGGCTATAGATGCCATTTTTTCTGTTTTCCGTTTGAAGGCTTGGTATGCCGAGTCTGCAACTTTGTCGGTAAGTTCAGTCTGCTTTATTGATGAAAATTCGTCTTCCTTTACTGGAGAGTCCATTGCATATATTTTCATCAGTTCTATTTCAAACTCGTTAAAGTCCTGCATATTTTTGGCATTAGTGGCAATGGTTTCGGCACCATCGTATATCATATTCGAAATGTCCATCCCAATGCGTTCTCCCATAAGGGCGTGATGTCTTCTGCTGTATATCACTTCACGTTGCGAGTTCATTACATCGTCATATTCCAACAGTCTTTTGCGGATACCGAAGTTGTTCTCTTCCACTTTCTTTTGAGCTCTTTCAATAGATTTTGAAATCATCGAATGCTCTATCAGCTCTCCCTCTTTGAACCCGAGACGGTCCATCACGCCCGATATACGTTCTGAGCCAAACAAACGCATTAAATCGTCTTCTAGCGAGACGTAAAAAACAGAAGAACCTGGGTCGCCTTGACGTCCGGCGCGACCCCGCAACTGCCGATCTACACGGCGACTTTCGTGACGCTCTGTACCTATAATTGCCAAACCGCCCACATTTTTTACTTCGGGGGTAAGTTTGATGTCGGTACCGCGCCCTGCCATATTGGTGGCAATGGTTACTGTACCTTTTTGTCCTGCCTCAGCCACAATTTCGGCTTCACGTTGGTGTAGTTTTGCGTTCAGTACATTGTGTCTTATTTTTCGTCCGTTCAACATTCTGCTCAGTAATTCCGAAATTTCAACGGAGGTGGTACCTACCAATACGGGACGTCCGGCTTCGACTAGTTTTACTATTTCTTCAATAACTGCCGTATATTTTTCTCTTTTCGTTTTATACACCCGGTCTTCCATATCGTTACGGGTAATAGGTCTATTGGTGGGGATGACCACTACATCCAATTTGTAAATATCCCACAACTCGCCAGCTTCCGTTTCGGCAGTACCAGTCATACCAGCAAGTTTGTTGTACATACGAAAATAGTTTTGCAGAGTAATGGTTGCAAAAGTTTGCGTGGCCGATTCAACCTCAACCCTTTCTTTTGCCTCTATGGCTTGATGTAGCCCATCTGAATAGCGGCGACCTTCCATGATACGTCCCGTTTGTTCGTCCACAATTTTCACCTTATTGTCGATAACTACGTATTCAATGTCTCTTTCAAAAAGTGAATATGCTTTAAGTAATTGATTGATGGTGTGTACCCGTTCCGATTTTACAGCATAATTTTGGAGTATTTCGTCTTTTTTTGCCTGTTTTTCTTCACCTGAAAGGGTGATGTCTTTTTCGAGTTCGGCTATTTCGTCTCCTACATTGGGAAGGACAAAAAACAGTGGATCGTCGGAGTTTCCGGTGATTAAATCAATACCTTTGTCGGTCATTTCGATTTGATTATTTTTTTCATCGATGACAAAGTAGAGTGGGTCAGTAGCTTCGGGCATCCGGCGGTTGTTTTGCTCCATATATACCTCTTCGGTTTTGAGCATAGCCGCTTTTACCCCTTGTTCGCTTAAATACTTGATTAGTGGTTTATTTTTGGGCATTCCTTTGTATGAGCGAAATAGCGCTAAGGTTCCTTCTTCACGTTCTTTTTCATTGTCCGATTTCATTAGGCGGCGGGCGTCAGACAGATAGTTGGTTACCAATGTTCTTTGTGTGTTTACCAATCGTTCAACCTTGGGGCGGAGTTCTTCAAACAACTGGTCTTCACCTTTGGGAACAGGTCCTGAAATAATCAACGGAGTACGTGCATCATCTATCAAAACGGAGTCCACCTCATCTACAATAGCGTAATTATGAGGTCGTTGTACTAAATCGAGAGGAGCGGTAGCCATATTGTCTCTCAAATAGTCAAAACCAAATTCGTTGTTGGTACCAAATGTAATATCTGCCAAATATGCTTGGCGGCGTTCTTCGGAATTGGGGCGGTGCTTGTCGATGCAATCTACCGAAAGTCCGTGAAACATATATAGTGGTCCCATCCATTCCGAGTCTCGTTTGGAGAGATAATCGTTTACTGTTACTACATGTACTCCCCTGTGTGTGAGCGCATTTAAGAAAACGGGTAGGGTAGCGACGAGTGTTTTCCCTTCTCCTGTGGCCATTTCGGCAATTTTTCCTTTGTGAAGTACCACACCACCAAATAGCTGTACATCGTAGTGTACCATATCCCATTTAATAAGGTTTCCACCGGCCATCCATTCGTTTTTGTAGTATGCTTTATCGCCTTTGATGGTTACAAAGTCGTGGTGTGTTGCCAAGTTTCGGTCAAAATCGGTGGCCGTTACGATGGTTTCTTCGTTGTCTTTAAAGCGTTTTGCCGTCTCTTTAACAATGGCAAACGCTTCGGGCAAAATTTCCATTAAAACATCTTCTATTTTAGTTTTGATGTTTTTTTCGAGTTTGTCTATATCGTTGTAAATTTTATCTCTTTGATTTATTTCGGTATTTTCAATGCTCTCTTTTAATATATCTATTTGTTTATTATCGTCTCCGATATATGTCTGAATTTTTATTTTAAGCTGCTCTGTACGTTCACGAAGTTCATCGTTGGTTAGATTTTTGATTTCCTCGTAAATTGAGCTTATTTTCTCAACTTCGGGAGAAATTTCTTTCATATCCCGCTGAGCTTTATTACCTAATATTTTCTTTAAAAAGTCGTTGAATCCCATATTGTTTTGTATTGTGTAAAATATCTGTTTTTGTTTTCTGTGCTTTTAATGTTCTGTAGCAAAAGTATGCAAAGATACAATTTTTTTGTGAGTTCAGATTTATTAATTTTTGTTATTTTCAGGATGAGAAATTCATTGTGTTTTGGTTCAAATGTTTTGTACACTTAAATCCAGTGCAGAGTTTCCTATAATTTATATTATGTAAACTAAGTTGTGATAAACTACTATTTCTTACTTCAGTTTGTTATTGTCTTTAGATAAATGGAATTATTTTTTTGAAAATCTAATTTCTGCCGGATTATTTAGTCTGTCAAGCGTTTCATTTACGCAATTAATAAACAGTTTTTTATCGCTTATTGGTTGCCAGTCGAGTTCCCACGTTGCCATAAAGTAATATTCTACAAAACCATTGTCGGCATTAAGCACAACGATATGATTCAAATCATCTTCAGTAATTTGTTGCAATTGGCGGGTGCGGTAAAATACTGCTAATCCTTGAAAATCACTATTTAAACTCTGCTTGCCAAATGTGGCAATGTATGACCACTCTCTCATCGATTTTTCGGGTAATATTAATTCTCCGTTTTTGTCTTTCATAATGCCGGTAGTAATATTGTCTATTCCTTTATCTGCGAAAAGTTCCATATGCGAAACCCGCTGCCCCGCATCAATAGATATGAGCGATTTAAGATTACATTTAGTATTGTCCGTTTCCCATCCATAGTATGTTGTAGCTATCTGAGAACGAATTTTCCCATCGGTTTGTACATGGGCAACGATGCTGTCGGTTTTTTCTACGCGGACAGCTTTTTTACCGTCCCAAACGGCTATGGAACCTAAGCCCAGCGTTTTTCCTACTTTCATATTGTCCATACCCCAATCTGCCATATGATGATATTTCTCGTAATCGTCCACCCCTACAAACGGGAGTACGATACCGGGAGTTTTTTTTGCAAAAACATCAATACCGTTTCTCCAGTCGAGGTAAAAACGGAAAGCAACCTTATCACTCTCCCACCCCGGACCTTCATATTTGATAAAATACGAATGATCGGTATATTCGTCAGGCTTACGAAGATAGTTTGTTTTGATCCATGAAAATCCACCTTCGTAGTTTTTACCTTCAAAATGTCCCCCTATCTTGTGTGCAATTTCGGCATAAGTCCGCTTGGGATATCCCGTAGCCAACCCCTGTTGAATTTGGAAAATATTGGTCGTATTTGGAAATAGTTTTGCTACAGGAAAAATGGCTTTTTGCTCTCCCGCCAAATTGGAAACAATTTCCATTGGAAGTATTTCTCCGTTGGGTGCAACAACAACATACTCTCCTACTTTGAGCGATTTAAGTTTTTCGACAGATATCTCCACCGTGTAATCTATTAATGTTTTATTTGTACTATTTTTTACAATTATATGTTGTGAAAAAATATTTTGACTTAAAAAAATCGAGGTACAAAATAAAATAATTCTAATTTTATAAAATAATTTAGCATTCATAAGAGTAGTTTTTTTGCAAAGCTACTTATTTATTTTAAAATCAGATTCGATTCAACAAAAAAAAAATGATACCTTTGTATTGCAACAACACTAAAAAATTATGCGAAATACTTTTAATCCTTGGCACCATGTGAGTCCAGGCGACAAATTGCCCGGTATTGTAAACGGTATTATTGAGATACCCAAAGGAATACGCGGAAAATATGAGTTGGATAAAGACAGTGGACTATTAAAATTAGACCGAGTATTATATTCGTCGGTTTATTATCCTGCCAATTACGGTTTTATCCCTCAAACTTACTGCGATGACAAAGATCCGTTGGATATTCTTATCTTATCACAGATTGAAGTGGTTCCATTGTGTATTGTACCGGCAAAAGTTATAGGTGTGATGCGAATGCTTGATAACGGCGAAGCTGACGACAAAATCATTGCTGTAGCGGCAGGCGATCCCAGTGTAAACCATTACGATGACATTTCGGAGCTTCCTCCCCACCTGATTACCGAAACTATGAGTTTTTTTGAAGACTATACCAAATTGGAGCATAAGACGGTAGTAGTTGAAAAATTTTTTGATAGAATAACGGCTATCCAAATTATGGAAGATGCTTTTAAACTTTATAAAAAACATTACGGAGAGCTGCATCGCTGGTTTTTCGGATAAAAATTACAATAACATTATGTCTATACACGCGGAAGACAACAGAAAAGTAACAACACACCGGTTGATCGAAATGAAAAATCGGGGTGAAAAAATAAGTATGCTCACAGCTTACGATTATACAATGGCAACTATCGTTGATCAAGGAGGTATTGACGCCATATTGGTAGGCGACTCTGCATCTAACGTAATGTGCGGAAATACAACAACACTACCTATTACGCTTGACGAGATGATTTTTATGGCAAAATCGGTAGTCAAAGCTGCCAAAAGGGCATTGGTTGTAGTGGATATGCCGTTTGGTTCATACCAGGGAAACTCTCAAACAGCGTTAGCCTCTGCCATTCGTATTATGAAAGAGACCGCCGCCGATGGTATCAAAATGGAAGGCGGAGAAGAGATAATAGAGTCTGTCAAGCGGATACTGAGTGCTGGAATCCCCATTATGGGACACTTGGGACTGATGCCGCAATCTATCAACCAATATGGATCGTATGCTGTGAGAGCTAAGGAAGAAAATGAGGCAAAAAAACTAATGAAGGATGCTCACTTGCTGGAAGAAGCCGGATGTTTTGGGATAGTATTAGAAAAAATCCCTGCCAAATTGGCTGCTCAAGTTGCATCAGAGCTAATCATTCCTATTATTGGAATTGGTGCCGGCAACCAGGTTGATGGGCAGGTATTGGTGCTGCATGATATGCTTGGATTGACTAAAGGATTCTCTCCCCGCTTTTTGAGACATTATGCAGAATTGGGAGAGATAATGCAAACCGCCGTAGAAAGTTACCATTTGGATGTGAAATTGATTAAATTTCCGAATGAAAAAGAGCAGTATTGATAAAAATTGCAAATAACGCATCTATTCACTCCTATTTTTTAACAAATAGGTCAAATGTCAATAACTTGATACTTAGGATACTAAATATACCTAAAGCTTAATGAAGTATTCGTATTTTTGTATCAAGAAAAATAATAAAAACAGCTATCTGATTATAATTTTTCTCGATTGGTTATTCGCCCGAATCAAATAGATGCCTTTTGCTAGATTAAGTTTTATTTGCAATTGAGGAAAGTATTCTGCAATGATACTCCCTGATATGGAATAAATTTGAACTTTGGATACAGGTATTTCTGCAAAGCTAAGCGTTTTTCCCGCCAGTTTCCATCCTGTATCGTAATTTTTATCTTCTACTTTGGTCGAAACTCCTCCCACTACCGCGCTACCTGGCGAGCCAATATTTCCAACTGCGTCAAAAGAGGTAATGGTTACTTGATTTGCCAATACCCCCGCTATAGTACCTGCGGTGCTCAGCGCTCCATCATCTTTTACAGAAAAATCGGCATTATGTACCCAATAAAAAGAAAAACCAGTGGTTGCTGCCGGTATTGTTACTTTATCTATCTTAGTGCCTGTGGCATCAAATATCACAATACCATCGCCGTTTGAGCTAAGACCTACTCCTTTTTTGGAACTGGGGTAAGTAGCAATAGGCACATCGGCTGATAGTCCCCAAAATATTCTAAATGCAGGAATATCTGTATCGGGTTCGTCGGTTTCTAAAAATACAACACTTTTTTTAGCTGCAATAGCGGTAACGCCTGTAAAAGATACTGCCAATGAAAAATCTTCGCTGTTATCGTCCATTTTCCACCCGGTAATATCTACATCAACGGTACCCAAGTTAGTCAGTTCAAACCAATCATTTGTACCTGTACCTCCCGAGCCACTATCTGACATTGCTTCCGTAACACGAATTTGAGCTTGTGAAACAACCGTTCCAGCAACAATAAAAGCCAGAATAAAAAAAGATTTGATAAGTAAATGTTTTCTCATAAATTTATATTTTACTATGTCCGGAAAGTTTGAATTATCGCCTCAAAAATAATACAAAAAAATTATTCTTTTTTGTTTTACGATATAAAATATCAAAAAAAAATGGAATATTTGCGATTTAGTTTATATTGCAAAATAATTGACATACATACTCTTTGCATAAGGTATTGATAGTAAAAAAGCAGAGAATATTTTGTCCTCTGCTTTTTTACTATTCAAATTGTTGGTCACCTGTATTTTGCACTGTCTTCTAAGATTTTTTCTGAGTATGCGAGCTATCTTAAATTCGGGCTTTAATTGCTTTGGTCTGTTCTTCGAAACCGGGCTTTTCGAGTAGGGCGAACATATTTTTTTTGTATGCTTCTACTCCAGGTTGGTCAAATGGATTCACTCCTAGCAGGTAACCACTTATTCCACAGGCTTTTTCAAAGAAATATAGTAGCTCGCCTAAATAATATTCGTTCAACTTAGGCAACTCTATTTTCAAATTAGGTACTCCCCCGTCTATATGCGCTATCATAGTTCCGAGTTCTGCCATTTTGTTTACCTCATCCACCCGTTTTCCTGCAAGAAAGTTTAAACCGTCCAAGTTTTCTTCTGAATGAGGAAATATTACCTTGTGGTCTGATGCTTTGATAGAAATTACGGTTTCGAAAATGGTGCGCTCTCCTTCTTGTATCCATTGTCCCATAGAGTGCAGATCGGTTGTAAAATCGACCGATGCCGGATATATTCCTACATTGTCTTTCCCTTCGCTTTCGCCGTAGAGCTGTTTCCACCATTCAGATACATAATGCAATTTGGGATGAAAGTTAACCAAAATTTCTATTTTCTTACCGCTTTGATACAGTTCATTGCGAACAGAGGCGTATTGTGCCGCAGGATTTTCCTCAAAAGGAGTTTCTACACCGCAAAGTTTTTCCATCGTTACGGCTCCTTGCACCAATTTGCGGATATCCATTCCGGCAACAGCTATTGGGAGTAGCCCTACCGGAGAGAGTACCGAATATCGTCCGCCAATATTGTCTTCTATCACAAAAGTTTTCAAACCTTCGTTGGTGGCAAGTGTGCGTAAGGCTCCTCTTTCTTTGTCGGTAATGCAGATGGTCAGTTTTTTTGCCGCCTCTTTGCCTTGCTGTTCTTCCAGTTGTGTTTTTAAAAGGCGGAAAGCTAACGCCGGTTCGGTGGTAGTGCCAGATTTTGAAATAGAAATGATGCCAAATTTTTTAGCTTTCAATAATTCTTGTAATTCGTACAGGTAATCTTCACCGATATTTTGTCCGGCATAGACTACAACAGGTGATTTACGCTTCGTATATAGCCAGTCGAAACTGTTTGAAAGAGCGTCAATTACTGCTTTGGCGCCCAAGTAGCTTCCGCCAATACCGATTACAACAACAATTTCGCAATTGTCTCGAAGTATTTTTGCCGTACTTTCAATATCACTCAAGTGGGCATCGTTGATAGAAGTTGGGAGGTTGAGCCATCCAAGGAAGTCGTTCCCTTTGCCAGTGGAGTTGTGAAGGGCTGCATTTGCTACGTTTGCTTTTGACTTGTAAGCTGCTACTTTTTCGGCAGAAACAAATCCATACGCTTTGTCGATTGATAATTTGATATTTTCCATTCTTGTATATTTTGGTTTGTTTTTTGATTTATTTCAGACTTTCTGTCAATTTTTTTATCTCTAATGTGGGAGAATTTCGGTTATATAGTATTTCATATACGGCATTTACAATGGGAATGTTTACTCTGTATTTGTCGTTCAGTTCGTGAATTGTTTTGGTGGCGTAATATCCTTCGGCTATCATTTCCATCTCCAACTGGGCTGTTTTTACAGAATATCCTTTCCCTATCATAGTGCCAAAAAGACGGTTGCGGCTAAATTTGGAATAGGCTGTTACGAGTAAGTCTCCCAAAAAAGCCGATTCGCTTATGTCGCGATGATGGGGACTTGCCGCATTACAAAAACGCTCCATTTCTTGCGCTGCGTTGGAGATGAGAACTGCCTGAAAGTTGTCTCCATATTTTAATCCATGACAGATTCCAGCAGCTATTGAATAAATATTTTTCATTACCGAAGTATATTCGAGCCCGTAAACATCGTCGCTGATATTGGAATGTATATATTCATTGCTTAGCTTTTTGCCTACAAAACGGGCTTTGTCTCTTGAAGAACAGGCAACCGTGAGATACGATAAGCGCTCCAAAGCCACTTCTTCGGCGTGGCAAGGACCTCCTATTACCACAATGTTTTCGTTAGGGACGTTATAGAACTGATGAAAATAATCGGAGATGATTAAGTTTTCTTCGGGTACAATCCCTTTGATAGCCGAAACAATGATTTTGTCTTCTATTTTTCGTTTCAACCGTTTCAAATGTTGTTTGAGAAAAGGCGAAGGAGTTGCAAATATTAAAATATCCGAGTTTCTGGCTATTTTGTTGATATCGCTCGAAAAATGGATCCTATCGGTATCAAATTTTACGCCGGTAAGATACGAGGGGTTTTTGCTTGAGCGGATAAATTCGTCTATCTGTTGTTGTCTCCGCATATACCAATTGATAGATTTGACATTGGTTAGTGCCATTTTTGCCAACGCAGTAGCCCAACTACCTCCTCCCATAATTGCAATTCGAACATTGCTGCCCTTACCACGCAGTGTTTTATTCAATATCGTGTCTAAACTCACTTCAGAATTATTCCACTCCAAACTTTCTATAACCATTATCGTGAATTATTGTTATTAATTGAAATGAACGGTCATTTTTTACAATACACATTTTTGCATCGAAATATAATCGGGATTTTCGAGTCTGGATTATTATCGATTTTATAATTTAAATATTGAAAAAAGAAATTTTTTATCCCAAATTTTCGACTTTTGTGATCCACTCTCGAACTTCCTCTATTGATGGATTTTTCAGCTCCAATTTGTTTTTTTTGTTCAATCCGCAAATATCTTGATGAAGTTTGTTTG
The DNA here is from genome assembly GCA_047974405.1 of Paludibacteraceae bacterium. GTDB lineage: Bacteria > Bacteroidota > Bacteroidia > Bacteroidales > Paludibacteraceae > UPXZ01. The sequence continues at coordinate 15,183 of JBKECI010000110.1, read as the reverse complement.
GATTTGTCTCTTTTAAATCTTTTATTTTAATGATTCCTGTCTTTTTTATCACTTCAACCCATTCTTCCGGTATCCCAAGCGCTATGTATTGATCCTTGGAATCTTGTACTACCGTTTTTTCGGGTTTCATTTGTGGAAAAAACAGTACTTCCTGAATGGCTTGCTGCCCTGTCATGAGCATTACCAAACGATCCATCCCAATTCCCATACCCGATGTGGGAGGCATTCCATATTCCAATGAGCGAACAAAATCCATATCAATAAACATGGCTTCATCGTCTCCCTTTTCGGAGAGTTTGAGTTGCTCCTGAAAGCGTTCCAATTGGTCTATCGGGTCGTTTAATTCCGAATAGGCGTTTGCAAGTTCTTTGCCGTTTACCATCAGTTCAAATCTTTCGGTGAGTTCGGGATTTTCTCTGTGCCGTTTGCAAAGCGGACTCATTTCGATCGGATAGTCGGTAATAAATGTAGGTTGAATATAATTTATCTCACATTTTTCTCCAAAAATTTCGTCTATTAACTTCCCTTTTCCCATTGTTTGGTCCGTTTCTATGTTCAATTTTTTACAGACTTCACGCAGTTGTGCCTCATCCATTCCGCCAATGTCGATTCCTGTATGTTCTTTGATGGCATCAATCATTGTTATTCGCTTAAATGGCGTTTTGAAACTGATATTTTTGCCTCCTACTTTTATTTCTGTGGTTCCGTTTACTTCCATACATATTTTATTCAGCATATTTTCGGTAAAGTTCATCATCCAATGGTAATCTTTGTAGGAAACATATATCTCCATTACGGTAAATTCGGGATTGTGCGTTCGGTCCATCCCTTCGTTGCGAAAATCTTTCGAAAATTCATACACTCCTTCAAATCCACCGACGATAAGTCTTTTTAAGTACAGTTCGTTGGCAATACGCATATATAGCGGTATATTGAGAGCGTTGTGGTGTGTTATAAACGGACGCGCAGAAGCTCCTCCAGGAATTGATTGGAGAATAGGGGTTTCCACCTCAATGCAACCATGACTGTTGATGTATTCACGCATCGAATTATATACTTGGGTACGTTTTAAAAATATCTCTTTTATCCCGTCGTTTACCACCAAATCTACATAGCGTTGACGATATCGTTGCTCCGGATCGTCAAAAGCATCGTAAGCCACTCCATCTTTATATTTAACGATAGGCAGAGGACGCAAAGACTTACTTAAAACGGTTAGTTCCTGAGCATGGATACTTATTTCGCCCATTTGTGTGCGGAAAACAAATCCTGTTATTCCTATAAAATCGCCAATATCCAGTAGTTTTTTGAAAACGATATTGTACATTTCCGGTTGCAACTTAGTATTTATATCGTCTCGGCTAATGTATATTTGTATCCTTCCTTTGCTATCTTGTAGCTCAACAAACGATGCTTTGCCCATAATGCGGCGACTCATAATGCGCCCTGCCACGCAAACCTGCCGTTTAGACTCTTCACTATCTTTGAAATCGGTTTTTATATCGGATGAAAAGGCATTGGCAGGAAATTCTGCTGCCGGATAAGGGTTTATCCCCAAGTTTCGTAATTCTGCTAAACTTTGTCGTCTAAATTGTTCTTGCTCGGTAAGTTCTATATTCATTTTTATAATGGATGGCTTGTTTTAGAATGAGTTAATATGTAAAAAGCGATTAACTGACGATTGAAATCAGTTCACAAAAATACAAAAAAAGGACGAACTATTAAAGGCTCTTCTTTATAAATTAAAAAGTTAAGAAAATTTCATGTTTTCCCTATGTTTATCCTATTCTTTTTTCAAATAAGTTCCTAAAATAATGAAATAAACTATTTGTTTTACTTTTGTAATAGACGATAAAATTACATATCAAAACAAAAATAGTTATTTGTATTATAACTATATAATTATCATAGTATTTTTTAAAGTTTATCATTAGAGAATGGCATATATTTAGGTAAATTATATGCTTATTCGCACGTATAGAAAGATAAAAAATATAATTGGTTGTCTGTTTTCAAAATGTGAAAGCTCTTGGAAATATTCTGTGTAAAAAAGTTGTTCTGATTCGCCGATTTATTAATCGATTATCATTCTACCTCTAAGTACGATGAAATATTTTGCAAGGTTTTTTGGGTTTGCCTGTGAAAACCAATCAAATTTGTACTGTCTGATTTATTTGAAATGGGGTAAAGCGATGGGTAACGGAGAAATTCGTCTGTAGGGAGAAGATAAAATTGATATTTACCCCGCAAAATTCCCTTTAATACGTAAAAAGGAAGATATGAAACATTTTTTATTATTTTTTTATCCACGTCAATTTCGACACGAGCCAAAATACCTCCGTTTCTATTTGCTTTTCGTTGATTGGATATAAAGTTTCCCAACGAATAAAATACAGGAACTTTTTTAGTTTTATATTCTTTTATTTCTGCATTTTGAACTACGTGTGGGTGACTTCCAATAATCAGATCGGCTCCGTAGCGAACAAAAAAGTCTGCCCATTTTTGTTGATATTCATCAGACGACAGTTGATATTCCGTGCCCCAATGCACGGTAGCGATAATGATATCGGCAGATTTCATTTTTGCCTTACGAATATCCCGAATGATTGATGCTGTATCTAATTTGTTCACTACCGACGAGCCTGAATTTGCTTTATTGGTATTGTAAGTATAATTGAGTATGGCGAATCTTACGTTGTTTTTATTAATAATCAACGGATATTTTTCGTTTTTTTTATTTGAATTGCCGTAGGCTCCCACATATTCCAAATCTCTATTTTTTATCTCATCAATAGTACGGTCAAGTCCAATATATCCTTTATCAATAATATGATTATTAGCTAGTTGAAATATATCAAATCCGCTCCACTGTAATGCATCCAACATTTCGTCGGGTCCAGAAAACGACGGGTAACCCGAATAGGGCTTTCCGGCCAAAGGAAATTCCAAATTACAAAAAGCAATATCTGCTGTTTCGATATAAGATTTTATGTATTGGAAGCAAGGTTTGTAGTCTATTTTTTGGGTTTCGACATCGTAGGCAGCCGACAGTTGAGGGATGTGGTGGTGCATAACATCTCCTGCAAAAACGAGAACAAACGGATTATTTTCTTTTATGTCAATCGATTGTATCTGTTTTTGCTTATCGGCTTGTTTGCATCCTGCGTGTAGTATTAAAATCAAAAGCAGAATATACGGGAAATATTTTTCTCTAACAATCAGCATTCTAATGCTCCGATAATATCATTTACAGACAAAAATCCATTGTTATCCAAATAATTATTAATACCATCAACAATTTTTACAGAAACAGCCGGATCGATAAAATTTGCAGTACCTATCTGTATGGCAGAAGCGCCTGCTAGTAAAAACTCAACGGCGTCTGTGGCATTCATAATGCCGCCTAACCCGACTACCGGTATCTTCACGGCATGAGCAACCTGCCAAACCATGCGCAAAGCCACAGGTTTTACGGCAGGACCAGATAAACCGCCTGTGATGGTTGATAATAATGGTTTACGGGTTTTTGAATTGATTGCCATTCCGAGAAGCGTGTTGATAAGTGAGATGGAATCAGCTCCGGCGTCTTCAACGACTTTGGCTATTTCGGTTATATCCGTAACATTGGGCGAGAGTTTTACCATCAGTTCCTTATGATAAACCTTTTTTACCTCTTTTACAACTGCTGCTGCAGAAAGGCAGCTTGTTCCAAAAGCCATCCCCCCTTCTTTTACGTTCGGACATGAAATATTGAGTTCAATTCCGGGAATATTGTCTAATTCGTTAATAATTTCTGCTGTTTTTACATAATCTTCAATAGTAGAACCCGATACATTTACCAATATATTTGTATTGTATCTTTTTATATCTGGATAGATATTTTTTACAAAGTAATCAACCCCCTTATTTTGGAGACCAACGGCATTTAGCATACCTGAGGGGGTTTCTGCCATCCTTGGATAAGGGTTTCCCTCTCTTCTGCGAATAGTAGTTCCCTTTACAACAACGCCCCCTATTCTCGACAGATCAACAAAGTCATAATACTCTGTTCCATATCCAAAAGTACCCGATGCAGTCATTACCGGATTTTTCAATTGTATCTTCTTCAGATTTACAGTTAAATTTGCCATTTTAGTTTTGTAATATTAAATACTGGTCCTTCGGTACAAACACATAAATTTCCTTCGGTGGTTTCTGTTACACAGCATAGGCAACTTCCAATTCCACAGCCCATCATATTCTCTAAAGATACTTCGCAAAATATATTTTTTCTTAAAGCATAGCGTGCCACTTCTTTCATCATTGGAGTTGGGCCACACGTATAGATATGGTCAAAATCATCTCTCTGAAGTATCGAATGTTGGGTTACATATCCTTTTTCACCATACGAACCATCTTCGGTGGTCAAATAAAGATTTCCGTATTTGACAAATTCGTTTAATAGTAACAAATCGATTTTGGAACGAGCTCCTAACAGAAAATTGCATTTATACCCCGACTGATACAATTTTTCTCCAAACATCAGTAAGGGAGCTACCCCAACACCGCCTCCAACAAGCAATATATTGGTGTTTTTATTGCCGGGAATAGTAAATGTACTGCCCAATGGAAAGATTAAATTTAAGGTACTACCCTGAGTGAGTTTGCCCATTGTCTTGGTCCCTTCTCCTACTACTTGTACAAGTAGCCACAATTCATTTTTTTGCTTGTCGACAAAACTTATGGAAATGGGGCGACGAAGAAAAGTACTGGGAGAATTATCTATCCGAATTTGTGCAAACTGTCCGGGCAATATTTCCGGAAGTTCTTCTTTAGAGGTTAGTTTTAGTAGAAAATATTGGTAGTTAAGCTGCCTATTTTCTGTAACAATAAGATCTTTGATATATTTTTTCATATCTGTAAGATAGAAATAGATTTTTACAACAGTAATGATTTGCAAATTTACGCAAAAATGAACAACAAGCAAAAAGCGCTACTATAGTAAACGTGAAATGCGAAACAAATGCAATGCACATTTTATTTTTGATAAAAAAACATATTATTGATTTTTTTTTACTGTTGCGCTTTGAATTCCTCAAAAGTATTGTCAGAGTAATACACAATAATTTTATTTACAACTTTATGTTCGGAAGGAATGCTTTGTGTTAAATTTTGCAATTCACCATTTAACGTCTCTTTATTTTCACGGATGTCTTTTTTTACAGATAGATTTTCAGAGGTATTTTTTCTGGGATAATCTATTGATTTATTGACACTCTCCATAGATTCTTCAAACAGTGAGAGCGCTTGAGGTTGCGATTTTTGGCGATACATTTGTCCTGCTCCAAAAAGAAACCAATCTGAGCTCACATTTCGGTATCTTTCCAGTATCCTTTTCATCACATCTAAACTTGGATTGTTTCTTCCGTTCAGGATATGGGAGAGTGTAGCGCCTTTTATTCCTGTTTCATTGGCAAATTGTACAGAATTTAATCCCTCAGCTATCATTAACTGTTCAATTCTGTCTCTTTCTGTAGATTGTGTATCCATTTATTTTACAAATATATATGAAAAATATCTTTGTGTAAAGTTACAAAGATATACAAAATAATTCACAAATGAAAATTTCACAAATGGATTATTACAAGAACGCCACGCATACAAATGTATTTTACGGGTTAAATTGGGTAATAGAGAGCATAAACAATCTAAATATCATATATACAGTACATTAATAGTGGTATTTAAACCAAAACAATATAAAGTTAATATTTATATATTATACATAATTACACTATTAATCAAATAATTACAATAAATATTATGTACTAAATTTAATTTGAGTACGCTCTCACCTAACAATGCCTAAAGTATGAATTCTTACTTTATATAATTAATTTAAATCTATGGTTTTCTTCATATTATATTATAGAAATGCATAAAAAATAAATGTGTTAATTTATGCTCAGATATTATAATATACAATTGTTTGTATTGTGAGATTTATGTGTATATGTAAAGTTTAATTGTGTCAAATACAAATGTATTATGGTGGCTGTACATTTGTAGGTATACATTTGTATACATACTGCCTACCGAGGAATATATTTATAATAATATATTATCCTATGTACTAAAGATATGATTTATGAAAATACGGAATACCAAAAATCGAACAGAAAAATAAGTATTTGCCAATTCATTACCAATGCAAGATAAGTATCTTTATTCTCCTCTCTTTTCAACATATACCAAATAGTTTTCTGAGGGATTTATTGAAACTAATTATTTTGTTTTTAGTTTCAAAATATGGAATCTTGAAAAGAACCCTGAAAAATTATGGAATTTGATTTGTTACTTACCGCTTGCTTAGCCTCGAATGGTATTAAAAAAACAGTATATACGAGGTACGATATTTTATCGAAAAAAGTTTTCGTTTGTGCTATGAGACGAGTAGAAAGTTACAGTAAAGGGATAGTAATAAATCGAAAATAAATAGAAAAAACGCTACAGGAGATATTATTCAAAGTTTCTATAACCGAAATAGTTATATTGTTAAGGACAAACAATGATTCAAGACAAGAGGAAAGTGCGACGATTATCACTCTTTGTGCGCTCTCCTATAAAAAAACAGTCATTTTTTCTCTATTTTACTATTTTATAAGTATCTGTTTTGCTACCACTGCAAATTTGTATGATATAAATTCCTCTGTTTTCTATCGAAATGGTAGTAATTGGTGCATTAGTTTGTACACTCTTCATTTTTATACCTGTAGGCGAATATAAATGAATAATTTCGTCTCTTTTCAGTCCCGATATTACAACTCCCTGACGAGTAATGGCAAGTTTGTAGCGCTGATTTACAGTATTTTCAATATCTGTTTTGAGGGTAGTTACCCGTATCTCTTCCGAATAAGCTGAAGTGGATGCAGTGTGATTTGCTCTGACGCGATAAAAGTAAGTATTGTTTTCTTCCAAACCAACAATTTGCTTGTTTGTTTCATATACTTTTTCGTTTTTGATAACAAAAGCGGTATCTGCCATTCCGTGTGTGATACCTACATCATCCAATGCCAGATTTCCGGCTACTTTGTGATAGGTAAATTTTATACTTTTGCAATTGTCGTCTCTCCAAATTGTATAAGATTTCATTGCTTTCGTGTTGTTTTCGTATGGAATACTATCCAATTTTATCCATCCCGATTCATTTTGCAACTCCACTTTGAGATACGAACCAACGCCACCCGACTGGTATTTATACATAAAGCTCAGTGAATTGATAATATCGGGAAATGATTTGGTTTGCAACCACTCGCCGGTAGATTTGAATGCGATAGAAGGTGGATTTTGTCCCGAACTTGAGGCGGTAGTATAGTTGCCGCTTGCTGTACCACTCCAACTGTCAGGCAATGGTGTCCCGTTTCCTCCAATGGAGTTAAACTCTTCTGTATCGGTAATCTCTTTTCCAAGTAATTGATAAACATCTAAATAATAAGAATCTGCATATAAACTTTTATCCCAATTAGCTGTAAAATTAGTTGGATTTATATCGGTAGCCTCTAAAGCCAACGGAATTTCCAAATCATCGGTTTTTATCTGCATCGTATTTATAGAAGATATTGTAGTACCTCCGCGATATGATGTTACGTGATAGGTATATAACTGCTGTGGACTTAATTTGTCCACAGAAAAATGATTTGACATCCCTGTTGATACATTTTGTAAAATGTATGTGCTTGCTGTGGATAAATTCATTGTGTGAGTACCCATTATCGACAAATTTTCGTATGGATATTCATTCCATTCGGAGGTGTTGAAACGCATCGAAGGGTGGGTTATTTCAGATTTTCTTTTCAATATCTTGTTTTCACCCCAAAAATTATCGGCTCCTCCGTTTAATTTTCCTACCACATCTATTGCAACGCCATTTCGAAACAGAGCAACAGCGTCGTTTCCGTTAAATGCCGCAATCGAATCGGTAAAAACATTGGCTTTGGCTCTCAAAGCATCATTAGTGGAGGTATGATAGACAATGAGATACGTTTTGTTATTTTGTAAGGTTCCTGATAGTTTCATACTTGTTACATATTCTCCGGCACCGTTGGTTTGCTTTTTCAACATAAGCTCAGACAAGTTTACCGTTGCTCCTGTTCCGTTGTAAATTTCTATGGCTTTGTCGTTAGATGCCCCTTCGTAATAGCCTGAAATAATTACATTGCCCGCTTGCAAATCTCCTTGGTAAAGTGAAAGACGGTAATCGGTTGCCTGTGGGTCTTCCAACCAGTGCAAATTTGCACTTATGGAGGTAACATCTGTCGGTTCGGTTACAATAAAGGTAGAAGTGGCGGTAGCATTTACAGGGATTCGGGTAATTTCGGTCATTCCTCCACCAGATATCAACAGCGTATCCAATACTTCGCCCGTAATATGAGGATTGAAGTCGATATAAAGGGTGTATCCGTTTAATGCCTCTTCGGGTGTAATGGATGTAACATTGGTTGTAAGTGAAGATGATTGTTTGGCAAAAGAAAATGTAAGCGGAGCCGATATGTTTACCCCTTGAATGGTTAAAGACATTGTTTTAACAACATCTACCAATATCACTCCAAAATCCAATCGGGTCATTCTCCTTGGAGCAATAAGAAATGCTCCTGTTTCAGCGGGATAATCAAAGAAATTTGCCGTATCTTTTCCCCAAATATATTCTGCCAGTTCGGGATGGTCGATAAATGGATTTCTATTGTTTTGAATGGCATATATGGCATCGTTTCTGTCTCTTTCCTTGTTACTTACAGGGTCTTCACTGCTCCATTTTAGCAATAGATCGATAGCCCAAGGTTGCCATACAGGATAAGTGGTATTGGTAAGCATTGGTGACTGCCAAAGATTTTCCATATTTTCATAAATAGTAGAAATATAAAGATACGACCGTGCAAAGTCTCCTTTGTATTCGTCAGCCGGTTCAAAGCAATTTCCACTATAAACTGTTCCAAAGGAGTTTGTCCCTATTTTTGATACACCATTATTGAAAAATATATCGGAAGAGGCCACTCCCAGTGGCAAATTATTTTTGTTTGAATTGGTTGATGCATCTGCCGGATAAAGATGAAAAAGATCTTTGAAAGCCATATTTTCGTACCCTCCCCACCAACTTTTTGGAAACGAATGTTCAATAGCCATTTCTGCTACGGAATTATATCCGTTATAGCTTCTGAGTATGCCGGAATACATATCTTTTACTGTATTGTCGCTGTTTCGGTCTGTATTGTAAAATCCCTGCCACGTATATCCCTCACCGCTTCCGTAGTAAAGCAACTTCATCGGGGTTGAAATATTTTTCAGGGTAGTTTTTAGAGCCGCTTTGTTTTTTCCGCGTGCATAATAGTAATATCCGGTTGGCACGGCGCCTTGCGCTACGAGCGTAAAAATGGATAAGAAAAGCAAAAGGGAATTCTTTTTCATATCTCCAATATTGAATAAATAAGCAAAGTACAAAAATGCATATTTATTTCAAATAAATGAAAAATAAAAACTTAAATCAATGAAAATATGTAAGTTTTAACTGTTTTTATCTGCTTATCTTCGTAGTGGTTTACAGTTTTGTAATTTTCTATCTCCTTTTTCTCCACGGTTTGTCACCGTTTCCTCCATATTGGTTGGCAGGGCGGTTTCTCTTTTTTTTCTCTGCTGTTTTTTTAGTTGATATTTCGTCTCTCACTCCCTCTTTTTTGTTCTTTGCCACATTTAATGCTACATCGGATTGCTGTTGAAAGGTGGTAAATACTTTGTCTATTTGGTCTTCATATACATCAAAAAAGGTAAATTTTTTAGAAATTTCCATTCCTCTGATGCTTATATTTTTATCCCCGGTAATATCGTTGATTAGTTGCAGTACACTTTTAGGTGTCATCCCCGCGTTGCTTCCTAAGTCTATTTTCAGTCTTATTTTTACTCCTGTTTTTTTTGTTTTTCCCCCTTTTTTCTCTGATTGTTCGTAGTGTGTGGAGGTATTAAGGTCTTTTGCATCTTTGTAATAATCCAAAAAACGATTGAATTCGAGAGAAACAAATCGTTTTAGTAATTCTTCTTTGGAGAGATAATCCAGTTGCTTAGAAATTTTGCTGATGTAGGGTTCTATTTGTTCTTCATTTACAACTACATTTTGCATCTTTTCTATCAGGTAAAAAAGTTGTTTTTTACACACTTCCAGTCCGCTCGGTATCTGCTCTTGTTCAAAGGTGCGTTTCAACATTTTTTCGATGTCTCGTATTTTATGTTTTTCTCTGCTGTGAATAATAGAGACAGATATTCCTGTTTTGTTGGCACGTCCGGTACGCCCGCTTCGGTGGGTGTAAATTTCGATATCGTCGGGGAGATTGTAATTGATAACGTGTGTGAGTTCATTTACATCCAATCCTCTTGCGGCTACATCGGTAGCTACTAATAATTGGGTGTGTTTGATACGGAATTTTTGCATAGCAGCATCTCGTTGTACTTGTGATAGGTCGCCATGTAACGCGTCGGCATTGTAACCATCGTGCATCAATTTTTCGGCTATTTCTTTGGTTTCTTGGCGAGTACGGCAAAATACAATACCGTAGATATCGGGGTTCAAATCTACGATGCGTTTCAGCGCCAGATAACGTTCTCTGGCAGAAACCAAATAATAGATATGTTTTACGTTTTCGGTTCCCGAATTGCGCGTACCCACTATAATCTCCTCATAATCTTTCATATACTGACGGGCTATACGTGCAATTTCATTGGGCATAGTTGCCGAAAAAAGTGTTGTACGTCTTGTGTCGGGTGTCTCTTTCAATATAGTTTCCAAATCTTCTTTAAAACCCATATTTAACATTTCGTCAGCTTCGTCTAATACCAAAAAGTTGATATTGTTAAGGTTAATTTTTCCTCTTTCCGTTAAGTCTATCAGCCTACCGGGAGTTGCAACTATAATTTGTGGAGTTTTGTCCAATTCTTTCAATTGTTTTCGGATATCTTCACCACCATATACCGGAACAATTCTGGTATTGGGTAAATATTTGGCATAATTTTTTAAATCGTTGGAAATTTGCACACAAAGTTCACGCGTAGGAGCAAGAACCAATGCTTGTACCTCTCTTTTTTGAGCATTAATCATATTCAATATAGGCAATCCGAAAGCCGCCGTTTTGCCGGTTCCGGTTTGAGCCAACGCTACCAAATCTTGGTACTGAGATAATAGAAAGGGGATTACCTGTTGCTGTACAGGCATAGGTTGTTGAAAGCCGAGTTCTTCAATAGCCAAGAGTATCTCGTCTTTCAAATTTAAGTCATGAAATGTCATAAGTAATATTTTAGTACACGTTTAGGAATTTGCTCCCACCTCACTTTCAATTATTTGTCGCGAGGATTGTATGTACCCAACGATGAATATTATGTTCAAGAAAAAACATAATGGTAAAAAAGAAGGAAGTTCACTCAAATACGTAAGTTATAATTTTTTGCAAAGATACGATTTTATTTGGAGAATAAATACATCTCTATTGGAAGTGTGTTTGTATTTACTTTGCAGTATTCGTTTTTTTTTAATGACTTTATTTTCTCCACCGTTTGCTTATATCGCTGTAAACGTCAATCCTTCTGTCTCTGAAAAAAGGCCACCACCTCCTTACACTTTCGGTTTTTGAAATATCCAAATCAAAAATGATATTTTCTTCCGATGTTTTCGATGCTTGTTCCAAAATTTCTCCTTGTGGACCGGCAACAAAACTATTCCCCCAAAATCGGATACCACCGGTAACGCCCGAAGGGTCTTTCTCGTATCCTACCCGATTGCAAGCAATCACAGGTATGCCGTTGGCAATCGCATGCGAGCGTTGAATGGTAATCCAAGCTTCAAGTTGACGTTCTTTTTCCTCATTAGTATCTGTACTCTCCCACCCGATAGCTGTGGGATAAATCAGCATATCCGCACCTGCGAGCGCCATTAGTCTTGCTGCTTCGGGATACCATTGATCCCAACAGACAAGTACCCCCAAATTTCCTACAGAAGTTTCAATGGGCTGAAAGCCCAAATCTCCGGGTGTAAAATAAAATTTCTCGTAATAGCCAGGATCGTCCGGTATGTGCATTTTACGATATATTCCGGCAATGGTTCCATCTTTTTCGATAACTACCGAAGTGTTGTGATAGAGACCTGTAGCTCGTTTTTCAAACAGTGAAAGCACTATAACCAATCCCAATTCTTTTGCCAATATTCCAAAACTATCGGTAGAAGGTCCCGGAATAGTTTCGGCTTGACCAAAAACATTAACATCTTCGGTTTGGCAAAAATAAAGTCCGTTGTGCAATTCTTGCAATACGACCAGCATTGCTCCTTGTTTTGCAACTTCTCGAATATTTTTTTTCAATTTATCCAAGTTATCGTTTACATTGTTGCTATTGGACTGCTGGATTAATGCTATTTTCATTTGTTTGTAAATTGGATTTTTAACTATCGGATGAAATTGTGCCTGTAAGTATTTTTTCGTATTTTCAAAATTTGCTTATCTATCTATCTGCCTTGCAAGCCTGATTGTGTATCCGTTATTTTCAGTTTATCAATTCTCTTTTCAAAAATCGTCCGGTTTCGCTGTCCGGATTTTCACTTACCTGCTTGGGAGTGCCGGTACAGATAACCTTTCCACCTCCATTTCCCCCTTCGGGACCTATGTCTATTATATAATCGGCACATTTTATCACATCCATGTTGTGTTCAATTATGATTACCGTATTTCCTCTGTTTACCAAACGGTTTAATACGCCAAGCAGTACGCGTATATCTTCAAAGTGTAAACCTGTAGTTGGTTCATCCAGTATATAGAGTGTTTTTCCGGTATCTCTTTTTGAGAGTTCGCCGGCAAGTTTTACACGTTGGCTTTCCCCTCCCGAGAGGGTTGTACTGCTCTGCCCCAATTTTATGTATCCCAATCCTACATCTTGAATAGTTTTTATCTTATTCAATATAGAGGGGTGGTTTTCAAAAAAATCTACTGCTTGATTAATGGTCATATTCAGCACATCTGCTATCGACTTGCCTTTGAATCTCACTTCCAGAGTTTCACGATTGTATCGCTTACCGGCACAAGTTTCGCACATCACATATACATCCGGCAAAAAATTCATTTCAATAGTTTTGTAGCCATTTCCGCCACAGGTTTCGCAGCGTCCTCCCGAGGTGTTAAATGAGAATCGTCCCGGTTTGTATCCTCTTATTTTGGCTTCGGGCAGTGTGGCAAACAAATTTCTTATATCGCTAAAAACGCCGGTATAGGTTGCCGGATTTGATCGCGGAGTTCGCCCTATGGGAGATTGATCTACTTCCACCACCTTATCCAAATGCTTAAGCCCTTCTATTTTGTCATAAGGTAGTGGGTCTTGCAACGAGCGGTAGAAATGTTGGCTCAAAATGGGTTGAAGTGTGTTATTTATCAATGTTGATTTTCCGCTGCCCGAGACTCCCGTAATGCAAATCATTTTTCCCAAAGGAAATTCTACTTCTATATTTTTCAAATTGTTGCCTCTTGCCCCAAACAGTTTCAATGATTTTCCGTTGCCTTGTCGTACATTTTGAGGTATTTCTATTTTTAGTTTTCCATTTAAATAACCTGATGTCAGGGTGTTGGATTGAAGCATTTGCTCCGGAGTACCCGTAAAAACCACCTCGCCGCCATGGCGCCCTGCGTGGGGACCTAAATCTACCACATAGTCCGAGGCAAGCATCATATCTTTGTCATGCTCGACTACAATTACCGAATTGCCGGTATCTCGCAGTTTTTGCAACGAATGTATCAGTCGTTGATTGTCTCGTTGGTGAAGTCCGATGCTAGGCTCGTCCAAAATATAGAGTACGTTTACCAATTGCGACCCAATTTGAGTTGCCAACCTTATACGCTGGCTTTCGCCTCCCGAGAGCGATTGTGAAGGGCGGTTCAACGCAAGGTAGGTTAAGCCTACATCCAACAAAAATTGTAACCGGGAGCGTAATTCTTTTAATATTTCTGTCGCTATGTTTTTTTGCTTTTCGTCAAGATAGTCCTCTACCTGGTTTAACCATTTTGACAGCTCCGAAATATCCATTGCTGCCAGTTGCGCTATATTTTTGTTGTGAATACGAAACGAAAGTGACTCTTTTCGAAGGCGTTGTCCGCTGCATTCGGGGCATATTGTTGTTTTAGAATATTGATTTGCCCATTTTTGTTCTGTTGCGGAAGCCGAATTTTCACCTTGCATTTCAATATATTTGAGAATTCCGTCATAAGAGAGAAAATAATTGGAGTTTCCCAGTGAGTTGTTTTTGATATTTAAACGCTCTTCGGTACCGTTCATTATATCGTCAATAGCTTCTTCGGGGATTTTTGAAAGGGGGTCTTTTATCTTGCAGTCATATTTTTCGAGAATAGCCTCTATTTGCCAGAAAATAGCGCTGTTTTTATATTTCCCGAGGGGAGAAATGCCTCCGTTGTAAATGCTCAGTGACTTATCAGGCATTATCTTGTCCATATCAATCTCGTTTACAAAACCGAGTCCTTTACATTTGGAGCAGTATCCGTGTGGCGAATTGAATGAGAAATTGTGTGGTGCGGGCTCGTCATACGAAATTCCGGTGGTGGGACACATTAATTTGCGACTGAAATACCGTATGTTATCTGCATTTTTCTCCGATATCATAATGATTCCGTTGCCGAGTTGCATCGATTTTTCCATTGATTTTTTCAGTCGTTGCTTATCTTTGTCGTGTACCTCTAAGCGGTCAACAACAATTTCTATATCGTGAATTTTATATCTATCCACTTTCATTCCGTAGGTTATTTCATGTATTTTGCCATCGATACGAACATGCAAATATCCTTTTTTTCGAATGTTTTCAAAAAGTTCTTTGTAATGCCCTTTACGTCCACGCACTAAGGGAGCAAGTAAAAACACTTTTTTCCCTTCGTAGTTTTTCAGGATTAAATTTATGATTTGGTCATCGGAATATTTGACCATCTCTTCTCCCGTTTTGTGGGAGTAAGCTTTGCCTGCACGTGCAAAAAGTAGTCGAAGAAAATCGTAAATCTCGGTGGTAGTACCAACGGTTGAACGGGGATTTTTGTTGGTAGTTTTTTGTTCAATAGAAATTACGGGGCTTAGCCCCGTAATTTTATCGACATCGGGACGTTCTAAGTTTCCTAAAAAACTACG
>JBKECI010000109.1:0-45047 GCA_047974405.1 Paludibacteraceae bacterium | reverse complement strand
CCACTTTTTTCAGGCGGTTCGCACAGTGTCTGTTTTATTTCCTGTTTTTGACATTTGCTTAATCTGGGTCGTCGACCGCTTCTTGGTTTGGTTCGCATTTAGTTTAAGTCTCCGGAGTCATCTACCTTTTTTATCCAGTTAGACAAGGTTCTCGGAGAATTCCCGAACATCAATCTGATGCTGTCACAAGAACTTTTTTCATCCTTTAAAAATAAAAGTAAACCGTGAAGACGATGAATAAAATCTGCCTCGTCGTTTTCTTTAAAATAAAACTGAATCAACGATTCTATCTTGTCTGCATTTTGAATGACTAATCTTTGCATTGTTTTTTATTACAAAGATACAAACTTAATCTATTATACGCAATAACTTATTACGTTTATTATAGATAGTAGAGATGGCAAGGATGCTAACTGACCGAAAAGCAGTTGCACAAATTGATTCCAACAGTCAAGTTCACGGACATGATAGTTTCCATTGTAACGCTTTGCGCACTTAGTGAACTCGTATTGGGATACAATATCCAATACTTGGGAAAACACAAATTTGCCTTTATGCATGATAATTTTGCTACTAAATCATAAAAAACTGCAAAATTATCTGATTTTAATTCAAATCGTAAAATCAAAGATCGCCTTTTATATATTGTTTATCTGTTAGTTATAATAGATTTTTAAATTTAGTGCATCACTACTAATCTCAAAAATTGAATTACATAGTTAGACTTAATAAATATTTTGTGAGTGTTATTCGGACTGCCAATGTAGGACAGGAGAGTGTCTTTTTAGTTGAATTCGTACACCCTTTTTCGTTTTTCACGAAAGGGGTACGAATTAGGAAATATTTTCGGTAGAATTTTGTCTTTTTTCTGTCAAATTATTAGAAATTATGACAAATAAAAAACCCTACAAATCGCTGAATTTGTAGGATTTATCTCTTTTTTGTCGCTAATTGTCTTAGCATTCCAGCGGAAAGCGAGGGATTCGAACCCCCGGTACAGTTACCCGTACACCGCATTTCGAGTGCGGCCCGATCGACCACTCTGGCAGCTTTCCTTTTCTGTGGCTTTTTGACGGTGCAAATGTAATGCTTTTTTGTGCTTTATTTCCACAAAAGTATAAAAAAACTGTTTCGGAAAATGAAATTTACTCCAAAACAGTTTTTTTTATATTCTTATTTTATTCAATTTTCAAAATTAACCTTTTTCTACAAGATATTTTTCTGCCTCCATAGCGGCTTGGCAACCGGTTCCGGCTGCCGTAATTGCTTGGCGATAACGGGGGTCTGCCACATCACCACAGGCAAAAACTCCTTCTATATTGGTTTTTGGAGTTCCCTGAACTGTTTTGATATAGCCAACCTCGTCTGTATCAATCCAAGGTTTGAATATGTCTGAATTGGGTTTGTGTCCAATAGCCAGAAAAAAACCATCGACTTCAATGTGTATTTTTTCTTCATTGGGTTTGCCAGCCCGTTTTACAATATCAACGCCTTCTACTACCTTGTCGCCTGTCAAACCGGCAGTTTCACATTCAAACAAGACTTCGATTTTCGGATTTGCCAGCACCCGTTCCTGCATGATTTTAGATGCCCGCATATAATCTTTACGAATAATTAAATATACCTTTTGGGCAATATTCGACAGGTAGGTGGCTTCTTCGGCGGCGGTGTCGCCTCCTCCTACAACAGCTACTTTTCGATTTCGATAAAAAAAACCGTCGCAAGTGGCGCAAGCCGAAACTCCGGAACCGGCATATTTGATTTCGTCGGGTATCCCCAAGTATTTTGCGGTAGCTCCCGTGGCGATGATGATAACATCCGATTCGATGGTTTTTTCACCGTCCACTATTGCTTTGTAAGGCATTGAAGATAAATCTGTTGCTGATATTGTTCCGTAGCGGACATCGGTGCCAAACCGTTCAGCTTGTTTTTTTAAGTCTTCCATCAACTCCGTCCCTGTGATTCCTTCAGGGTAGCCGGGAAAATTTTCTACTTCGGTGGTGGTGGTCAATTGTCCTCCCGGTTGTAAGCCCTCGTACATTACTGGAGAGAGGTTGGCGCGCGCTGCATAGATTGCAGCTGTATATCCTGCAGGCCCCGAGCCTATAATCAAGCATTTTACTTTTTCGTTCATAGTTTTATATAGTGATATTATTATAATAAATTTGATGCAAAAATACCGCTTTTTATTTGCATCACCAAACAAGAAAACGTTTCTCGAAAAAGAAAGAGAAACGTTTTATCTGCTTAGCGATTATAGCAAATACTTATATTATCTCAAATCGTTTGTTTCCAGATTTTTATATTTATTTTTGTTGAAAGCAAACACATTCTCCGAAATTTTAAGGTCGGATTTGAACTGCGAGAAAGTTAACGTTGTAATGTCTCCTTTTTTGTTTGTTATTTGTATAGATAACGGATAATTATTCTTTTTGTTTACATTGACCAGTACTTTTTTGATGTCGGAATCTACCGCTTTGGGCGTTATCTGTATGGTGTGTGTGGTGGAGGATGATTTAATCATTTTGATAGCAGAATTTGCCTTGTATGCAGCCAATATTGCCATTGGATTTGTTTCGGCTATCTCTTTTTTTGTGGGTTCTGTTATAGTTACTTCATTGATGTCCTCACTGTAAGCCCATTGAGTTTTTCCGTCAAAGAGTACGTTCATTCCCCCTATATTGAGCAAAAATTTATCTCCTTTCATTGTTATGTCTCCCGATAGCCTTTGCTCTTTGGAGGCTACCGTTTTCGTTACCAACGTAAAATTGGTCTTTACGGCATCGTTTTTTGAAAAATTTAATATCTGCTCTATTATTGTTACGGCTTTAGAGTCATTTTGTGCGTTTATCTCGCTGGAGAACAGTGCTAAAAACGCAACGAATATCCAAGTGATTTTTCTCATCATTTTATTTTTTAGTTATTTTGAATGCTAAAATACAATTAATGTGCCAATATTTAGTTTGTTGATTATGAGTTGTATATGTAAAATTTAACAAAAGGAAGAGGTAAATTTAATAATGGTTGTGTAACTTAACACGTAACATTCGCTCAAAGCATAAACATAAGGTTGCAAATATCTTGATACCACAGGCAAAATGCTAATAGACCGTACCTGTTTTTTGGTAAGAGGTATTCAAAAAACACGAGTCAAGGCAAATGAACTCAACAGTATATCTTCTGTTTATCTGTATATAGGATAACCATTGACGATAGGCAAACTTTGAGTAAAAAAAATATTCAACATAAGAGATAGTTTGGTACAATAATTGTGTTTGCACGTCGGTAAAATTATTTTATCAATAAAAAAAATAGTAAAAAATAAAAAGAAAGAAAATGAAAAAAGCATTCATTATTGGTTTATTGGCTATCGCGATGATTTCATGCGCAGAATTGATGTCTGTTGCAAACACCGCTGTTGGCACATTGGGCTCCACCGGAGTAACCGAGCAGGAAAACGTAGCAGGTTTGAAAAGCGCATTGAATTTGGGAATAGAATCTGCCGTGCAAACATTGGGAGTTCAAGATGGTTTTTTTAACGATGCCATACTCAAAATATTGTTGCCAAGCGAGGCACAGGCTATCGTAAACAACATAAAACTCATACCCGGGGGCAGTCAATTGGTGGATAAAGCCGTGCTCTCAATGAATCGCGCTGCGGAAGATGCGGTAAAGGAAGCTGCTCCCATTTTCAAAAATGCTATCTTGAGTATGTCTATCACAGACGGAGTCGGGATACTTTTTGGAGGAAACAACGCTGCAACAGAGTATCTCAAAAAAACAACCTATACACAACTTCAAAACGCTTTTGCCTCCAAAATACGGACATCTTTAAACAAACCATTGGTTTACAATACTTCAACCTCCAAAACTTGGAATACATTAACCTCTACCTATAACTCTGTGGCAAACAATCCAATAGGAGCGGCAGCCGGATTAAAAACCGTGAATGTCGATTTGGAGCAGTATGTTACAGGCAAAGCCTTAGATGCGTTATTTGTAAAAATAGCCGACCAAGAAAAGAGCATCCGACAAAATCCCACCGAGCGCGTAAGCACTTTGCTGCAACGAGTTTTCGGACAATTGGACAATAAATAATTGAAAATAAATAACGGGCAATCTCAGTAAAATTAGTATCTTTGTAGACGGAAAAAAAGTGTGTATTTTGTAGCTTTATCCCCAACCGATAGAGTTACAGAATATATTTATTATAAACAAATTTATTATGTTTCTAAATCGCAAAGTGGCAAAAGATACTTTTTATGTGGGCGTAAACGATCGTATCAAAGCCAAATTTGAAAACATTATCCCCATCCCCAAAGGGGTATCTTACAACTCGTATTTGATTGTAGATGAAAAAATAGCTCTTATAGATACCGTTGATATTTGCTATGGAGATTTATTTGTGCAAAAAATAAAATCTCAATTAAATGAAAAAAATATCGATTATTTGATTATCAATCATATGGAACCTGACCATTCCAGCTCCATCAGTCTGATAAGAAAATACTATCCTAGCATAACGCTGGTAGGCAATGCCAAAACACTTGGAATGATAGAAGGGTATTACGGTATTGACGATAATATGCTCGAAATAAAAGATGGGGAAATTTTACCACTCGGCTTACACCAATTACAGTTTCATCTTACTCCGATGGTACACTGGCCCGAAACAATGATGACATATGATATTACCACTAAAACTCTTTTCTCCGGTGATGCTTTCGGATGTTTTGGAGCATTGGATGGAGGGGTAATCGATGAAGAAATCAGCGTGGAAAGATACTGGGATGAGATGGCGCTTTACTATGCAAATATAATAGGTAAGTACGGTTCGCCCGTACAAAAAGCCTTACAAAAACTCACTCCGCTCGAAATAGAGATAATTTGCCCTACACACGGTCCCATTTGGAAAGAATATATCGATAAAACTGTGGATATATATGACAGGATGAGCCGATACGAAGCCAAAGAAGGAGCTGTGATTGCTTACGGTTCTATGTATGGCAATACAGAGCAAATAGCTGAGGCGGTTGCCAAAGGATTGGTAATGGGTGGTATCAAAAATGTGGTTATGCACCATGTGGCTACCGTTGATTCATCTGTCATTCTCAAAGATATTTTCAAATATAAAGGATTAGTCATTGGTAGCCCCACTTACTGCAACGACTTACACCCCGAAATAGACGCACTGATACGGAAAATAGAAAACAGAGGGATAAAAAATAGAGATTTTGCCTATTTTGGCTCATTTTCATGGGCGGGAGTTGCAGCTAAAAAGCTAACGACATTTGCCGAAAATATGAAATGGAGGACCCCTGATTTCTCAATAGAAGAAAAAATGGGATTAAAAGAGAACAACTACCAATCAAGCATACTGTTAGGAAAAAAACTGGCAGAATTAATCCGTACCGAGGTGGAAGAAGACGAAAATTGCCGTTGAAACGATCAACTGTACATTTTACGATGCCTGATGTTGGTCAGGCAACGGCCGGACTATTGCATCCAAAGATCGGAATTGATATAATTGAAAAATTGAAAGCAACTGCAACCTCCCTTCCCCCTTTTTTTATTTTGAAACAAAAAAGAGATTGATCGAAAAAAATACGTTGTGATCGTTTGTGGACACCGGAAAAGGTAAAGCAGAATGTATGTTGGGAAATCTGATGGGCGATAAAGTGAAGGATATTTTAAAAATGGTACAGAACGACAACACACATATATAAATTCAACTCATTGTCAATGAAAAAACTTTTTTTTATTCTCATACTTCTTTTTGTTTTGATATATCCTGCTTTTTCTCAAACACTTATAAGGGATGTGCCGGTTTCGGAGTTTGTAGGTGAAACAGCCGTAAGCGTAGGATTTGGACTGGGAGGAAACTCTCTTTTAGGAGCAGATTTAGAAACCATGTTTTTGCCCCGTATTGGTGCCAAACTTGGAGTTGGTATTTCGGGATTTTCAGCAGGGGTAAATTACTACTTATATCCTACGGCGCAATCTTCGTACTGTTCACTACAGGCTTGGCAGAGCGGATTTGGCAACGATTACAAAGCCGTATATCTCGGTCCTATGTTTGTTTACAGAGCAAGCCGGCTATTTCAAGCCGGACTTGGGGTAGGATATGCGTTGGACAAAAAAGACGGTTATCAATTAAAAAACGATTATATTATTTCTTTTAATTTGGGTTTATATTTTCCGATATAAAACAGAATATATTATGGAAGGACTGACTCTCATTACTCCCACCTTTATTTTTTCGGCTATTTCACTTATATTTTTGGCTTATACCAACCGGTTCCTTTCTTATGCGGCATTGGTCAGAGGGTTGAAAGACCGCTATATGGAAGAACCCACCGCCATAACCAAAGGACAGATAGACAATTTGAGAAAAAGACTAAAGCTTATCAAACGAATGCAAATATTCGGCATTGTGAGTTTACTCCTGTGTGTAGCTACTATGTTTTTGATTTACATCAATCATCCGGTTGTTGCCGCTTACATATTTGGAGTAGCATTGGTATTTCTTATAATATCGTTGGCATATTCCATTTGGGAAATAACAATTTCGGCAAAGGCACTCGAGTTGTATTTGAGCGATATGAATACCATAGATGAAAAAGAATAATAAATTACAAAATATCTTTATCCAAAATATTTTGTAATTTAGCAGGTTCAAAAAAAGACGTTAAATTAATTTATTACAGTTATGAAAAGACTATATTTATCTTTAAGTGCTTTGGCGGCAATCTTTTTCTTTTTTAATTCTTGTAAAAAGGATGAACTCGACGACAACAATGCTCAAAATGCTGTTGTTTCGCAATTTGTTTACGACGGAATGTCCACATACTACTTGTGGGCTAATGCAATGAAAGATATAAAACCCTCCTCCACATCTGAACCCCTGACTTACTTTGAAAGTATTCTGAACGCAACAGATAAAAAACAAGGCTGGTCTTGGATAACGGACGATGTACAGGCATTGCTGGCAGAATTTGCCGGTACGCCCAAAGATTTCGGATTTGACCTGATGTTGCTTTGGACAGACTCAAAAATGAAAACCCTCGTTGGGATAGTTAAATACGTATATCCTAATACCCCTGCCTCCGAAGCGGGTATAACCAGAGGAGATATTTTTACCAAAATAAACAATCAAGACATTACCCTGTCTAATTATGAAGCGTTGTTTGGAGTTTCTGCCATTACTATTACCTTTACCAACCAACACAGCTCCAATGTGCGCGAAGTAACGGTAACTCCGAGAGAGATTGAAACCGATCCTGTTCTTTATCATCAGGTGTACGAAACGCAGGGACATAAAATAGCATATCTCTTTTATACCGGTTTTATAAGCAATTACAATAATCGGCTGTATCAGGTGTTTAGTGAGTTCAAAGAACAAGACGTCACAGATATTATTCTGGATTTGAGATACAATCATGGGGGATCCGTTACGGCGGCATCGTATTTAAGCTCTCTAATAGCTCCCAAAGCTGACGTAGAAAACAAGTCGGTTTTGGTAAAAATGTCATACAATTCGTTTTTGAATGAATATTTCGATACCGAGGGATACAGTCGAACAGATAATTTGGGAGAATATGACTCAAAGTCAGAACAAAATCCGTTAAATGCCAACCTAAATTTAAGTTCGAATACAGTTTATATTATCGCTACCGGAGACTCGTATTCGGCATCGGAGCTTATCACATATTGCTTGAGAAATTATATGAATGTGGTACACGTAGGAGAAGAAACAGGGGGGAAATATACAGCGTCCATCACCATACATGGGTACGACGAATCTGTGGGTGCTACTGTCTATGATGAAAATTCTCTTTCAAAAATAGAAAAAAATAGTTTGGAAAATTGGGCTATGCAGCCGATTATTGCCGAATACACCAATAAAAATAGTACCAGTTTTGCTAATCCGGGCTATTTGACACCAGACTATCCTATTGAGAGTCTCGAAAATAATCCCTCGGCTTGGAGACCAATCGGAGATACCACCGATTATTTGCTGGCAAATACCATCTCTATTATTACAACAGGAAAACCGATGTCGATAAGCAGGCAATCGGCGCCCAAATCGAGTAAAATCCCGGCAAATCTATTTTCGAAAAAAGATAATTTGAAAAAAGAATCGGTCATCTTAAATAACTTTAAACTCTCAGCTACAGATGCAGAGAATATAAGGCAGCAGATGAAGTTGAGATAACAAATATCTTTTGTTAAATTCACTCTTGCCTTCAATTTTTTTATTTCAATAAGCCCCTAAGTATAGTATAAAATATATAGTAAAAAAAATATGGTTGATAAACTTGTGAGGCTGTTCTTTTTATAAGAACAGCCTCACAAATTATTGTATTTGGTATTGTGAGTAATTGTAAAAATTTAATTACAATTTACAATACTTATTATTTGATAATTGTCTCTGAAAGATATTGAATTAATTATTTTACATAATTTACCTACATTCGAACTTTGCAAATATAATTTAATGAAAAAGTCAAGCCGCGACATCCCTTCCTTGTTCGAAGAAAGTACTCCATCCGAGGGTGTAAGAGAACAAATCTTATCTCTTCGGAAGAAACTTGAACAATACAATTATAATTATTATGTGTTGAACACTCCGACTGTTACCGATTTTGATTTTGATAAAAAAATGCAACAACTACAGGAGTTGGAAACGAAATATCCCGAGTTTTTTGATTCAAACTCTCCGACACAGCGTGTGGGGAGCGATATTAATGTTTCATTTAAACAAATAAAGCATCAATATCCGATGCTGTCGCTGGGCAATACCTACTCTGAAGGCGAAGTAAGAGACTTTTATGAAAGGGTAAAAAAAGGGTTGAATGACAGCTTTGAGTTGGTTTGCGAGCTGAAGTACGATGGAGTTTCTATTTCGTTGATTTACGAAAACGGAGAGTTACAAACAGCCGTAACAAGAGGAGATGGCGAAAAAGGAGACGATGTTACAACCAACGTAAAAACTATTCGTACTGTTCCTCTAAAGTTACTTGGAGATGATTTTTTTGAGAAGTTTGAGATACGGGGAGAAATTTTAATGCCATGGACAGTATTTGAGAACTTGAATCACAAACGTGAATCACAGGGCGAACCGTTGTTTGCCAACCCTCGTAATGCCGCATCGGGGACACTAAAAATGCAAAATTCGGGCGAAGTTGCCAAACGTCGTTTAGACGGATATTTCTATTCTCTGCTTGGTGAAAATCTTCCTTCCGACAAACATTATGAAAACTTGCAATGGGCTGAAAAATGGGGATTCAAAGTGTCGGATGCAACAAAACTGTGTGTAAATTTGGAGGAAGTCATAGCTTTTATCAACTATTGGGACGTGGAAAGAAAGAACCTGCCTGTGGCAACCGATGGGATTGTAATTAAAGTAAACTCTCTCATTCAACAAAAAAGTCTGGGCTTTACAGCAAAATCTCCTCGTTGGGCTATCGCTTACAAGTTTCAGGCAGAAAAGGCGATTACCCGTCTAAATTCTGTAACTTTTCAGGTAGGACGTACCGGAGCCGTTACTCCGGTTGCCAACCTTGAACCGGTACAACTTTCGGGTACGGTTGTGAAGCGCGCTTCGCTGCACAATGCAGATATTATCCAATCACTCGACCTGCATATGGGCGATATGGTTTTTGTGGAAAAAGGGGGAGAAATTATCCCTAAAATTACGGCTGTGGATTTGACAGCCAGAAAAAATGTGGGAGAAAAAGTTGAATTTATTAAAAACTGCCCCGAATGTGGCGTTGAGTTGGTACGTTTTGAGGACGAAACGGCATATTATTGCCCTAATGAAAACAACTGCCCCCCTCAGATAAAAGGAAAAATGATTCATTTCGTAAGCCGCAAAGCAATGAATATTGACGGATTGGGTGAAGAAACTATTAATTTGCTCTACCAAAATGCTTTGCTCAACAATATCTCGGATATTTACAAACTGCAAGTTTCTGATCTGGAGCGGTTAGAGCGGTTAGGAACCAAATCGGCACAAAATATTTTGAAAGGAGTTGAGAACTCAAAAACCATACCTTTCGAAAGGGTTTTGTTTGCGCTTGGGATACGTTTTGTAGGCGAAACGATAGCCAAAAAATTGGTTACCGCATTTAAGAATATTGACAACCTGGCAAAGGCAACATTTGAAGAATTGGTCTCTACCGAAGAAATAGGAGAAAAAATAGCGGAGAGCGTGATAAACTATTTTTCGGAAATCGCGAATATTGAAGTGATTGAGAAATTGAAAAGTGTAGAATTACAATTTTCGATATCGAAAGAAAATATGCAATTAAAAAGTAACGTATTGGACGGGAAATCGATAATCATCAGTGGTACTTTCTCAGAGTATTCACGCGATGAGTATAAAGTTATTATCGAACAGCATGGAGGTAAAAACGTGGGGAGTATATCGGGCAAAACAAGCTTTATCCTTGCCGGAGAAAATATGGGACCTGAAAAATTGAAAAAAGCTGAAAAATTGGGAGTGAAAATCGTAAGTGAAGCAGAGTTTTTGAAAATGATAAAATGACTTTTTAAATAGTTAAAAATCAATGTAATGGTAAATTGAATAATATTTATTTTATCAAAAAGAGCTTAAAATAAAACCAAAGCAACCGCCACAGTCATTAGTAGATTTATTAAAATAAGATGGAACATAAAAAGCGCTACACCGGGCTTTCTGATGAGCAAGTTATAGAAAGCCGTAATAAACATGGAGAAAATATTTTAACTCCACCTGAGAGAAAACCTTTATGGAAACATTTTTTAGAAAAGTTTGAAGACCCAATCATCAGAATACTTTTAATAGCGGCATTTCTTTCATTAGGTATTTCATTTGTCCATATGGAGTTTGCCGAAACAATAGGTATCTTTTTTGCTATTCTATTAGCAACCGGTGTTGCTTTTTGGTTTGAGGTGGATGTAAATAAGAAGTTTGATGTTTTGAATAAAGTTAATGACGACACACTTTACAAGGTTATACGAAATGGAAATATTTACGAAATACAAAAAAAAGAAATTGTTGTTGGCGATGTTGTAACCCTCGATGTAGGTGAAGAAGTTCCTGCCGATGGAGAATTACTCGAAGCAGTGTCTCTTCAAATAGATGAATCATGCTTAACCGGCGAGCCTATCATTGACAAAACTACCAATCCTGCCAACTTTCATTCAGATTCGACATATCCTTCAAATTGGGCAATGAGAGGGACAAAATTGATGAACGGTCATGGAACACTTGAGATAAAGAAAGTTGGTGATGAAACAGAATTTGGTAAAGTTGCAGAGAAAGCAACCGAAATGAGTGGTGAAGAAACTCCGTTGAATAAGCAATTGGACAAACTGGCTAAATTTATTGGTGTTGTTGGTTTTGCCTTAGCTGTTTTGACATTTATATCTCTATTTGTTAAAGATTTGTTTTTAGGAGAGACACATTATACCGTTGGTCAATTGGTTTCGATTGGTGTTGTAATATTTTCATTTTCAGTAGTTTTGGTAAAGGTTTGGTTACCAACCATATATGATTTGTTTGAATTGTTGGGAAAAGAAAAAGCATTACCTGCAAGTGTTGAAAATGGTAGTTGGTTACGGTGGATTTTATATGGCGTTGGAACATATATTCTACTAGCTCTTATTGGTTACTTATTTGGAATAAATCCATTAAATTCTGAATCTTGGGTTAGCTTAGATGTTGCAGGTCGTATTTTGCAATATTTTATGGTTGCCGTTACACTGATTGTAGTTGCAGTTCCCGAAGGCCTACCTATGAGTGTAACCCTAAGTTTAGCTTTAAGTATGCGTAGAATGCTTCAAAACAATAATCTGGTGAGAAAAATGCATGCTTGTGAGACAATGGGAGCGGCTACTGTTATTTGTACAGATAAAACCGGCACTTTGACCCAAAATCAAATGCAAGTTTATAAAGCCGATTTTTTCTGCTTAAATGGGAATAAACTTTCAAATGAAGAAAACCATAATATTATCAAAGAGAGTATTTCTGTAAATTCAACAGCGTATCTTGATTATTCGGAGTCATCGAAAATAAAAACTTTAGGTAATCCAACCGAAGCTGCTCTATTATTATGGTTGTATGAACAGGGTATAAATTACTTAGATATTCGTGAAGATGCGAAGATCATTGAACAGCTTACATTCTCTACCGAAAGAAAATTTATGGCTTCTTTGGTTAACAGTCCGTTATTAAATAAAAAAATATTATATGTTAAAGGAGCTCCTGAAATTGTTTTGTCAAAATGTAGCCAGATATTGACAGAGCAGGGTTTAAAAGCTGTCGAGGAGTACAGCTTAATCATAGAAAATTCTCTAACCCAATATCAGAATCAGGCAATGAGAACCTTAGGATTCGCATACGAAATTATCGAAGATAATATTGACCGGTTTGAAAATGGAAAATTAATTAATTCAAATCTTGTCTTTCTTGGAATAACTGCTATTTCAGACCCTATTAGATTAGATGTTCCTTCTGCGGTAACAAAATGCTTAAATGCAGGTATCGAAGTTAAAATTGTTACGGGCGATACTCCAGGCACAGCTAAAGAAATTGGCCGTCAGATAGGCATTTGGAATGATAGCGATAATTTACACAATATATTAACAGGCGTTGAATTTGAAAATTTGCCAGACGAAGAGGCGTTGAATAGAGTTCGACATCTTAAAATAATGTGTAGAGCAAGACCAACCGACAAGCAACGATTAGTCCAATTGCTGCAAAGAAACGGTTCAGTTGTTGCCGTTACAGGTGATGGTACCAATGATGCACCGGCACTAAATTTTGCTCATGTTGGTCTATCGATGGGGTCGGGAACTTCTGTTGCTAAAGAAGCAAGCGATATTACCCTATTAGATGACTCTTTTAGTAGTATTGCAACTGCTGTAATGTGGGGTCGTTCATTATATCAGAATATTCAGCGTTTTATTATTTTTCAATTAACGATAAATGTTGCCGCCCTTATTATTGTGTTTTTAGGCTCAATATTCGGTCATGAATTACCATTGACTGTTACACAAATGCTTTGGGTAAATTTAATTATGGATACGTTTGCAGCAGGAGCATTAGCTTCTCTGCCTCCAAATTTTCGGGTAATGGATAGTAAGCCCAGAAAAAACGAGGATTTTATAATCACTCCTCCAATGCGTTCCAATATTTTGTTTGTTGGTTTTTCTTTTGTTGTTATTTTATTAGGACTTCTCTTTCATTTTTCAAATAATGGTGAAGTTAGCCGCTATGACTTATCTCGCTTCTTCACAATATTTGTAATGTTACAATTTTGGAATATGTTTAATGCAAAAGCATTTGCCTCAGGTAAATCAGCTTTTTATGGGCTAAACAAATCTATTGGTTTTTTAACTGTAGCGTTTGTCATTTTAGTGGGACAAATATTAATCGTTGAATTTGGAGGAGACGCTTTCAGAACAGTACCATTATCATTTAAGGATTGGACCATTATTATTGGTTCAACCTCATTGGTTCTATGGATTGGTGAAATTTATAGAGCAATAAAACGCTAATATAGATAAGCTCTATGGCAGAATACAAGCCAAAACCTGCTATAGAGCTTGTTTGTTTTTCTATCTCAGAAAGATGTCTAAACTTTTTCATCACCCGTCTCGCCATCTATCAAAGCGCAGGAACTTTTTACTTCTTCCAATAATATATGTTATCTTTGCGTTTTTTATATTTTCCAAATACCAAAAAGTGTAAAAGCAATGCTCCAAAAAGTACTTTTTATCGATCGCGATGGCACACTAATAGCAGAACCCCCAACTACCTGTCAAATAGATACCTTAGAACAACTCGAATTATTGCCGGGAGTTATCCGCAACTTATATACCATCTCGCAAAAAACAGATTTTGAACTTGTTATGGTTAGCAACCAAGATGGATTAGGAACGGAAACATACCCCAAAGACCATTTTGATTCTGTGCAGAACAAACTTTTACAATTGTTAAAGAACGAGGGAATTGAATTTTTCAAAATATTTATTGATGTCTCTACCGAGCAAAATCCACTCCCGACACGCAAACCGGGTACAGCAATGCTTACCGAATTTTTTAGCGAAAAGTATGATCTAAAAAATTCATTGGTAATCGGAGACCGGCTTTCAGATGTTCAATTAGCCAAAAACTTAGAATGCAAAGCCATTTTGCTCAATCCAGCTGGCAATATAATTGAACCAGACGAGTTGAGAGACACCTGTATTTTGCAGACCACCGAGTGGGATAAAATTTCCGAGTTTGTTCTTGCGGGAGAAAGAAAAGCAACCATACACAGAAAGACCAATGAAACCGACATATTCGTCGAAATCAATCTCAACGGTTCGGGAAAAACGAGTATAACTACCGGATTGAAGTTTTTTGATCATATGCTGGAACAGATAGGTCGTCATTCTGGGTGCGATTTGACTATTTGGGCAAAAGGCGATTTGGAAGTGGACGAGCATCATACTATTGAAGATACCGCTATTGCTTTGGGAGAAGCCGTTTACAAATCGCTGGGGAGCAAAAGAGGCATTGAACGCTACGGTTTTTGCCTTCCTATGGACGATTGTCTGTGTAGCGTTGCATTGGATTTTGGAGGGCGGAGCTGGCTTGTGTTCGATGCTGACTTTAAACGTGAATATGTGGGCGACTTTCCGACCGAGATGCTGTTGCATTTTTTTAAATCTTTGAGCGATGCGGCAAAAATGAATCTAAACATCAAAGCCGAAGGAGACAACGAACATCATAAAATGGAAGGGATATTCAAAGCCTTTGCAAAGTCGATAAAGATGGCGGTAAAAAGGGATATTTTCAACTACGAGCTGCCAACCACCAAAGGGAGTTTATAAAAATGTGAAATTTGATTTTTTTTTTGAAACAAACACAATACAAAACAAAATATATGAAATACGACTTTGACGAAATCATTGACCGCCGCAATACGGGAGCAGTAAAAATAGAAATGTGCGAAAAGGTTTTTGGAACACCAGATGTGACACCGCTTTGGGTAGCCGATATGGACTTTCGCACTCCCGATTTTATTATCGATGCAATAACAGATCGTTGCAACCATCCCATTTTTGGATATTCCACCCCTTGCGAAGACTATTTTGAGAGCATTATCCGTTGGATTGACCACCACCATCAATGGAAAATAGAGAGAGAATGGCTCGGATTCCTGCCGGGAATTGTACCCGGACTGGCATTTGCCGTAAATGCTTTCACACAACCCAATGATGAAGTAATAGTTCAACCGCCGGTTTACCCACCGTTTACCAACGTACCTGCCAAAAATAACCGAAAAGTTGTGTACAACCCTCTGAAAGAGATTAATGGACGGTTTGAGATGGATTTTGAAGATTTAGAAAGAAAAATAACGGGACGTACCCGGCTGTTTATACTCTGCAATCCGCACAATCCGGGCGGAAAGATTTGGGATGCCGAGACAATGAAACGTTTAGCCGGAATTTGCTACAAACATGGAATTTTGGTTGTTTCCGACGAAATTCATTCCGATATGGCTTTGCCGGGCGAAAAACATGTTCCTTTTGCAACCGTATCGGAACTTGCGGAGCAAAATAGCATTACCTATATGGCACCTAGCAAGACATTTAATATGGCCGGATTAATTAGCTCCTCGTACATTATACCCAACAAAGAAATAAGGAAAAAATTTGGAGATTTTTTGGAAAATTCGGAACTCGCCAACGGAAACATATTTGCATACATCGCAGCAAAAGCCGCCTACCAAAAAGGGGAAGAGTGGCTAAAACAAATGACGGAATATTTACAAGGAAACTTGGATTATATTGTCGAATTTTTACATAAAAATATTCCGCAAATCAAGCCAATGATTCCGCAGGCATCTTTTCTTGTTTGGCTCGACTGCTCTGGTATAGATATGAACACCAATGAATTACAAAACTTTATGGTACATAAAGCAGGACTGGGATTAAACAAAGGCACCACTTTTGGTCCCGGAGGCGAACTCCATTTACGCCTGAATATAGGCTGCCCTCGCAGAATATTAGTTGAATCGATGGAAAAACTGAAAAAAGCCGTTGAGAATTTATAATTAAACCAAGGTAAAACGGACAAACTCACAAGCTTTTACTCAAAGCATTAATTACTAAAAGCAAATGGAAGTAAAAATTGAGGAAAGTTGGAAAAAACGATTACAACCCGAGTTTGACAAAACCTATTTCAAAGATCTAACCGATTTTGTCAAACGGGAATATTCCAGCAAACAGATTTACCCTCCTGCAAAACTGATATTCAACGCTTTCGATAGTTGCCCGTTTGATAGCGTTAAAGTGGTTGTTATTGGTCAAGACCCTTACCACGGAGTGGGGCAGGCACACGGCTTGTGCTTTTCGGTAAACAATGGCATAGAATCTCCCCCCTCTTTAATAAATATATTCAAAGAGATAGAACGGAGCTTGGGTAAACCCATACCGCAGAGTGGAAACTTGGCACGTTGGGCAAAACAAGGGGTATTACTCCTCAACGCTACACTTACTGTAGAGGCAAGCAGAGCCGGTTCGCATCAAGGGCGTGGATGGGAATCCTTTACCGACACAGTAATAAAATTGCTCGCCTATGAAAAAAACAATTTGGTATTTATGCTTTGGGGAAATTACGCCCAACAAAAAGGGGCATTTATAGATACTCAAAAACATCTGATACTCAAATCGGTTCATCCATCACCACTCTCCGCCTACCGAGGATTTATCGGCAATAATCATTTTGTGGCGGCAAATCAATACTTGAAACAATGCGGTAAAGGAGAGATAGAATGGTAAAATATTTAGTTTTCACAATAATACTATAAAACCAACTAACCTCTATCAACAGACAATACTCCAAAGTTAGGTTTGGTATTTTGATACAGGAAAACCTTGATACCGCACCGGACGATAATGTTTTATGGCAGACAGTCTGACATTAAAAATAAAGTAGAAAGCGGGCGAAATGCTCAAATCGAACAAAAGCAGAAATAACTTTTACACCCAGCACTACAATTTGCAAATACGATTATAAGAAACAAACAAAATCTGTTTGAAGTATTTGTTTCAGCTGCAAAACCCTATTAAACTATTCTTAAATAGCTGTTTATACCGTATTGGTGTCAAATGGTTATACTGTGTACATACTCAACCAAATATATTTTTTGAGTGGTCGAGTGGTTACGATTATTTTTAATCAATTTAATATCAGGCAATAGGGAATATTGAGGTTTAAAAATACGATAAAATGCAAATAATTTTCAAATTGTCATAAATAATTTCGATTTAGTATGTGTACTAAGTATAAATGAGAAAAAGATATAATTTCACCATCTCAAGGCACGAACATTATATATGGAGAACACAACTATTTATTCTACAAATAGTTTTCTTGAAAAAAATAGAATAATTCAAATGATGAAATTTTCAAAAAGAAAAGCAGTATTTCCGGTATTGACGAGTATTTTGGTTCCGCATATGGTTATGGCAGGCGATGTCGAAAAGCCAAATGTTGTATTAATTTATGCAGATGATATTGGTTACGGCGATCTCGGTTGGTTGGGAGCAACAACTGTAAACACACCAAACGTAAACACACTTGCCGACGAAGGCATCCGGTTTACCAACTGCCATTCCACCTCTTCGGTAAGCACCCCTTCGCGTTACGGAATGCTCACAGGGATGTATCCTTGGCGCGTCGCAGGTACAGGGATTGCGCCGGGCGATGCTGCTATGATTATCAAACCGGAGCAATATACGATAGCGGATATGTTTAAAAAATCGGGATATACTACCGCCGCCATTGGAAAATGGCACTTAGGATTGGGAGGAGAAAGAGGAAAACAGGAATGGAACGGAAAAATAGAACCCGGCTTGTCCGACTTAGGATTTGACTACTCTTACATTATGGCGGCAACCGGAGACAGAGTACCTTGCGTGTTTATCGAAAACGGAAAAGTCGATAACCTTGATCCCGCAGACCCAATTGAAGTTAGCTATAGCAAGCCGTTTGACGGAGAACCCACAGGAAAAAACAATCCGGAACTGTTACGTATGCATCCCTCCGTAGGACACAATATGGCTATAGTAAACGGAATACCCCGGATTGGATATATGAAAGGAGGGAAGTCTGCCTTGTGGAGAGACGAGGATATCGCAGACGACATCACCCGAAAAGCGGTTAAATTTATCCAAAACAATCAAAACACTCCCTTTTTTCTCTATTTTGCAACCAACGATATTCATGTGCCGCGCATACCGCACGAGCGGTTTGTCGGGAAAAGTGGTATGGGACCTAGAGGCGATGCAATACTATCGTTTGATTATTGCGTAGGACGGATTATGGAAACCTTAGACAGTTTGAAACTAGCCGACAATACAATAATTATATTGACAAGCGACAACGGTCCTGTATTGGATGACGGCTATCACGACCAAGCTAAAGAATTGGTGGGAACACACAAACCGGCAGGAATATACCGAGGTTGGAAATGCAGTGTCTTCGAAGGAGGAACCCGTGTGCCTATGATAGTACGGTGGCCCCAAGAGATAAAATCTTCCAAAACATCGGATGCATTAATTTCACAGATAGACTTTTTCAAATCTTTTGCCGATTATTTGGGCACAATTCTTCCTGAAGGGGTTGCTCCTGACAGTGAAAATATTTGGAAAACATTGACAGGAAAAAACAAAAAAGGGCGTAAAGAATTGATAGAGCAAAGTATATACAGTACTTTGTCGTTGGTAACACCGCGCTACAAGTATATTGAACCGAACGGCAAATATGTAAAGAAAAAAGGGGTTGTTACAGAGGCGGGAGACAGTATGGACGGTCAACTCTACGATCTGAAAAAAGACCCGGTTGAGCGTAATAACATAGCATCTTCTAAAAAATCTTTAACAGATAAAATGAGGGCAGCGCTTGAAAAGAAAAAGGCTCCGTTGCCACAAGACCGAAAATAAGATTTTCATTTATTTTTTTAATACCATATTAATACCTCTCTTTGTGTTTGAAGAGAGAAAAAACATATTTATATCTCATTGTATGAAAAAAGCACCATTTGTCATTCAAACAAAAAAAATTGGCAGATTTGTTTACCTGATACTTTTACTGGTATCGGCAGGCGCCTGTACAAACGATTTTGATGATTTATCGAATAATAAGCCAGCCTGGTTGGGCGAGAGTATCTATAAGCAATTAGAACAGGGTTATACCGATTCGGTAGGGAATAAATATAAATTTGTTACTTATCTTCGGCTGATAGACGATTTGGAGTATGGCGAGGTTTTGAAACTTACAGGAAGTAAAACACTGTTTGTGGCAGATGATGCCGCTTTTGACCGGTTTTACAAATCAAATTCTTGGGGAGTAACGTCATACGAAGGATTTACAACTGCTCAAAAGAAATTGATACTGAACTCTTCGATGATTAACAACGCTTATTTGGTAGAATTGATGCCAAATATACAGGGACCGGTAGAGGATGTCGCTTTGCGAAGATTGACGGCATTATCCGTTCTTGATTCCATAAACTTTGAGCCTTCAGGCGCGCTGCCACTCAACTCTAACTGGGATTATTACAGGGCAGGAGGGATGTATTTGATGAAAGACAACACACCTATTACAATGCTACATTTTCTTCAGTCGCAAATGACATTCAAAGGTATCACCAACGAAGATTTTTCTATAATTTTTAATGGAGAATCAAGAAACCACAACGATGCCCATATCTATGGCAATGAAGTAATAGTACGTGATATTACTTGTAAAAACGGCTATATCAATATATTGAAAGATGTTCTTATTCCACCATCCAATATGGCGGAGATTATACGCACATCACCCGAAACAAAAATCTTTAGCAGCATACTCGAAAGATATGCCGCGCCTTACTACGATGCCCAATCAACGGCATCATACAAATTGCTCCACCCCGAATTTAACGATTCTATTTTTGTAAAAAGATACTTCTCCGAAAGGTCATCCACACCTTCCGGTTCAAATCTGAACGATAGATATGGAGTCGCCCAAGCAGGATATCTGGAATACGACCCGGGGTGGAATAGTTATAATCTGAATGGGAACGGACAGACAGATATGGCTACCATTTTTGTACCTACTAGCGAAACTATGAACAACTTTTTTTACACCGGTGGGGGGAAATTTTTAATTGAAAAATATCACACCATCGATAGTATTCCCAACGATGTTCTCGACGACCTCATTCGCAATCACATGAAACCATCGTTTTTAAGTACGTTGCCCAACAGATTTGGCGAAATAATGAACGATGCGAAAGAACCGATGGGAATAACTAAGGGAGATGTGGTAAAAAGCTATGTAGGGAGCAATGGAGTGATATATGTAACAAATAAAATATACGCACCAGCTTCGTATGTAGCGGTTACCGCGCCGGTATTAATAAACGATAACACTAGAATATTTAATTGGGGAGTTTCGTCTCTTCAATTCGACGCCTACCTGCTGTCTATGGACAGTTACTATAGCTTTATCGTCCCATTCGATATCCCCAATACCGGCGATATTTTTGGAGACGGTTTCTACTACGTTGACCCTGTATCTTATGCAAAAACCGAACCCCTGATATTTAAGTTCAAATTCAAACCACCCAAAACAGTAACAGCCGCCTTGTACAAATACAACGTGGCAACGGGAGAGATAGGAGATTCGGTAAGATTAGCTTCGGCGGCAGAGATAAGCAACAGAATGGAAGATTTGCTCGACTATCACATTGTGGTTGGAAATATTGAAGACGGAAAGCAATATTATCGTACCAAAGGGGGAGGCGAGATAAAAGTGGACAACGGCAGCGTTACCAAAGTATGGGGAGGAGGCAATGAAGAGATAAATAAGCCTTCGGAGGTGCAACGTGTTTACGACCAAACCAAAGCTACCAATGGTAGTGGTAACGGCAAAACATATATGCTTAATACAACCCTGATGCCTCCATATCATTCTGTATATAAAGTTCTTTCTCAAGAGCCACAATTTAGCGAATTTTTTAAACTATTACAAGGAAACGATGAGGCAACTCAGGATGAAATGGATAAATATGCCATTTTCT
Source organism: Paludibacteraceae bacterium (assembly GCA_047974405.1). Classification (GTDB taxonomy): domain Bacteria; phylum Bacteroidota; class Bacteroidia; order Bacteroidales; family Paludibacteraceae; genus UPXZ01. Next base: position 23,940 of record JBKECI010000109.1, on the reverse strand, counting down.
ATAAAGACAAGAGCTATTCTGGAATGGATTTTAATGTGAAATTTTTCAATACATACCATTACTCCGTATATGTCCCTACTAACAATGCGGTACAAAATGCCATAAGCAAAGGGCTACCCACTTGGGAATTAATCAAGCAGGAGACCAATCAAAGTGTTAAAGATTCGCTGTCCAGAGTGCTTGTAAACTTTTTAAAGTATCATTTTCAGGATAACTCTGTTTACATAGACGGTATTTCGACAGGCAACACCTTTTACGAAACAGCCGCATATACCCTTACAGGCAAAAAAGCGTACTATAAACTGGAAACCCGCCTTTCGGGAAACTCTCTCGTTTTGCACACCAATGCCAACTCCACAGTTAATGTGTTGAAAAATAATGGATTATACAATATTATGGCGCGCGATTATAAATTTAATAATGCGGATATACAAAAAGCGTCTCTGATAGAAACTTCTTCATGGGCGGTTATACATCAAATTGACGATGTCCTGCTGTATGACAAAAACATTATACATTAGAAACAAATAGCTAAAAGTAAAATAAAAACAGTTACAACTTACGAATAACTAAATAACCAACCTATGAAGGAATTAGTTACAAAATCATTTGTCTTAATTACGATCGTCTTATTCGTACACTCTATAAAAGCTCAAAATACTGCTGACAATTTATTGGTTCGAGGAAAAATTTCTTCAAACGAAGATGGTCCTATAATGGCAGCTACTGTGGTGGAAATCGACAAGAACAACAGAATTTATTCGTCTGCCATCACCGACATCAACGGCGAATTTTCTATGAAAATAAAAAATTCTGCGAATAAACTGAAGGTTTCGTATGTAGGTTACAACACCCAGATAGTAAATATTGGCTCCAAACGGGTGTTTGACCTATTGATGGAAGACGCCATGACACTTAACGAGGTAACGATAAAAGCACAAAAAAAGGTATACACCGGCACTATGGACATCCCGCAACGAGAAATATCTACCGCAATGCAAACAATTAATTCCAGCGAATTCGAAGGGCTTTCGGTGGCATCGGTCGATGACGCTTTGCAAGGTCGCATTGCAGGGCTTGACATCATAAGCAGTTCGGGAGATACTGGCAGTGGCAGTTCTATGCGCATCAGAGGTATAACCTCTATCAACTCCAACTCGGAGCCGCTTATAGTGCTCAATGGAGTTATTTTTGACACCCCTTCCGTTTCCGATTTTGAATTTGCCACAGCCAACCAAGAGCAATTTGCAGATCTGCTGAGTGTAAACGTAGATGATATTGAAAGTATTACGGTACTTAAAGATGCGGCGTCCACAGCCGTTTGGGGCTCTAGAGGAGCAAACGGAGTTATTTCCATAGTTACCAAAAAGGGAATTAAAGGAAAGACCAAAGTACAGTACTCCTACAGGTTTAGTGGAGCGGTACAACCCAAAGGAATGACAATGCTTACCGGAGATGATTATACAATGTTGCTCAAAGAGGAGTATTTTAACCCAAGACAAAGTGATGGGACGGCCAATATAAAAGAGTTGAACTACGACCCTACTTTTTCTGAATATCAAAATTTTAACAACAATACAGATTGGATCAAATCTGTTACTCAATTTGGAGCAACCAACGATCATTATTTACAAATTTCGGGAGGAGGAGAGCGTGCGCGTTTTCTTATTTCCGGAGGGTATTACGACCAAACCGGAACGGTCATCGGACAAAAGTTGTTGCGGTATTCTACCCGTATGAATCTCGATTACAACGTTTCCGACAGGATAAAATTTTCTTCCGAATTCTCCTTTACTGACTCAAACAATAAAAAAAATTATTCCGACATAAATAAAGAAAATTATTCCGACATATTGAATACGGCCTATAAGATAATGCCCAATATGAGCGTATATGAGCAAGACATTCAAGGAAACAATACAGACAGATATTATAAAATGCCGATTACTACCTCCGGGCAACTTTCGGATCAATACAACCTTTACAATCCGGTAGCATTGGCAAATTTGGCCTATAAAACAACACATTCGGTAAGAATATTACCCACATTCCGTATTCAGTACGACTTGCTCAACCCCGAAAAATCAATGTTGAGGTATAAGGCTTATGTTTCGTTTGATGTGAACAACAATAGTATCAACTCTTTTTTACCCAAAGAACTTACAACTACAGCTTGGAACAGCTCTAATGTAAATCGTTCATCAGTAGAAGATAAGCGAATTTTTTCATTATCTACAGACAACAACTTGACTTGGATGCCTCGTATTGAGAATAAAAACCATTCTTTGATGCTCTACGGTTCATTTCAGTTGGGTACCAACAACTCAAGATACCAATCGATAAGCTCCAACGGAACTCCCACCGGAAATATTACGGGAGTGACTGCCGGAGGCAACATCAACGGATTTACCACCGGAGCATCTCAAGGGCGATGGATGGCATATATGTTTTTGGGACACTACGTGTTTATGGACCGATATGTTGCGGATATTACGGTTCGCCGAGATGGCAGTACCAAGTTTGGAGACGATAGAAAGTGGGGTACATTTCCGGGTATATCTTTTGCGTGGAACATTGCCGACGAAAAATTTATGGACTTTTCAAACAAATGGCTCAGCACTTTTAAATTTCGCCCAAGTTGGGGAATTACAGGACACCAACCCGATGCCGAGTACCTGTTTTACAGCCTTTATTATGTGTACAGCAGTTATCTGGGAACACAAACCATACGCCCCGAAAATGTACAACTCACCGATTTGCGCTGGGAAAAAGTAACGTCGTTTAACTATGGTTTGGATTTAGGTTTTTTTGACGACGCCTACACCATGGACTTTAACTATTATGTGAAAAGAACCGAAGATATGTTGTTCAAAAATTTGACCATACCTTCCAGCTCGGGATATGCACAATTGAAATATATGAACGGAGGAACGATGGACAACTTAGGTTGGGAGTTCAATATGAATGCCAACAAACTGATTGAAATCAATAAATTTTCAATGGGCGTTTCGTTGAACTTTTCCAATTATGTAAATACAATAGTCGATTTGAAACAGAGCATATTGGACAGTTATAATAAAGATTTTGATTATCTGAATGGTTCTTATTTGACACGTATCCAAGAACACAATTCATATGGCTCCATATATGGTTTCCGTTACAAGGGGGTGTATCAATACAATGATTATCAGCCCGGACGGGAAGGAAAATCGCCTTTTGCTACTGACGAAAACAACAACATCATTCGCGACGCGTATGGCGAGCCTGTTAGAATGAAATTTGCCGCAGGCGAGCCGTCTGAGTACGAATTTAAAGGAGGAGATGCCATATACGAAGACATCAACCACGATGGCACCATCAACGAATTGGATATTGTGTATCTAGGCAACTCTAATCCATTATTTAACGGAGGTATCACTCTTAAATTTAAATACAAGCGACTTTCGGCAAATATCTTCTCAAACTTTAGAGTGGGGAATAAAATTGTAAATGCAGCCCGTATGGGAGCTGAAAATATGTATAGTAACAACAATCAGGCAGCGAGCGTAAACTGGCGCTGGAGAAAAAACGGAGATGTAACCGATATGCCCCGTGCACTTTACAGAACAGGGTACAACTGGTTGGGCAGCGACCGATATGTTGAAGACGGTTCATTTATACGTGTGAAAAATCTTCAAGTAAACTATTCTTTTAATACAGCCCTGTTAAAAAAGTACTACATCAACCAGTTAAATCTATATTTGACTGTAAATAATCTATTTACATTTACAAAATATTCGGGTGTAGATCCCGAAGTTAATTACGATGCTTTGGGAGTGAGTAAAGATAATAGCCAGACACCACGCTCCCGATCGTTTACCGCAGGTATTACCATAGGTCTATAAAAAAAATATTATTTGAAAAAACATGAATATGAAACATATAAAATTGATTATAGCAACATTGACTTTGACCTTTTTTACATCCTGTACGGATTGGCTTACTATTCAGCCTGAAGGAAAAGTAGTATCGTCTGATTATTGGAAACTTGAATCGGATGTAGATGCCGTTGTGGCTACCTGCTATCGGGCTATGATAGAGACCGATGTGATAGAAAAAATGATAGTATATGGAGAAATGCGTTCGGATAATCTAATAGCAGGATATAGTATCGAAGACAATTTGAAAAAAATATTTGAAGCCAATGTTTTGCCGTCTAATCCATACACAAAATGGTCTGAATTTTATGAAATTATAAATTATTGCAACGTAGTCATCCATTTTGCTCCGCAAGTCATTGACCCAAATTTTACACAATCCGAACTTAATGCCAGAATGTCTGAAGTAATGGCTTTAAGAGCATTGACCTACTTTTATCTTGTTCGTTCGTTTGGCGAGGTACCTTTCATAACCGATCCATCAATCGCCGACTCCCAAGATTTTATGTTTTCAAAAAGTTCAGAAAACGTCATATTGGACTATTTGGAGTCGGATTTGCTAAAAGCGGAAGGGTGGGCCATGACAGGCTACGGCTCGCCGGAAACAAACAAAGGGAAAATTACCAAAAATGCCATCAGAGCCCTGCTGGCAGACATATATTTGTGGCGTCAGAAATACGATCAATGTATAACTTACTGCAATAAAATAATAGACGACCCCACTTTGAAACTAATAAAAGCCGACGACCAACCTTTTTATAATATTTTTGGACAGAAAAACTCTTCCGAAAGTATTTTCGAACTGCAATTTTCTCCCACAAATTATACATACAACAATGCTATCAATAATCTGTATGGCACATTGGATTCCTACGGTCAGTTTATTGTTCCGGAGTTTTTAACTGTCAATAACGAGGTGTTTGACAACAGTAAAGAGATAACAGACGTTCGACGCAACGATAACATCACTTCCAAAAGCATGAATAATGTGTGTTACGTATTCAAATATCCTGGTTTAATACAAGAAAAAAGTATCAACGGAACAAGCAATGTCTATACCTACCGCCGTCCGCAGGTTTCTCCTGCCAACTGGATAATTTACAGATTGACAGATGTTTTGCTAATGAAAGCAGAAGCGCTTGTGCAGAAAAATGAATTTGACAAAGCCATCCAGATGGTCAATACAACCTACATGCGATCCAATCCGACCCTTTCAGACACACTATCGCTATCAAACTATAACGAGAAGAAACAAATGGAAGAACTCGTATTGCTCGAACGCCAAAGAGAACTGATGTTTGAAGGGAAACGATGGTTTGATCTGCTGAGAATGGCTCGCAGAGATGGAGATACCAAACGCCTGATAAAATTTGTGATAAGAAAATTTGCTACCAACCAAAATGTATTAAGCAGCAAAATGCAAGTCATGGATGCCCTCTATTTCCCGATTAATGAAGATGAACTGAATGCTAACCCTAACCTGAAACAAAACCCTTATTATGAATCCAAATTCAAATAACGGGGAAAAACTTATTTTATAAAATCTATTTATGAATGCAATGAAAAAGAATCTTCAAAAACATATAGCACCGTTGCTCACAATGATGAGTATATTCGCACTTGTCGCAATCTTTGTTTCGAGTTGCCGAAACGAAATTGACGAAAAATATCTCAATACATTTACCGGAGATATGATATATTCCTATATGGAAAAAGATACGGCTAATTACAGCGAATTTGTTAAAATAATAGACAAAGCCGGGCTGAAAGGAATGTTAAGCGCTTACGGGGCAAGTACTTGTCTGGCTCCCAATAATGCTGCGTTTCGTACTTATTACAAGATGCGTGGCGAAAACTTCGGTTTTGATGATCTTACCGAAGAGGAAGCGATAGACCTTGCCCGCACCCATATCATCAGACAGAAATATATGACCGAGTCTCTTGCCGACGGTGTATTTCCTAATACCAATATGGACGACAGAGTTATCGAAATCCTCTTTACGACAGATAGCCTTACCCACTCGTTGAAAATAGTACTCAACGGAGAGTCGGAAATAGTAGAAAAAGACGTAGAGGTATATAATGGCGTGATACACACGATAGATAAGATACTTGCACTGTCCACAGCGCAATTGCCCGACCTGATTGCAAGCAACCCCGACCTTAAAATCTTTAGTGAGGCGCTTACCCTTACAGGTATGAACGATTCGTTGCTGCTGATAGAAGACAATACCTACGACCCTACGCTGTTTTCTTACAAAGACGAGTATGACAGCTACGCTATTCCCTGCCCGGCAAAGAGAAAATATGGATATACGGCTTTTGTCGAAACCGACAATGTGTTTAAAGAAAATGGCATAAATACTATCGAAGAGCTGATACAGAAAACACAAGAATGGTACCCGAACTCTGGCTATGAAAACGACTATACCAATAGAAGTAACAGTTTGAATAAATTTGTTTCGTATCACCTGATTGAGAAAATTGTCAATGGCAACCAATTCTTCTTTGATATAAGCATGGCAAAAGGAGCGGAGTTATACGAATTTCTCGAAACCATGTACACCAACCATATCATGAAAGTATCCAACAAAGAACTTACTTCGGGCGTACTGGCAACATTAAATCCAAATAGCGAAGACGAACTTCACGTACTCAACCAGTCAAAAACAACCGTCAACGGAGTATATCACAAAATAGACAAAATTCTTCTATATACAGACAATGTAGAATATATGCTCAAAAATACAAGAATCAGGTTTGATTTTACCTCGTTAATCCCCGAAATGGCAAACAACAATATGAGATTGTCAAGATCCCAAGCCTTGTCGGACGGAGACAGATATGGGATTCCCCCGGGATATTTTAAATATGTTTCGCAAAGTAAAGACACCCGCATGATGTATCTTGCCGGTGTGAATAAAGGATGGCACAATTTTCAAGGAGACGAAATGATGGGATTGGGTACATACGACATTACCGTTAGGTTGTTGCCTGTACCTCCGGGTACTTACGAGCTGCGTTTTGGATATTCGGGCAATACACAACGGAGCGTTACTCAAATATATGTAGATTCAAAACCGATAGGGATACCACTTGACTTGAGACTCCGGAAAACAGACGCTAAAATAGGTTGGATATCTGATAGTAAAACGGACGACAACGGAGTGTCAATCGATAAGGCAATGCGAAACAGAGGGTGGATGAACGCACCAGTAACTATGATAATTGGAGCAGACTCAAAACCCTTGCGGGAAGAAATTTATCCTATGAGAAGGATTGTAGGCACATTTACTTTTGATACATACGAGCCTCACTATATCCGATTCAGGTCGGTGTTGGACAAACCATCGGCACAAGCCCAGATGGACTATTTCGAATATGTTCCCAAGAGCGTATATGCACCAATTGGCGGCGAACCCGAATCAAGAGAGTAGGAGCTTTGTTAGGAGAATATCTTTGCGACAATACCCAACTAATGCCGAGAACGTATAAATATGTAAAAACAAAAAAGTACATTTATTCAAATCAATGATAAATAAAAGAATTTTAACTTGTCAGCTATAAATTTAATATTGAACAAATGAGGATACATATAAAAAAAATCATCTTGATACCAATACTTTTGCTTATTGTATTGGTTAAATTTAGCTCTTGTAATAATGATAATTGGGAACAGCACTATACAAAAGATCTGTCTGCAACATCAGGAAAAACGGTGTGGGAAACAATAAAGGAAACACCCGAATTTTCGAAGTTTGCTTGGGCTCTGAAAAAAACAGGATACGATAAAATGCTTTCGGAGGCACAGATGTTTACCGTTTGGATACCCGACAATCAAGCAGCAAACAATATCGACACTACCGATACCGGTGTTGATAAAGCGATTCTTTTGAAAGAATATGTACAAAATCATATATCTAGATACAGCTATTCTGCTACAGGAGCGATAGATAGCAAAATATTGTTGTTAAACAAAAAAAATGTCTTTTTTAAGAGTGCAAGCAATCAATACAATATTGACAACATCCAACTCACACAAAAAAATATTTTGTGTTCCAACGGTCTCATCCATGTGATAGAAAAACGAATCCCTTTCTTTAATAATATATGGGAATACTTATTGAAAATATCCGATGCCGACTCTATTGCAAATTATCTCTATTCATACAATAAATTGATATTTGATAAAGAAAACAGCATCCCTGGCGATGTCAAAGACGGAGAAATGGTATATCTTGACTCGGTAATATATGAGTCCAACATAATGTTTTCACATATAGGAGCTATGAATAGCGAAGACAGTATTTATTCTATGTTGTTGCCTACCAATGCTGCCTGGAACAATGCGTACGGTAAAATCAAAGATTATTATCGTTACTATTCAGACTCTCCGGCTACAGAAATCACTGCCGATACATTGCAACAAAAATATACCAGACTGGCACTTGTTCAAGATCTGCTATTTAGTCATATGATACAAAATATAGACAATGATTCACTGATATCGACAAACAAAAATAAATTTTATAAACCTTTTTACGAGACAACCCAGAGACTTACAGCCAGCAATGGCGCCATATATTTAACCAATGAGTTGAGGTATAACTCTTGGGAGGCATGGAACAAAGGCATTGTCATAGAGGCGGAGAAATTGGAAGACAGAGAAAACTCTTGGTCTTATGTGTATGAAAGAAATTATCAAGGCATAGAATTCGGAGTATCCAAAAACAAATATATAGAGGTAGCCCCCACTTCAGCATCCGTAAATCCGAGTGTTACATTCAAAATACCGAATACACTATCGGGAAAGTTAAATCCAGATTTAACGCTTGAGTATGGTACAGCCTATAATATATATTGTGTCTTTCTCCCCAACGTTATAAAAAATATTTCTTCTCCCAAAGGTAATAAAGTAAATTTCTTGCTTACATACAGGTCTGACTCAAACGGTAAAGTCGTTAATGTAAATTACAATAACAACGCCGCCGGATTTGAAACCAGCCCACAAGAGATGACCAGAGTGCTTGTCGCATCTAATGTCGTTTTTCCGTATTGCGAAAAAGGATTGAAAGCTCCGACTGTCCAATTAAGGGTTTCCGGTAATGTGAGATCGAGCGAAACTACCATTTACACGAGAGAAATGCTAATAGATTGTATAATATTTGAACCAGTACATTGAGAAAGGTATGAAAATTCTGAAACTAAAAAATAAAGTTGTAATACAATACAAATGTGTTTTATTTGTAATACTAATTGCAAACATAATTCCGGCGCTTGCTCAAACTCCTATTGAAAAGAGAGCCGCATACATAGTTACCGACAGCATCACAGGACAAGTATTGGATGCTGTATCCAAAAAAGCATTGGCAGGGGTAAAAATACAGTCCATAAACCAGCAATTTTCGGCAATGAGCGATGAAAACGGTATGTTTAGCATCAAACCGTCTTCTTATATTCATACTTTGATAGTTTCTGCACCGGGTTACGATAAAAAAGAAATTCCTATTTATAGAAATAGTAATTACCTGGAAATAGAGATAATCCCCTCTGCTTTCAAAAATTATTATACCGATGTGAATACCCCTTTCGGAATAAAGAGAAAATCGACTGTAACAACAGCGATAGGCTCCTTCGAAATGGGAAACTCTTCATCTATATCGGCAGACGAAGAACTGCAAAAAGAACTGATGGGAGACATTTTTTCAAATACACATTCGGGTGTACCTGCGGGAGGAGCTTTTATGTCAATTCGCGGAATAAACTCGTTAAACTCCAATACAATGCCTTTGATAGTAGTCGATGGTATCATTCTCGACAATTTAAGCAATAAGGAGTCTATAAATTTAGGAAACATATTCAATCCTATTTCAGGGATAGATGTCAATGACATACGCAGAGTCAGCGTACTTAAAGACGGCACCTCTCTCTATGGTAGCAAAGGGGGAAACGGCGTAATTCTCATCAATACAAAACGAGGCGAGAGTATGGTTACCAAAATAGCGGTATCGGGTATGGTAGGGTATAATCAAAAACCCCGTGCCATACCGATGATGAATGCCGATGAATACAGGATTTACCTGAGCGATTTACTTGTAAACGAAACAGCTCAAAACAGCTTGTCCGACCAATATTTCCTCAACAGCAATCCCGATTTTGTATATTACAATAAATACCATAACAATACCAATTGGGCGGACGGCGTATATCGAAGTTCAACAACACAGAGCTACAATGTAACCGTAAACGGTGGCGATGAAATAGCACTCTACAACCTTTCGATAGGACTAACCAATGCACTAAGTACACTCGAAAAAAATGACTTTAACAGAGTTAATGCCCGTTTTAATTCCGATATAAGTTTAAGCGAAAAGCTAAATACGATTTTTGATATTTCTTATTCAAATGTGTCGCGAGAATTACGCAACGATGGTATTGCCGAGAGCAAGGAAGGACAAATAAACTCTCCAGGGTATCTATCGCTGATAAAATCGCCGTTTCTCTCACCATATCAATACGACAATGGAGGTACTCTTACCACAAAACTGGAAAATTACGACTTTTTGAAAATAGCAAACCCTTATGCCGTACTCGAGTACGGAACCGGACATTTACAACAGACAAATTTCAATATAGCGCTGAAACCAACATACCAAATCAACAAAAGCTTAAATATAAGTTCACACTTCAGCTACTCTTTGACCAACATCTCCGAAAATATGTACAGCCCCATGTATGGCGTTGCTCCCTACATCGATTACGATAACGATGTAATATCCAACAATTATGTCAAAACGCAATTTGCCCATCAAACTTCTCTCTATAACGATACAAAGATCAATTGGAAGAAAAAAAGGAACGAACACCATTACGAACTGAATGCCGGAATGCAATTTATATACGACTCGTATAAATCTGAATTTGGAATGGGACACAATACAGGGAGCGATCAGGCAAGAGAAATGTCGAGCAATTTGCAGTACAAGGTAGCAGACGGCATAGACGGACAGAACAAACTCTTGTCTTATTACGGCGTATTTGACTATGCTTTCAGAGAGAGATATTTTGCAGAAACTGCATTTACATTTGAAACCAACTCACGATTTGGCAGCAAAACCAAATCGGGTGTCAATATGCTTGGAGTAAGTTGGGCCTTGTTCCCATCATTAAACGTTGCGTGGCTTATAAGTTCCGAAAACTTTATGAAAAATCTGAACTTTATCAACCAACTCAAACTGCGTGCAGGGATAGGCACCTCGGGCAACGACGGGATAGAAGATACCGCCGCCCGTTCTTATTTTGCCTCCGTAAAATATGCAAATAATGCCACAGGTATCGAAATACACAATATCGCTAATCCTGCAATACAATGGGAGACCGTTGTAAAAAGAAATGTCGGCTTGGATGCAAGTGTCGCAAACGATCGTATTTCTATCTCGTTCGATTTGTACAGCAATACCACCAATAATCTTCTGTCGCTTAAAAGCACGGAATCAATAGGCGGAATAAGCACCTACTGGACCAATGGCGGTAAACTGCGGAATAATGGATTCGAACTCGGTTTGAATGCAAATTTTGTACGTTCAAAAGATTTTAACTTTAATTTGGGAGCAAAAATAGCCCATTACTCCAATAAAATATTAGCGCTCCCTGATGGTGATTATTTGACCACAATATATGGAGCCGAAATTCTCACAGCCGTCAATCAACCAATAGGGCAACTCGTAGGCTACAAAACAGACGGTGTGTTTGCAACTGGAGAAGAGGCTGCACTTGCCGGACTCACTATGCAGGGAAATACCGGAAAAATGATACCGTTTGAAGCAGGCGACGTGAAATTTGTTAATACAGATAACAGTGATAATATTATTAATGACCAAGATAAAGTAGTAATAGGTAATACCAATCCCGACTTTTTTGGAGAAATAAACGCTATGCTGAAATACAAAAAAGTGGGTATGAATCTGCTGTTCAATTACTCGTATGGCAACGATGTATATAATTATCTTCGTTCGCAGCTCGAAAGCGGAAGTTCTTTCTATAATCAAAGTACAGCGCTGAACAACAGATGGATAGGCGATGGACAAAAAACAGCCATTCCCAAATCGGTTTACGGAGATCCAAAGCAAAATGGAAGATTTTCGGACCGTTGGGTAGAAGATGGTTCATACATACGGTTGAAAATATTGGAAATAACCTATGATTTGCCGGTAGGAAAAATCGGTTTTTTACAAGGAGCTACACTTTGGGCTTCTGTCAACAACTTGTTTACCTTGACCAACTATTTAGGAGCAGATCCCGAATTTTCAGCCGGAAACAGTATCTTTTATCAAGGTGTCGATATCGGACTTTTGCCACAGAGCAGGAGTTTTAATATAGGTTTCAAAGTTTATCTCTAATAAATTAATCACATATAATATATATGAATAAGATATTTTTTACATTGAAAGCGTTGGCTTTTTCGGGAATATTGTTTACAATAATTTCATGCGACAATATTATGTCGGTTGATTCAGACAGATATATGTCGGCAGACGAAAATTTGTTAAACTCTCCCAACGATACGGTATATTCTGTTTTGGGAATTTTGAACAAAGTACAACAACTTGCGGACAAATACGTTTTGATGGGCGAACTAAGAGGAGATTTACTTGATGTAACAGATAATACCGAAAAAGATATTCGTAGCCTGAATGATTTTAGCGTAGATAAAAGTAGTAGCCAATTTTCGGAAACCAGAGATTTTTATGCCGTGATAAACAATTGCAATTACTTTATCAATAGAGCTGATACGAATATCTCTGTGAGAGGAGTAAAATCTTTTGTACGGGAATATAATGCCGTAAAAACAATTCGAGCCTGGACATATCTGCAATTAGGATTAAATTACGGCCAGGCAACTTATTTTCACAATCCTATCCTTACCGTAAACGACCTTAAAAAAGAGTACCAATTGTTTCAGCTGCCACAGCTTATAGATACGCTCATAGCGGAGGTGAAGAGTATCTACCCGCTGGTAAATACCGAGTTGCCCGGATACGGCTCTATAAATGGAGCAAACAGCGATTACTTGTTTGTCAGCGCCCGTTTTCTTCTCGGAGACTTGTATTTGTGGAAAGCAAGTATGACCAAAAATATTACTGATTATGAAAATGCCGCATTATACTATTCGGAATTGATAGACGATGATAATTATTTTCTTACAGGCAATAGAGCGATCTGGTCAGACAATACTTTTAAGTCTTTGTCTGACGGCTGGTCTTCAATATTTTCCAATATAACGGCAAGTAGAGAGCTGATAAGCATTTTTAAATTAACCAACTCAACCTATTCGGGAACCAAAAGCCAATTGAACATATTGAGCAGAGACGAAAAGCTGATAGCCTCCGATAATTATAAAAAGCTTGCGGAAGAGCAGGTTTACTGTTTTAGAGAGACTTCGGGTACCCTGAAATTTACGCTGGGAGATCTGCGTTATAATGCCTCCGTAATGTCAGATCATATAGTGGACTCCATTTCAAACTCAACAGATAAAAAAATAGGAGCTATCGTAAAATACAAGAACAATAATATCATTGTTTATCGCAAATCACTGCTCTATCTTCGCTACGCCGAAGCTGTAAACAGGGCAGGAAAACCGTCATTGGCATTTGCAGTATTAAAATACGGACTGAATGATGACAACCTGAAAAATTCGGAGAGAGTAGCCCCGGGAGAACTTGCGGATGGAAAATCTTATCATAAAATTTTTGAAAAGGAAAAATTTATTGCCAACGTAGGAGTGCATGCTCATGGTACAGGAAACGCCGACTTTAATCCTGCGTATATCATTCCTGATTTTACCCGCTACGAAACCCTTAAAGACATACAGGGAAACGACAGCATTGTGCCTACGGCAGACATTGCCAAATTGGTGGCAGCAAGACACGACTCAATTATGTATGTAGAATCGGCTATTTGCGACGAGGCGGCACTTGAAACAGCTATGGAAGGAAATCGTTTTCAGGATTTGATGCGCATATCCAACCACAGAGACGACCCCTCGTTCCTTGCAGGCAAAGTTGCCGATAAACACAAAGAAAACCGTCAGTATTATTACGATTTGTTACAAAACAAAAATAATTGGTTTATCCCTATAAAATAGACTATTTGACAGATATTGCTTTCAAAATAAAAAGCAATACTAAAACTAAAACGCATTGCTAGTCCTACCGTATAAAATTTAACAACAAAAGGAACAGAGATCTCATATCCGTTTCCTTTTGTTGTAAGAGAATACACACAATAGGGAGAGCAAACCGGTAGAATATAATAAGTAGTACATCTGCTGAAAAATACTTAAACATTTTATTAAGTGCGTTTTACAAAGTGTTTTGGAAACATAAATGCAAGGCTTTTTTAATAATCCAGATAGAACCTTTGCATTTTACAAAAAAAATCAAGGTTAAAAGTGATATAAACCGTTAGTTTTGTACAGGTCAACTACTTTGCCGGTTTCGGTTTGAAGTATTATTATGCATCTACGCTTCGGCGGCTTGTATTTGATGCACCTAAAGCTTTTTCAACATACCCTAAGTAGCAATAATAATATAGTTTTTGGCTATCAATTTTATTATCAGACGATTATATGTTAAAAATATAAAATTATTTTTTTATGCTACTTAGATAGGAGTAACGAAGAAAATATTATCAAATATTAAATCAAAAATAATTAGATTCTTTCTAAATTATTTTGTATTGATGTGTGTAGTTTATTATACGGTACAGGAGTACTGATGAAAACAGACTAAAGATTCTGCTTGACAAAAATAAATTGTATAATCACATGAAACATCACAACACATTATTACTACGCTTACCCCTTATTGTTTTTGGTTGTATTTTAATTTCCTTGCCTATTATGGCGCAATCCACAGCCGTTGCTGTTCGCAATTCGTTGATAAAATTGAATGTAGCAGGTAGTTATAAAACTATACAGTGGCAAGTATCATCGGACAATGCTGTTTGGCACGATATAAAAGACTCGATATCAAATACATTTACCTACAAAGTAACTGCTCCTGCCTATGTGCGCGCCAAGCAAACAGCCGACGACAGCACCATTACATATTCCGAAGTTTCCCATATCGTTTTCGAACCGAAAACCATTCTTAAAACAATAAAATCGTCTGGAGGGCAGGGGTATGCCGAAACAAACGGACAACCCGCTTCGGGGATTAGCATACAGGAAGACAGAAACTCTTCAGGCACATTAAATCTCACAGCCTACTCCAACGGTTGGTCCAATGCAAATGCCTCGCTTGCCTGGTATCTATACCACACCGAAGGGGAATACGATGTGGATATTATATTGAGAATAACAAAAAATGCAACTCAGAAATATGAGTTCTCAATGATAGACATCAACAATACCAAAGATACAGTAAAATCGATCATCTCCGTCAAAGGAACCGGTGTAAACGATACATTGACAGCGCTCAACGTAACCGTACCCACCACAGGGTTTTATAAATATTTACTTAAACCGCTTGCCTCCCCAGGCAATAACATAACGGTTGCTGGATTATTATTTAAATCTTACACTTCAGCGGCGGCAGATGTGCATGCTACCAACTACCGTTCGTCTCCATCTGTACATTTGGGAGGTTGGAAATCGACTGACAATACGGCCGTTGTTGGGCAGCAGTACGATTGGTGCTATATGGAAATTTTGGTACCCGAAGGTGGCGATCCGCTCTACACCTACTATATGAGTTTGGGAATACTGAGCGGATATATGGGGATTCAAACCAATTCGGCGACCGAGCGTCGGGTTCTGTTTTCGATGTGGGACGATGGGGATACCGACAAAGACCCCACCCTCGACCAATACAAAAGAGCCGGTGCTGTTGACCATGACCCGGCAACAACCGTAAACCGCTTTGGAAACGAAGGTACCGGAACACAATCATACGTTACCGGCATGGTCTGGAAAACGGGAGTACCCGTACAATTCCTAACCAATGCCCGTCTGGAAGAATACGACGATACATTAAAATCTGTATTGACCAATGGAGACTCCATAGTACACAGAAAAAACACGTTGGTGTCGGCTTGGTACAATGCAGACAGAGCCATAGGGTGGAAATATATTTCGACATTAAGATTGCCCAACAAAGTAAAATACTTCGACAGCTGGTATTCGTTTTTAGAAAATTTTGGTCCTGCAAACGGACAAATAAAACGATACGCCTACTATTATAATGGATTTGCTCACGAATTTTCTTCAGACCCACTTAAGCCGGGTAGATGGATCAATTTCAACAGAGTAAACTTTAGCAATACGGATGGAGCAACCGGACAGCGGGGCGATTTTGAACAAGGACGATTGTCTGAAAACGGTAATTACTTTATGATGTCTTCGGGAGGATACGCGAACGGTCCCAAAAAATATTCTCAAATAACACTACTCCAACAAGATAAAACGGTCGTGGATACATTGGAGCTCTCAAAATTTCTTCAAAGGGTGGATGAAGCCGTCTTGAAAGAAAAGGCAAAAAACGACTCCATTAAAAATATTAAAAATAACCTGGCAAACAAAACCGGTTGGACAATAGATAGTTTTAGCTCCCAAGAAACAACAGGAGAGGGGAGTGTCAATGGCAGGGCAAGTTGTACGATAGACGGAAACCCGCTTACTTATTGGCACTCTGTGTGGCAAAGCAAAACCCCTGTTTTCCCTCATTATATAGCGGTAGATATGCACAAGGTCGAAAGCGTTACCGGTTTTCTGTTTACACTTAGCGGAGGCACCACACGCCATATGAAATCAATCGAACTGTGGGGGGCAGAAGATGGTGAAAATTTTACTCTGATGAAAGCTTGCGATGTACTTGATAGCGAAACAATTTATGTCTCGCTATCTCAAGCTTGGAAAATAAGTAAATTCAAATTGGTAATCAATACTTCGCAATCGGGACAGGTACATTGCCGTATCAACGAAATAGATATTACTCTGACACCGGGTACCAACAACACAGGAATATTGCCACTGTTCCAAACTTCAAGTGGTATGAAAGTACAAATTTATCCCAATCCGGCAGCAAATGTGTTGAATTTTACACTTAATTTGGATAATAGACAAACAACGGTAGGACTGTTTGAAACAAACGGAAAACAAGTATTTTCCAACTATATGGGAACTGTTAAAGCCGGAGAAGCAAAACAACTAAAAGTCCCTGATACATTGATAGAGGGAAACTATGTATTTCAATTAAAGAGCAACCAGACTCCTGTTTACAATCAAATAGTAAGCATAAAGAGATAATCAGACAAAAAAATAGTACAAAACTTTTATTTTAAAATTCTACAACAAAAAATACGTTTCAATTAACAACTAAACAGAATCAATTTTATGAAAACAAAACTTTTACTTATTAATGCGTTTTTAATCTTATTTGGAGTCGCATCCAATATTTTTGCAGCATCTACACCTGCAGCCAATGACGGGAAGTGGTATTACGTAAAATCACAGCGCGGAGGCACTGGGCTGTGGTGGACATTCGATACTACCAACAGTTGGACCACTCCCGGTATTTTAAACAAAAATAATAACCAAAAATTCGCATTAGCACAAGTTGGCACCAGCAATGTTACTATGAAAGAATACGGTGGCTTGCTGCTCACTGCGGCTACAACCGGTGTGTTTGATGCTACAGGAGCAACCACAGGTTGGACACAAACCTCCAATATGGTAAACGGAGTACAAGGATATGCTTTTCCCGGTGAAAACTCGGGGCTGCACCAATGGAACGCAGGCACTAGTTGGAAAGTAAAAAGTGGATATTATAGTATTACAGACAATTCTACTTTCTTTTTTTATGAAGACGCACTCGACCTCGATTTGAATATTGCCATAGACGATGCATTGGTTAGAAAAAATACGACAAATGTAGGAACCGGAGTAGGACAAACTCCACAACCTGCTGTAGATGATTATGCTGCTGCCATTGCCACCGCTCAAACTACATTGGGTTCGACCGATGCAACAGCTATTCAAAGTGCTATTGATGCCCTTGCCAATGCTACTACTACTTTTATAAATGCCAAAGTACCCATAGTGCAAAGTTCAACTTCAGCTTCGCCTATATGGTATCTTATCAAAAACACCACCCGCAATGGTAAAGGAGCTACGTTCTTTGCTCCTTCATTTGGTGTTCAAACCAAGTGTGGAACTCCGGCAAATACCGTAAAAGCCGATGGAACGAGTACAGGCGCCGCAAAACCTTATCTGAATCATCTTTTCCGTTTCGAAAAACAAACCGATGGCACATACCAAATAATCAATGCAGCATTCCCGAGTGGAGAAGTATTGCAGGGCACATCCGGTGGCAACTCCAGCGCTGCGGTTAATTACGGAACAGTAACCAGCCCGTTGACCAAATGGAATATAAACCTTATTGGGTACAACTCTACCCTTGACGTGAACGAAATAAAATTTGTTTCCGCAGGTAACAGCACCGTATGGCATTGCGCCGGCAGCTACAACGTAGTATCGTATGAAGGAAACTCAGGAACCGCTTCGGCATGGTATGTAGAAGAATATACCGGAGACCCTTCCGCCCTTACGGTTATGCCGGTGGCCTATCCGTTTACAGGAACCATAGATGCTAATAAAAGTTATACATTAAAATTGGTACAATCGGGTTCTGCAAACGACGGATATTATCTAGCCAATCCGAGGACCGATACAGACAATGGTAATGATGGTTTAAGACCCTATGCTACATTTGTACCAACTATCGAAACGTCATCAACCTCTTCTACAGCTTGGAAATTTGTACCATCTACCACGACAGGAAAATATTTGATAACAAGTATACGTATGACAAACGAACATTTGGACGAAGAAGGGCGGGTTCGCGATGCTTCTGTTTACGCAGACAATGGTTGGATAACGAAAACGTTATTGCAAAATACACCAACTTATACCGATGGAACTACGCTTTTGATTGTTCAAATAGTTCAAAATAGTAATTATTTTATTTCGGCAACTACTGCCGGAGCCGTATTGCGTAGAGACGCATCAACTTGGTCAACCTTTTTGATGGAACCTTTCGTAGCAACTTCAACATCGGCTATGGACAATACTCCGATAACTGTTTCTGTCGTAAATGGAACTTTGGTGGTAAAAGGAACTCAGGCAAAAGCCAACGTATATACTCTTGCAGGTACACAGATAGATGCAACTAAAACCCTCAATACGGGTATTTATATTGTAAAAGTGGACAGCAAAACATTTAAAATAAATGTAAAATAATTTTTTATTTAGTTTTTATTCTTTTACATAGCAATCTCTCTCTTCTCTATTCATTGAGGCGAAGATTATTCTTCTTCTTAGTGAGTAGAGAAGATTGAATTTGTGAATATATTTAGAATAATAATACCAAAAGATATTAAAAACAACGATATGTATAAAAAATATTTTCCCTTTATATTCATTTTTGTGTTTTCTTTTGTGTTTTCTACCCACGCACAACTCTTTCAAGGATTACCAGATGACACTAAGATACCGGTAACCTCTGCCACTAGTAATCGTGCAGCACAAAGCGGAGAAGAAATCACAAAATCCTATGATGGCAATCAAAGCACTATTTTTCACACCAGTTGGTACGGAGTAGTTTCGCCCGCAACACTTGACTACACCATAGAGGCGGGGCAATTAGATTACCTTATCTACGTACCAAGGACCAGTGGTACCAATGGTAATTTTGGACAAACCGAGATATGGGTAAAACCTGTCGGAGGAGATTTTGTGAAAAAATATGATTTTGACTTTAATAAATCCGGTTCTCCAACCTTGGTTGAGATAAACGAACCGCAAGTGGAAAAGGTGAGATTTGTAGTTAAAACATCTGCTACCGATGCTGGTGGTAACTTCTACGTTTCTTGTGCCGAAATGAAATTTTATCGTAAATCAAACGATAGTTACAACCCTCTTACACTGTTTACAAACCGTTCTTGCTCAGAGCTGAAATCGGGAATCACCCAATCGCAAATCGATGCCTGCCCCGTTTTGGTGTACAGAGATATTGCTACTCAATTACTGGGTGATACTTATCATAAAGAATTTCGCATAGACTCTTTCGAGGCATACCCCGATCCAAGCATAGATGCATCGGCTAATAAAACATCCAAATACGGAATAATGGACAATCCTACCGGTATTGCCGTAACCTCTAACGATACCTTATTGGTATTTGTCGAAGGGATACAAGCCGGATATCCGGTAACACTGAAATTGCAAACACTGACTATGGACGACCCGAGCATCGGTTACAATGCCGGTCCCGAAATATCATTACAAAATGGAGTAAACAAAGTAACCACCGGAACGTTGAGCTCCTCTACCGGAGGGTTGGGTTATATCCGATACTACTATTCGGGAGATAATAAACCCCAAAATATAAAAGTGAATATTTATGGGGGTGTCGTAAATGGATATTTTGACAGCCAAAAACATGCAAACTCAGACTGGTCGAGATTAAGATCTGCCGCTACCAATACATTTTTTGACTTGAAAGGAAAATATGCGACAGTTACCGTACCAAGACTGTATATGAATATCTATGCTGCGACAAGAGGGTTGGACTTAATCAATATCTACGACGAAATAGTAAGGCTCGAATGGAAATATATGGGGCTATTGCCCGCTCCCGAAGGATTTGGAGGGCATCATCGCTCCAGAGCTTATTTTGTATTTATGGCAATGAATCCGGGTGTTGGAGCCAATGCTTCCGATTACCGTACAGCGTATCCCGACAAGCAAATTACCAATCCGGCATACATCCTCAACGAATCGGGCAACAGCCGAGATATGATATGGGTTTTTGGACATGAACACGGACACGTAAACCAAACCCGGCCTGGACTGAAATGGCACGGTATGACAGAGGTTTCCAATAATTTACATTCCATATTTGTACAAACGGAAATAAACAAAGCGTTCCCAACATCCAAAAATTCGGAACTGAATAACCGACTGCAAAAAGAGAGTATGCGTAATGGAGGTGGATATGTAAACCGTTATGAAAAAGCATTTAACGAATATTTTGCAGCCGAAAGTATTACCGATTTAGCTCCATTGGCATACGGTACTCCGAGTATGGATGTATTCTGCAAATTGGTACCTCTGTGGCAAATAGACAGATACATGAACAAGGTATTGGGCAAAACGGGAACCCACGGTGTCGGATTTTATGAAGATGTGTACGAACATTATCGCAAAAACGACCCAAATGCCACAAGCAGAACTACCGGACAACACCAATTGTATTTTGTAGAGCAAATTTGTAAGTTGGCAAATCTTAATCTCGAAGATTTCTTCAAACGATGGGGATTTTTAACCCCTATAACCGCTACTATAGACGACTACGGAACAAGTAGTTTGGTCGTTACTCAATCAATGATAAATTCAACGTTGGCAACAATCAGACAATATCCAAAGCCGGAACAAACCGCTATAGAGTATATTACCGATGCAAATATAGGCATATATAAAACAAGAGCAGAGCTTGAAATTGGGCAAAATGCAGCAGTTTACGGAACCAAGTTTGAAGGGATGCCCGCAGGATGGACCAATGCAGTAGCCTTTGAGGTACGAGAAGATAATGCGGCAGGAAAAATCAAATATGTGTTTGTCCCCGACCCGTCTGTAGTTTCACAAGATTTCAGCACGTCCAATTTGTCTTTTGACCCCTCCAAAGACCATCTGTATGCAGTCTCTGTAAGTGGAGAACGACGTGAAGTGGGTTTGAGTGTTACACCCGGTCCTACTATGCCTCAATTTAGTAACGCTGTTGAACCACAGTGGTATTTTATAAAAAACTGCCGGAATAGTAAATATCTTACTTACATAAATTTAACCACTAATGTGTATGCCAAAGTGCTTGATAGCAGTATCAGAGATAAGCAACTCTGGCGTTTTGAGGGGAATAACGAAACTGGGTTCAGAATTATTTCCAAATCTGACGATTCTGAACTTAAAAAAATGACCTTGACACAAGGTGTGAGATTTATGCCTGTCGTTTCAGAAACAGGTGATGCCGTGTTTACCTTTGAGGCATCTTCCAATACTACTTATGGTAAAGACAAATGGGCTATTCGCTACGACTCATCCAGCGGGATGAATGCAAACTCGGCAAAAGAAGAAGAGGTAACCACATACGGTATTACAGATAATGGGAGCGTGTGGGAATTTACGGCATACTCGCTGACCACCAATAAGGAAATTTCAGCTAATCATATATCGGCATATTACTCAAATCCATCGGGCAGCGTATATATCTTGAATAAACCGCTCAAAACAGAAGTTTATTTATACAATATGCAAGGCGAACAGATACTTAGTTCTAATAATTCGGTTATAAATACAGAAAATATTCCTAAAGGTTCTTATATTGTGAAAGTGGGAGCCGAAAGTATTAAATTTCTAAAATATTAATACTCTCTGAAATTATTAATCAGAGCAATTCGTTTTGTAAGGTAATCTGTACTACGCTATACCGTACTAATTTTTGAAATACATAATTATAAATATTATTAATTAATTAACATTTGATTATTATGAATAAAAAAATACTTTTATTCGGTATTGCATTGATAAGTTTGATGCAATACACTTTGGCTGCAGATCCGGTCGATATTACAGCACAATATCTACAGAATTACATCAAGCCTTTTGTAAAAACAGGAGAAACATTAAATAACGGAAATATGCGCTGGCAGCGACTGGCAGCCCCTTGGGTTACCGTAGGCGATACGATAGATGTAATTTCTGGTGTTGTTTCCACGTGGCATGTCGATGCAAACAAAAAAGAATCTATGACATTTACTACGGGATGGGATGGATTTGCCAATCCATTAAAGAATGTCAAAGTTTACCAAACCATTACTTTGCCTGCCGGTAATTATGATTTGTCGGTATTGAGCTATGGTAGTCCTACACTGCATGACTGGAATGCTTCTGCCGGAGTATATTTGGTCGTTGCAGAAGGTGTGGGGCTACCCAGCATCGCCAATTTATCTACCGCTTTGGGTTCAACGGTGCTTTCCAACTACACACTCGTTGAAACACAGGGACAGGTCGTTGTAAACTTTATATTGACACAAGAAACCCAAATATCCGTAGGGAGTGTAGGGTCGGCAAGTGGAAGTAAATGTGTCGCTATTGACGGATTTACATTGTCTCAATACCTCGGCGCCAATTACAATCCTTTGAAAAAACTGTTGGCTAAGGCCGAAACTTATACAACTACCGATTATCCTATCGGCACTACCATGGGAACCTATCCGCAAGCAAAATGGGATGCTTTGCAGGCAACCATAACTGCAATCAAATCATTCATTGCGCAAGGAGAAGATGGAACGCAAGTTGAAGTGGACGGCAAAGTTGCAGAACTGCAAACCTCTATCGACGATTTGAACGGAAGCTTAATCCTCCCTTTCAAAGTAAGCGACGATACTGCTACAACTTGGTACCAAATACACGATTTACGCGCCACTCCAAGCTATTGGCAGTTGGGGCAATATACTTCTGAAGATGGAATGACAAATATAGATCTGGCTCTGATAATGTCTCAAACTGGCGACAATACATTAGACGATCAGTTATTTAAAGTGGTAAAAGCGCCGGCTCCTTCCAAAGGATATTATATTTACAATAGATTGGTTGAAGACCTTCCGCTTTCGGCCATAGTAGATCAAAACGGAGGCAGGGTGTTGATAGACGATACCAAAGCACCTGCCACTTGGCAATTTGGAAAAACTATTAACGGAGCCTACTTTACCATTTATTCGGAAGGAGACAATACCGAGCAATTAAACAGTTATGCCAATTATATACCCCCATATATAGCGTTTTACTATCCGGGAGATGGCGTAAACGATAATGGCAACGATTGGACATTTGTAGAATTGGTACAAGCCGGACAAACCGACTTTAACGCCTTAAAAGTACTGGTTGCTACCGCCAATGGAATGAGTT
>JBKECI010000108.1:0-28170 GCA_047974405.1 Paludibacteraceae bacterium | reverse complement strand
GAGAAGAATAACCTGCTTTTGTGTATATCGCAAGCCAAATACAGAGCGTTGAGAAACGACTGTTCCGACGCTTTGTTTTGACCGGCTAAATCATAGGCAGTACCATGAGCCGGCGAAGTGCGTATTATGGGTAGCCCTGCGGTAAAATTTACTCCATTTTCCATTGCCAATACTTTGAAAGGGGTTAATCCCTGATCGTGATACATGGCCAATACGCCGTCAAACTTATCGAAACTCCCCGAACCGAAAAAGCCGTCTGCCGGATAGGGACCAAAGCACAAAATGCCCTCATCGTTTGCTTTTGTAATGGCAGGGATAATGGTTATCTGCTCCTCATCGCCTATCACTCCTCCGTCTCCAGCGTGCGGATTTAGACTAAGTACGGCAATTCGGGGACGAACAACGCAAAAATCTTTTCGCAGCGAATGATTGAATATTCGTAATTTTTCTAAGATTAAATTCTCAGTAATGCTTTTTGATATCTCATTCACAGGAATATGCCCTGTAACTACCGCAACGCGTATTACATCGTTTACAAGCATCATCAGCGATGAAGAGTTTTTATCCTTAAACTTTTCTTCCAGATATTCGGTGTGTCCGGGAAAATGAAACTCGTCTGACTGTATGTTTTTTTTGTTGATAGGGGCAGTTACAATTGCATGAACAAAGCCTTGTTTTAAATCTTCGGTTGCCCGTTCAAGCGATTGTAAGGCAGATTTTCCTGCCTCTATCGTCGATTTTCCAAGTTCTACCTTCAATTCTTCATCCACACAATTGATGATGTTTATTTTTTTTTCGGTTATCTCTCGTACACTATTTATTACATTGAAATTAAGCATAGGTAAATCAATGCTTTTTCGGTAAAATGCCGCTATTTTGGGCGAACCGTAAACTACAGGAACAAATATATCCAAAATTCGTGGGTCTAAAAGCGATTTTAGAATAACTTCATATCCAATACCGTTGACATCTCCATGGGTAATTCCAATGATAATTTTATCGTTTGTCATATAGATATTTTTTTTATTGAGTAATAAGGTCTTCTTCAAAAAAAACAGAAAATTTTAATTTTTAGAAGGTTGTATATGTATTTCGGAGTCGTTTAATTTTTCGATTTTTTATTTTTCTTTGCTTGTCTCCCCCCCTCTTCAAACAAGAAATGAAGCACGTTACGCATTAAATCGTCTCTCTCTTTCTCGCCTTTTATGGTTTCAAAAGGAAACCCAAAGGTACAAATATTGTACGTGCCGTTGTATAAAACTCCCGAGTAAAGCTCCGAACCGCTATATTTTCCTATCGGAATGGCTTTTTCGTCGGTAGGTTCGAGTGCGTCGGGAGCTTCCACAAAATACAACTCGCTGTTTGGCTCGTTATAAAAATTGATGGTTTGATCCTTAAAATATCTTGTATCTTTAATTTTAACTTCACCCAAACCATTTACTTTGTATCCTGCCCATTTTGCTTTCATCAAATTGACCAAAAATCCATACTCTGCGGGAGTGCTTTGTTCAGGCATACTCAAGTCTGAAACCACATGGGCGCCACTGATAAATAGATTTCCGGAATTATTGGCATATTGAATGATTGCTTTTCTCATTTCGGGGGTAAAAGTTTTAAAAACCTTTTCGTCCGTTTTTTTGTCGAGCGATGTCCATTGTCTCTCTTTTCCCAAAATAATGTCCACGGCAGCATATTGCGACATACGAACACCGCCTTGTTCTATCGATTTTTCGCTACAGGAGACAAAGGAATATCCTCCCTTTTTGATGCTTATACCGTGTATCAACGGATAATCAAACGTATTTCCTGCTATCACTTTCCCTTCGAGGTTGGTATTGCTTCTGCCGTGTCCCGGATTTTCGTCGCTAAGGTATAGAAGTCCTTTTCTAAATTCCACTTGCTCTCCGGTAGTCTTATAGTCGTTGATATAAGGTACTCCCGCATCCCAGTGGCTATTAAATCCAGAAGTAGCAGGGGTAGAAAATGATGCCGGAGCCGAAACTCGGTTAAATGCATTGACAATAAGTAGTATAGTATCGCTATTGGTTTTGCAGGCAGACAATATTTCGGAGGGGAAACTTTTCCCACCATCGTTTACCGCCTCTACTTTGAAACTGTAAATTTTATTTTTTCCTATCTTTTTATCAAATGTATTTTCTGGAGAAAATTCTCCGTTATCAAAACCCCCTTGACCAATTCTCGTGTAAACAATGTACCCAGTGGGAGTTGCGGTTTTTTCAAGAGGGTCTTCCACCGGTTCCCAATGCAGGCGTACGGTTGCCGAATCTTTGAACTGTACACTGAATGCTTCGACAGGGAGTGGTTGAATAATGCAATCCGAATTATTTTGTTCGGATATAAATCTTAACATGCCTTTGTATATGGCACGACTTGCATCAAATCTAAAACGAGGATCTAAGCCAAATCTCATATCGGGAAAGTTTTGATGCGAGAGTAATTCCAAAAGGATGGTAGGTACTTCGGGTACGCGTGATTCACTATAACTTCGATTCCACAATTGTCTTCTTACCCATCTAGTATCGTATTTTTCGCGAATATCGTTTACTATTTGGGTTTGAATCTTATCTGTCAAATCCCTACCCGTCCAACGTGAGGTGCCATTGTTATAAAAATACTTTCCTTGCGTGTTTTTTGCTGTGTGTATAGCTAATGTACCGATGATGGAATCCGAAGTTCTTCCAGCATCGGTGTGGAATGCCAATGCCGCATCAATGGGAATGCTCAGACCGGCAGAAGTTGGATTGGACGGCGAGCCTCCCGAAAGATAATTGACCCAAAACCCTCTGGACTGAAAGTCATCGGAATAATCGTCTTGACTTTTAGTGCGGCTATAAACGGTGTCGGGTACGCCCGCCCACTGCAGCCAGTAACGAGAGCCTTCGACAAAGCGAGGCATTTCACTCGTACTGTAATTGTGAAATTGCTGAGTGCTTGTGGTAACTTTTGTTTTGTATCTCCTTACAGGTACCCTTACACGCTTACCTCGTTTTTTCACATATTTATAAACGTATTTTTTTCCTTTAATGGGAGTTTTAATCACTTTCTTTGTTACTAAATCGGAGCGTTTACGACTGATATTGCCCATACCTCCACCTATTTTTATAGCGTCGGCTGTTATTATTTTATCAGTCTCGCTACACAGGTTTGAGAGTACTACGCGTCCGTTTTGGTTTTTCCCTTTGTCAAACGTAAAGGTGCCAAGGTATATCCACGTTCCTCCTCCCATTGTCTGGTTCACCTGAAACTCTGTTGCTCCTCCGGTATGATACACCGTGTAGGTTGCATTTTGACTGCTATTGTACAACGTTTTGTATGATATGTAAAGAGCGTATTTATCCTTTTGGGGGAAATGAGGCAACCATTCGGCTGTGCTTATAGACTCTTTGTCATCGGTTGTCTGCACCTGCACATAGGAGCCGTATATGAATGGATTTTCTCCATCCAAATACACATCTTTTATATTGGCAAAGCCGTTCAAAAATCCTTTTTCCCACTTTTGCCTACCGCTGTGGAGTACAAAATCGGAGTTGTTCGAACTGTTGTCGTTATCTACTATAATTTCGGTAAGTTGTGTATCTCTTTCGCGGGGTAGTAAGACAGCAGCGCCTGCGTTCTCGAGCATAGGAACCAAAAAAGGTAACACAAATGATTGGGTAAATAAATCTTCGCGTGTACCGAAGATATTGGCACGTTGCCACATCCATTTTTCTTTGGATTGCTTATAGTATAAACCATGACTTTGCCACAGGGCAATGTGCCGGTTTTGCAACCCTTTTGCCGGCGTGAAAGGCTGCGACATATTCTTTGTAAGCGGATGGTTTGATAGCGGAATGTTAAAACGATGTTTACTCTCTATTACAAAAGGAATCTCAACAGAGTCTGTTTCGGCTATTGTTTCCGTTTCATCGTTTTCTTTTTGTGTCAAAGTGTCTATTATTTCTTCTACATTGAGGGTGTCTTCAAGCGCGAAAATCGAATCGTTTTTATTCAAATCGTCTTCCGAAATGGAATCAACCTCTTCAAACTCTTGTACAACGGTATCCAACAAGGTATTTTTTTCACGCTCTTTGTAATCTGTATTAGTCAAATCGGGGAATACCGAGTGACTAAATTTGTATCGTGCAGCAAAAAGGGAAAAAATAGTAAGTAGAATACTTAAAAAAAACAGAAATTTTATCTTAATTTTCATCGTGACATGTCTAATTATTTTGCATAAATCATTTTGTACAAATAGATTAAATTTCAATTCTTAGAATCATTTTCCAAGAAACTTGATGTAGTGTTTATTTATCTTCTTTGTGTTACAAAACGGCATATTTTCAAACTAAATATTGCGCATCTCTTTATTGCGACTACAAAAATAACAATAATAAAGTAAAGACAGATTATTTTTGGCAACGTTAAAATAATAAGTTTTGTAAAAAAGGTGGCTAAAAAGACACTGTACGCTTAATTATTGTTACAGGGTTTTCCTTGCGTGCCAAATTTGCCACGAATTGAACAAATTTTGCCATATCACATACATACCCGGTGCCACCGATGATAACGGATGTAGGTAGGTTTGCGACATCCAAATGGCGAGAATCGTATTTTTCTGACCTAAACCTTGTCCTCCTGCAATGGTATCGCCGTACTGCCTGCCAAGTAACTTTCCAGAGACAAAAAGCAAAATACAAACTACCAAAGCCCCACCTGCCAAAGCTACCTCTGTAGCATAACCGCTATTTTGCTGTAAGATAAATGCAATGGTTTTGCCCGTTACAATGGCAAGTGCCGCGCTCCATAACCAGAACGAGATTCCAGATATAGCGGCTAACTTTTGATTGATTTTTGGTAAAAACATTTTTGTGAGAAAAGCCAATACAAGAGGAGAAAAAACAAATAGAACTACGCTTTTTGAGATGCCCAACGCATTTGCCACATAAGACACATCACCTATTTTGCCCACCAAAGAGAAAATAAACGGAGCGAAAATAACAATGGCAATATTACTCAATAGGCTATAAGCAGTCAAACTTTCCACATTCCCTTTCAGCATGCCGGTAATCACGGGGGCTGCTGTAGCAGTTGGTGCTATCACACAAACCATTAACCCTTGCGCCAGGATTTTATCGACAGGCAACAGCAATGCATACACCAGCATACTACCTGCCACCTGTATCAAAATGAGCCAAGCGTGCAATTTTGTAAGCCGTATATGCCTCCAACGTATTTTGATAAAGGTAAAAAACAGCATTATAAAAATAAAATAGGGTGTGAGAAAAGCCAATCGAGTCATATAGGGGTAAAACAAAAGCCCTATCAGCATAGCAACCGGCATCATATATGACTTTATTTTTTGTAACATAGCTCTGCGATTTGTTAAAAAATCATTTGGGCATCGAATAGTTTTTTAGTTCTTCTCTCAATGCTTTGCCTTTGTTGTCGGTTACTCTGTCCATCTCTCTCCAAAATCTTTCGCTGTGGTTCATTTCGCGAGTGTGGCAGAGTTCGTGCAATATCACATAATCAATCAAATGTTGAGGAAGAAACATCAAATAAAAAGAGAGATTGATACTTTTTCTGTAACTACAACTTCCCCAACGGGTTTTAGACGATTGTATCTTTACGTTGCTGTAGCTGAAGTCAAATTTCTTTGCCAGTTCAAACGTTCTGTAAGGTAATAATCTTTTAGCCTCCTGACGAAGAAAATAGTTGATACTGTCCCAAAAATAGGATTGTGTCTGGTTTGCTTTGCAATCTAAAAAATCGGGATAATCGATGGTTAATTCACCGTTTTTCAGAGACGAAAAAATATTGCTTCTCTTTGCTTTTCTCACATTTACCCGAAAAGTAAGTGTTTGCAGCAGGTTTTCTTCGGAGATAACTATTGTTTTGCTTTGAATTTCTTCCTGCTTGGTCAGAATTTTGGAGCGTACGCTTTCGACAAATTTCATCCCGTCTTCAGTTAAAACACCTTGTGGCAACACTACCTTTATACCATCAGACAGAACACGCACACTCAACCGCTTTGCCCGTAGGCTCTGTTCAAAGTGAATCGTTCCTAATTCTTTATCGATAATCATTGTGCAAAGTTAAGTTTTTTTTTGCATATCAACGGGGAAAAGCCCATTTACATCGATTTTTTAATCAATCAAAAATATGTAACTTTGCAGACTTATTTTTAATATGGAAGTTTTTACAAGGTATCAAAAAAAAAAACGATGGTTTGTGATCGTTGATTTACCCCAAAAGAAGAAACTTCATTTCTAAAAAATCAAACAATATGCCTCACAATTTACTTACAGCTATTTCGCCTGTAGATGGACGATACAAATCCAAAACGCAAACTTATTCCCAATATTTCTCAGAATTTGCCCTTATAAAATATAGAGTACAAGTGGAAGTAGAATATTTCATTGCATTGTGTGAATATCCTCTGAAATCGCTTGAAAAAATACCGCATGACGTTTTTAAAAAACTAAGGACAATTTACACAGATTTCACACTAGAAGATGCATTGGCTGTAAAACAGATAGAAAAAGTTACCAATCATGATGTAAAGGCGGTAGAATATTTTTTAAAAGAGCGGTTTGACAGTTTAAGCCTTGCCAACTACAAAGAGTTTATACACTTCGGATTAACCTCTCAAGACATCAATAATACAGCAGTACCGCTTTCTGTAAAAAATGCTTTGGATGATGTGTACATCCCCGAATTGGACAAAGTAACCGGCGAATTGCTCCGGATGTCAAAAGAGTGGGAAAAAATCGCGATGCTTGCCAAAACACACGGCCAGCCAGCCTCGCCAACGCGGCTGGGAAAAGAAATAATGGTCTTTGTCTCCAGATTGCAACAGCAAACGGAATTGTTGATGGAAACTCCTCAAACAGCTAAATTTGGGGGAGCCACCGGCAATTTCAACGCTCACCATGCAGCCTATCCCAACATCGATTGGAAAGAATTTGGAGACTGGTTTGTAAGCCAAAGATTGGGCTTGGAGCGGGAAGGGTGGACCACGCAAATATCTAACTACGACAATTTGGCAGCGCTTTTTGATGCGATGAAACGTATTGATAATATTCTTATAGATTTCTGTCGCGATATGTGGACGTACATCTCAATGGAATATTTCAAACAAAAAATAAAAGATGGGGAAGTGGGGTCGTCAGCTATGCCGCACAAGGTAAATCCGATAGACTTTGAAAATGCCGAAGGAAATTTAGGTATGGCAAATGCGGTTCTTGAGTTTTTGTCATCCAAACTACCTATATCCCGACTTCAAAGAGACTTGACAGACAGTACTGTATTGAGAAATGTGGGAGTACCTTTCGCACATACACTCATCGCTACACAAAGTATTTTGAAAGGATTGGAAAAGTTGCTACTCAACAAAGAGGCAATAGCGAGAGACTTAGAAAAAAATTGGGCGGTGGTGGCAGAGGCTATTCAAACTATACTTCGAAGGGAAAGCTATCCGCAACCCTACGAAGCATTAAAAAAACTTACGCGGAAAAATGAGGAAATTACCGCAACATCCATTGCCAGCTTTATCGACGAACTGGAGGTAGATGAAAGCGTGAAGAAAGAATTAAGAGATATTACCCCCAAAAATTATACAGGCGTATAAAAGGTTGAGTGCAATTGCCATTTGTTGCCATTGTTTTATAAATAATGAAAATGTAGATGTTTAATTTTATCGAATTAATAAAGCGATTTATCCCCCCTTACAAAAAATATGTCTTTACAAGCTTATTGTTCAATTTGCTATCGACTATTTTCAGTTTGTTCTCTTTCGGGGCTATCATTCCGGTATTGCAGATTCTTTTCGGAATTAACAAAACGGATGCGACATACCAATATTGGACTTGGAACGATGGGCTTAAAGAGATTTATGCCGCTTTAAAAAATAATGTAACTTATACCATTCAGCATTTAATACAAAATGCGGGGGCACAAAATGCTTTGGTATTTATTGGCATTTTTTTGGTCATAATGACGCTGTTCAAAGTTGGGAGCTCATATCTTGGTTCGTACTATGTTATCCCTATCAGAACGGGAGTGTTGCGAGATTTACGTAACAAGCTGTACAACAAGGTGGTTAATCTACCTATCGGTTTTTTTTCCAACGAACGCAAAGGAGATATAATGACCAGAATGACCAGCGATGTTGCTGAGGTAGAAGCCTCTGTAATAAGTTCTTTGGACATGGTTTTGAAAAATCCGCTAATGATTTTGGTTTATCTCATAGTATTGTTCTCGATGAGCTGGCAATTAACCTTGTTTGTTTTGATACTCCTGCCGGGCAGTTCATGGTTGATAGGTAAAGTGGGTAAATCGTTAAAAAAGCGTTCTAAACAGGGGCAACAGCAAACGGGAGAATTGCTGTCTCAAATAGAAGAGACATTGGGAGGTTTACGGATAATCAAAGCTTTTAACGCAGAAGAAAAGGTTGCCGCCCGATTTTCGGCAATAAACGAAAAATTACGAAATACGCTTAATAAGATTAACCGCAGATTTAATTTGGCGCATCCCGTCAGTGAATTTTTGGGTACATTCCTCATAGCCCTATTGCTGTGGTTTGGAGGACAACTTATATTGGGGCATCACAGTTCGCTTAGCGCTGCCGAGTTCATCTTTTATTTAGTGATATTTTACAGCATTATAGCCCCTGCCAAAGAGCTTTCCAAGGCTTCCTACAGCATACAAAAAGGATTAGCCTCCCTCGAACGTATCGACAAAATATTATTGACCGAAAATAATATCTTAGATCCGGAAACTCCAGAAATACTCCCCCAAAATATAGAAAAAATTCATTTTAGTAATTTGAGTTTTAAATATCTGAATGACTGGGTATTGAAAAATATTGAGCTGACCGTACCGATAGGAAAAACTGTAGCCATTGTAGGACAATCCGGTTCTGGAAAATCTACTTTGGTTGATTTATTACCCCGCTTTTACGATCCCGTTGAAGGCAACATCCTGCTAAACAACATCAACATCAAGCAGTTTACCAAACACGATTTACGTTCGTTGATGGGAAACGTCAATCAAGAAGCCATTTTGTTTAACGATACATTTTTCAATAATATAGCTTTTGGAGTAGATAGCGCAACACCTGAGCAGGTAATTGCTGCCGCCAAAATTGCCAATGCACATGAATTTATTATGGCAACGGAGAGTGGCTACGAAACAACGGTAGGCGATCGCGGAGGGAAACTCTCCGGAGGGCAGCGCCAACGTATAAGCATCGCTCGTGCCGTACTGAAAAATCCTCCCATTTTGATTTTGGACGAAGCCACTTCTGCTTTGGATACCGAATCGGAACATATGGTGCAGGAAGCGTTGGAAAAGCTAATGCAAAATCGTACAACATTGGTGGTGGCACATCGCCTTTCCACCATCAAAAAAGCCGATATGATTTGCGTATTGCATGAAGGGAAAATTGTAGAACGTGGCAAGCATGAAGAATTGATATCGCTGGACGGATACTACAAAAAATTGGTAGATATGCAGAGTTTTTGATACAAAAATTGAATTTGGACCATACCCTTTGTATGTGTTAGTAAGGCTGTCTCTATTTTATTTCGAGACAGCCTCTATTTTTTGATTTCTATTTGCTCTTGGCTATATGGCTTTAGTCATTTTTTCTAACCATTTGCACTCTTTTTTGGTCAGGTGAGGCGCCAGTTTTTTATATACATTATCGTGATAATTGTTCAACCACTTAATCTCTTTGTCCGTCAGCATTTTTTTATCCACAAGCATGGTGTCGATTGGAAAAAGGGTCAATGTTTCAAATTTCAGGAATTGACCGAATTCGCTCTTTTCCGCCGAAATTATATGTACCAAGTTTTCTATCCGTATGCCGTATTCTCCAGTTCTATAAAGCCCTGGCTCATTGGAGAGTATCATACCGGAGCGGAGTATTATTGGGTTTTCATCCATACGTATATTTTGTGGTCCTTCATGTACATTCAGGAAATGACCCACTCCATGCCCTGTGCCATGCCCGTAGTTTATCGCCTGATCCCACATTGCTTTGCGCGCCAAAACATCTAACTGAGAACCTCGTGTACCTGTGGGAAATTTTGCCGTACCCAGCAAAATATGCCCTTTGAGTACCATAGTATAATCTGTTTTTTGTTGTTTGGAGGGTTTTCCAAGTGCTACTGTCCGGGTAATATCTGTTGTTCCGTCCAAAAATTGTCCGCCGGAATCGAGCAGCAGTATCCCTTCTTGTTTCAATTCGGCGTCGGTTTTGACGGTAGCACTGTAGTGTACAATGGCACCATGTTCGGCATATCCGGCTATTGTTCCAAAACTTTCTCCTTTAAAATTCTTTTGTTTGGCTCTTAATTCGCTCAATCTTTCTGTAAGCGAAATTTCTGTAACTTTCTCCCCGTTTTTCAACTGTTTGTCGAGCCAGATAAAAAAACGGGTCAAAGCAACGCCGTCTTTTACCATAGCCTTTCGTACACCTTTCATTTCAATGCTATTTTTAATACTTTTCAGTTGGAATACGGGCGACATCACATTGCGTTTTTCGCACTCTTCGGGTATATTTTCGTACAGTGATTGATTGAGTTTATTTCCATCTATCAAAACGGTTTTATCGGCTGGTATCAGCCTCAAAGCTCCGTTTATGGCATTGTAATCTTCTATTTGAATATTGTTTTGATACAGGTATTTGAGCGAGGTATCATCACATTTTTCCGATGCTATAAAGAGGGTAGCCGAGTCTTGACTTACCATAGCATAGGCAATGGTTACCGGATTGTAGCTCACATCATTTCCCCTGATATTGAATAGCCACGCAATATCGTCAAGTGCTGATAAAACAAAAACGTCGGCATGTTGTTTTTGCAGTTCATCGCGAAGAAGTTTTAATTTTTCTTCAACAGATCTTCCCGAATATTTTTTTGCAAAAACAAAGAAAGGCTTTGATGGGAGTGGTGGTCTGTTTTCCCAAACATTCTTTATCAGGTCTTCAGACACAACATCTATCCCGCTCATTTTCAGCTCTTTTTTTATTAACGCGAATGAATTTACCGAAAACATCTGGGCATTTATGGCAACCTTGTCTCCTTTGTTTAGCTCGGTCTCGAGCCAGGGTACAATTTCGAGTGTTTCGGGCAGCCCCTGTTTCATCAATTCGATGGTAGTCTCTTTTAATTGTGCTGCACCTTGCAAAAAATAGCGGGAGTCTGTCCACAGTCCCGCTTTTTCGTGTGTTACAACTACTGTGCCTGCCGAGCCGTTGAATCCCGAAATCCATTCTCTTTCTTTCCAATAATCGGCGATGTATTCGCTCGCATGCGGATCGGTACCGGGTATAATGCAGGCGTTTACCTTCATCAATTTCATTGATTCGCGAAGTTTGGCAAGGCGTTCTTTAATTTGTGTCATACATATTGGGATTTAAAATAATTTGTTAATGTCCAATATTCAAACTTTTACAATTCGAATAAAGAATGGCAAAAACACAAAGATATAAAATTAATTTGCCGTTTACAACATTTGTAGTTTGATATTTCTATTTATTGTTCCCGAAATAAACATTTGGCATATTTTAAAAAAGAGTGTATATTTGTGTCGTTTTTCATATAAAATTATTTAAATATATTTTTAAAAAACTTATTACTATGGCAGAACAAAAAATCTTTCAGGCAAGCGAGGAGGCAAAAGGCAAAGCGGCTCAATTGCGCCTTTTTGCAATTCTTATGTGGCTTGTAGCCATTGCTGGCGAAGTTTTCAGCATTCTAAAGCTTATTCACAACGATACTCTTGTCTGGCTTTTGGTAGCTATCGGCGTTGTACTTGCACTCACAATAGTGGCTAACACCTTGTGGAAAAAAGCAAATCGATTGGACCCTCCATCCGAAAAGGAAAAAGTCAAGTTTTTTCTACAGAGTCAGTTAGGTGCTATTTTGTCTGTATTAGCATTTTTACCACTGGTTATTTTTGTTTTTACCAACAAAAATATCGACGGAAAAACCAAAGGTATTGCAGGAGCGGTTGCCATTGTTGCGCTACTTGCAGCGGGGATTACCGGAGCCGACTTTAATCCTCCTTCTGTAGAGAAATATACCGCCGAAATAAATGCCCAAACCGACTCACTCATTCATCTTACAGGTACCGACCATGTATATTGGACTACAAAAGCCGGCAACAAGTATCATATTTACAAAGATTGCCAACACATCAAAAATAGAGAAATATCAGAAGGTACAGTAAAAAATGCTTGGGAAAGCCGGCATATTGAAAATGGGGAACTTTGCCTGACTTGCAAAGCAAGAGTTGTAAAAGAAAAAGAGGAAAATGGGGGAGTTCTGGAACAGGTAAAAGATGCCGTAACAAATGCGGCGACAGACGCAACGGGTAATCGGTAATAATTTTTCATAAGAAATAAAAAGAGGCAATACGCTTTTGCATGGTTGCCTCTTTTTTTATTCCGTATAGCCTCATTATTTCGGCACAAATATTTTTAATCTTTCGTTATTGAAGATATAGATTGTGTACCGAAAACTCTCAAAACATTCAAACTAACAGTCTGTTTTTTTTTGTTTTTTTACTAATTCTTTAGTAGAAAGCAAGCCACAGGCTGCAAAAATATCTTCACCACGCGAAGCGCGCAGGGTTACGGTCATCCCCTTGGATTTTAACTGATTTTGAAAAACTTCTATCTCTTTTATGGGGGTTCCTTCTAACGGTGTTTCCGGAATAGGATGGAAACGTATCAAATTTATTCGGCATTTTATCCCGTTCAGCAAGCGGACTATTTCTTTGGCGTGCAAGGGTGTATCGTTTACCCCCTTGAACATAATGTATTCGAAAGAGACTCTCCGCTGGTGGCTAAAATCCCATTTTTTAATCTCTTTGACTACCTTGCTAATGGGATATGTTTGCTGAATGGGCATTAATTCTCGTCGTTCATCATCAAATGGCGAATGCAAACTCACTGCCAAATGTACCCGACTTTGTTCTAAAAAAGTTTGCATTGCAGGAATAATACCAATAGTAGATACCGTTATTCGTTTGGGACTCCACGCATACCCCTGGTCGGAGGTTAAGATTTCGATAGAGTCCAATACTGCCTGCAAATTGTCCAACGGCTCTCCCATGCCCATATACACAATGTTGGTCAATTTTTCAAATTCGGGTAACGATTGTATCTGATTCAGTATCTCTCCTGCTGTAAGATTCCCCTGAAATCCCTGTTTGCCTGTCATACAAAAGAGACACCCCATTCTGCATCCTATCTGGGTCGATACACAAAGGGTGGCTCGCTCTTTGTCGGGTATATAGGCTGTTTCGACAAATTTTTGAGTTTGGGTTGGGAACAGGTATTTTTTGGTTCCGTCAACGGAGGTTTCTGCCTTAGTAGAAGGTATTAGCTCCACCCGATACTTTTCTTCCAATTTTTGTCGAGTTTTTTTTGATAGATTAGTCATCTCGTCAATAGACGAAATATGCTTTTTGTACAGCCAGTCAGAAATTTGGTTTGCCGTAAAGGAGGGCAGTTCCAACGATTTAACAATTGTCTTCAATTGCGCCGGAGTGAGTCCGAAAAGATTTTGAAAGTTCTCCATATTCGGGTGCAAAGATAAGCCTAAATATCTAAAAGTAAGTCTCCAAAATATTTTTTTGAAACAAAATTTCTTTGGAGAACAATAAATCGTGCACCTCAACAACCATTTTTGGGTTTTACAGAGGCAATATTTATATTCCGAAAGTAAATTTTTCTGTTGCTCAGCATTGACAAGATTATTACACCTTCTTTTGAATAGAATCTTGCTTGGTAAGACAAGGGACTAAGATGTTGGCAAAGCCTTAGCCTTTTCTTGTTATGTTATAACTTTTTCCTAAGTTTTCTATAACATCTCTCGGCAACAAACTCTCTTCCGATTGTGTATTGAGTGCTAGGTCTGCCGACAATCCATGCAGATAAACGCCTGTAACAGCGCTATCTTTGGGAGAATATCCTTGTGCCAACAATCCTGCTATAATTCCGGTCAATACATCTCCCATACCTCCTGTTGCCATACCGGGATTGCCAGTCGAATTGAAATAGACATTGCCATCGGGAATGCAAATTGAGGTATATGCCCCTTTCAAGATAATGATGACATTCAGTTCCATTGATTTTTGACGGGCTTTTTGCAAACGTTGCAAAGAGTTGCCGCTTACTCCAAAAAGTCTGTCGAACTCTTTGGGATGAGGTGTAAGTATGGAGTTTTTCGGTATCATTTTCATTAAATCCGAATTAGAGGAAATAATATTTAAAGCGTCTGCATCAAAAACGCAACCTATTTTTTTCTTCAGATACGATTTTTCATATGAATAAATGTAGGATACTACTTGTTGTAACATATCTTGTGCCTCTTTTGATGTTCCGATACCGGGTCCACAAGCAAAAACTCCGTATTTGTCTATATTGCTTATATCTGTTTTGTACATTGCTTCGGGCACGGCTATTTGTAATATTTGACGGTTGGTTTCCATGCCTACAACGGTTACCAAACCACTTCCGCATCTCAATGCTGCCAAAGCGGCAAGTACGGCGGCACCTCCCATTCCGCTGCTTCCGGCAAACAAGCAGACGTGTCCAAGGCTGCCTTTATGAGAGAATTTGGAGCGATTTTTCAGTTTTGGGAAGACATCTTTTCTGTTTACATAAAACCAATGTGTGTTTTCCTGCTCTATTGCCTGTGGGTGGAGTTGTATGTCTATCACTTCCCAATGCCCTATGAATACCTCATTTTCCGGATAAAAAAATGCTGTTTTAGGAAACTGCAATGTATAGGTAACGTTTGCTCTAATAATATTATCGTTAGAAGTCACACACCTTTCGCCTTCCAATCCAGAAGGGATGTCGATAGAGAGAACCGTATTTTCCAAAGAATTAATCCACCGAACGGTTTCGGCAAATATACCTTCAAGAGGGCGGGATAAACCCGAGCCAAAGAGTGCGTCTATCACAATGGTTTCGGTGGGCAAGTCAATGGGGGTAAACTTGTTTTGTAATTCGACCAAAGATGTGGGAAAAAGCTGGTATAATCTTTTCCTATTCTGCTCGCAGTTTATGGATAGTTTACCGGTATGCACCAATATTACCCTGACTTCGTATCCTACCTGCAACAACATTCTGCTCAACGCCAATCCGTCTCCGCCGTTGTTTCCCTGACCGCAAAACAGCGCTACTTTGTATCCATCTCCCCAATCTTTTCGAAATTGCCACAATATTCTCTCCGCCGCACGCTCCATCAAATCTAAAGATAAAATAGGCTCGTGTTCAATCGTATAGTTATCTAATTGCCGTATTTGAGATGTGGAAAAAATTTTCATAACTGTCTCCCTTTCTTTACTGAATATTCAAAATCATCATGTCAATAATATCATACAACGCATCTGTTTTCTTTGTTATATTAAGGCGTCGACTCCCAATCCAAACAGTGCGAAATCGTATTTTACCGGATCGTTTTTATCCAGTTTTCGGAGTATTTCGGTTATTTCTTCTACTGCTTTCCAATCGTTTTGTGTACGGACAAGCAAACCCAAATTGCGACTGACATTGCCTGTATGCACATCTAACGGCAACATCAGTTTGGCCATAGGGATATGACTCCACAGTCCAAAATCGACCCCTTTGTCGTCTTTTCTTACCATCCAACGCAAAAACATATTCAGCCTTTTGGCAGCAGAACCCGAAAAAACATCCGAAATATGCTTTTCTGCCCTTTTATCGTGTGGAAATGCAAGAAATACCTCTCGAAAGTACTTTAATGACGAGCGGATTGTTTCCGATTGATTGTATCCATCTGTAAAAACGGTTTCCAACCCTCCGTAGTTTTTGTATATGTTTTGTAACGAATTTAAAAAGAATAGGCAATCCTCTCCATTGAATGTGCGATGTACAAATCGCAATATTTCTTCTTCGCGCCCTGTTAAAAAATCATTGTCCATCAAAAACCGGTAAGGCGATTCGTCCATCAACTGCATCAACTTCATTCCATTCCGGACAATACTCTTTCTGTTGCCCCAGGCGATGGTTGCCACAAGGAAGCCGGCTATTTCAATGTCTTCCTTTTGGATAAACCTATGTGGTATTTGAATGGGATCGTTCGAAATAAATTCTATGTTGTTGTAACGCTCCACAGCATAATCCAACACAGATATTATTTCGTCTGAAACATCGTTTCTCATCTATCTTTTTTTTGCATTCTCTATTTTTTTGATAGAAAACTGGTAACCGCAATGACAGCAATAATTTGCCGTATTTTTATTTTGAGTCTCACATTCGGGGCAATATTTCCATCTTTTTTTACGTTCTTTTGACATTTCCGAGGTTACAATTCCGGTAGGGATGGCTATGATAGAGTATCCGATAATCATCGAAAAGGAGGCTATAAATTTACCGAGCGTGGTGTGTGGCACAATGTCTCCGTAACCTACTGTGGTGATGGTAATAATTGCCCAATAAATACTTTCGGGGATACTTTTGAAACCATTTTTTTCCCCTTCGACCACATACATTACAGTTCCCATAAGCACCACTATCATTATCAACGTCAAGAAAAAGATGCTTATTTTATATAGACCGGCCCTTATCGAACTCCACAATATTTGAGACTCTTTGCTGAAACGCACCATTTTGAATATTCTGAAAACACGCAACAGACGGAATATACGCACCACCATCATATAGCGATAACCAGACACGAACAGGCTCATATAGGTGGGTACAATCGAAAGGAAATCGATGACCCCCCAAAAACTGAAAACATATTTCAAAGGGGAGGGATGACACCAGATGCGAGCCAGATACTCTATGGTAAAAACAGCGGTAAAAAACCATTCGAGAGCCGTAAAAAGAGTTTTATATCCAGTACGAATGGCAGTGATACTATCCAACATCACCACCACAACACTTGCAAAAATAAATACCAGCAATAAAACATCAAAAAGTTTTCCTTTTTTGGTGTCCGACTCAAAAATAATAATATACCACTTCTCTTTTAATGTCATCGTTTTTTGTTTCTTTTATTAAAGTTCTACCCGCTATATGCTCTCCAGCTTTGCAGCATATCAGCATAAAGGTATGTTGATCAATATTATCAAAAATTTATTTTTCTGCTGCAGGTTTCAGAATCACCCCTTTGCCTCTTCTCCCATCTACTTTTGCGACAATTGGTCGGGAAAATCGAACATGCCTGATGTATTCCGAATCGTACATCGCCGGTGTTTCGTTCAAAAAGTCAATATCATACGTCCCTTCATTCTGATAAGGACTAATGGTAAAATAAGCCACCCCCATAGAGGTAAGATTTTGAAAAAAATGGGTACCTTGACTGGGGTCTATTCTGTAGTTTGACAATCCGCTCTCTATGATTATGTGTGCGTTGCTGATATTCGCCCATTTTACGGGAATGCCTAACCAAGGATCACTTGATCCCCAACGTCCTGGCCCTATCAAGACGTATGGCTTATTCTCCTGTTGCATCTGAGCGTTTATTTTTTCGATATCGTATCTTATCAATTGATTTTTGGAGGCGTTGAACGCTTCGGGTTTTACATATACCAAATCAAAAATATCATCGTAGATGCCGTGTCCAAGAGCGCTATCGCAAGTAATAATAGCATCAGTCTCAGAAATGGTGTCTATGTCTTCGTTGATAGTCTCTTTAGTATCTACGATAGGACGAATCTGCAACAGATAAAATGTGTGGTTCGACTTCCCGGAATAGTCTAAATTCACGGCAAACTCAATCTCTATGGGACGTCCCATTTCTATCTGCGAAATTCGCATAACCTCTTTAATAATTTCTGCCAAAGGAAAAACATTGTGCTGGAGAATGTTGGTAAAAGTTATGATCTTTCGCCCTTTTTCGAGAATATTGTCGTAAATAACATCATTCATAGGGTCAAAAGTAGATGCTACAAATTTCAAAGTACCATCTTTCATTGCATCTTGAACGCTTATTTTCAATAAATTAGACCCATCGTCCACCTGCGGTACAAATCGTTTTTGGGTAAGGTCCAAGGCATTGAAATGATTTTGGGTTTCGCGCAATGAATATTCCAAAGTACTGGTTTGCAATATATTATTTGGATGATAAGGCGAAAAACGAAGTGTAACTCCACCATCTACAATATATTTTCCGAGCCCCATAGCCAAATTCACAATCCCTTCTTCTGCCCTTTCGGAGCCTATCGGATAAAAATTTAGAGAGCGGATTACCCCCGAAAACGAAGGATAATATCTGTTTTCGTACGCATTGCCACATATTTCCTGGAGTACGATTGCCATTTTTTCTTCGTCTATGATATTTTTTGTGGCTTTCATATACGCCTTGCTCGATCTGTAAAATACCGAAGCATAAACGGCTTTGATAGATTCGGTTATCATCAGCAGCAAATTGGTTTTGCTCTTTTCATCAAAGGGTACCATATAAGTGGAATATATCCCTGCAAAAGGCTGGTAATGTGAGTCCTCTAATAAACTGGAAGAGCGGACGGCAACAGGAGAATTGACCACACTCAAAAATGCGGCTAAATCAGCAAGCAAATGTTTAGGAAGTCGGGATTTCAAAAAGTGATGAAGAATAACTTCATCATCAACATCCGAAAGTGCCAAATCGTATAACCGGTTACTTTCCATAAATTCTGTAAAAATATCGGTGCAGATTACTACCGTACGCGGAATTATTATTTGCGTATTCTCAAACTTTCTTAATGTTTCGTTGCCTTTAATCATAGCGTCTATAAATGCCAGTCCACGCCCTTTACCCCCCATAGAACCTTCGCCTATACGGGCAAAATTGGAATACTGGTCAAATCTTTCGCGCCTAAAAACAGCCACCACTCCCCTATTTTTCTCTTTGCGATAACTCACGATGGCGTCAAAGATGATCTCCCTTACTTTTGACAAGTCTGTTTTTTCCTGCGTATCGACCGTAATATTTTTTAAAAACTCTGCCAATGGAAACATAGCGCGGGAATAAAGCCACCGTGATATATGGTTCCGATATACATGGTAATACAACGTATCGTTGTTGAGCGTAAAGATAATCGTTTGCAACTCCTTGAGGTTATGTACTCTTGCCTCTTCACTGCCCGTGTTGGGGTTGGTAAATACAAAATCTCCAAACCCAAAATTATTGGTAATCATACCGCGCATTTCGAGCAGTTGCGTTTTGGAGAGTTTATGAATAAAGGAAGCTCCTACCTCATTTGCTTTCAGTCGATTACAATCATCTGTCGATTGTATAATGAGTGGAATGTATTTATCTTGCGAGCGGATTTCTCTGCTCAGATTGATACCTGCCTGACGATTTTTTTCTCCTCCCTGCATAAAACTGACGTCGGTAATTACCCCCAGCATATTTTTTTTATACTTATTATATATGCCTATCGCCTCTTCATAGTTTCGGGCAAGTAATATTTTGGGGCGTCCCCGCATGCGAAGCATCTGTTCGTGTTCGTTCAACGCCTCGGTCATAAACGAACGCGACTGTATAAATACATATTTGTATATCTGGGGCAGAACAGATGAATAAAAACGTACTGAATCTTCCACCAGCATAATGACCTGTACCCCTACCGAAGCAACATCTTCCTCTACATTCATTTCGTCTTCCATCAATTTGATGATTGCCAGAAGCAAATCAGAATTACCAAGCCAGCTAAAAACGTAATCGATACCGCTCAAATCTTCGTTAGCAATACGCAAAGATACCCTCTTGGAAAACGGTGTAAGCAATATAATAGGAATGTCGGGATAGATTTTTTTCACCTTTTTTGCCCATTCAAAAGGATTTACGCTATCACCGCTGGGCATAGAGATTACCAACTCGTATTTTCGTTCGCACAACATTGCGTTTGCGCTATCTTCATTATCGACCAAGGTAAAGCGGGGAGGCGAAGTCAAATTGAGCGAGACGTATTCATTAAAGATTTGTTCATCGACCCGTCCATCCTCTTCAAGCATAAAGGCATCGTATCGGCTTGCGTAGAGCAATACGTTATAGATGCGGTGCCGCATTAAGTTGGCAAACGAAGTATCTTTAAAATAGAGTTTTTTTATAGTGTTGGTATTCATGTCAAATCTATTGTGTTTCCTAGTGTAAATGTAAATATATTTTATTTCTAACTTTGAGAATCAACGAGTTGAATAATTATTGAATTTTTATCAAAATAATTTATCAAAAATACTTGAAAATATTTGATAATCACAAATAAATAATGTAAACTTGCACTCAAATCATATTGTAAGAAAAGAGAGTTTTACACCTGTTAAAACCTAAAAATTCAAATAATAAGAAAGCAAAAATAGGTATTTTATCTTACTTTTTGACAATAAAAAAACAAAACAACTATTACCATAAAAATCGATATCTTATCAAATCACCTTATTCAAAGGCAAATAACCATCTAAAAAAATCATATAACCATGAATCTTGACAAACTAATGCAGCAGATAGAAACCAAACATCTGGGCGAACAAGAATACCTTCAGGCAGTACGAGAAGTATTGATGACAATAGAAAGCGTATATAACGAGCATCCCGAATTTGAAAAAGCCAAAATTGCTGAACGATTAGTCGAACCCGACCGTGTCTTTACGTTCAAAATACCCTGGGTGGACGACAGAGGAGAGGTACAAGTAAATTTGGGCTATCGGATACAATTTAACAACGCCATCGGACCCTACAAAGGGGGATTACGGTTTCATCCTTCGGTCAATCTTTCCATACTCAAATTTTTAGG
Source organism: Paludibacteraceae bacterium (assembly GCA_047974405.1). Taxonomy (GTDB): domain Bacteria; phylum Bacteroidota; class Bacteroidia; order Bacteroidales; family Paludibacteraceae; genus UPXZ01. The sequence continues at coordinate 7,401 of JBKECI010000108.1, read as the reverse complement.
CTTCGAGCAGGTATTCAAAAATGCCCTTACCACCCTACCAATGGGAGGAGGCAAAGGGGGGTCAGACTTTAATCCTCGCGGAAAGTCGGACGCCGAGGTAATGCGGTTTTGCCAAGCTTTCATGCTCGAGCTTTGGAGGCATATCGGAGCCGACACAGACGTTCCCGCAGGAGACATTGGTGTAGGAGGAAGAGAAATTGGCTATTTGTACGGGATGTACCGCAAACTGGCAAGAGAAAACACCGGTGTGCTTACAGGGAAAAGCCTAGAATACGGCGGATCGCTGATAAGACCTGAGGCTACCGGATTTGGCGGATTGTATTTTGTAAAACAAATGCTCGAAACTGCCGGACATTCGCTTACAGGCAAAACCATAGCCATATCCGGATTTGGTAATGTAGCTTGGGGAGCCGCCACAAAAGCGGTAGAATTGGGAGCCAAAGTTGTTACTATTTCAGGTCCAGATGGATATATTTATGACGAGGATGGCATCTCTGGCGAAAAAATCGATTATATGCTCGAACTGCGTGCCACTTGCAACGATGTGGTAGAACCCTATGCCGAAAAATTTGGTGCTAAATTTTTCTCCGGAAAAAGGCCTTGGGAAGTTGATGTGGACATAGCGCTCCCTTGTGCCACTCAAAACGAATTGGACGAAAAAGATGCGCAAATATTGGTGAAAAATAAAACGCTCTGCATTGCCGAAATCTCAAATATGGGCTGCACTCCCGAAGCAATAGAGATTTTTATCCAAAACAAAGTAATGTACGGACCCGGCAAAGCCGTTAATGCAGGAGGTGTAGCCACATCGGGACTGGAAATGACACAAAATGCCATGCATATCTCTTGGACAGCACCGGAGGTGGACAAGCAACTGCATCAAATTATGACCAGCATCCACGAACAGTGCGTAAAATACGGAAAAGAACCCGATGGATATATAAACTATATGAAAGGGGCAAATATTGCCGGATTTTTAAAGGTCGCCAAAGCGATGCTTGCACAGGGTATCATATAAAAAAACTCTTTTCCACCGAAAAAAGTCATTTTTTCTACAAAAAAAAGAAATCTTTACCTCCAAACCGATGTAAAGATTTCTTTTCTATGGTTTATAATAGTTCGGTATAAAACATAACCTACTCCTAAATCACCGTAGCATCAAGCTAATTTTGTGGGAAAATTCTTTGATGCGGTAGAATATGGAAAATACGTATTTCCCTTTTGATTCGAATATTGAGCTTGTTTTAACAAATAATCAGCCTCCCCTAAGTCGCGCACTAACACCTTGTTTTTCAATAAAATAACTCAAAAAAGTTTATATACAATTAAGGAGAAACTATTTATATTGTTTTGAGAAGGGGGATTAGTTTTCTTTTTTGCAAAATAATTACATTCAAATATTCGGCAATATTATTTTATATTGCCGAATTATAGTTTTATATTTGCAGAACAAATAATTTACATTATCGCAACTGATACATTACATATAACGGAGTTAAAGCAACGTTTTGAAGACTTAAACGACTTCAAAACCATTGATATTTCTGATTTTTATAGAAATTTTGAGCCTAACTTGAAATCTACAACAATTAATTGGAGAATATATAATTTGGTTGAAAAAGGAGTTTTGGAACGAATCGGTAAGGGAGTTTTTAAAATTGGGAAAACTTGGGTTTTTGTCCCCAATATAGACAACAAGACCAAAGCAATTAACAACAAGTTTCAATCGGAGTATCCTTTCAGTGCTTTTTGTGTTTGGAATACGTCATTGTTGAATGAATTTTCAGTCCATATTTCCAATAACCATTTTACATTGATAGAGGTAGAAAGAGAAAGTATGGAATCTGTTTTTCTTTCAGTGAAAGAAAAATACAATGCTGTTTTCCTAAATCCCGATGTCAAAATGTTGGAACAATATGTTTTCAATGCGAACAATCCTATTGTTGTGAAACCGCTAATTTCGGAAGCTCCATTGCAAAGAATAAAAAACATCAATACAGCTACGATTGAAAAAATATTAGTCGATTTGTTTTGTGATGAAGATTTGTTTCAGTTTTATCAAGGCAGGGAAAGAAATACTATTTTCAAAGAAGCTTATTCAAAATATACAATCAATAGTACAAAGCTTTTACGCTATGCTTCACGCAGGGGTAAAAAGGTCGAATTAGAAAAATATATAAATCAAATTATTGGCAAATAATATTACATATTACCGATTTATAGAAATGATGGACAAAGAACAATTAAACATCAATTGGATAAATAAAGTTTCCAAAGCAAACCGTAATGCCGATAAAATTTGGGTTGAAAAAGTTATTCGGGCATTGTTGCTATTGGAGGGATTGGTTCAAGCAGAAATTCCGTTTGTTTTCAAAAGTGGAACATCGTTGATGTTACATTTCAACACATCCAAAAGGTTATCAATCGATATTGATATTATTATTGCCGAGGAGATTGCGAATTTTGAAGCTATTTTGAAATCTATTGCAAGCAAACAAAACTTTACACGAGTTGAGTTACAGCAGCGTACCGCGCATACCGATATAGAAAAAGCATATTACAAATTTTTCTATCCGCCCATTCATAAAACGGCAAAAGAAGAAGAATATATTTTGCTGGATATTCTGTTTGAGGAAATTGGATATACGCAAATAATAGAACTGCCGATAAGCTCTTCATTTGTTCCTGACAATGGAAAACCAATTATGGTTAAAGTGCCGAGTTTGGAAGATTTATTGGGAGATAAACTAACTGCTTTTGCACCCAATACAACGGGAATACCGTACTTTAAAGATAATGACAGTATGAGTATGGAAATTATCAAGCAGTTGTACGACATAGGCAATTTGTTCGACAGAAGTACAAATTTAGCGACTGTAAAAGCTACTTTCCACCGTTTTGTAGAAACCGAATTAGCTTACAGGAAAGCAAACGATAAAACGGAAACGGATGTTTTAGACGATATTTTCAACACCGCACTTTGTATTGTAAGCCGTGGTGATTTAGGTGAAGGTAATTTCGACGAATTGCAGTTAGGAATCAAACGTATTGCAGGATTTATCTTTTCGGAGAACTTCCATATTGAAAAAGCAATCGTTTCTGCTTCCAAAGCCTCTTATCTGGCTACATTAATCGCAACAGATAAAGCAGCTTTTGAAAAATTTGAAACCCCGATTCAATTGAAAGACTGGATGATTTCTGACCCAGCATATAATAAACTCAACAAACTGAAAAAATCCAATCCCGAAGCTTTCTTCTATTGGTATAAAATAATGGAACTTAAGATTGAATGAAATAATGGATAAAAGGAGTTTTAGTTAATTGTTAGCGTTGTAGATAGCCAAGATATAGAATAACCGTTAAAATTTAAATATATTAAGAAATAAATGAAATGGAAAGGAAATATAGCTTCATCTTTTTCAGGAGGCGATGGAACAAATAAACAACCTTATCAAATATCTAATGGAGAAGAATTGGCATACTTAGCAAGTGAGGTAAATAACGGCAATGATTATGGTGAATCTTTTTTTGTTTTGACCAATAACATTGATTTGAATGGCATTGATTGGATACCTATTGGTAATGGATTATTTGAAAGACATACATATAAAACCATATATGAAAATTGTTCATTCAGAGGTGTTTTTGATGGGAATGGTTACGTAATAAACAATTTGATAATCACAAAATGCAAAGATAAAGCAATTGGTTTATTTGGATTTGTCGGGGACGGAGCAGTATTTATGAACATAAATATAGTAGATGTGCATATCTTTTCTAGTGACTATCAAAGCAATTCTGGAGGATTAATTGGGATATCTGAGAGTGGAGCTATTGTTGTTAATTGTAAGGTAAATGGCAAAATTCAAGCAAGAGAATACTCGGGTGGACTTATTGGTTCTATTAAAAATGGCATTGTTGTTAACTGCCATACCAAAGTAGAAGAAGTTATATCAGGTGTGGGTAATAGGGTTGGAGCGGGTGGATTGATCGGACAAGCAGATAGTACGAAGATAATTGCTTGTAGTTCTGAGTGTGAGGTAAAAGATTCACAAAATATTGGAGGCTTAGTTGGATTTTTATACGGTAGCGAAATTGACAGCTGTTTTGCCATTGGCAATATTAATGGTGAAAGGGCTGGAGGAATAGTTGGATATTCACATAGTAGTAAAATTTGGAATTCTTATTCAGTAAGTAATGTTAATGGTAATGAGTTTGCAGGAAATATTGCAGGATATACAAATGGGGGTGGAGAAATTGTCAATTGTATTAGTGCCGGAAATGTTAGTGGTAAATATACCGGAAATATTGTAGGTTGTTGGGATCCACCAAAGTTAGTTAATAACTATTCGGAAAATTCAAAAAATGACAGCACTTATTCAAATAATGGAGCAAAGATAGTTGCTTCTGAAAAAAACACAATCCAACAGCAAATAGAACCTTTTATACACTGGAGTTTTGATACAATTTGGAAATTTACAAAAGGAGATAAATTCCCAAGATTTAAATCTACTATTAAAGTAATAAATGATTGCGGGGAAATGATTTTTTATAGTTCTGACCGAAGAATATTATTGAAATATAGTGCAAGAATAAAAAAAGATTATTACCAGATATTGCAAGGATGTAAGATAATTGAAAAATATGCATTTAAATATTCATATTTACAAACTGTACATATTCCAGACTCTGTTACAATTATAAAAGACGGAGCTTTTTACTGGTGTCAAAATTTGCAGAATATCAATGTCCCTCAAAATGTGAAAATTATCGGACAAGATGTTTTTGACGGATGTAAATATTTACGAGATGTTGAAATACCTCAAAATAAATCAAGCGTGCAAGATGTTTTTAGTTGGCTAACAATAAATAGAGATAATGGAGTATTATTTTGCAACAATAATTTTTTCTTTTGTTCTCAATTTGTTGCTGGATTGGCTATTATACTAAAAAGAATAAATGGGAGCTATTATAGTGGTGTCGTAAACGAAAAAGGAAAAATAGTAATACCACCTCAAGAACATAAAAATAGGGAAAACTACATAGATTTCAGATATAAAAAATCTTTTACAATTTGGGCTCGGAAGAATAAATATCCTTTGATTCTGACAGATGATTGTTTGTACGACAATTTTGGGAATGCTATATCGAAGTTTAATTGCTATTATAAAGAGATAAAAATCTTATCTGATGATAGGATAATGGCGAAATTAGACTATTATTCGAATAGAGGTCAAGAAACTTTTATTTTAGATGATAAAGGAGAGATTATTATTAATGGTAAAGGTGAAGGTGATTATAGATCAAGTGAACATTATTACAACAATATAGAATTGAAAGGACAATTCTTTCTCATTATTGGTAATAAAAATAGAAAACCGTTTACAATATGTGATTACAATGGTGTCAAATTATTTTACATTCGAATAACACTATCTCATAAAGAAAATATCTATTTTGTTTTAGATATGACGGAAGAATATAAAAACAGAAAATATGGAATAATTAAATTTAATGATACTTGGAGTAAATATGATGTTCTTTTGCCTTTTTTGTATAACATAGTGGGGATGGGGACAGGAGAAGGAGAATACGTAGAAACAGAAGATGGTGTTGATTTCAATGAAGAGTATGTTTACTATTTAAAAAACACCATTGGAAAATGTGGAGCAGTTAATAAATTGGGGGGAACTACTATTCCATTTGAGTTTGACAAGATTATTTGTATTGCAAATAATAATAGAGAATATAGAGATTATAATGAATCCGAATATCAATCATTAATCACGATTGATTCAAGTCTTTATTTAGTAGAAAAAAACGAAAAAAGAGGGTTGCTTAATGGAAAAGGAGAAGAAATTTTGCCTGTTATTTTTGATAAAATAGTAAGGATGGCAAACTCTGTTTATTTAGTTAAGTATGGAGAAGAATATGGCTGTTATAATGAATCTGGATTAGAAATAATCCCCGTCATCTATAATAAAATTCTGAAAAACAAATATTCTGAGTCACACCCTATCGTTCTTGATAACAAACAACAAATGGGAGTTTATTCTTTAGAAGGAAATGTAATTGTTCCCGTTGAATATAAATCTATATTCCCTATCAACTATAATACTTATTTAGTTAAAAACAACAAGAGTCAATGGGGGATGTATTCTGGAAATAAGGGTGTCGCATTAGATTGTATTTTTGATAGATTATTGCCCTCTCAAAAATATGATGCTAATAGCATTCGAGCATTCAAAGCAAATAAATGTGGATTATATTCTACTGAAGGAAATGAAATAATAGCTATGGAATACGAGCATATCATTGATTTTTATGGTAGTAAATTATACGCTGTCAAAAAAAATAGCAGATGGACATTCTTAGACAAAGAATCCTTAGAAAAGACAGTGAATTATCAATATGATAGAGTTGTTGCATATGTAAACGACTGTTATTTAGTTAGGAAGAATAACGAGTGGATATTAATGAACGAAGAAGGTTTTGAGGTGGAAAGAGATGTCACTTCGATACGAATTGAAGAAAGATATGGTGATTTTATTGACTATGTGATTAATGAAAATGGCATATTAATAGAGGAGAGCAGAAATAGTTCCTGTGATGTTGATTATACCCAATCGGAGTTGGATGGTATGTATAAAGGCGCTTTTGACGGGAATGAAAATGCGTATTGGAATATTGATTAAATGAATTTCTCAAGTTACTTTTTGAACCATATGGAAATGACAATGTATGCTACTCCCCAAACTTTGGACTGATTTTTCTCAAAGTTAAGATATTTTTTTCATTTATTTTGATACTTGTTATTACTTATTTTGTTGGCTCTTTAAATTGAAAGTCTTTGGTATCTCCTTCAATTATTTTTTCTTTTCAAATCCCCTACCCAAAAACAAGAGAGCGTTTGGAAAGAAAAAATAATGCTCAACAATTCTACAAACCTTTTTTGTGTATTTTCTCTGCTGTTAAGCGGCGGTTTTATACACCGTTTTCGGCGTTTTGTAATCCAACGATTGGTGCAATCGTTCTCCATTATAGAATTGAAGATATTCGCTTAATCCTTTCAACAAAGATAGTCCGTCTTCATAAATATTCAAATAGATATGCTCGTATTTTACACTTCGCCAAAGGCATTCGATGAAAATATTTTCCAACGCACTGCCTTTGCCGTCCATCAAGATGCGTATGCCGTTCTCCTTCAGCGTATTTGTGAAAACTTCACTCGTGAACTGACTGCCCTGATCGGTGTTGAAGATTTCGGGCGCTCCGTGGTCTTTTATCGCTTCGTCGAGTACCTGTGTACACCATGCGGCGCTCATCGTGTTGTTGACATTAATTTTTTGATGTTAAAGTTACTAATTTATATCTTAACAACCAGTCCGGATTTTGGGGAGT
>JBKECI010000006.1:0-24218 GCA_047974405.1 Paludibacteraceae bacterium | reverse complement strand
ATTCGCTGGTAAATGGGATGGGGGGCTTGGCTATTTCTACACTATTGTCCAAATCTCCAAACAGAGAGTTTTGATTGAAAGATCTATCTTGTTGGTAAAGGTTGCCATAGTGTATCAGGGTTTCCAATACTGTCTCTTCCTTACCTTCGGAGACGGTAAAGAATTGCTCTCGGCGTATGTCTTCGAAGGTATCAAATGCTCCGGCAAGAATCAGGCTTTCAATGTTTTTTTTATTGCACGAGGTGAGGTTTACCCTTTCGAAAAAATCGAATACGCTTTTGTACTTACCGTTTTTTTCTCTTTCAAAAATGATACTTTCGACCGCGCCGTCTCCTACATTTTTGATGCCGCCCAGCCCAAATCGGATGTCGCCCCCTTTGTTTACCGTAAAGGTAAGGTCACTTTCGTTTATGTCCGGTCCAAGAACGTTGGTTTTCATTGATTTGCATTCGTCCATCAACTTTCCTACCTCGGCAATGTCGTCTTTGTTTCGGGTAAGGTTTGCAGCCATAAATTCGGCAGGGTAGTGCGCTTTGATGTAAGCAGTTTGATAAGCTACGAGCGAATAACAGGTAGCATGAGATTTGTTGAAGGCGTAGGATGCGAATTTTGCCCAGTCTTCCCAAATTTGTTCCAGCTTGTCGATAGGACCAAATCCGTTTTTTGACGCTCCATCTATAAATTTGACATGTAGCGACTCCATTTTATCTTTCAGCTTTTTGCCCATTGCCTTGCGAAGTTCATCAGACTGTCCGCGGGTAAATCCGGCCAAATCTCGGCTCAGAAGCATGACCTGCTCTTGATAGACGGTAATTCCGTAAGTCTCTTTCAGCCGTTTTTCCATTGTCGGGAAAGGATACTCGATAGCCTCTTGTCCGTGTTTGCGTTTCACAAACTGAGGTATGTAGTCCATAGGACCTGGACGGTATAGTGCATTCATGGCAATCAAGTCTTCAAACTGTGTTGGTTTTAGTTCCTTGAGGTATTTTTGCATACCGGCGCTTTCAAACTGAAATACCCCAACGGTTTCGCCTTTGCTGAAGAGTTTGTAGGTCTTTTTGTCGTCAAGGGGGATGTTGTCTATGTCCACGTCTATACCTTTCGACTTTTTGATGTTGATTACAGCGTCTTTTATTATGGAGAGGGTTTTTAGTCCCAGAAAGTCCATTTTTATCAAACCTACCTCTTCGATAACCGAACCCTCGAACTGTGTGATGACTTTGTCTTCTTTGGTTTCTTTGTCTTGGGCGGTACTTAAGGGTACTAAATTTTTCAAATCATCTGACCCTATAATTAGTCCGCAGGCGTGAACTCCTGTCTGGCGGATGGTTCCTTCTAGCATTTCGGCAAACCGGAGTGTGTTGGAAAGCATTGGATTGCTTGAATAGCGCGCTTCGTTGAGTTCGGGGACGTATTTGATGCTGTTCGATATATTGATTTTAATGTCGTTTCCATCCTTGTCTTTGGGGGGTCTTGCCGGGATAAGCTTGGTCAGCCGTTCGGCTTCGGACAGAGGGAGTTTTTGCACCCGCGCCACATCTTTAATGGAGGATTTTGCTGCCATAGACCCGTATGTAACTATATTTGCTACACGTTCTTTGCCGTATTTATCTGTTACCCATCGCATTACCTGTCCTCGCTTGTCATCTTCAAAATCGATATCGATATCGGGCATCGAAATACGATCGGGGTTAAGAAAGCGCTCAAACAGCAAGTCGTAAGGGAGGGGGTCTATATTTGTTATTTTTAGGCAGTAAGCCACTACTGAACCTGCTGCAGACCCACGACCCGGTCCCACGGATATGTTCATATCGCGCGCGGCTTGTATAAAGTCCTGTACAATAAGAAAATATCCGGGAAATCCCATTTTTTTCATTACATCCAATTCAAAATCTATGCGTTCTTTAGTGTCGGCATTGAGATTGCTGTCGTATCTTTTTTTTGCCCCTTCGTAAGTGAGTTTTGTCAGATAGTCTGCTTCTAATTTTACTCTTATTACTTTTTCGTAACCCCCGAGCCGTCGATAGGCTTCGTTTTCAAATTCTGCGATTAAATCTGTTTCAGAAAATCTTTCTTTGTATTCTTCTTCGGTCGCAAACTCTTTGGGGATAGGGAAGACGGGCATCATCGGAGGAGAGTCTATGCTATAATTTTCTATTTTATTAAAAATTTGGATAGTGTTTTCGAGAGCCTCCGGAATGTCTGAAAATATTTCTGCCATTTCTTCCGAAGTTTTCAACCACTCTTGCTTGGTATATCTCATTCTTGTGGGGTCGTCCAAGTCTTTGCCTGTGCTAAGGCATATTAGATGTTCGTGGGCGTCGGCATGTTCCTCTTCCAAAAAGTGTACATCATTAGTGGCGACTAATGGGGTATTTGTTTTGCGGGCGAGTTTGATTAGTTCTTCATTCTGATGTTGTTGTTTGGGATAAGTTTCGGTGTTTGCTCCCTGTTTGTCGGTTTGGTGTCGCTGGAGCTCGAGATAAAAGTCGTCTCCAAATACATTTTTGTACCACCAGATGCGTTTTTCCGCCCCTACAATATCGCCTTTTTCAATATATTTATGTATTTCTCCACCCAAACAAGCAGAAGAGGCTATCAGCCCCTCGCTGTATCTCTCCAGTATTTCATGGTCGATGCGTGGCTTGTAGTAAAATCCTTCGGTATAGCCCAGCGAAACCAATCGCGAGAGGTTCTTGTATCCTTCTTTGTTTTTGGCAAGTAGTACCAAGTGGTAACCACTCCGATCTTCTTTAATATCTTTATCTTTTAAAAACCTGCCACGTCGGGCTACATACACCTCAGAACCGATAATTGGCTTAAATATTTGTCGCTCGAATGACCTTATTTCAATGCTTATTCTTTCTTTTTCCGACTCAGATAGCGATGTCTCTTTTAGTTTTTCTTCCAGTTTTTTTATCTCATCTTTCGTTTTGCTGTTTTTTTTGTGGGCATAATTATAAAACTCTTTGATTCCAAACATATTGCCATGGTCGGTAAGAGCTATTGCGGGCATACCGCACTTGATGGCACGGTCAATCAGTCCGGTAACGCTTGACATTCCGTCAAGTACAGAAAAACTGGAATGTACGTGAAGATGTACAAAAGAACTCATAATAAACTGTTGTTTTTAAGTGGTTTGTGCGAATGTGTCGGGGATTGGTTCCAATTGATAAAGATAGGCTTTTTTCTTTCTTTTGAAAAATAAATTGGCGGAAAGTTATCAACAAATATATAATGCGCATTTTGCGAGAGAATGTGCATTTGCTTAAAAAAAATGATGGGACAAACAATGCGATTGTTAATGCCTTGGAGTAATAGACGGGTAATACAGGGCAAAAATATGCTGTAAAACACGTCGATTAAAAAAATGTCAAAAAACACAGTTATTAAATCATTTAGTCTATTTTTTGCTTTTATAAAAGATATATTTTTGTGTCGGATAAATAAGCGGTAATTTTTTACTACTGTTAAAACCAAATATTTATCAACCATGAAATCATAGACCGCTAATAATAGCCTTAAATATATTTAAAAAATCTTTTCACAGATTATGGTCAAAAAAATTAAACTCTACTACGTCATTCTTTTTAGTTTGTCTCTTTTTATAGGTTGCAACAAAGAAGACGATTATTTTGCAGAACCGGACTGGCTGCAAAAACCTCTGTATGAAATACTACAAAGCGAAGGAAATTTTAGTAACTATTTAGCCTGTATCGATAGAACGCTCTATGCGGGGCAGATAAAAGAAGGGGGATACTTTACCCTGATAGCTCCCAACGACAATGCGTTTGCCACCTTTTTGCAGCAAAATGGGTACAGTTCTGTAGCGGATATTCCGCAGGAGGTGGTCAATAAAATTGTAGCCTATTCTATGGTGCAATCTTATTGGCTTTCTGAAAACTTGGGAGATATCTTTACCGGTACGGTAGGTAACAGGTACTCTGTAGGCGATGGATTGAAAAAGCAAACTTACTATTACGAAACACTCTACAAAGATCCTGAATACAGCAACAATTGGGTAATCGACCAAAATATAGATGGTACCACTTTTAGCCAATCTTCGGACAATAACTTCAAATATTATCCGGTATTTATGCAAAATTATTTTTCCAAAAGTAATTTGACAGCAACCGATTACAACGAGTTTTTTCCTAATACGCAGTACGTGGGGGGAGAGACGGTAGGCACGGGAGTAATAGGCAATATATATAACGGTACTATCATAAAACCAAACATCAAAGGTAGAAATGGTATAGCTCATGAAGTATCGGTGGTCAATCTTCCATTAAACAATATGGATAAATATCTAATTCAAAATCAATATGCAACTTTTAAGTCGTTACTTGATTTCAAAAACTTATCCGGAGAGTATGTGTATAAACATTACACCGAAGATGCTGTTCTGGCAGAAAAATATAAAATTGTAAGGCCCAATGATGGTATCAATAAAATATATGTGAAAAGTTACAGCACGTCGGGCGAGCAGCCACTTTCCTTCTCGCCGGCGTTGGAAGTGATATATAATGACAATACAAAAAATACACAATCTGACGGTTATACGCTTTTTGTTCCAAGCAATGAAATTTTGACCAATTACTTACACAGCAGATTGCTAAAATACTACGATAAACTAAGTGATTTGCCTATCGAAGCTGTAACAACATTGATCAATACACATATGGTCAATACGATGGTTTGGCCCTCACAGTTGAAAAGTTCACAGGTATCAACCGGCGAATATATAAACGGACAGGGGAGCACTGGAATATCGTACTACGATTTTGGAGTAATTGACAAAAAACTTACTAGTAACGGATTTATATATACCATAGACCATGTGATTAAAAGTAAATTGTTTGAGACGGTTTATTCCGAGATATTTCTCAATCCAGCCTATTTATACCTCAATGCGGCATACATTAAATATTATGGAACATCTTCTCTGAAAGACGAATTGATGAAAAGTAAAATAACCGGCTACCCAAACCATAGATACACCTCACTACTAATTTCTGATGAGCAATTTAAAAACGATGGGTTTAGCTACAATACCGAAACAAGCAATTTTTCAAACAATTTACTCGTAAATACCAATGTTACAGACCGTATCCGGCGATTGATGCGTTTACATCTATTTGAGGGCTGGGTGGATGCAGGCGTTGATTCGGAAGTGAAATTTGACGATGGTATCTCAGATTATGGCGGCTGGGGATTTAGAAACACAACAAGCGGTGATGTAGTGAGGTATAAAAATAATCAATTGCAAGCAACAGGAAATATAGAAGACAACACGGTTGTGAATATAACCAAAGGAGAAACATTTGACAATGGGACTGTTTACACCATTGATAAAACACTCCAATATTCACAAAGAGAATCGGCTCCAACACTCAAAGAAGGGTGGAATAGCAATACATTATGGTATTATATTCGACAGACTGGTACAGAAAATACAAATGTTTCTCAGTTTGCAGATTATGTACAATATGCTCTTAAATCAACAACTACCGACGAACTGCTTGGAATAAGCGAAGACAATTTTTATACAATTGTTATGCCGAATAACAATGCGCTGACAAGAGCAAGATTGGTAGGCGACTTACCTAATTTAGATAGTCTGAAAAACGGGCTTCTTTCTACAGGGAGAATTGAAATGTGCATTGACTTCTTAAAATCTCACTTTTTGCAAGGTTATGAACTGCCCGATGATAGACAACTTTTCCTTTATCCCTACAATATAAATTCGCCCTACACCAACATTGTTTCAACTATGTATAGGATCAACAAAGAATCCAAAGGACTTATCAATCAGCGCACCAATATTTTAGTATCTAAAGATGATGCAGGAAAACTGGTGTTTACGCCTCAGAATGTAACGGTGGACGGGATAAATATGGTTGTTGGTGAATACGGATTAACAACACCGGCTCCCCGTATTATGACAGGAACTGCCCAAAGTGGCAACAATGGATATCGGAGCAACAGAATTGCTGGAAGAGCAATACACCACGAATATACCAATTATTTCAAATTTACGATTCAGAATTAATAAACAAGACTATTTTCTTGCTAATAAAAGATAAATTTTATGAAACGAGCACGACAAATAGACTTCTTTAATACACAAGAAGATGTTTATGTGCAAGTTCCGTCTGACAACTAAAAAAATAAATTATAAACAGATGAAAAAGGTAATTAATATTTATTGCGTTGTGCTGGGATTATTTGTTTTGTTTCCTGCATTGTCATTTGCACAAGAGAAAACATTGATAAGAGGAGTTGTTCGTGATAACGAAGGCGAAACGCTGATAAGAGCCACCATAATAGAGCGAGATAAAGACAACCGTATTTTATCTAGTGCTGTAACCGACATTGACGGTAACTTCAGCATCAATGTGTTGAACACGAAAAACCCCTTAGTGTTCAGATATATAGGATATTTGGAAAAAACGGTCGTACCTGGTAATAATAGAGTTTTGAATGTAGTGATGGAAAGTAACGACAAAAGTATTGGTGAAGTGGTGATTGTTGCAAAATCCAAGCAAAGTCTTGGAGGATTAGATATTGACGAGAGAGACCTCTCTGTAGCCATTTCCAAAATAGACTCTAAGGAGTTGGAGGGTGTCCATGCTGCTTCTATCGACGACGCTCTACAAGGACGTCTGTCTGGAGTTGATATTGTAGGAAATACAGGGAATCCAGGAGGAGGAATGGCAATCCGTATCCGTGGACTTTCATCACTCAACGAGGGAAACGAGCCGTTAATAGTGGTAGATGGTATCCCACTAGAAAGAAATGTCGGCTCTTCTGCGGCAGGATTTGATTTTGCCACAGCCACCGAAGAAGAATTTTCGCAGATGCTAAATATTCCCCCATCCGATATTCAAGACATTGTGGTGTTGAAAGATGCCGCCGCCTCTGCCATTTATGGCTCAAGAGGAGCAAACGGAGTACTTATGATTACCACCAAACGTGGTACCATCAGCCCCCCAAAAATAGATGTGCAAACCACATTCACTCTTAATAGACCGCGCAAATCAATCTCTACACTATCGGGATACGAATATACAACGATGGTCAGCGAAGCCATGTTTAATGCGGGGAGGATATTGAGTACCACTACTTATCCTGAATATTCTTACGACCCAAACAATCCGATGTATTATTATAATTATTCCAACAATACCGATTGGGTTGATGCATTGACCCAGAATGGTTTTGCCCAAGATTACAATATCTCTCTGTCGGGAGGAACCAAAAAAGTGCGCTATCGTTTTTCTGCCGGATATTGGGACGAAACCGGAACCACCATAGGTACTGGGTATCAACGGTTGAATACGCGTGCTAACCTGAACTATACCGTATCCGACAAGCTGCGGTTTGTTGCAGACATTGCTTATAGTCATTCTACCAAGCAGGCAAACTTTATCCCTGAAGCATCTGACTATACCAAAGGGGATTTAAGTAGCAAAGCTTATATCAAAATGCCCAATCAAAGTATTTATTACTACAATGAATACGGAGACTTGACAGATTTGTACTTTACTCCGTATCAAAATATTCAAGGTCACTATCCGAACGTTTATAATCCGGTAGCCATGGCGACTGACAGTAAAAATAATACAACAAGCGATTCGGCGCTACCTAAATTCTCATTGATATACGACTTTATAAATACGCTACAGTTCTCCTTCGATATTGGTTTTGCTATCAATAACAACAAAAAGCAGCAATATTTGCCACAAACCGCTACTGGGTTGGCTTGGAACAATAGTGATACCAATTGGGCATCTGATAGAGACGACGATTCGTTTACGGTACAAACATACAGTAAGTTGAGATGGATTCCCCGTTTCAAGGACGAGAACAAACATCGCTTTATCGGCTTGTTAGGATTCAATACCTATGACAAGCAAGGAAGCTCTTACTACGAAGAAACAAGTAATTTTCCCTCTACTTTTTTACAGGATCCGGCTGTCACTTCAAGAGTGTATCCCGACGGAATCATATCTTCGGGTTTGTCTCGCCAGCGGCAAATTTCGGTATATGGCAATGCAAACTATACATTTTTAGATCGCTATATTCTTTATGCAAGCATCCGTACCGACGGGGATTCCAAATTTGGCAAAAATTACCGTTTTGGGGTGTTTCCAGCATTGTCGGGGCGATATAGAATTTCGGGCGAACCGTTTATGCGGGAAATGAAATGGATTAACGAACTATCATTAAGAGCATCATGGGGTATTAATGGTAACCCTCCAAGATATGACTATTTGTTTTATAGTCGATACAGTAACTATGAATGGGGCTATATAGACAATACAGCTACATACCCGACTTCATTTTCTCTAGATAATTTACACTGGGAAATTTCTACACAGAAAAATTTGGGTCTGAATCTTGTAGCTTTTGACCATCGTGTGAATATGGAGTTTGAGTATTACGTAAAAACGACTAAAGACGGTATATCATACAATTCTCCCATACCTTCCAGTTCTGGACAGTCTTCTATGACAGCCAATATGAATACTGTAGAAAACAAAGGTTGGGAATTGAACGTACAGACAACCCCTTACAAAGGGAAAAATTTGAAAGTAGATTTTAACTTTAATGTATCCCGCTCGCAAAACTACTTGAGAAAACTCTCGGAGTATTCTGGTGTAGAGTCGGGAACGTGGCAGTCAAACGGTTCCTATGTAATCAGGTTAGAGCTTGACCAACCTTACGGGTCGTTTTACGGATACAAATACGACGGTGTTTACTTAAACTCGAATCAAACCATAGCCAAAGACAAGAGCGGCAATCCTATTTACACTATGGGGAGTAGCGGGAAGTTGGAACCCGTATATATGGTATTTAACTATCCATCTATCGGTTACGTCTTTCAGGCAGGAGACGCGCGCTATACCGATATTAATAGCGATGGCAACATCAATTTGCAAGACGTGGTCTATCTTGGAGATTACAATCCGTTGTTTTTCGGAGGTTTCGGGCCTACTATCCGTTACAAGAATTTTACGCTGAGTGGTTGGTTCTATTTCCGCTATGGTAACGACATCATCAATATGACCCGTATGAGTATGGAAAAAATGTACAGTTTCGATAATCAGAGTACGGCGGTATTGAGACGTTTCAGAGACTCATACGAGCCAGGTAACGAGATGAATGCTCCGACAGATCTGTTGCCCCGCGCTTTGTACGGGAAAGGATACAATTGGTTGGGTTCCGACAGGTTTGTAGAAGATGGCTCGTTCTTGCGTTGGAAAACGCTGACGGTAAGATACAATCTTCCAGGCAAAATGCTAAAAACGATAGGGATAAAAGATACGAACTTGTGGCTGACTCTCCAAAATTTATACACTTGGACCAATTATACCGGACAAGACCCGGAAGTATCTATTAGTGGCAGCCTAGATAAAGTCGGACGTGATGGCTCGCATACGCCTCGTCCGTACCAGTTTACTCTTGGGTTAAAAGTAGGATTTTAATAATAAAAGTTTAATATCCATATAAAAATGAAAAACAAAATCATAATATTATTCGCAACAGTATTGCTGACAGCCATTTCACTATCTTCCTGCGCCGATTTTTTAGACTTAGAACCCGAAGATGGGGTAATTGGCGATAAATTTTGGCAAAATAAAGAAGAGGTTGGCGACGCCATAATGGGTTGTTACGCCAACATAATGAATCGTTCTAATATGGAGTACATCATCTGGTGGAGCGAACTGCGAGGAGATTTGGTAAAACCTCGCGAGAGTGCGTCCAACTTTGCGGCAATGTCTCAATTTCAAAATGGAGACATATCTTCCACCACCAAATACACTTCGTGGGAATATATTTACAGCGTTATAAACAATTGTAACACAGTACTAAATTATGCCAAAGAGACACAGAAAATAGATGCTTCGTTTACCAGCGAATTACTTTCGCAATACGAAGGAGAGGCTAAGTGTATTCGCGCCTTGATGTATTTCTATTTGGTACGAACGTTCAAAGATGTTCCATACGTTACAAATGCCTCGTTGAGCGATAACCAAGAATACAGAATAGCAAAAACCGATGGCAATGTGATACTTGACTCTTTGATATCAGATCTGAAGAGTGTCGATAGATTGGCTAATGGAAATAATAGAGGCGTTCCGTTTAATTACGGTGCAAGCATTAAAGCCAACAAAGGCAGATTTACCGTTTGGGGATTGAAAGCATTGCTGGCAGATATCTATTTGTGGAAAGAAGATTATACCAATTGCAATAAAGAATGTACCCAAATAATTAATTCGGGTCAATATACCTTAGTTCCCGTGCAAAGTACAGAAGTCATAGTAGAAGACCTGTATATGAATAAATATACGGTCTATTATCCTTCCGAAGGGGATGCCAACAGTCTTTTTACCTCTATGTATGTCAATGGAAACTCCGTTGAAAGTATCTTTGAATTACAATTTGGCACCGATTATCAAAATCCTTTTTATACCTTTTTTAATCCCATAAACGGAACCTTGACGTCTAATTCAGAAGTACTGTCGGCAACAAATCTTTTCATACCATCGTCTTTGGATAGAGGCTGGTACGACATACGCGGAGAAGGCATCGATTACAAGCAAGGATATGTTTGGAAATGGATAGGTCTCTCCAGAACAACTTATACATTTAGGGCGTTGAACGAATCTTTCAGCAATTGGATTTTTTACCGGTTAGCAGATGTTATGCTGATGCAGGCGGAGGCTTTGAATCAGATAGGCAAAGCGACCGGAAATACAGAGACACTTAAAGAATCACTTGAATTGGTACGTAAAATACGTAAAAGGGCATGTGCTCCCGAATCTACCGATATGATTCCCGATGTAAATAATCTCAACTCCGATGATTTGGAAAGATTTATTTTGACCGAGCGTGCACGCGAATTTGCTCACGAAGGAAAAAGATGGTACGATGTATTGAGAAATGCCAAAAGGGATAATTTTTCCAAAGTTGGTTATTTAGTAGAATTGGCAACTTACGCCGCTTCGCCCGATAAAGTATTGAGCCTGCAAAATAAATGGTTAGGCAACCAATATAGTCTCTATCTTCCTATCAATGAGGAGGAAATAAGAGTAAATAACAAACTGATACAAAATCCATTTTACAAATGAAAATTTAAACTATTAATATCTAATGTATTATGAAAACGTTTAAAAAAATAGGAATAATCAACAGAATCATTATGATTCCGCTCCTTTTAGCGGTAATAACGATTGTATTTCACGCTTGTGAAAAAGATATGGCAGGTAAAATATATCAAGTATCTGACCAAAAAATGATCGACGAAATCTTAGAGAGCAAAGGAGATACCTGCTCGTCGTTCTTAAAAATAATAGATATATCGGGTTTGAGAGGAACTGTACATGCCTATGGCACATATACCCTGTTTGTGCCGACCAATGAAGCCATTGACACCTATTTGGCGGCAAAAGGACTGTCATTGAACGCAATTTCTGAAGAAGAAGCGGCCAAAATAGTCAAATATCACTTAATATCCGATACTATTGCCACTTCCGACTTTGTGGACGGAAGGCTACCTACAACCAATTTTTCCCGCAAATATATTACTACAAAAATGGTTTCTGAAACAGGCGGAGCATATCTTGAGATAAACAGGCAAGCCAAGTTGTTGAAAAAAGACTTGCGGGGAGCCAACGGCTATGTGCATATTGTGGATAACGTACTGTATCAGTATGAAAAAACTATTCACGAAGTCATAGCATCACTCCCCGACGATTATTCTTTGTGGAAAGAAGTGTACAATAAGTCCGGTATGGCTGATGTACTGAATACAGTCAAAACAGCCAATCCCGACCTCGCATTTACCTGTTTCATCCAAAGCAATAGCGCTTTTGCTAAAGTAGGCATCAGCAGTATAAATGATTTGACGATTATGCTTCGAGAAAAAAACAGCGATATTTCTGACGACCAATTACTGTTATTTAACTATGTAGCATATCATTTTACATCCGATTTCAGATATGTGGTAGATTTGATGAATTTGTCGTCGCTCAAAACATTGGTTGATGGAGAGGTTATTGTTTTGAAACGCGATATAGATAAAGTTTTGCTTAACGAATTCTTAATTGGAGGAGTTCTTGAAGAAGGCATACCAGTTAATCGTTTAAGTGAATACACCGATTTATCATGTGCCGATGGAGTAATACAGGATATTGATGGCAATATTCAAATAGTAAAACGAAAAGCATACCGTGTATATTGGGATTTAGCCGAGCAACCAGAACTTATGGCAATGAAAGATTTTAGAAAAAGCGGAGCCAGCATCACATTCGATAATACCGACGTGGCAGGTATTAGATGGGCAAAAACATACGCTTCCGATCAAATTACCTATAGTTGCGGTGGCTATCCACTATCCATAAGCAAGGATAATAACTATGTATATGGTGATCACTTGAGATTCAGACTTTCGACCAACACTATGAAATGGATAGAATTTACCACACCGGTGCTGGTACCCGGCAAGTATAAAGTATGGTTCAGCTACCGTGCACTTCCCGAGAGCGGCTCTGCCAATATACGAACGACATTCAAACAAAGCGGGCAGGATGACCAGATTTTAGGAGCAGTTCAGACCAGCTACAACAAAAGTCCCGGTTCATATGGACTGACCGACTTTAATCAGGAATTTTTCCAAAAAGCTATAATGGATGGATACAGATATCATATGGCAAATTCGAAAGGATTTTGGAACAATGCCCATTGCTGTCAGGCATTAGGTGTTATTGAGGTAAATACCACAGGGCAGCATGCATTAAGGATGGAACCGCTGTCGACCAAAGCCTTTACCACCAATTGGGATCAAATTATATTTATACCGTTGGACGAAGACCAAATATGGCCCAAACAAGATATACCCGGCAAATTGATATATGAAAACACTCCCAATTGTGAAATATATCCTTATTACGATTGTAGCCTGGATTCAGTAATAACCGAGCCGGAAGGCGTAATAAGACACAGATACAAATAAAAAATATACAATTATTATGAGATCTATATTAATTAAATATTTGAGAACCGCGCTTGTAACAGTAGCTTTTGTCTCTTGTACATCGCAGTGGGACGACCATATTCAGGTGGTAGATTCAAAAGGGAAAACATTGATGGAAGTTCTCTCGGAAAATCCGCAAACAACAATTTTTGCTTCCATCGTTGAAAAAGCAGGATACGGCAGTTTGCTTTCGGGAGATAAAACGCTAACGGTATTTGCACCCGTAAACGAAGCGTTGTCAAATGTAGATATGAATGATTTGGATGGTCTGAGAACGATTGTAAAAAGCCATGTTGCTTACTCCAACCAAGCGGTAATAGCGGGAGCTTTTGGCTCGGAGCAAATAGAGATGATAAATACCAAGAGTGCCGATGTTACAGGTTTACAATTGAATAGTGTCGATTTGGTAACAGAAAGTGGAAAATATAATATAACTACCCGCAACGGAGTATTGCACTTGATGAACGGAATGATTCCCTATCGTAAAAATATATGGGAATATCTGCAAGCACAATCGGACTATAAACAGGTAGATTTTATAAAAGCCCAAGACCATTTGATTATGGATATGCAAAAGAGCGTCCAGATAGGGATTGCTTCCAATGGATTGCCACTATACGATACCGTTTGGGTTAATCAGAATAAGTTTTTAAACGAATACAGCATCAATGACGAAACACAAAACTATACATTTATTTTGCTCCCAAACAGTATTGTGGAGCGTATAGAAGGAAAATATGCCAAGTACTTTGCTAAAACCAAACAAACAGAACAAGACTCAATTGTTCGGGTAGAGCTGATAAAAGATTGCGTATTATTTCCCGTAATAATATCGTCTGATGGCGGATATTATTCTATCGACAGTGTGTTGATAGACATTAAAGCTACTGATATTCAGGAAACTTACAACGCCTCCAACGGTACGGTATATAAACTCTCCGACGCTGATGTAAAAGTGTACGAAAACAAAGTAAAGCCAATCATCATACAGGGAGAAGATTACTTCGACTATTATGCCGACGCTTTGTCGGCATGGTCCAGACGCGAAAAAAGCTACTTGAGCGGAGGCAAAGATATGATGATGAACAGCAGAATGACTTTTGTATCGTATATGCCTACCGATACGCTTACATATACCAATATCTATTTTTATGGAAATTCAGGAGAGACATACACCGGTGGTTTAGGGAAAGTAAATAACTGTTACATACGATATAAACCTACCATTAATTCTGTACCATACAAAGTGTATTGGTATGCCTACGATGATTTTGCATGGCATTCTGATACGGCAAAGTTTAGAGAACCGACTAAATTTAGCCAGAAAATGCTGATAAGTTTTCCCGATTATCCTGTTGTGGGAAGAACTTCAAACGCTTCCATCGAAAATAATTTTACTCCATCTTCGTGTCTTACCTCCTCTACCCGTTTTATCGCAGGGAAACAAGAAGAAAAGCAATTGTACAGATGTACATTGACGGAAGTAGAAGCAGATATACCATACTTTATTTTGAGAAAAAACACAGCATTCACAAGCGAAGATAATTATTTTATATTCTACAACAGCAGCGATACCTTTGGAGATAAAGAAACCATCATCAGTCCTACTTACGGAGAGGCTACAATTATGGTGGCAAATACAACCGAGTATAAATCAACCTACTGTGGTCCTATCATTGTGGATTATATTAAATTGATTCCAATAGTTGACCCGAATGAATAAAAATAATGAGTGATTTGAAAAATAATATAGTATCATGAAAATAGCTAAAAATTTCATCCTGTTTTGTATTAGTCTTATCTTGCTTGTTTCAAACAACGGAACATTGCTTGCGCAGTCCAAGAAGGATTTTAAATACGAGGTAAGTGGAACAGTTAAAAGTTCCGAAACAAAAACTCCCCTCTCCGGAGTACGAATTACTTATAAAGGATTGACCTCGGTGATGACCGACGATAACGGAAAGTTTACTATTAAACTCCCGTCCGGAAGCTTGAATTTGACCGTATCGGTACCAGGTTACACCTCAAAAATTGTTTCGGTAAAAGGGAGAACCCTAATAGATATTGAACTCTACGAAGAAGGTTTTAAAAGCGTATATACCCCTATAGTATCGCCACAAGGCTTATTGTCTCCTATTGAACTGACCAATGCATGGTCGTTTGTTACCGAAAGTAACATCCTTAGCACGGCTGTAACAAGCGACGAGGCGCTGCAGGGGAAAGTATCGGGTTTAAATATGATTCATCGTTCGGGGGCAATTGCTTCGGGTTCTAATACTTATATAAGAGGTATTAATACAATGAATGCAGGTATTCAGCCTCTATATGTCGTGGACGGTATTCCGTACGAAAATTCCATTTATTCCACATCGCTTTTTGGAGGTTATTTTTCAAATCCATTGACCTCGATAGATATTAAAGATATAGAGAGCGTAACGGTGCTTAAAGACGGTACATCGCAATATGGAGTAAAAGGAGCCAACGGAGTGGTGCTTATCCGCACCATAAAACCCCAAGAAATGGAGACCAAAATAAATTTCCATATTCATACGGGGGTTAATTTCGAACCTGTTCATATACCGGTTTTAAATGCTGTCGATCACAAATTGTTGGTATCTGACCTGCTGCAGTCTCAGGGATTGAACAGTACAGGAATAATGGCACTACCTTATATGAACGACGAAAAACCGGTAGAGCAACTTTGGGGATACGAAGGGAATACAGACTACTACCGATACAATCATAATACCAATTGGCAAAAAGAAATATACAACTTGAGTTATAATCAAGATTATTATATGAATATTTTTGGAGGAGACGAAGTAGCGATTTATGCTCTTTCCATCGGTTATCTGGGACAGAGCGGGATACTCAAAAATACTGATTTCCAGCGGTTCAACACACGCTTTAATTCAGAAGTAAAACTAAGTACAAAATTTACGCTCAATGCCAATATGAGTTTCCTTTTTTCCAGTAGGTCGTTGGTCGACGAAGGCCCAGCATCCAATAGAAATCCCATATTTGCAGCTTTGGTCAAAGCCCCCTTTATGGCAACCAATGTATATAACGAACAAGGAGCTATGTCTCCTGTTATTGAGGATTTTGATGTGTTTAACAATTCCAATCCTTATTCGCTGGTTAATACTTCAAACAGAGATAATAATCAGTTCCGTTTTGTAGGTAACATTGGAGGATTATACAAATTGACACAGCATTTGATTTTGAATGGTACTATCGGGGTTAATTTTAATAAAGAGAGAGAAAGATTGTTTTTGCCAAGTCGCGGAGTTTTTAATGACACAACATCGGTAGGTCCAATAAGAAACGTATCGCAGCACAGAGTGGATAGATTATTTTCATTGTATTCTGAGGGTGGAATAGCTTACGACAATACATTTAATTTGATACATAAACTAAATGCCAAAGTTGGAGTAAGATATCAAAGTAATACCGCCCAAGACGACTGGGGGAAAACAGCCAATACCGGGTCAGATAACTTCAAATCAATTTCTTATGGAGACCCACTATATCGAATTGTAGGAGGACAAAATAGTAATTGGAATTGGCTTAACTTTTATGGAACAGCTACTTATGGTTATCGTGATAAGTATTTTCTAAATTATACTATGTCTGCCGATGCCTCTTCACGGTATGGAATAGCCACTTCCGATATTTTGACTTACCCATCGGTTTCCGCAGCATGGTTGATAAGTGGCGAAGAGTCGATGAAAGACAACAACCTGTTCGACATGTTGAAGCTACGCGCCGGATATAGCCTGTCTGGTAACGATGAAATAGGCAACTATAGTGGTGTAAGATACTATGTTCCTCAAAGTTTGCTTGGTAATTTTGGTTTGGTAAGAGGAAATTTGGTCGATATGAATATTAAACCCGAAAAATCAACCAAATACAATGTCGGATTAGATATGGCATTCCTAAACGAGCGTCTCAATATGAGTATAGACGTATATCAGACCGACATTAGCGATATGGTTGTAAAGTATCCTGCGCCAAGAGAAACCGGATTTTCTTTTTATCTCACAAATGCCGGAAAGATGAGAAATACCGGTATTGATGTTTCAATTAATTCGAGGATATTAAACGGAGAACTCAAATGGGACGTTGGCACCAATATATCAGCATACAACAATGTAGTTACCGATCTGGAGGGACAAGAATACATAACCGATATATGCGATGCAACCATTTTGACAAGTTTGGGGCAATCTGTAGGGGTATTTTACGGATACAAAACCAACGGAGTATATTCCACCAGACAAGAAGCAACCGATGAAGGATTGTACATTCAAAAAGGGGCATCAAAATATTACTTTACCGAAGGAGACGTACGCTTTGTAAACACAAATAGCTCAGATAAAGTGATAAACGAAAACGATATGACCATCATTGGAAATCCTAATCCAGACCTTTACGGCTCATTTTACTCTACATTTAAGTACAAAAGCTGGGATCTGAACGCTTTTTTTACCTATTCGGTAGGAAACGATGTTTACAACTATACACGGGCACAGTTGGAAAACATGTCGAGTTTTAATAACCAAACTCAAGCCGTATTGAACCGCTGGAAAGCCGAAGGAGACATAACCAACACACCCAAAGCAATGTATGGAGATCCGATGGGAAATAGCAGATTTTCGGATAGGTGGATTGAAGACGGCTCCTATGTGCGTTTGAAATCATTAACACTCTCTTATAAATTACCTCTGAAATCCAACATCTTACGTGTCTGTACATTCTTTGCCTCTGGAGATAATTTGCTTACATTTACTCGATACAAAGGGCTCGACCCAGAATTTGCTTTGGGACAAAACCCTCTATACAATGGGATCGATGCTACTTTTATTCCAGTTGCAAGAACACTGTCATTGGGCGTAAAACTGGAACTGTAATAAGAAAATATTCTCTAATAACACAAAAAAACATCAAGTTATGAATTCTTACAAATATATAATATTATTACTAGGGCTAGTTGTAGCTACAAGTTTTAACTCTTGTGTAGACACAGACATAGAAGAAGCGGTGGAATATAAAAACTTTTACACCACATTAGACGATGCCGATGCCGCAGTAATGGGTATTTACGGTAAAATGATGGGGGTTGCCGACAGGCTGGTTGTACTCAATGAACTGCGTGGAGATATGTTGGACGTTAGCGCCAACGCTACCGACGATTTGATAGAGATAGCCAATCAACAAGCAAGCCAAGCAAACTATTGGTCGAATGTTGCACCTATATACGAAGTTATCCAGAATTGCAACGATGCATTGGAAAACTTTGATATAATGTTTAAACACAACAATCTAACCACAGACGAATACAACGAACGATATTCCGATATTGGAGCTGTAAGAACCTGGCTTTACTATCAGTTAGGAATACAATTCGGTACCATTCCTTACCTTACCAAAGCAGCAGTAAGCCTAAACGACGTAGCAGATGCAGACGACAAAATGATGAATCTTGATACACTCATCCCCGAACTCATCAAATTTATGGAAAGCCTGCCTACCCTTGAAAATTATAAAAACTCCAAACTGATAGTAGGAACTATTGATGGAATTAGTCTGGTTCCTTATTTTATTAATAAAAAATGTCTCTTAGGAGATTTGTATCTATTCAACAATCAATACGATAAAGCTGCCGAAATTTACAGAGAAGTACTTGCTACCGACGAAGCAAATGCGGCAACAAGCAATCAAGGAACATACCGTCTATATCATGACGGATCTTGGACAGGAGGAGATGTAACTTATTATTCAATACTCTTTGATAGGTACAATGGTTACGACGTTACCCGTCTTTACAATGCGTGGAAGGACATGTTTTTTGTAAATCCGGCAGACAGATATCCCAAGTACGAATGGATTTGGGCAATGACTTACGAGAGTAAATTCGCTCCTGAATATCCATTTGTGAAACTCTTTGGGACACAAGGAGCAGGCAAATATCTTTTGATGCCCTCCAAATATGCCATTGACGAAATGTGGGGACGTGAAACCCTACGAAATGGATATCCTCGCGACTGCCGTGGAATTTCGGGAGGAGTAGGAGAAACAGCCGACGGGCGTTACTATGTAAATAAATATTCGATGAACTACGATGTCGTTGCTACCCCTTACAATGTAAACGGAAAATGGTTCTTATACCGTGCCGCTACATTACATCTGCGATTTGCCGAAGCCGCAAACCGTTCCGAATCGGGAGGAGGATACCCACTCTTGGCGTGGGCTCTTGTAAACGACGGCATCCATGGTTCGGCATTTAAATGGACTCACACAGATGGCACAACCTATCGCGGAGATTCTATCTATTACAGTAGTTACGGACCAGGACAGCCTTATCCTGCACCATACTATTTTGATGGAAGATGGGCAGACCAACCTTACTTTAGAAGCCCGTGGAGATACAACGGAGGAATACGCGGACGAGCTTATCTTCCCAATGTAGATATGTCGGCGCAAACCACTAAACAAGACTCCATCAATTTCGTAGAGCAAATGATAGTCAAAGAAGCCGGACTCGAATTGGCTTTTGAAGGCAACAGATGGACAGACTTGATACGTGTAGCCCGTCGCCTGCAAAAACTGAACGGAACAGGAGGACAATTCTTACACGACAAGCTACACCGTAAATACGAGTTGGCAGGAAAAGCGGTACCCGATTTCTCGACAGAAGATAAGTGGTATTTACCGCTACACAGAGATTAATATAATATTTCAAATAGAGTAGAGAAAGGAGAAAAAGATGATGACAGACATCAAAACAAACAAAATTTCTATATTATTACTGTTAACAGCCGTTTTTACATTCAGCACACTGTTTGGGGTCGAAAAACTCGACAGAGGTCTGGTTGCCTATCGGAATATCGAAAACAATACAAAATATGTTTGTATCTCTTGGCGCTATTTCTCTACCGATAGTGTAAACGCACAATATAATCTGTATATGGCAAAAGTTTACACCGACGGCTCCTCTACAGCATATACCAAAATAAATTCGGAGCCAATAAGCAACTCAACCTTTTACAAATACGAGGAAAAAAATGTTGTAGCACTGAGATATATGCTTTGCGGAGTTCAAGATGGTGTAGATAAAGATACATTAGGTGTGTACACAACGCGGAGATACGGCAACGAACCCATTGCAAACTACATCGAAATACCGATGAAGCAAGTGGAAGGAGACGATGCGTGGGCTTATACCCCCAACGATGCCTCGTTTGCCGACTTGGACGGCGATGGCGAACTGGAAATGGTTATTCACAGAGAAGGTGTAGGGCATGACAATTCGCAAAGTGGAGTAACAGACCCCCCTATTTTGCAAGCGTATAAATTGGATGGTACATTTCTGTGGGAAATAAATCTGGGAATTAACATTCGGGAAGGCTCTCATTATACGCAGTTTATGGTGTATGATTTGGACGGAGACGGTAAGGCAGAAGTGGTGTGTAAGACCGCCGAAGGCGGTTACGATGCCGCAGGAACTCCCATAGGAAAAGCATATTTCCCAACCTACAAGTCAAAATACAACCTTACTGTCAACTACAACGAAAACGCCAACTACCGAAACGGTAGTGGATACATCCTTTCCGGTCCCGAATTTCTAACCGTTTTTGAAGGAGCTACCGGCAAAGAGGTAGTTACCACAGAGTACGACCCACCTCGATACAGTACATACAATAATGGAAATGAAATTCCAAAATTAACCCCTACAGGAAGCGAAATTAATTCTCGGTGGGGCGATAGTTACGGTAATCGTGTGGACAGATTTTTGGCATGCGTAGCCAATCTGGGAGGCGAAAACCACAGTGTGGTTATGTGTAGAGGATATTATACCCGTACTGTATTGGTAGCTTACGACTACAAAGACAAGCAACTTACCCGCCGTTGGAAATTTGACACTTGGAGCAGTTCCTCGTTGAGCGGATACGCCGGGCAAGGTAATCACAACCTACGCGTGGGCGATGTGGACGGCGATGGATTGGACGAAATAGTTTACGGCTCAATGACAGTTGATAACGATGGCAAAGGGTTGTACACCACAGGTTTGGGACATGGCGATGCCCTGCACCTGACCGATTATATACCCGAACGGCCCGGCTTGGAAGTACTTGCCGTGCATGAAAATGGAAAAGACGGTACCACATTGCGCGATGCAAAAACCGGGGCTATCATACATCAGATCAAAAGTGGCGATGATGTAGGAAGAGGAATGGGAACCGACGTAGATCCAAGGCACAGAGGCATGGAATGGTGGTCGGCTCGAACAAGCGGAATACGGTCGGCACAAAATGGCGAAGTGGTGAGTACAAGCGGAATATCTATGAATATGGCAGTATGGTGGGATGGAGATTTGTTGAGAGAAATGCAGGACGGAACGGGAGTTACCAAAACCGACTGCGTAACGGGAAACAGACCGGTATTGTTAGATGCCTCGGCAACCTGCTCTTCAAACAACAGCACCAAAGCTACCCCTTGCTTAGATGCCGATGTGGTAGGCGATTGGAGAGAAGAGGTAGTCTTACGCACTTCCGACAATAAAAATGTAAGAATTTATATGACGCCTTACCCCACGAACTACCGTTTTCATACCTTTTTGGAAGACGAAGTATATCGTATGAGCGTAGTGTATCAAAATGTATCGTACAACCAACCCACCCATACAGGATTTTATATCGGTTCCGATTTAGAAAATGTTTTTCCCGAAAAGCATATTGCAACCTCCGAAACCACATACACAATCGATCCTGTTTTTGACGCCATTGATTACCAATGGTCCACAGGAGAAAAAACAAAAACAATTACGCTAAACAGCGCCGATTATCCGGTAAATACCGAAAACCAGATAAACTTTAAAATGAATTATCACGGACACGAATTTTTAGACACAATCTATGTGAAGTTTATGGCTACCGGTGTAGAAAAAATATTAGATAAAGGGCAGATAGAATTGGTAGAAAACCCGGTGGGCGATATGATAAAGTTAAAATTCAATATGCAGGGTAACTTCAATATGCAGATTTACAATACTACCGGTCAATTGTGCCTGCAACTACCAATTTATACGCTGGGCAATAGTCAAATGCAAATTTTTGATGCCTCCCGTTTAACCAAAGGGATTTATATACTGAATTTGACCGACGGCACACAACGATATGCTACACGATTTATCAAAAAATAAATAACACACATGTTGAATCATTTTTCAAGAATAATATCAATCTTGTTTCTACTTATTTGTTTTGAAATAAGTGCAACAACAAATACCGATAATGTTATTATCTTGAACAAAAAAGAAAAAACATTAACCGCTCCCGAATCATTTCATTACAAGTGGTTTGCCAATGGAAAAGAATTGCCTGAAAAATCAAGAAAAATTCAAGTAACTCAATCTGGAGTTTATAAGGTTGAATTTGTAAATAGAGAAGGCAAAACCATTTCAGAGATAATACAAGTTGCCGTGTCAAGCAATGGGCAGATTTTCTCTGTTTTTACGATAGGAGACTCTACTGTACAGGATTATACTTCAGGATATTATCCCCGAGAAGGTTGGGGACAGGTTTTACCTTTTTTCTTCAATACAGACAGCGTATCCGTAAAAAACAGAGCCGTAGGTGGAACAAGTTCAAAAAATTTTTATAATAATTATTGGGCGGCCGTTAAGGCAGAAATGAATGCAGGAGATTTTGTATTTGTTCAGTTTGGTATTAATGACAGGAGTAAAACTCCTACAGACAGATATGCACCCTATGATACCTTTAAAGTATATATAAGAAAATATGTAGCCGATATAAAAGCAAAAGGTGCTACCCCTATATTGGTTTCCACAGTACGAAGAAATTCATGGGATAGTGAATATGCCAGTTACGATGCGTATCACGAGCATCCGAGGGCGATGAGGGAAGTAGCTACGGAGCTAAACGTCCCTTTGATTGATTTGGATGGAGAAGAGAAAACATTGATGGAGTCGTTGGGACGCAGTTATGTTCAACCCTACTGGTTTATGCGTTTAGATCCCGGAGAATATTCTAATTACTCCTCCGGAAACACAGACGATGTACATTATCAAATTTCGGGAGCAACCGAAATGGCGCGGATAATAGCTCAAACTATAGAAAACAATACCACTGCTTTTACCGCTTTTGATACATTAAAACGCTACCTGAAAGAGCGACACCAAATAACCGTATTAAAAAATGAAGATAATGCCGGTATGGTTACCCGCACACAAGATTTTCCACAAGGAATAGAAGTAACCCTAAAAGCACGCCCCAATCCGGGTTATATTTTCAAAAAATGGCTAAACGCAACCGGAGTCAGTGTAAGTACCGCTCCCATTTATAAGTTTACTATGGGGAGTGATGGTGCTATATATACCGCTGTGTTTGAGTATTTTGGTGTTGGTGGCACAGAGCTGTGGATGGAAGCCGAATGCGGCGAAGTAGGTTCAAATTGGAATGTTGTAAATGATGCAACTGCCTCAAATGAAAAATATGCAACCATCCGGTCGGGATTAACAAGTGGAACAAACGCTCCAACTTCCAATGCAGACATCATTACATATACTTTTAGTGTAGAGCAGGGACCGTACGATATTTGGGGGCGGGTATTGTTGCCTACCACAAGCGACGACTCGTTTTGGACAAAATTAGACAACGGCTCGTGGGCACAGTGGTCACCCGGAACGTTTACTGCTTGGACGTGGGCAAAAATGTATTCTACCAATTTAGTCCAGGGAGAACACACGCTCACGGTTGCTTATCGTGAAGACGGAGCGTTGTTGGATAAGATTTATGTGGGAACTACTACACCTTCGGGAATGGGAGCCACGGCAAACTGGGGCTGCGATGCGTCAGGAATAGACACACCCGATATTAAGAACAGAGACATAGTGCAAGATATCTGGAACAATGGTAAAACATTGTATGTAAAATACAATAGTGAAGTTTACGGCAGTGTTTATGTTGAAATTTATAACATTACGGGGCAATTGGTTTACAACAAATCTTTGTCAAATATTAGTGCTGAGTCGCACACTGATTTATTTACTATCGACTTAAAACAAGGGATTTACCTTATTAAGTCAAGTTTTGCAAACCATTGCGAAGCAAGAAAATTTGCAATGCAATGACGAGAATGATTAAACTCATTTTTT
>JBKECI010000107.1:0-30167 GCA_047974405.1 Paludibacteraceae bacterium | reverse complement strand
TTTAAGGCATAGAACTTACCAGCATATATGCAAAAAGAGTTGCCTAAAAGACAACTCTCCGCATTGGTGCTGTATAAGGTCAAAGTATCCCTGACGGGTTGCTCCCCAGCAGAGCCCGTGTCCGTTTCCTTTGACAATATAAAAATATAAATCATAAAAATAACAACAAAATTGTGTGTGAAAAATTAGCATCACTTTTGTCCACTCGAACAAATGTCCTAAAAAAAAGCATCACTTTTGTCTATTATACCCCATTTTTTTATTAAAAAACACTTTTCCCATGCAATTTGCATTATATTTGTAAGATTAAAAAAAATATTAAAATTATTTTCCAAGGAATGAACTATAGACTCAAACTTCTCTTAATCATAGTCTCAGCATTATTTGGTGCAAGGTTAATGGCTGTTCCGGCATCTCCTGCCCCAATAAAGATAAAGCAACCCGACGGCACTCAAATTACGGTTGTTTTAAAAGGAGACGAATTTTTTCACTACCGTACCACTACCGACGGCTATCC
This sequence comes from Paludibacteraceae bacterium, assembly GCA_047974405.1. Taxonomy (GTDB): domain Bacteria; phylum Bacteroidota; class Bacteroidia; order Bacteroidales; family Paludibacteraceae; genus UPXZ01. The sequence goes on along the minus strand of JBKECI010000107.1, from coordinate 29,650 downwards.
CATTATCAAAAGTGACCAAGGCATATTCCATTACGCTCTCGTTAGCGAAAAAGGCAATTTAACTATGACCGATATTAAAGCGTCTGATATAAAAAAACGATCACAAGTAGAAAAGAAATTTCTGAAAACACTTCCTGATAATCTTACCACACTCATTAACAGTCGGTTGAAAAAAAGCAAAATAGCTACGCCACTTCAACGAACCTCCCAACAAGGAGCATCAAAATATCCAAGAACAGGCACACCAAAATCCCTCGTCATTTTGGTCAATTTTTCGGATTTATCATTTGTAGTCCAAAATCCTCAAACTGCTTTCACAGATCTGCTCAACAAAGAAGGGTACAACGACAATTATGGTACAGGTTCGGCACGGGACTATTTCAGAGACAATTCAATGGGGGTATTCAATCCCCAATTTGATGTGGTAGGCCCCTTTACATTGCCTCAAAAATATAGCTACTACGGCAAAAACGACAAGGATGGCTATGACCTATATCCGGTTCAAATGATAGTAGATGCCTGCACACTGGCTTCGCAAAACGGAGTGGACTTCGCGCAGTACGATACCAATAACGATAGTTTTGTAGATAACGTATTTGTCTATTATGCCGGACACAACGAAGCCGAAAATGGACCGGAAAATACCATATGGCCTCACCGCTGGTTGGTACAGCCTGGGTCCAATTACACAGGAACAAAAACCTCCATTACATTCAACGGAAAGCAAATTTACGACTACGCTTGCACCTCCGAACTTAAAAGCTCCTCAGGCAACAATATGTGCGGCATCGGAACTTTCTGTCACGAATTTGGACACGTACTTGGCTTGGTCGATTTCTATGCTACCAACGACAGCAAGCATCACACCTTATCATACTGGGATATAATGGATTCGGGTCCGTACTTAAACAGTGGCATCACCCCTCCGGGCTACTCCGCTCATGAAAGATTTTTTTTGGGATGGCTCACTCCCCAATTGGCAAACTCTCCTATCGATGGACAATTAGAACCTATCAACACAAGCAACAAAGCTTATATCATTACCGAAACAGGAAATCATAATCTGAATGGGCAAAACCCCTTTCCGGCAGAGTACTTTCTACTTGAAAACAGGCAAAAAACGGGGTGGGACAAATATTTACCCGGACACGGGATGCTCGTAACTCACGTATATTACAATGCATCTACGTGGGATTCAAATTCGCCCAACAACGACCAAAGTAAAATGGGAGTCGATATAGTGGAAGCCGACAATATCGCCAACGACAACTCGCTCGAGGGCGATCCTTTTCCCGGCACATCAAACATCACGAAATATACTCCGGTTTTGCGCTCGGGAACAGCCCTAAACAATTATGCAATAACCGAGATAAAAGAAAATGGGGAGCTAATAACTTTTAATTTTATGAGACTAATAACCTCCGCAAATTTTACCACGTTCAAAACCGTTGAAGGAAAGCATTCGACTCACCAAACAATAAGTGTATCCGGAGCAAAATTATCTTCACCCATTTCTATCTCATTTGAAAACAACACCGACTTTCAGATGAAAAAAGAAAATGATACCGAGTGGAGCAATACTGTAGTATTATCGCCCACAGATTCTGTTGTGGAAAATACCAATATAGAAATCAGATACAATCCCGATTTATCTATTTCAAAATCAGCGATACATACCGATAAAATTTTAATTTCGACAGCCAACGCTTCCACCGCATCATACACGATTCAAGGAAATTGCCTGCTAACCCCCATAGCACACAATGCCACAGACATTACCTATGGTAGTTTTATAGCAAATTGGAATGCTACAGTAGATGGGACAAACTTGGTAAACAATTATTACCTCACAGTATATACCTTCGAAAATAATGGAGACACGCTGTTTCTCAAAAAAGATAAATTGCTAAATATCAATACCGATACGATTTATAATTTGCTGTCGGACAGAGACTACTATTATTATCTGAAAGCCGGCGACGAAAGTTTGAAATACGTTACTTCGTACTCGAACACTATGAAAGTAAAAACACTCCCATATACATCGAAAAAAGTACTAAGAGTCGTTGTAGATCAAAATGAATCACTGATAAAGGTTTTTACCCCTTCAAGAGGGTCTATTGTAAATGTTTACAATGCTATAGGACAAAAAGTTAAGAGTATTGTTTCAAATGACGAGATTGTTGATATTCAGTCTTTGCCTCGAAAGCAAATTTATATCATTCAATCAGGTAAATACAGGGCAAAGGTTGCGCTTTGGTAAATTTGTTTCTGTAAATTTAAGTCAATCGTACAAAAATATAGAACAACCAGCTACGCCCGTTTAATAAAAGAGCAAGCTATATAACTTTTGGCTGATACAAAAAATAAAAAAACTATTACTGTTTGGATAGTTTTTTTGAATGATTTTGTGCAAAAAGTCAATTATTATGATTAATTTTGCGCTAAATTTTAATCAAAAACACATTACAACTATGCTTTCAGTATCAGAACGTTTGGCAGCTCTTGCTCCGTCTGCCACTTTGGCAATGTCGCAAAAAAGCAACGAGCTTAAAGCTCAAGGAATTGACGTAATCAACCTAAGTGTGGGAGAACCGGATTTTTTCACTCCCAACCACATAAAAGAAGCAGCAAAGAAGGCTATTGACGATAATTTTTCTTTCTATTCGCCGGTTCCGGGCTATCTTTCGCTACGCAAAGCCATTTGCGAAAAACTCAAAAAAGAGAATAATTTGGAATATACGCCCGAACAAATAGTTTGTTCCAACGGAGCAAAGCAATCGGTTTGCAACGTACTTTTGGCAATTGTAGGCAAAGGCGATGAGGTAATCATACCTGCTCCATTTTGGGTAAGCTATCCCGAAATGGTAAAAATCGCAGATGGGACAAACGTCATAGTTTCTGCCGGAATCGAACAAGACTTTAAAATAACACCAGAACAATTAGAAACTGCCATAACACCCAAAACCAAAGCCATTATTCTCTGTTCGCCTTCAAATCCGACCGGAAGCGTTTATACCAAAGATGAACTGAAAGACTTGGCAGAGATTTTGGCAAAATATCCCGATATTGTAATTATCTCGGACGAGATTTACGAACACATTAACTACGGCGGACACCATGAAAGTATCGCGCAGTTTGAAAATGTTCGCGACCGTGTAGTTATTATCAATGGAGTTTCCAAAGGGTATGCTATGACAGGATGGCGGTTGGGTTGGATTGCAGCTCCCAAATGGATAGCATCCGCCTGCAACACCTTGCAGGGGCAATACACTTCGGGACCAAGCTCTATCTCTCAAAAAGCAGCCGAATCGGCTTATGTCGGAGATCAAACTTGCGTTAAAGATATGCAGACGGCATTTGAGCGTCGTAAAAATTTGGTAGTAAAGTTGGCTAGAGAAATATCCGGATTAAAGGTAAACGAACCTCAAGGAGCTTTTTACATTTTTCCTGATTGTAGTGCATATTTTGGCAAGTCGTACAACGGCAACATGATAAATACCCCCGAAGATTTGGCATTGTTTCTCCTTTCTGAAGCACATGTTGCCTGCGTGGGAGGCACCGACTTTGGCGCTCCCGAGTGCATACGTATGTCATACGCCACTTCTGATGAAAATTTGGTCAAAGCATTTGACAGAATAAAAAAAGCGTTGGGACAACTTGCGTAGTTGGTTGGCTGTAATAGTTTCACAACCTTGTTGATACTATTCTCTTCTCTCTCGAATACAATGCAGCATAACCAGAAAGAAATTTGAAAAAAAAATGTACCTCATCAACTCGGTAGGGCTTTATCTATATTGTTTTGAAAAACGGTCGTTATTAATATTAAACTTGTCAATTTGCCGGTAAGTTCCGATATCAACCGTTCTTTTTCAATACAATAGATTATCGACAAAAAGAATATTATAAAAGAAATGAGGCAGCTTGTATAAAATTTGAGAATTATTCCATTCAATTAAAACAAGAAACAATTGGCATATATACAACTTTGATTATCAGGCAGATAAAACATACCCGATTTCAGCAAAATAGCATAATACGCTTATTATAAGAACATTATGCAACTCTTTTTATATTTATTTTTAATATATTTTTCTATTTATATTTTTTGGAATAAGCAAAAAATATTTTACCTTTGCACTCACTTTCGAAAAAAAACACATCGGGATGTAGCGCAGTCCGGTTAGCGCACCTGCTTTGGGAGCAGGGGGTCGTGGGTTCGAATCCCGCTATCCCGACGAATCAAGAGTAATTCATTGTTGAATTACTCTTGATTTTTTAGCATAAAGTTGGTAGATTTGTAGCAAAAATATCTTAAGTAGAAATACAGATGTGTTCAACCGACTTTAAATTGGTTGTCCACCCTTGCAAAAGGGACTTTGTCTATGGTACAAAAATCTTTTGTTTGATACTTATAATATCCCGTTATGGCAATCATAGCCGCATTATCGGTAGTAAAAGCAAACGGAGGTATAAAAATATCCCGACCATATTTTTCGCCATAATGAAGAAAAGCCTTTCGAAGTCCCGAATTTGCCGAAACTCCACCAGCTAGAGCAACTTGCCTGATATTTAAATCATTGGCAGCTTTTTGTAGTTTATTCATCAGCACCTCAATGATGGTAGCCTGAAGTACGGCACATAAATCGGCTCGATTTTCTTCCACAAAATGGGAGTTTTTCTTCTCTTCGTCTCTCAACAAATACAAGAAAGAAGTTTTCAGTCCGCTAAAACTGTAATCGTAACCAGACACCTGAGGTTTACTCAATTTAAATGCTTTCGGGTTTCCCTCTTTTGCCAATCTATCGATATGCGGACCTCCCGGATAGGACAGCCCCATAACTTTGGCACACTTGTCAAATGCCTCTCCAGCAGCATCGTCAATAGTCTGCCCTATTACTTCCATATCCGAAAAATTCCGAACAAGTATAATTTGGGAGTTTCCTCCGGAAACAAGCAAACAGAGGAAAGGAAAACTGGGAAATTGCTCGTCCTGATTTCCCTCACTGATAAAATGTGCCAACACGTGCGCCTGCAAATGATTCACATCTATCAAGGGTATGCCCAATGCTTGTGCAAAACCTTTGGCAAAGGAAGTTCCAACCAACAACGAACCCAGCAAACCCGGCCCCCTGGTAAAGGCGATTGCCGAAAGCTGTTTTTTGTCTATTCTGGCAACTCTCAATGCTTCGTGAATAACAGGTATGATATTTTGTTGGTGTGCGCGAGAAGCTAACTCGGGTACAACTCCGCCGTATTTTGAATGAATCGATTGATTGGCTATTATATTCGAAAGCACAATATTATCACGCAATACGGCTGCCGAAGTATCATCGCAAGACGACTCAATACCCAATATATAAGTAGGTTTCGACATAAATTCGATAGATGAATATTTTCGGTTTAATTTTTGTAGATTTTATATTGTACAATAAATTTCCTGACGGTAGGTGGTAGAAATATATTTCTTCACATCTGCCTGACGGAAAGCGTTGAGCCACCCCGTTTATTTATCAAAAAAATATTACTTTTGTCAAAAAAATAATCGTCAAAGATATTAAAAATTTACTGAAAATACTTCAAATAACTCTGATATGTATCGTATCTTTGTTATTTTTCATACTTATCTTACTCAACAACAGCAAGGTACAAAACCTTATTGCTAGCAAAGCCACTACTCAACTCTCATCCAAGCTAAATACCAAGGTGAGTATCAAAAACGTCCGTTATAAGATGTTCAATACTTTTCGGTTTGACAAACTGTATGTAGAAGATTTGCAAAAAGATACGCTGTTGTATGTAGAAAGCGCCGATGCCAAGTTTAAACTTTGGAAGTTTTTTACGGGAAAATTCATTTTTGATGAGTTAATATTCAATTCATTAAATGCTAATTTAAAAATTGACACTTCGGGGGTAAACAATCTTGATTTTGTAATTAAAGCATTTAGTAATCCCGAAAAAAAGAAAAAACCTTCTGCCATTGAATTTAATTTTAAAAATATCAAAATTGCAAATTCACGTTTCCGACTGGCCGACTTGAGATATAAAGCAGGAGAAAGTCCCTCTCATTTTGATATAAATCGGCTGGATATTTCCAATATTAATGCCAACATCAGCATAGATTATTTAAAACAAGACTCCTTGGTCGCCGAGATAAAAACACTCTCGCTAGCCGAAAAGTCGGGACTGGTCATCAAGCACTTAAACACAAAGATATATGGTTGGAAAAGAGGTTTTCACACCCCCAACATCACCCTCTCACTCCCCAAGTCTATCCTTACAATAGATTCGGTACAAGTTGCTTACGATTCGGTTTCGGATCTGAAAGACATCGTAAACAAAGTGCGTTGGAGAGCTGATATTCTGCCCTCGTCAATTGTACTCAACGACTTAGCCCCATTTGTTGGCAATCTGAAGAACGTTGTGCAACCCATAACCGTACAGGGTAAAGTCAAGGGATTGATATCTGGTTTCAGTTTAAAAAACTTTGAACTGAAATACGGAAAGTCGTTGGTGCTAAAAACCGACATCGACCTAAACGGTATTACCAATTTGAACGAAACATTTGTATATGCCAATATCAAAAAGTTGGAAGCAAACAAATACGAAGTGCAGGACCTTCTCTCTCAATTGGTAAAACGTCCGCTTATATTGCCCGATGAACTTGCACGCTTGGGTGCCGTAAAATACAATGGAAATATCTCCGGGTTTTTCAGTAACATTGTAGCATACGGAAATATTTCTACCCGTGCTGGCAATCTTAAGACAGACATATTGCTCCAATTTGAAAATAATTTACGAGATTTTAGATACAACGGTGTGCTTAAAACATCTAACTTTGACTTGGGAACCATACTGAACAGCAAGGAAGTGGGAAAAAGTTCGTTCAGCATCAGCACCAACGGTTCAAAACTTCATCAAAAGTCGTTTCAAGGAACGGCAAAAGGAAAAATAGAGAATATTTTTATTCATCAATACAATTACAGTAACATTCAGATTGATGGCTCTTATGATGGCAACGGATTTGACGGAAGTTTGCAAGTAAACGACCCTAATTTGGATGCCGAATTTAGCGGAATAGTGGATTTATCGGACAAGCTTCCCGTGTTTAACTTTGATATGACAGTAAGAAAAAGTAATTTACACGCGTTGAACTTATCCGAAAAATACGAAAACTCCGATCTTTCCTTCAAGATATTGACCAATACCGTAGGAAATTCGTTGGACAACCTTAACGGAACTCTCTTATTAGACAGCATACGGTTTGAAAATAACAATAAAATCATCGTTCTCAATCAAATATTTTTCGATTCGCAAGTAAGCGAGACCAACTCCAAATTTACCATTACTTCCGATTTAATCAACGGAGTATTTGAAGGAGATTTCAAATACAGCACCCTCCTCAAAACATTGAAAAATTATGTAGAAAATTATATACCGGCTCTTGCCGAGAACGACCCAAAGACAAAACAACAAGCCGAAAATTTCATAAACATTGACCTTACACTCTCCGATACCAAACAAATATCAGACGTGCTTGAGCTACCTTTTTCCATAGATGGATACACCACCATAAAAGGTTTTATCGACGACAAAAAGCAACGGGCAGAACTGACGTTGAACACTCCATACATCTCGCTCGGCAGCAGAAAAGTGCAAGATGTGAGTATCGGAGTAAACAATTTGGGAAACAAACTCAATCTTACCGGCAGGGTGGGTCTCGAATCCAAAAAAGATATATTTTGGATCGATCTGAAGGCTGCCGCAGAAAATGACTCGCTGTATTCGCAGATCGAGTGGCAAAACCAAGACAGCATAAATTATTCGGGCGAATTTCAAGCTATTACCAAGTTTAATAAAACAAAAAACAGTTTTTTGGCAAACATAGACATTTTGCCTACTCAAATTTTAATGGCAGATACTATTTGGGATTTAAAATCATCGAGAATTTCTATTAATCCCGACACCACGTTTACTGTCAAAAATTTCAAATTTCAAAGCAAAAATCAATACATCGCAATAGACGGTACCGCCTCAAAGTCGCCCAATGATACATTAGTTGTTGAAACCAACAAACTTCAGATCGGATACATTTTAGACTTGATAAATCTCAAAGCCATTTCAATAAAAGGGATAACCACTGGCAAAGTCAATGTGTACAGCACATTAAAAAGTCCCGTTTTTGAGGCCGATCTGTTTGTACAGAACGCCTCGCTCAACAATGCCCGCATAGGCGATGCAAACTTGCATTCGACTTGGAATAAAGAGACAAAAAACATTGAAGCGACAGGCAAATTTTTTAATGCTAAAGGAGATACGGTTGCTTATGCTCAAGGAGTTTACATCCCCTCAAACGATTCGCTTGATTTTACCTTTGACGCCCAAAAATTAAATATCGGATTTCTACAAAGATATCTTTCGGCTGTGGTTACCAACCTAAAGGGGATGGGTACGGGAAAGGTAAGAATGTTTGGAAAGAGCAAATCTATCGGATTTGAAGGCGAAGTATATGCCGAAAACACCAGCGCTACCGTTGATTATCTCAAAACAACCTACTCCTTCTCCGACACTGTGAGTCTGACACAAAAAACAATATCCCTTTCCAATATTACCATCTACGATGAAGATAAAAACACAGGAAAATTGAGTGCTAAAATTACTCATGACGGAAATTTCAAAGAAATGAAATTTGATGCGAAAATAGCCACTAATAACTTGATGGCGCTCAACACAAAACCTCAGGACAACGACTTCTTTTACGGTAAAGCTTATGCCGCCGGAAACATACACATATATGGCAACGAAAACGATATATATTTCGATATTAACGTATCGTCGCAACCCAAAACAAAATTTTATCTTTCCATAGGGGGAGCAGAAACCGCCAATAGCAACGATTTTATTACGTTTGTGGCTCCGGCAGTTAAAAAAGGGGATAACAACAAAGAAAAAACAACTAAAAGCAACCAATCAAGCTCTTCCAATATATTTTTGGATATGGCTATGGATATCACTCCCGATGCCGATATCCAATTGGTAATCGACCCAAAAGCAGGAGATAGAATTTCGGCTTCCGGAAATGGGAATCTCCACCTTACCTACGACTCCAATAACGATATGAGGCTATACGGAGGATACACTATTGACAAGGGAGACTACCTGTTTACATTACAAAATCTGATACGCAAAGAATTTAAAATAGCTCAAGGAAGCGGCATCACATGGTCGGGAGACCCATTTCACGCCCTGTTGGACATAAAAGCCATATACTCACTTACAGCTTCGCTCAGAGATTTGATGAGCCAAGCAGAGATGACCCGCTCTAGCGTTCCGGTAGATGTTATGCTGCACATAACCGACGATATGATGAATCCAGCTATACAATTTGACCTTGACTTGCCAACCAGCGACGAAACATTAAAATATCAGGTCAAAAACTTGATAAATACCGAAGAGATGATGAACAGGCAAGTGGCATATTTACTATTGGTCGGAAAATTTTATACTCCCGAATATGCAAGAACAAGCAGCAGCTCCTCAAGCTTATTGAGTAGCACACTTTCACCCTTTTTGAGTTCCACACTTTTTGGACAATTCAACAACTACCTCTCCCAACTGGGCGGAAATCTCTCTGTGGGAGTAAACATCCGGGATACCGGAAACGAGGTGGTAAAATCGCAAGAATACGAAACAGAAGTTTTTTACCAGCCAAATAACAGGCTGATAATCAACGGAAATTTCGGATATAGAAACGACGCGCTATCATCAAACAAGATTATTGGCGACTTGGACATAGAATATCTTTTGACATCAAACGGAAAATTCAGGCTGAAAGCCTATAATCATACCATAGACAGATATACATTAAATTCAGCCCAATTTATACAGGGAGTGGGGCTGATGTATAAAGAATCTTTTAACTCATGGAACGAATTAATACAACATTACCGAAAAATAATCTATTTGAAAAAATCAAAAAATAAGACGACAGAAAATGATACCATCCAATAAACTATTGCCCACCATATTGTTGATGTTTTGCTCGTTTATTCCGCTGCAATCGCAACAGGTAGATAAAGTATTTGTAAGTATGCCCGACATCATTTTACCAACGCTAAATAAAGAGATCAAATTGGAACTGATGGAGTACTACAAGGCGGGATTGACCGATACGATTCAAAATTTATTTAACAAAAATATTTTTGTTACAGATTATGACTCAGTATCCCGCCACATACAAATTCAATCTGCTGAAAATGCCCGATTTGAAATGAAATTATTCCTTGACAGCAGTAATAAGAATGACACTGCCATATATTACTTCACGGGAGTAATATATACTGTATGTGCTCCTGTGTGCAGCTCTTACATAAAATTTTATGACAAAGAGTGGAATCCTTTTAACATCAATCTACCTGAGATTTCGACGGCAGACTGGCTCACAAACAAAGATATGGTAAAGGATGGCGTAAAAATTACCGATATGATAAATACCTCGTTTTTGGAATTACACTTTTCTAAAGATACTGAACAAGTTGTGATTAAAAACAACTTTGCCGATACCCTTACCGATGAAGACAGAATTTTGATAGAACCTTATTTGATAAAAGCTGATAAAAAAATATCAGTTACAGTGTCTTCCAAAGAGAAACTTGTGTTACAATTCTGATACGATGGTTGCAAGAGCTGCTACCCAATCGTCGCTATCGTTCAAACTTTCAACCAAGGTAAGTTTATCGCCACCGCCGTGAACCAATAATTCTTGGTATTCGATACCTATTTCGTAGGTGGTTTCAAGGCAGTCTGCCACAAAAGAGGGTGCCACAACAAGTATTTTCTTTTTACCCTGTTGGGACAAGTTAGTCAAAACCTTATCGGTAAAGGGAGTAATCCATTTTTTTGATATTTGAGACTGAAATGCAACACTATACCTACCGGCAGGTATAGACAATTTTTTTGCCAAATCTCTCGATGTTTGGTAGCAAACCGCTTTGTAGCAAAATTTTCCATATTCCCAGGGAAAACGGGTTTCACAATTGCAATTAGAATATTTTTTATGAGGATGAGCAGTTTCTATATGCCTTATGGGAAGTCCATGATACGAAAACACGATATGGTCGTACAAGTCGGGATGATACGAAGCTATTTTTTTTGCGAACGACTCGAGAAACAGAGGGTGATCATAAAATTGATCCAAAAATTTCACTCCGGCTTTAATCTTGTTCTTTTTCAAAATATCTAACACATGATGTTTGACCGACTCTGTAGTAGATTTAGCATAATGGGGATATAGTGGCACTACAATTATTTTGCACAGTTTTTCGTCTTTGATTTTATCAATAATGCTTTCGACTGAAGGATTGCCATATCTCATTGCTCCATAAACAATGTAGTGGGAGGGAAACTTATTTTGTATTTTGGTAACTAGGTTATTCAAATGGCAAAGGAGCGGAGCCCCTTCTTTTTTCCATATTTTCTCGTATTTTTTGGTAGTTTTCGGTACTCTATATGGCGCTATAAAGAAAATCATTAATAATCTTCGAATAATCCACGGTAAATCTATCACATATTTATCGTTCAAAAATTGCGACAGGTATTTACGTACAGATTTTGATTCCGGTTTGTCGGGCGATCCGATATTTATCAGCAGAACAACTACTTTTTCCATAATATATATATGTTTCTAATATTTAAAAAGTTTATATTCCCAGATATTTTTTTCAGAGTTTGGTTTTAATTTATTTAAAATTAAGTTTGTGTTATCAAATTTGCCAAATATTTTGCCTGTTTTACGCGGTCTGCCATTCCTATCCCATCCCGTATGCTGCCTGCAAGATACACTCCTCTATATTTTTGTTCTATTTCGCCAATCGCTTTCATTTTTTCTTCGGAGACATCGTCGTATTGAGCTATGGCATTTTTATGTCTGTAAATTTTAATAAAGTCCGGAGTCAATTGCTTTCCCAGCGTCGAACGGATTTCTCTTATGATGATTTCATACAGTTCATCGTCTCTCTTTTGTAGCATTTTGGGGTTTCTGCTCCCCCCCATAAATACCGACAATAGCGCACCGCCCTTTGGCGCTCTGTTTCGAAAAATGACGGATGGATATAAAACTCCGAGAATTGACCTGTTTTCTATACGGGGTACCAACCCTCCAAAACCTTCCAAAGAAGGAGCATTCCATGTACCAAAAGCTACGGTTGCCTGCACTACATCGGCATAGCGAACTTTCTTTATCGGCAAAATGAGTTTGTTCGGAATAAACGAAAATATCTCGGACAACGCATATCCTCCCACCGTAGATACAACACAAGGTGTAACGATACTCTCGGTTTCATTGGCTGAGTTGGTAAATGAAACAGTATAGCCCGTTTCTAACGGTTCTACTTTGGTATGGCTACAGTTCAATCGTATATGCTTGTCTCCCACTTTATCGGTCAATGCCCTTATCATATTGGATAGGCCGCCCTCTATAGAAAACACTTTTCGGCTTATTTTTTCCGCTCCATATGGTTTTGGTTCTTTTGCCTTTTTTATGGAACCTTTGATAAAACTTCCGTATTTTTGCTCCAAGTTATACAGTTTGGGCAATGCAAATCTTGTGATTAATCTGTCGGGGTCTCCCGCATATACGCCGGAGATAAACGGATCTACGGCATAATCGAGGTATGACTTTCCCAAGCGGCGTTTGACCATTTCACCAACCGATTCATTGGGGTCTGTCCCCGCCTTGCGAAAAGGCTCTCCCAAAATTCTGAATTTATCGTACCATGAAAAAAGCGGAGTTCCGATTGCCGAAAATAATCCTGCTGGTAATAAATGCCATTTCCCATTTTTTAGAATATATCTTTTTTGAGCAGACTCTTCGGCTATTTCGAGTTTGCACTCTCCACTTAATTCTTCAAATAGTTCTGCTATCTCGAGCGTTCCTACCACTCCGGTACTTGGTCCGGTTTCGTAAGTAAATCCATTTTCTGTTACAGAATGAATTACCCCTCCGGTTCGCCCTTTTTTTTCGATAATCAACACATTTCTCCCTTGTTGTTTAAGAAAATATGCGAGAGCAAGCCCAGTAAGTCCTGCTCCTATGATTACTATATCATCTTTTTTCTCTGTCATTCTCCCTAATATTTCACTTTCGGCAGCAATTCAAAGCTGTATTGCTGCCGAAAGTTATATTTTTAGATTTCTAAAGTCAGTTTCACTCCGAATTGAAGTGGTTTCCCTTTTTGGAAAAAACTGTTTCCAAACGATTTAAAGTAAAATGCGTTGTATTCTGTATTCAAAAGATTTTTCCCCCAGAGTTCCAATCCAAATGCTTCTTTTTTTACCCCTATCTTGGCATTTACAAGAGAGTAATAATCTTCGGATATATCATTTGCATCTGTCCAGTATATCTTTCCTGCCCCATAATACGATGCCGTTCCATATATTTCGGTAAAAAAACCATTGCGTAATCGTTTGGAGTAGTTTAGATTTACGCCTACCGTATTTTGGGGAGCGTAAGGAATAGATTTTCCGGTATAATCTACTTGTGTGGATACTCCTCCTATCGAAACAATATTGGTATAGCGTTTGAAGGTTGCGTCGGCAAAACCATAGTTTACATCCACATCAAATCCACCTCCTAAATCTATATTTACGGCAAGTTCTGCTCCTTTGCTTGTAGAAGTTCCGGCATTGGTAAGGCGTCTTCCTGCACCGCTGGTTATAAATTCGGTTAGTTGCAATCCACTGATATCCATATAGAATAAAGTAAGTCCGGTTTTCAGCTTATTATTAAAAAAGGCATTGTGTATGCCAAGTTCGTAATTCCAACTAAATTCGGGTTGGTATATTGTACTGCGTTTTACGTCAATCGCCGGAGGGTTCGGAGCCATAGCACTCATTAGTTTTTGGCTTACCAAATCCGAAATCATTTGAATATTGAAACCACCCGATTTATACCCTCTGGATACACTTGCATAGAGGTAATTTTGCCTACTCCATTCATATTTTAATGCGGCTTTTGGGAGCAATTCGAGATAAGTGGTGTCCAAATTTCCATTTAAATCTGCTGTGAGATGCTGCGAAACAGTTTGTGTCCCTTGCCGGATGTCCACATCCAAAAATGTATTGGCATCGTAATCAAGGGTTACTTTCTCGTAGTCCAATCGTAATCCAAGTGTCAATGAAAGTCCCTTTGTGAGCAAATCGTTGAATGTGGATTGATGAAAGAGCGCTGCTCCATTTCTTCCATTATTGTATTGTCCCGGTATATCAAATGTAGAATTAGTGATAGTCATATTGGGAGGAAATTGGCTTTGCAGCATCGTTTGCACTCCGTCTTCTTCAAAACTAACAGGAACATTCATATCCAATTTTTGAGTAAAAAAGTTTACCCCCCCCAGCCATTGGTATTTACTTGTAGAATTTGACTTTAGTACCGCCTCGCCGTTCAGCATATTCTGAGTTTGTTTTTGTTGTACACCGAAAATAGAACTGGGAGTAAAGTCTTGATCCATATTCATTTCATCTTTGAAATATTGATGTGAAAGCGATGCGAGCAGCATTATTTTGTCAAAAGTATATTTTGCGGCAATGCTATTGTTCAGTATATTTCGGATGTAGCTACTCTCTCCATCGAAATTGGGATTACCGGTTGTGTTGGTAGCCGAATTGTATAATCCATAAGGAAACGCCCCTTGATTGACGTGGTCAAAGTCTGTAGTGTATTGCAATTTCAAATTTGGTTTGAGCATCCATTCCAGTTTAGCACGTACTCCTGCAGTTTTTTCGTCATCTACTTTTTTGCCTGTAAAATCATTGGTGTAAAACCCATTTTGTTGTCCGTAAAATCCGCCCAACGAAAGTCCTAGTTTATTATTAAGTTTAAGGTAATGTGATGCGTTTGCTTTCAACAATCCATAATTTCCATAGGTCAATGCGGCGCGAGTTCCTTGGTAACTCAATGGAGACAACGTATATATATTGACTGTTCCTCCCATTGTATTTCTTCCATAAAGTGTTCCTTGCGAACCTCGTAAAACTTCAATTTTGTCGATATCAAACAATTCGAAATCAAAAGCTGTTTTTTCCAAATAGGGTACATTGTCCAGATACAAGGCTACCGACTGTCCGCTATTTCGCGACCCCACACCTCTTATATACACAGCGTTTGACATAGCAGAGCCATAATCGGGAATAAAAAAATTGGCTATTTTTCCGTTTATATCCTTTATGGAATGAACTTGATACTGGTCAATATTTTTTGCTGAAAGAGAAGACATCGAAACGGGGGTATTTTGATAGTTTGTTTCCTTGTAAGTATGGATATTCACTTGATCCAAACTTATTATTTTCAGACTATCGTTTTCATTGGCAAAGCTATTCACACTCACCGCCGCCAATATTAAAAGAATGATATATATTTTATTCATATTTTGTTTTTTTATAAAATTCACAGATACAACACTTCATTACCCGATAAGAAAAGGGTAACAAGCGAGTAACAAAAAAGTAATATAACGTAAATAAATTTACTCTTTTTAAGGTAGATATTAAAAACAAAAAGAAGGAGGTGGACGGGAAAACAAGCAGGAATAAAACTCAGTTTTCTCAAAAACGGTTTGATGTTCGGAATAGGAAATCGGCGATAACAATTGTTTTTGACGATTGTCGTTGGAAGGTGTTATGATATCCTCACCAAAATATTTATGAGTAGAAACCTGAAAAGCAACTGTTTTTTTTCTTATAGCACCACCCTGGTAATAAACCGTATTTACCGCTACTACTGCCGATGATTGTTCGGGGTTTTCATTTTGTTGGGACAAACCGGGAACCACTATGCACGAAAAAAATCCCAAAATCATTAAGAATTGGGGAACAAACGAGGCAAATATGGCATTGTCAAACATCAACATAACACGCATACTGTCAGAAAGATATTGCTGCTACCTTTTTTCGTATCCTGACAAAAATACAATAAAGTTTGCTATTTTAAAAAAATCGGGACAAATGTACATAATTGGGAGCAAATACAAAAATATTTTCTTCTTTTATTTTACTCTCTTATTTTGCTTTATGGAAGAATGATTATTTACTCATCAAAAACATATCTGCTAGTGTCAAAGCAGCCATTGCCTCCACAATGGGTACGGCACGCGGGAGTACGCAAGGATCATGCCGTCCGTGAGCTTCCAGCTCTATTTTGTTAAGTCCAGTATCAACCGTATTTTGTTTTTTACTGATGGTAGCTACTGGCTTGAAAAGCACACGAAAATAGATATCTTGACCGTTGCTTATCCCCCCCTGGATGCCTCCCGAATTGTTTGATTTGGTTACGACCCTTCCGGCTTTTGTATCAAACGGATCGTTCAATTCGGCTCCGGTAAGTTTAACACCGGCAAATCCACGTCCATAATCAAACCCGTGTACGGCGTTGATATTTAGCATCGAAAATGCCAATCGAGCGTGCAGTTTATCAAAAACAGGTTCGCCCCACCCTACTGGTATCCCTTTAACCACGCAACTTACGGTACCGCCAATCGAATTTCCAGCCTTACGCAACTCATCAATGTATGCAATCATTTTTTCTGCAGTCGCAGGTTCGGGACATCGCACTATGTTGCTTTCTATTTGCGACAAATCCAATGATTCGTATGCATTTTCAATAGTGATGCCTCCCACTTGCGACGTATATGCTTTAATCTCTACCCCTTGCTGTCGCAAAATTAATTTGGCAATGGCTCCCGCCGCCACCCAGCCTGCAGTAGCACGTGCAGAACTTCGTCCGCCTCCACGGTGATCTCTTATCCCATATTTCTGTTGATAAGTAAAGTCGGCATGCGATGGGCGGTACACCTCTTTTAAATGATCGTAGTCTTTACTTTCTTGATTTTCATTCCATATTACAAATGCAATGGGTGTACCGGTGGTTTTACCTTCAAAAATTCCGGAAAGAAATTCAACTCTGTCTGCTTCACTCCGCGGAGTAGAGATGGGCGATTGCCCCGGACGGCGGCGGGCAAGTTCTTTTTGAATAAAAACTTCGTCCAATATTATTCCTGCCGGACATCCATCAACAACCCCTCCGACTGCCTTGCCGTGTGATTCACCAAAAGATGTAAACGAAAAAAGTTTGCCAATCGTATTCATAATATAATGTAAAATAGACTTAAAACAAATAAACGGTACAATCGATACCGTGCAAAGGTAAAATAAAAGTTTGACTTTTGAAGAGCATTACCGAAAAGCAAACAATTTTTGAGTAAAATTGAAGAACACTTTTGCCAATTTCTTGTTATTTTTGCAAATCATCATACTATTTTCAATACCTTTGTCGTTATTTTATTGGCTCAATTTTTGTTTCTCTGGTTTCGTATATTTTATTTTTACAACACACATTATGAAAAAACTTTTTTTATTACTGATATTAGGAATTATTACAGGTAATTTTTACGCACAAATGCCTATTATTTTGGAAGGCAATCTACAAAAACTTCGTTCGGAAGCCGAGTCGGCTAAGTCAAGAAGTTCGACAAGTACCTTCAGAAATATCACCACAGACTTTACTGAGGAGGAAAACTCAGCAGCAGAGCAACAAAGCGTTGAACAGGAGAAAAAAGCCGATAGGTCTGTTGTTTTAAATGTGAAAGAGGCAACCTCCTCCAAGCAAACCTCCTCTTCATCGCAAGCCGACAGTATCAAAAAATATCGCGAAAGACAGCAACGTATCAAAAACAGTAAATGAAGAGCAGATGAAGTTGCCGCGTCAAGTAACACAAATCCAAACACAGACAACCTAGAAGTAAAATCTGCTGAAAGCAAGTCGTCCAATTTTCCGATGGTTATTGTTGGCGAACCCAATATAAGACCCCATTACAATCCTACTGCGAACAAGAAGTTTGTTTCGCCCGACAAACCCGCACGATTTGTGTCCGGCAATAAAGAGTTGATGCAATACTTTGTAAGAGGAGTAAACTATCCGGCAAGCGACAGAGGTAGTACACAAAAAAAAGAGATAAAAGTACGTTTTTTAGTAGATCGATTTGGAAAAATATCTGCAGGAGAAGTTGCCGGAGAAGTTTCAAGTGATACACAAAAAGAAGCATTGGATGTAATAAACCAATTGCCCCAATTTATCCCAGCCGAACAAAACGGAGAAAAAATAGACGCTACTATCGAAATCCCCATCACATTCAGAATGTTGAAGCTATGACGGACAAGTACAATGCACCTAAACTATACTCTATGTATCAACAGCTATGCCCCCGCCTCTTACTACTTAAATAAAGTATTAAATACTATTGCCAGATTCAAAATTAATATACAAATTTGCGACTGATTTACTTTAAAAATATTATGAAAAAAATTATTATAAAAGCTGTTATACTGACTTCAGTACTACTTAACTCGTGCATAAGCAAATCTGAAGGGAAACAATCGACATCCGAAAACAAGAAAGACTCCATAGAGCAGCAAGTTGCCGTAGCCCTGGACACCATTGCATACAACAAAAAAATAACAAATTTAGCCAACGGAGACACTACAGGCAATTGGCCCGTAAAAAACCAGCCCTATCCGCTTAACGGAGCCATACTCCCATTCAAACGCATTGTAGCCTATTATGGAAATTTATATTCAAAAAAAATGGGAATACTTGGAGAAGTTGCCCCACAAGAAATGTGGAAACGACTGCATCAGGAAGTTGCCACTTGGGAAAAAGCCGATTCGCTTACCCCTGTGCAACCTGCACTGCACTACATTGCGATAGTAGCTCAAGGGCTGCCTGGCAACGATGGAAAATACCGTTCCCGAATGCCAGAAAGCCAGATAGACTCCGTATTAAAAATTGCCAAAATGGGAGATGCCATCGTTTTTCTCGATATACAGGTAGGTTTAAGTAATTTGCAAAACGAAATACCCACATTGGAAAAATATCTAAAAATGCCGCAAGTACATTTGGGTATAGACCCCGAATTTTCGATGAAAAAAGGAGGATTACCCGGTAAAAAAATCGGTACATACGATGCCACCGATATAAATTTTGCGGCAGATTACCTTTCAAAATTAGTTACAGACAACAATCTTCCCCCAAAAGTATTGGTAATACACCGGTTTACACAGGGGATGCTTACCAATTATAAAAACATAAAACTACATCCCGAAGTGCAAATTGTGATAGATATGGATGGCTGGGGCGAGCCGGAATTGAAAAAAGGAACACACCGCCACTACATATTTTCACAGCCGGTACAATTTACAGGATTCAAACTCTTTTACAAAAATGACATTAAAAAACCACCTCACAGGATGCTTACTCCAAAAGAGCTGCTGCAATTAAAACCGCAACCCATCTACATTCAATATCAATAAATAGGAAAAGTTCGGTGCAGCCAACCTGCAATTTGTCTCACTGTGAAGTGAACTTTTATTGTTTTTTCTACGTTTCAATCGACAGTTCAACCCATACACAGCATGAGACCACAATGACACAAAAAATCATTAACGAAAAAGGGCATCTTTTTGTACCTGACCATCCAATAATTCCGTATATAGAAGGTGACGGCATCGGAAAAGAGATATTCGATTCGGTCAAAAAAATAATAGACAATGCCGTAGCAAAATCATACAACGGCAACAAAAAAATAGAATGGCAAGAGGTGCTTGCCGGTGAAAAAGCGTTTAATAAATCGGGTACATGGCTACCCGAAGAGACAATGAACGCTTTTCGAAAATACCTGGTAGGCATCAAAGGACCTCTGACAACCCCCGTAGGAGAAGGCATTCGCTCTCTCAATGTAGCTTTGAGACAAGAATTAGACCTTTTCGTATGCCTACGCCCCGTGCGGTGGTTCAAAGGGGTAGCAACTCCTTTACTTCATCCCGAGAAAGTACATGTAACCATTTTCAGGGAAAATACGGAAGACATATATGCAGGCATAGAATGGGCTGCCGGAACGCCCGAACTTGAAAAAGTACTCCGATTTCTGAAAAAAGAGATGGGAGTAGCTAAAATCCGGTTTCCTGAAACCACTTCGATAGGTATAAAACCAGTTTCGGTAGAGGGGACAGAGCGATTGGTACGTGCCGCAATCATTTACGCTTTGGAACAAAAACTCCCCTCAGTAACATTGGTTCACAAAGGAAATATAATGAAATTTACCGAAGGAGGATTCAAAAAGTGGGGATACGCCCTTGCCGAGAGAGAATTTCCCAATCAAGTATTTACCGAAAATATCTTCAACAAAATAAAAGTAGAAAAAGGACTTGACGCAGCCGTTGGAGCATACAACACTGCCATAGCAAGCGGAAAAGTATTTGTCAAAGATGTAATAGCCGATGCGTTTTTACAAGACACGCTGCTCAAGCCCGAAGAATATTCCGTGATTGCCACGTTGAATCTGAACGGAGACTATATTTCTGACCAACTTGCCGCAATGGTAGGAGGTATTGGAATCGCTCCCGGCGCCAACATCAATTACACAACCGGACATGCCATTTTTGAAGCTACTCATGGCACTGCTCCAGACATTGCCGGCAAAAACATAGCAAACCCCTGCTCTATGTTGCTTTCGGGAGTAATGATGCTGGAATATATGGGGTGGAATGAGGCAGGTAAGGTCATCATATCGGCATTGGAAAAACTATTTGAAGACGGAACAGCCACAGCCGACTTAGCTAAATTTATGAAAAACGGAAAATCACTTTCTACATCCGACTTTGCCAATAAGATTATAGAGACTTTATAACTTTTTTAAAACAAAATAGGGTTAAAAATCATTATACAAACGAGAGATTTTGCTTTAACTTAAAAAACAAAATAATATTATACAATAGAAATGGAAAAGAAGTATTTAATTTACAAACTATCTGAATCTATCAAAAAAACCAGTAAAATAGACAAAGAGCTATTTACAACTATGGGTGTAAAAAGAGGACTGAGAAACGAGGATGGCTCTGGAGTTTTAGCAGGATTGACTCGTGTAGGCGATGTAGTTGGTTACGAAAAAACCGAAGATGGAAAATTAAAAGCCATTCCCGGCAAACTAATGTACAGAGGTATAGAAGTTTCGGATTTGGTTCATGGGCTTCAGAAAGACAACAGGTTGGGATTTGAAGAAACAGCCTATTTACTACTCTCAGGATCATTGCCCGACAAAGAAAACTTAGAAGGTTTTCGCCGTTTGCTGGTAGATACAATGCCTTTAGAGCACAAGGCAATGATGAGCATACTGGCTTTGCAAGGAAAAAATATTATGAACATACTTGCCCGTAGCGTGCTAGAACTCTATACATACGACGACAATCCCGATGAAATAAGCAAAGACAACCTCATACGCCAATCAATTAATCTGATAGCAAAGTTTCCTACCATCATCGCATACGCGTATCAAGTGCTGCGGCATGACGAGCAGGGACGCTCATTGCACGTGCGGCATCCGGACGAAAACAAATCAGTTGCCGAAAACTTTCTTTATATGATGAAAGGACCGGGACACTACACCGATCTGGATGTTAAAATTTTGGATTTAGCCCTTATCCTACATGCCGAACACGGTGGAGGAAACAATTCCACCTTTTCCGTCCGCGTTACAAGTTCAACTGAGACCGACACCTATTCTGCCATTGCAGCAGGAATAGGTTCACTTAAAGGACCTCTTCATGGAGGGGCAAATATCAAAGTAAAAGGGATGATGGAAGACCTAAAAACAAACATAAAAAACTGGAAAGATGTAAAACAGGTTGATGCCTATCTGAAAAAACTGCTAAACAAAGAAACCTACGACAAAACCGGACTTATTTACGGTATTGGACACGCCGTTTACACCATCAGCGACCCTCGCGCCGGACTTTTGAAAGAGATGGCACGCGATTTGGCAGTAGAAAAAGAACGTACAGATGAATTTGAACTGATGGAAATGGTAGAGGATAGAGCCATAAAGATATTTATGGAATACAAAGGAGAAGGACAAAAGCAAACTTGTATCAACGTAGATTTCTATTCAGGCTTTGTGTATGATGCCATCGGACTACCCGAAGAGGTATTTACCCCCCTCTTTGCTATGGCGCGTATCGTAGGGTGGACAGCACACAGGATTGAAGAGCTGAATTTCAGCAGTAAACGAATTATTCGCCCCGCATATAAAAATGTACGCGAAGAACAACCTTTTATCCCTATGAACGAACGATAATCTTTTTTATATATCTCAAAAAAAATCCTTTCTCTTTTTGATAGAAAGGATTTTTTTTTGAAAATTCCTATTTTTTATTACTTTTGTCCAAACAGAAATCTCTTTTTACTTTCTTGATAAAAATTTTGTTTGCTACACTTAACACACTATCAATACTCAATTTATCAAAAAACAAATATTATAAAAACGGAAACTCATAAAATTATGCAAAAAATTAAGGTACAAAACCCGGTAGTCGAACTTGACGGAGACGAAATGACCCGCATTATATGGAAATTTATCAAAGAACAATTAATCATCCCATACTTAGATTTGGATATCAAATATTACGATTTGAGCGTTCAAAGTCGCGATGAAACCAACGATCAAATAACAATTGACGCGGCGGAAGCCATCAAAAAATACAATGTAGGGATAAAGTGTGCTACCATTACCCCCGACGAAGCACGTGTAAAAGAATTCGGACTAAAACAAATGTGGAAGTCTCCCAACGGTACCATCCGCAATATTGTAGGAGGAACCGTATTCAGAGAACCCATCATTTGCAGCAACATTCCTCGATATGTGCAAGGCTGGACGCAACCGATAATTATCGGTCGTCATGCATTTGGAGATCAATATCGTGCTACCGACAAAGTTATAAAAGGAAAAGGAACATTGAAAATGACTTTTACCGACGAACAGGGAAACACACAAGAATGGGAAGTGTACAATTTCAAAGGAGACGGTGTAGCCATGTCTATGTACAATACCGACGAATCTATCTATGGATTTGCCCGTTCTTCTTTTCAGATGGCACTCAACAAAAAATATCCTCTGTACTTGTCCACCAAAAACACCATTTTGAAAGCATACGATGGGCGATTTAAAGATATTTTTGCAGAAGTTTATGAAAATGAGTTCAAATCAAAATTTGAAACAGCCAGACTCACCTACGAACATCGTCTGATAGACGATATGGTAGCCTCTGCCATGAAATGGAATGGTGGTTTTGTGTGGGCTTGCAAAAATTACGACGGCGACGTTCAGTCCGATACAATTGCACAAGGTTTCGGTTCACTGGGATTAATGTCATCGGTGTTAGTAACTCCCGACGGAAAAACTGTTGAAGCGGAAGCTGCCCACGGAACCGTTACCCGTCACTACCGGCAACACCAACAAGGTAAAGAGACTTCGACCAATCCTATCGCTTCGATTTTTGCATGGACACAAGGATTGATGCATCGAGGAAAATTAGACGATAACCGCCAACTGGTAGATTTTTGTAAAAATTTGGAACAAGTATGTATCGAGACTGTAGAGAGCGGAAAAATGACAAAAGATTTGGCAATATTGGTACACGGCAACAACGTTGATCCCGACAATTACTTGAACACACAAGATTTTTTGTCTGTGCTGAAACAAAATTTGGACAAAAAATTGTCAATACAATAATTAAGGATAATTGTGTATATCAAATAAGTTATACAAAAGAATTAATTCAATATTGTTAAAAACATAATTATCTAACAATTAGCGAGTTTGAACTACAGCCAAATGTATATGACTACTTAGCTTGAACATTGTCATAAACTGTCAAAAAAATCTTTTTATTTTGTATGCTATGATCAATGAAAATACGCTACAAAAATTAAACATACTTGCCGATGCTGCAAAATATGACGTTTCGTGTGCCTCGAGTGGCGTTTCGCGGAATAATCCGGGCAAATCGCTTGGCTCGGCAGCTGGGTGGGGTATTTGTCACAGTTTTACAGCCGATGGGCGTTGTATTGCGCTATTCAAAATTTTGATGACCAACCATTGCATATACGATTGTGCCTATTGTTCAAACCGTCGTTCGAACGAAACAAAGCGGGTCGCTTTTGCTCCCAAAGAGCTGGCAGAACTCACCATCGAATTTTACCGCAGAAACTATATTGAAGGTTTGTTTTTGAGTTCGGGAGTAATCAAAAATCCGGACTATACTATGGAACAAATGTTACTGGTGGTTAAAGAGTTGCGCGAAGTACATCGTTTCAATGGGTATATCCATATGAAAAGTATTCCCGGAGCCGGACGGGAACTTGTAAACCAAGCAGGATTGTATGTGGACAGGTTGAGTGTAAATATAGAAATCCCTACCGAAGAGAGTCTCAAAAAACTTGCCCCCGAAAAGGATTACAAAAGTATATGGCAACCGATGAAATACATTAAACAAGGAATTTTAGAGAATACCGAAGATAGGAAAAGAATAAAGAAAACACCAAAGTTTATTCCGGCAGGGCAAAGCACACAAATGATCATTGGCGCTACCCCCGAAACAGATAATCAAATACTGACATTAGCCTCCAAACTGTACAGCATAGACAGTATGAAACGTGTCTATTATTCGGGATACATACATATTAACAACAACGATTCGAGGCTGCCGGCACTCAAGCACCCTCCTTTAGTCCGTGAACACAGGCTATATCAAGCCGACTGGTTGATGCGTTTTTACAACTTTCAAGTAAATGAGATTGTGAATGAAAATTATCCTACCCTTGATATGGAACTGGATCCAAAAGCATCATGGGCGCTCCGGCATCCTGAGTTTTTCCCGGTAGATGTCAATACTGCTCCTTACGAATCGATATTACGTATTCCTGGAGTGGGTGTTTTATCTGCAAAAAAGATTATAACAGCACGCAAATACGGCAAATTAAATCGGGAACAACTACAGAAAATAGGGGTAGTTATGAAACGTGCCAAATACTTTATAGTTAATAAAGAGCTTTTAATGAGTACGGTAAATGAGATCCGCCCCGAATATATAAGAAAAATATTGGCAGATAAAAAATCGGTTAATTCCAATTCGATACAGTTAAAGTTTGATTTTGAAGTGTAAATAGGAAACATCACTCCACGTATTCTCTACATCAATTATTTTTTCAAATCGGGATATTTTATCCTATTGTGGTATATGTTCTGTATTTTTTCCGACATCACTTTTTTTACCGTCTCCACATCTCTAAAACTTATGGGTGCATCCTTAAACTGCCCGTCGGCAATTTGAGCATCTATCATCGAATCTACCATATTGGCAATGCTTTCTACCGTATATTCTTCTAGCGTACGCGAGCGGGCTTCTACGGCATCAGCCATCATCAGTACCGCTGTCTCTTTACTAAAGGGAATGGGACCGGGATACAAATATTTTTCTTCATCGGGTTTTACGCCAGGATTTTCATTCACAAAGGAGTTATAAAAATATTTTACCTTGCTACGTCCATGGTGCGTGGTAATAAAGGCAATTATTTGTTCGGGAAGATGGTGCTTTTTAGCCATAGCAACTCCGTCGGCAACGTGCTTTATTATTGCTTGTGCCGCCTCTTCATAATCCATTTTCATCAACGGATTGCTTTCGTCTACCTGATTTTCGATAAAGTATTGCGGATTTTTCATTTTGCCGATGTCGTGATATAAGGCTCCGGTACGTACAAGCAGGCTATTGGCGTTTATTTTTTTTGCAGCTTCAGTGGCCAGATTGGATACTTGCAACGAGTGTTGAAAGGTTCCGGGAGCTAACTCTGCAAACTGCATCATCAAATCGCTGTTGATATTTGTAAGTTCTACCAGCGTAATGGAGGAGATTAATCCAAATATTTTCTCGAACAGATAAATCAATATATACCCAAAAAGAAGTAAAAAAGAACTTATACTAAAATAGACAACCGGCATCAGTTCCATTTCGCTTATTTCTCCTTCCGAAATAAGTTCGATGGACAAATACACAAAAGCGTAAGTCAATAAAATATAGAGAGCGGTTTGTGTAAGCTGTGAGCGTTGTGTTAAATCTTTCAGCCCTGATACAGCTGCCATACCTGCTGTTATTTGCAAAACAATGAACATAAACGGATTATCTGTCATAAAAGAGATGATCAATACGGTTATGATGTGTGTAAAAAGTGCCGTACGGGAGTCGAAAAACACACGAATGATAATGGGCAAGAGTGTAAAAGGTATAATATATACGCTTAGTTCTAAAAATTGATTGACTAACGACGTGATACCTATTACTATCAATATCAGGATGGAAATAAATATCAAATTATTATTGCTTTTGAACAATAACGGACGAAACAGGTAAAGATAGAGTATGAGAAGCAACAGCAGTATTGTTACTATCATCGCCTCTCCAATCAAAACAAGGTAAGAATCTTCGAATATCGAACTTTTTTTGTCTGTTTCAATTTTCATAGAGTTGAGTATCTCGTAAATTTCGGGAGTTATTATTTCCCCTTTACTTACAATACGCTCTCCTGCCTGTACCATACCAGAGGTTAGGGATAGTCCTTGCATCATTTCTTCTTTGACATTTTGCGAGGTTATGCTATCGTATCTCAAATTATTGACAAGGTATAAGTTCAGGTTATAGTTGTTCAGCAGATTTTCGTCTATATTGTAAGGATTGTCGTCCATTATCTCCTGATAAGCAGATTTGGGCGTATAAAGTTCTTCTACCGAAAGACTGTGCGTAGTTCTGTCGGGCATTACTAGCATTATTTCTTTTTTATTCTCCTTTTTGAGATTTTCAAAGTCCGAAAGTGAAATAACTCCTTTGTCATAAATCAAGTTTATTTTTTGATTGATATACTCGCTGTAGGCAGGAATATCTCCGTTGTGCGATGCTTTCCAGTCCGAAACCCACTTGTTTATACGTATATCGGCCGCATTGTCGTCAACAAGAAAATAGGGAGAATAGTTTTTGAGCAGTGTTTTCTTATCTGCTTCCAACTGTGTTTTTGTTTTATATACAGGAAAATCAAAAGAAGCTGTTATCAATTCATAAGTCCAAGGTTTTCCTACCTCGTACTGGTATTTGAATTGATTCTTATGTGGAAATAGTTCAACAATAAGTAGTACCAGAGCAATAAATAGTCCTATTCTGAAAATATTATTGGCCGTTTTATTATTTATTTTGAGTTTCATATCGTTTGTACCATCCCTACTCAGCAAAGAAAGCTGTGGAGAATTTATATTTTAGTTTGTAAAAATACTCGCAATAACTCTGTGATGTAAATACAATAAACAAAAGTACACATTTTTTTTTTGATGATTCTTTTTCGAGTAATAAAAAGCTTTTTATCTCTGAAAGTATTACCACATTTTTGTACAACAAGATGTGGTTTGCATTTTATTTCACAATATATTTTTTTTGAATTTCAGTAACTTTACCAAATCGACATGCTGTTTTTCTTTTTTGTTATTGATGAACAAATTTGTTTCTTACGCAACTTAGATAAAAACATAAAAGTTAAGATGACTTTGTATAAAAAAAACCGAATATATCAAATCTATCCGGTTTTTTCTATATCGATATTTTAAAAAGCTTTTATCCTTTTACCGCAGCAATGCCGGGCAATACTCTGCCTTCAATGGCTTCGAGTAGGGCACCTCCTCCGGTAGAGACATAAGACATTTTGTCTGCGATACCAAATTTGTTTACGCAAGCTACGGAATCTCCTCCCCCTACAAGCGAAAAAGCACCATTTTGTGTAGCTTCTACAATAGCCATCCCTACCGCACGCGAACCGCTTGTGAAGTTTTCAAATTCAAATACCCCGGTCGGTCCATTCCAAAGGATGGTTTTTGAAGATTTGATAACATCGGCAAATATTTTTTCTGTTTCTGGACCTATATCCAATCCTTCCCATCCTTCGGATATTTCTCCTACAGGTACAAATTGGGTGTTTGCATCGTTACTAAAGGTGTCTGCTATTTTGGCATCTACTGCCAAAACCATGTTTACATTGTTTTTTTTGGCTTTTTCGAGTAGTTCGAGTGCCAAATCGAGTTTATCGTTTTCGCAAATAGAATTTCCTACATTTCCACCCAAGGCTTTGGTAAAGGTGTAGGTCATTCCTCCGGCAATAATAAGATTATCTACTTTGGTCAAGAGATTTTCGATAATTTCTATTTTGGTAGATACTTTTGAGCCACCCATAATAGCTGTAAACGGACGGGCAGGATTGTCCATCAAAATATCTACGGCTTTTACCTCTTTGTCCATCAAATAGCCAAACATTTTGTGTTCATTGTCAAAAGAGTCTGCTATAATAGCTGTAGAAGCGTGAGCACGATGTGCGGTACCAAACGCATCGTTTACATAAACATCTGCATAAGATGCCAGTTTTTTTGCAAACTCTTTTTGGGCAGCTTTCAACTCTTTTTTGGCTGCGGTTTTTTCTTCGTCAGTAGCGGTATCGGGAAGACGTGGTTTGCCTTCTTCTTCAGCGTAAAAACGAAGATTCTCGAGCAACAATGCCTCGCCGTTTTTAAGGGTGGCAATCAAATTTTCTGTTGCTGTACCCAACGCGTCGTCAGCAAATGTTACCGAGGTTCCGAGGAGTTCTGAAACGCGTGCCACGATTACTTTTAAAGAATATTTCGGATCCGGATTCTTTTTGGGACGTCCCATATGCGAGGCTATAATCAATCTGCCTCCGTCTGCAATAATTTTTTTTAGTGTAGGCATTGCAGCGCGAATGCGAGTATCATCTGTGATATTAAAGTTTTCGTCCAGCGGAACGTTAAAGTCCACGCGTACAAAAACTTTTTTTCCGCTAAAATCAAATTTGTCAATTGTTGTCATTGTTGTTTAGTTTGTAATGTGTTGTGTGTATGTGTGTTGTGTATGCAAAATATAAAACTATTAATTTGTTTTGAATTTATATTTTGTTTCTTTCAATGTTTTGTTGGCTTCTACTATTTTCTTTTTTAAATCATTTTTGTAATCAGTCAATCTTTTTTGTAACTCTCCATCGGCAGTTGCCATTATTTGTACCGCTAAAATTCCAGCGTTCAAGGCTCCGTTTATCCCTACGGTAGCTACGGGAATTCCCGGAGGCATTTGTACTATGGCTAAGAGTGCATCCACCCCCTCCAACGATGATTTTATGGGAACTCCTATAACGGGAAGTGTTGTCATAGAGGCGATTACTCCTGGAAGATGCGCAGCCATACCTGCTGCGGCTATAACCACCTGAATACCACGCCCTTTAGCCTCTTTAGCAAAAATCTCTACTTCCGCAGGAGTTCTGTGTGCTGACAGGGCATTTATTTCGAAAGGGATTTCCATCTGGTCAAGAAATTTGGCAGCTTTATCCATTATGGGCAAATCGGATGTACTCCCCATAATGATTGATACTTTGGGTGTCATAATTTGTGAATGCTTGGTCTTTTTGTCTTATCTTATAAAAGTTAACCTATTAGCTCTTGATAAGATTCAGCAGACAAGAGCTCGTCCAATTGTGAAATATCGGAAACCGAAATTTTGACCATCCAACCTTTTCCGTAAGGGTCGTCATTTACCAGTTCGGGGGCATCTTCCAATTTGGTATTAAATTCCAAAATTTCTCCAGAAACAGGGATAAATAGGTCTGAAACCGTTTTAACGGCTTCAACCGTACCAAACACTTCGCCTTGTTCGAGTGTCTCTCCTACTGTTTCTA
>JBKECI010000106.1:0-6023 GCA_047974405.1 Paludibacteraceae bacterium | reverse complement strand
GGTTTTATAACATTATCTGATGAGTTTTATAGAGGCGTGACTTATGCTATAGGTGCGGATAAGTCTAGAGAATTAGCCAATGATGACGATATGATATTATTAAATCCCGCTAACATTAGTTTTTATACGAACGGTTACCAAGGGGAAATATTCTATATCGGATTATATCTAACCGATTTGGCAGGTATAGGAGTTAGAGAAATTGTTGCGGACGCCGATGGTCAATTACAACGCAAACCCGAACAAGCGGAGCTGTTGAGCGTAAGTGGCGCCGCGTTTACCGGTAAAGAATTTAGATTTCATCCCCAATTTGGTTTGCATCAAGCGACGAACGCGCCTATTATCTATCCAAACTTACATTATAATGTAAATTTACCTAATGGAGCCAAAATTACATTCATAAAAATAGTTTACAAAGATAATGCCCCCGAAGGTTTTATGTTTGGACTCTATCGACACAATGATACAGACATCTATGGAACTTCTATTTATGATATGAATTCAAATGATTTAGCCGCAGATCCTAATTGGCGTACAGTGTCAAATGGCTTTACTCCGGTTAACCATATCGTTGATAATGTGAATAACTCTTACTACCTGTCAATCTACTCGACTTCGTGGCCCTCGGGTCAAAATTTAGCCATCCGAAGAATCGTAATTTATTATCGAGAGTAATATGAAAACAATAATACTATTTTTATTGGTATCGGCAAATTGCTTTTCGCAACAATTATATCGCCAAATGTTTAGCGGTGGTTATGCTGTTTCCGTTAATGCTAAATCATTAGTAGGAGAAGCGTTTAACAGAGTACATTTTGATGGAAATATTACTGTGGGAGAATCTATTCTGTACCAAATGACAATGTTAGATATAGTAAGTATTGACGAGATAAACCATCAAAATACAACATTAAAAGTGTATCCCAATCCTGTTGAAAACGAGCTGTTTGTTCAACATCCGGAAGGAACGAATTGGCAAGTTCAAATTTATGACGCAACCGGAAAATACATAACAACCTTACCGATTAATCAATCTTCTGTAAATATGAATTTCTTAAGCAACGGAATCCATTATTTAGTATTTAAAAACAAAGATAAATCAATTGCTATAACAAAGAAAATTTTAAAAAAATGAGAAAGATAATAAGCCTATTTTTATTATTTCCCATAATCGGTTTTGCACAAACTTGGGAGCAAATCGTCATCGCTCCGGGTAGCAATACTTCCAATCCGATGTTTTTTACCGAGTATAACAATCAACTTTATTTTAGTGCGAAGGGAACAAGCGTAAGCGGCATCGGCAGGGAACTGTACAAAACCGATGGAACACAAGCCGGCACAGGTTTGGTAATGGATTTGAATCCTAATTATTCCGGAAGTAGCAGTAACCCAAGTAATTTTACGGTTTTTAACGGTGAGTTGTATTTTACTGCCGAAGACGGCGTTCACGGGCGGGAACTTTTTAAAACAGATGGAACGACGATTCATTTGGTTAAAGATATTCACGTCGGCGCCGGTTTTTCGACCAATCATAGCGGCAATATGATGGCAATGTATGAAGCGGATGGCGTCTTGTACTTTTTTGCCGAAGACCTTCCGGGAGAAGGCTACGACCTGTGGAAATCCGACGGAACCGAACAAGGGACGGTAAAAGTATTGGAACTGAATACAAACGAAAGCTCCGGATTAAATTCGAAATTTAAAAAATTAGGAAATATGCTGTATTTTGTGAAAAATGACCGTAATAGCAATCATAACGAGATTTATGCGTACAATCCGACAACAAATACCGCGACTTCGGTTCTTGATGTTTATCCTTCAAACAACACCGGTGGATACGTCTATTTAACCCTGTTCGACAACAAACTATTTTTAGTTGCCGATAAACTGTACTATACCGATGGCACAACAACCAATTTTGTGGCTTTGGGTACTACCGGAATTACCGCGTTCGATAAACTAACCGTTTTGAATAACGAGTTATTCTTCTTCGGAAAATCGTCAACTTACGGAAATCAAGATTTGTACAAATGCTATTACAGCCAGCTGGGACACGATTACAAAGTGGAATTGGTTTATAATTTCAACGCGGGGGGAACTAACTCATTAAATCCGATCGGCACGTTAACGGATGACGGAATTGAAATATTGATCGGACTTAACAATAAACTCTATTTTGCGGCGAGAGAGCAGACATCGCCCAACGGCGGGGTGGTGTATCAAATCTATGAAACCGATGGGACGACGACCCAAGTAGCCATTCCCGTAACGTATAGCGGTTCTCCAACTTCGCGTCCTATTTATTGCATCACGCCATTCGGTAATAAGTTATACTTTCAAATGTACGGCGATAACAGTCCGGAACAACTTTGGGAAGCTAATCCGAGTGATGGTACATTTACGCAGCTTACATCCTACACGGGACCAACTACGCAACCACGGCAAATCTTTCTACGTCCAATGAAAGTTTGGAACAACAGTTTATACCTTGAAGGTAATACACTGGCGGAAGGATACGAACTGTGGAAATTTACGGCAGATGAGTTAAGTACCGCGAATGAATCGCCACAAATCGGATTGAGCATCTATCCCAATCCTTTTACAACATTTATTACACTTAATGTTGAGAATATTACCGATTTTACTGTCAGTATCCATAATATTGCCGGACAGTCCGTAAAATTTGACATACAAAATAATAGGATTAATTTCGGTATCTTACCGTCGGGTATTTACTATCTTACTCTATTGAACAAGACAACAAACAAGCAGTTTACAGAAAAGATTATAAGAAAATGAGAACATAATCTTTGTAGATAATTTTCGGTGCAATTTTTCAGTAGAAATTATACGGAATAGTTTGTTATAATTCTTATTATCAGCAGAATAATCTAATTTTTCTTATTCCCCCTATCCTCCTTTGACGAAAGGGGATAGAGGGAATTGAAATTTGTAACTTTCATTTTCAGTTCTCCATAGAAAAAAAATGTATCGATTAAAATTTTTGAAAAATAGGCATATATCGTTTTAGTTTATATAATCTCTAGTATATTACAAATATAAATTTTAAATTAATTGAAAAACTTACTAAGAAAAATGCAACATGATTAAATAAGAAAGAACTCTAATTTGTTTTCTTTTTCGTAATAATTTGTATGGTAGCTATTTGTACGCTCACTCTTATGTCTTGTAGCCGGTGATACTGTATGGCAAATACAAAAAAATATGGAAAAAACATTTCCATATCGTATTTTTCTATATCTTTGCACACCTATTTTTTATAAGTTGCCTTTTTAGCTCAGCCGGTAGAGCAATTCATTCGTAATGAATAGGTCCGGGGTTCGAGTCCCCGAAAAGGCTCATAACAGAGAGAATACCTAAAAACGCTGGAATTCTCTTTTTTTATTTTAATGAGCAATAATACAGATTTTTTCCATATCATCCAGAGAGATACTGCCATTCAGCGTATGAACAGACTTGGGAAGAGCGGTTGTCCGTTTCTGTTTATTATCGATTATGCCGCTCAAAATGCAATGGTGCTAATCAATAGCGAAATAGATTCTGATAAAATTTTATTTCATTTTGGAGAAAGAAACAATATTCCCAAAGATATTATTAAGCAAGATACAGTAGATTTTACTTTTGGCAAAAATCCGATAGATAAAACGGAGTATTTCAAAAAAATAAATACTGTAAAGTCCGAAATACGGCGAGGCAACTCGTTTCTTACTAATCTTACCCAGCCGACTCCCGTTACCACCTCCCTTTCGCTATGCGATATTTTTCTCTACTCAAAGGCGCCTTACAAACTTTGGTTGAAAGATTGGTTTACCGTTTTTTCTCCCGAAATTTTTGTGCGAATCAACGGCAACACTATATCTTCCTATCCTATGAAAGGGACTATTGATGTTTCGTTACAAAATGCAGAAAAATTGATTTTAGACGATAAAAAAGAAAAAGCTGAACACGCCACTATTGTAGACTTGATACGGAATGACTTGAGCAGGGTGGCGAATAAAGTAGAGGTAAAAAAATTCAGATACGTTGAAAGACTATATACCAATCAGACCGACTTATTGCAGGTAAGCTCCCATATCGAAGGTAAATTAAATGATAATTTTCACAGTATTTTAGGTGAGATAATATTTAGTTTACTTCCGGCAGGCTCTATAAGCGGTGCTCCCAAAACAAAAACAATGGAGATAATTAAAAAAGCAGAAGGCTACGATAGGGGGTTTTATACAGGTATTTGTGGCTATTTTGATGGCGAAAATATTGATTCTGCCGTGATGATTCGCTTTATCGAACAAACTGATTCGGGGCTTGTTTTCAAAAGTGGAGGAGGAATTACATCGCTGAGCGATAACGAAAAAGAATACAGAGAATTAATTCAAAAAGTGTATGTCCCTATTTATTGAAAGCATAAAACTGTCGGACGGTGCTTTCTATCGTCTTCAGCAGCATCAAAAGAGAATTAATCGTATTTTCAAAGATATTTTTCCAGAAGAAAAAGTATTCTCTCTATCTGAGATTATCAGCAAACAAGATTTTCCGAAAAATGGTTTTTATAAATTCCGTCTTGTGTTTGACAGCGAGATTAGAACGCTGGAATTTCTCCCTTATCGGCTGCCTGTCATCAAGAGTCTAAGGGTTATAGAAACCTCCATATCAACCTCATTTTACAAGCATGCCGACAGAGAAGAAATCAATCGGGCTTTTTTGAGAAAAGGAGATTGCGACGATGTGTTGTTTGTGCAGAATGGGTTGCTTGCAGACACTTCGTATTGCAATATTGCCCTGTTTGACGGGGACAACTGGTTTACTCCGGAAATTCCCCTTATCTACGGCACACAGCGAGCGCAACTTCTGCTCGACAATAAAATTTTTGCCAAGCCAATAAACCTATTCGAACTATACTCCTCTTATCAAAGTATTTGCCTGTTTAACGCAATGATTGAGTTTGGAGAAATTATATTTCCGATTAACTGCATCCGAGAAACGTAATAGAGGCAGATTTAAAATAAAATTGTCCTATCTATCTATTAAGAAACCGATTCAAAGTGAAATTGAATCGGCTTTTTTATTCTCAAAACACTCAATATTGTTAATTTTTTATTTGAATAGTTGAAAATGCAGAGTCTATATGTGTTTTATAGTATAATTTTTTGTCATATATTGTATGTTTAATTGATAGGTTTATTGTTAATTTACTTTCTTTTTAATTTAAATATTTGGATAATAATATCATTATGATGTATTTTTATCTATGATTAAAAATATTTGATAAATTATTTGGAATATAAAAATCAATATGACTAACTTTGCCCCGTATTTGTATCTTATTGGTATTTTATGTATGTAAATTACGATATTATGAAATTAAATAAGATAAAAAAAAATCTTTTTATTAACTAATTTGATAATTTATGACAAAAGTAAACTCTATTTTGATGGTGATAGTGGCACTACTAACCATCGACAGTGTAAGGTCTCAAAAATTCACGGTAAGCACCGATGTGGTTAGTTCATATGTATGGCGCGGCAGTAAACTTTCGGGTGTGTCTATCCAGCCTGCATTAGATTTTACGGTCGGCAGGTTCTCTGTTGGGGCTTGGGGGTCGGCAGGGTTTGACGGCTATCTCGAAAGTGATTTGTATGCATCCTATGTGTTTGATTTTGGGCTATCATTGGGGCTTACCGATTATTATTTCCCCTCTTTGAATTATCGCTACTTCGACTACTCAAAAAAAACCGAGGCACATGCGTTTGAAGTAAACTTAGGTTATGATGTAGGGCGGTTTTCGTTGGTTGGCAATTATATTTTCAACGAAGCGGGTGGCGCCATGTCGGCAGGTGAGGATAAGTATTTTGAGGTGGGATATGCTTTTGAAAAATTCAATGTTTTTGTCGGTGCCGGAGATGGTTGGCATACATCCGATAGAAGATTTGACTTAGTAAATATTGGTGTCAGTGCAGTAAAGGACATTGAGATAACAGATTCTTTCACTCTGCCATTGACGATT
>JBKECI010000105.1:0-2145 GCA_047974405.1 Paludibacteraceae bacterium | reverse complement strand
TCTACATATTTCATCGGTTCCGGATTGGAAAGTATATATTCTTCCTGATATTGGAGCATTTGTACTTTATGCTTGCTTAGTACTTTTTCATTTATCTTTTTGGATCGAATACTGTTCAGACACCCATTTTTTACTGACGTAACCAGATAAGAATGGATAGGAAAAACTAAATCTGACCGTTTTTTCCAAATATTAATAAAGACATCATTTACTATTTCGTTGGCAATATCTTGATCGAAAACATAAAACAGGGCTATAGAATTTAAGTACACGTAATAGTTGTCATACAACATTGAAAATGCTTTTTCATCGCCTTTTGACAATCTTGCAATAATATCTTTATTTATATCTTTTATAGCCATTTTTAAACACTCCCCTTAAGAAAACATAAGTTATATATCTAACAGTCTAAATGGAAATAACAAAATTGCCCATGTAATAATGGGCAAAAATACAATATTTTTTTCAACTTATACCAGAAATAACCGATAGAATAAAAAAAGAATAAACTTACAAAAAGAACGGGACACATAGAAACAGATAGAGAATTTAGTGTTTTCTGGATAAGACAGATTCAGAAATAAATGAACAATAAGAATGAGGCAAAATTCAAAAGAAAATTGCCCCATTTCATTTCTGCTTATTTTTTTGTATTGATGTTGTTGGAGATAATTGCTCTATTTTTTTATCAGTCTCTTGTTTACGGAATTATTTTTGCTCATCATTTTGAGGATATAAACTCCTGACGGCAATTCTGACACATCAAAATGATTTCCAAAAGTCTCTTTTACCAATTGTCCCGATTGGGAAAACATCTGCATTTTTAAAACATTTTGGGTGCAAACTATAGTTGCCGTAGCTGGGTTGGGATAAAAATCGAGTTGCTTTCCTGCTTTATTGTAACTCAAGCTGGTAGAAACATCGGTAAACGTTGCCTCCAATTGTATATCGGCAGTTTCGGTATAGCTGTATTCCGCCTCTGTCGAGACAATACTCCCTGTACTTACATTTTTCCAACCCTCAAATTCTGACCCCACATTTGCCACAGCTCTTATCTTTACCACTGCTGCCTGTGCTTTTGATACCGTAGTATTTGTTTCGGGGTCTCCATTATCACCTAAGACAACCACAATGCCTGCTCCTGTCCCTGTGTACGAAACGGTTATCGTTTTCATTGGTACTTCATACAGCCAAAAAAGTGAGCCTTTCCCACCGGTTTGTGCAATGTCTCCGTTACTGCCTGCTTTATACAGTACAATTTCTTTGGTAGAGCCATCGCAGTTTAAACGCCCAACATTGGCGTAGGTCGCATCCAAAGGGGTAAAGTAGAAAGCTGTCCCCGATACTCCGTTTGCAGTAATGCCCGTAACAGCAGTGTATGTGTAAGATTTTCCTTCGGCATTTATAGTTACCCGCTGTCCCGACCCTACCGTAACAGGATGATTTATTTTTAATCCCAACTTATTGACAATAATTACATTGCCACTACCATCATTCTCAAATCTCCACAGATAAGTATCTTTAGTCTGGTCTGGATGTATGGTGGCGGGCGAAACGGGCACTACTCCTTTGATAATGCTTCCTAAAGTTGTATGCTCGTAGGCTCCAAGCCCTGCATTGACACCGGCTGTGGCAGCACTGTTAATATTGTACCATACCGGACTACCTGAAGTACTTAACTGAAAAGATGTTACTGACTGGGCGGAAAGAGAAAATACAGAGGCTATAAAAATTAGTAATATAGCCGGATAAATAGATAAATGTTTTTTCATGATAGCTGTTTTTTTAGTTTGATAGATAAAATAAGGATAGCTCATCCTAAGTAAAAAAAATAATTTTATATTTTTCAAAAATAATTATCAGATAATAAACCTAATCCCAAACTCATCATTCGCAACTCATAACCCCTCCGAAAGTCAAAAAACAATTATTTTTTTCGTACTATTTTTCTCTCTACATTTGACACGTATATGATATACACCCTTGGGAGTTGTAGGATTAAGTTCAATTTTTTTGTCAGATTGAGATACATGATACTTTTCGGAATAAACCACTCTGCTCAAAGAGTCGAAGATATCGACATAAGCGTCATCTTCTGCCATATCCGGCATTGAAATACGAAATTGTCCGTTTGTGGGATTGGGA
>JBKECI010000104.1:0-17715 GCA_047974405.1 Paludibacteraceae bacterium | reverse complement strand
GATTCCGAACTTATCAACCAACGCAGCGACTATTTACGTTGCTCCGTCGGGAAGTCTGGCTTGGGGAGGACAAACGGTATATAACGATGTAACTTCAGCTATTACGGCGGCAGCTACCGGAGACGAAATATGGATTGCTTCGGGTACCTACGAAATAGGCTCTGGCGGTATTAACTACAACGTAGCCAAAAATCTGAAATTCTACGGCAGTTTTGCCGGAACGGAAACGTCTATTGACGAAAGAGCCAAAGTAAACGGTGGCGAAGAATGGGAATTTCAACATCCCACCATCCTAAAAATGACAGTGGGGAGCACCTGTATTTGGGTAAACAACTCGGCTATTACAGCCACCTTTGATGGTTTGACACTTGACGGAGACAACATCAGCGGTACACGCGGTATCGGGGGTGGCAACTGGACAGAATTGTCTATTACCCGCTGTATTATAAAAAACAATAATACCGGAGCTGCAAACGGCGCCGGAATATTGGGTACGAAAAAAATTATTGTAGATTATTGTTGGATTGAAAACAACACATCCAGCAAACAATCATCAGGCAATAAATGGGGAAATGGTATCTGCATTTTGGCTGCCAGCTCAAAGGTAAGCAATTCACTTATCAGCAACAATACTAAAACCGGTGGAGACAATGGCGGTGGAATAGGTGTTGATAATGTTGCCGGAGTAGTTATATCAGGCTGTCGAATAATCAATAATTCAGCTTTTTTCGGTGGTGGAATTTGTGCTTTCCGCTTAGATGACATTCACGACTGTTGGATAGAAGGAAATACGGCTACCGGAAAAGGTGGCGGTGTTCACCACCACGTTTATTCCGGAAGTGGAGTTATTTACAATTCTGTGATTATTAACAATACATCTACAGATGTTGGCGGTGGAATTAATTTCAATGCACGAAATAATGCTTGCAATGTGAAAACATATAATTGTGTGATAGCCAACAATACCGGTAGCGACGGGGGAGTAAGTTTTGCAAATGCTACCACTACACCTGCCCAAATGATAAACTGTATTTTATACAACAACAAAAATGTGGGAGGAACGGTAAGTAACGTAACAGCGGCCGGCACAAACAACGTTTTCAATAATAATATTATAGATAATGCTTCTATAACCAATCTTACCCAAACAAACTGTATTGTTGAAACCGACCCTGCCAAACTTTTTGCTGATATTGACAATGGAGATTATACCATTCCGGTTTCCAATTTTGCAGGTTTGAATAAGGGAGATGCCACGGGACTAACTTTTGCCGACAACAAAGACTATGCAGGCGTGTCGCGCGTACAGGGTACAGCTATTGAGATTGGCGCTTATGAATTTACTCCGACTCAGCAAATCGTAAATCTGACAGTAGATGCAGGTATTGCTTCCACAACCCCTGCAACTGTAACGGAAGTAACTACCGGCGATCCGCTGACTATCAGTTTTACTTTGCAAAGCACTTATCATACTCCTTACGTATCTGTAAATGACAACAAGTATGCTTTCACAGAATCGGCAGGGACTTATACATTTACTATCCCTACTGTCAATGAGACTCAAAATATTACCATTTCATCATTTGCCGAAAATGAAATTCCGGCAAGCGAAGATACTTGGGTCAATAATCAGGCGGCATCCACTGAGTATAACTCCGATGCGTTTCTTAATACCCGGAATGCATACTCCGCATATTCCAATCGTCGTGCCTATTTGCGGTTTAATCTTCCGGCTTCTATCCGTACCAACTACAACAAAGCTGAACTGAAATTATACAATGGATCTGGTGCGGATAGGGATAACAACAATCTGTCTGTCAGGACAGTAACATCGACTATTTCGGATCTTACTGACTTCAGCACACTTACTTGGACAACAAGTGGTGCCACGGCAGCTTCGTATGATGGTACTGAGTTAGCTCTGCTCAGTCCGGCAGTTATGAAAGCTACACCAGAAAATACGGAATTAACGACAGACTTGACAAACCATATTTTTGGCGGTGGAGACACCGATAACTCGATTGACTTACAGATAGCAACAGATACTGATGGATATATCCGCATAAAAAGTTTTGAAAACGGCAACGCCGATTACGTGCCCGTGCTGGTGTTTAGTCAAGACCTTTCTACTGCCCTGCCCGAAGTAAGCGATAAGAGTACTCCGGCGCGCTATTTTACATTGCAAGGTGTAGAGGTACTCCGACCGGTTAAAGGCAATGTGTATATTGTAAAGCAAGGAGCAGATGTAAAAAAAATAATGTTCGTTAAATAAAAAAATAGTTTTTTTCTTCAAATTGGCGGCAGCAATGCGATTGTCGCCAATTTTTATTTTTATTAATAATATTTTGTAAAATATTCAATATTTTACATTACAAATTCATATCCAAATAATTCGGATTTTGGATAATTATAACTAAATCGATTAAGGCAACAAAAATTCACGTAAAAATAGACCATATAAATAAAATAGTTATCTTTATGTCTTTTAGCAGGTAAAAAATCAATTCCTCCTTGAAATTTAATGAAAACGAAACTTTCGATTCTTACATACTTTATCCTTATTCTAATCGGCCATTCGTATGCAAACGAAACTTTTAAGTTTAGGACCGTATCTCCTCCTGGAGGTTTTACCTACAATGGCGTTTCTGGCATCCAGCAAGATAGCGATGGATTTATTTGGATTTTAATGGACGAAGATATATTTCGTTTCGATGGATATACTTACAAAAGATACACCACCCATTTCAAAGAAATAGACTCATACAGAGAATGGATTTTTGAGAGTATTACCACAAATACTAATAGAAAGTTGTATGTCAATACCAACAACGGTTTGTTTGTGTATGATAA
The DNA here is from genome assembly GCA_047974405.1 of Paludibacteraceae bacterium. Lineage (GTDB taxonomy): Bacteria > Bacteroidota > Bacteroidia > Bacteroidales > Paludibacteraceae > UPXZ01. The sequence goes on along the minus strand of JBKECI010000104.1, from coordinate 14,865 downwards.
TATTGTCGATAAGTTTGTACGATTGGGCGAAAAAATTTACAAAACCATTATCATAGATGCGAAAAACCAACTTTGGGGGTGGGACGGCAACGCGTGGCAGATTATGAATCCTGAGACCAAAGAGCTTATTACTCCTCAACTCAATGGGCGAATATCTAAAAATATAACGAATGTCTATTGCACACACAACGATGATCTTTATATGTTTGGGCACTACAGTAATATTTATAAATACGAATATTCGAACAAAAAATTTGTGTTGTGTACTACCTTACCCGACAAAACTAAAAGAATATTAGCGGCAAAAACTTTCAAAGGAAAACTCTGGGTATTGGCCGAAAAAGGGACGTTGTATCGACTCAACTTAACCACTTTTAATATTGAAGAGACATTTGAACTGCTTGACAAAAACACTAAATTTAGCGGCAGATCTTTCTGTCTCGACAAAAACGGAAATTTCTGGATGGGTACAATCAAGGGCTTGTACGTATTCAATACCCAAACGGAACTTACCACACGCTATTTACATTCCGAATCCGACCCTTTCAGTCTGCCCAACAACTCTATTTGGACCATTAGTGAAGATAAGCAGAGAAACATTTGGATAGGAACTTACTCCGGTTCTGTGTGTTACGTTAATTTGAACGAAAAACAAGCCTTTGAGACATATCTCCCTCAAGATAAGAAATTGAATCATGCCCCCGTAAGCGCTTTTGCCGAAGACAAAAATTCCCTTTGGATAGGAACGGAAGGGGGAGGCATCAACCGGGTGGATAAAAATACCGGTATATTCACGTACTTAACTCAAGATAACGGCATCAGTCGGATATCGTCCAATAATATCAAATCGATAGTGGTGGATAATAACGATAATATCTGGATAGGTACTTTTACCGGTGGTATAGACTTTTACAATCCCCGAACAGGGGCTGTCAATAATTTTAGAAGGGAGAACAACAATCATTCGCTTCGGAACAACAATATTAGAAAAATTGTTTTGGATAACAGTTCCGGCTTATGGATTGCCTACCAGCAAATAAAATTGGAGATATCGTTTTACTCTTTTGCAACCAAGAGTTTTACACACTACGATTTTTCGAAACAGCACAGCGACGTATATATTTTTGATATACTCAAAGGACGAGACGGGCAACTGTGGATTTTGACCAAGGAAAAACTCTTTTTGTTTGACACCAAAGCAGAAAAACTTAGAGAAGTAAAGTTTGACGATTATAAATTCTTGGATTTGAATACGTTTTGTATGGACGATTCGGGAAATATATGGATAGGAACATTAGGCAGCGGGCTTGTTAAATTTAGTCCCGAAATAGATAAAATAACCATTTTTAACGAAATGTTACAACGCAATACCTATTCGATTTTCAATATCTGCTACGACACCGAAGGCTATTTGTGGATGGGTACCGACAACGGATTGGTCTCGTTTAATATAAAAAACAGCGAAATATCTCATTTTACCAAGAATGACGGCATACAGGGACAGGTCTATTATCCGCGGGCAACAATGAAAGGTGTCGATGGTAAATTGTACTTTGGCGGGACAAGCGGATTTACCATTATCGACTCGAAAGAAATTACTCTTAATCAATATAAGCCGAGAGTAATTATTTCGGATATCTTGATCAACTACAAGTCTGCAAAGCTGAAAATAGAAAATAAAAGCAATACACAGGAGATACGGTTGAAATATAATCAAAATAATATTGGATTTAAATTCTCGTCAGATAATTTTTTAATCCCTGAAAAGATGTATTTCAAATACCGCCTCAAAGGTTATAATAATAGGTGGATAGAAGTTGATGCTCACAACCGGAGCGCGTTTTATTCGAAAGTTCCTCCCGGAGTTTACTATTTTGAGGTGTTGGCAGCCAACAACGATGGAGTATGGAACGAACAGCCGACAGTTATGAAGATTGTCTGTCGTCCTGCTCCATGGTTCAGCTGGCCCGCATATTTGCTCTATTTTATTGCTGCATTATTGGCAATATATTATGTTTACAGACATTTTCAGGTGAAGAAAAAACTCGAATTGCAATTGTATCTCGATGGTGTGGAAAAAAATAAAAAAGAAGAGATTCATCAGTCGCAATTGAGATTCTTTACCAATATTTCGCATGATTTCAGAACGCCTCTCTCTTTGATAATAGCCGCACTTGAAAGATTGCGAATTGAGGGACTGAAAGAATATTACTACCGTATTCTCAACGGTAATGCCCAACGGTTACTCAAATTAGTAAACGAATTGATGGACTTCAGAGCATTAGAACACTCAAAAGTAAAACTCGAGTTAAGGCAATTGAACCTCAATAATTTTATAAAAGAGATTGCGGTCGATTTTATCGATTTTGCAGGTCAGAAAAATATCACCTTCGAAGTAAACTGTGATACTCAACTTCCCGAAAAACTCTATTTCGATAAAAATATTGTCGAAAAAGTGGTAATGAACCTGCTTAACAATGCATTCAAACACACCCCTGAAGGCGGTAAAATAGAGATAAGTACGCACATGGCAAAGTTTGAATCGAAACATAAAAACTTTTTTGTGGTAAACGGTGATTATATGCCTGTAAACAGTTTTAATATCACAGTAAGCGATACCGGTGTGGGTATCTCCAAAGAATCGATACAAAGCGTATTCGAGCGATTCTATAAAGTAAGCTCCGACAACCTCGACTCACACTTAGGCACCGGCATAGGACTTGCTTTGGTAAAAAGTCTTGTTTTGCTGCATCGGGGAAAAATAACCATTAACAGCGAACGCTTTGTAGGTACCGATATTTCGGTCGAATTCTCATCAAATGAAAAAATATACGATCCCGACTGCTTTGCCGAAGATACTCAAGATACAGTAGCAGTAGAGGAAACAACAACGGTTGCACCGAAAGACATAAACACCATTGTGAAAAATACGGTACAAAAAAGTAAAAAGAAAATATTATTTGCCGAAGATAACGAAGCGCTGCGTAATTTGATTGCCGACTACCTTGCCGACAGCTATGAAGTTGTTCAGGCAGAAGATGGATTGGTGGCTAAAACGATTTTGTCCAAAAAATCTATAGATATTATCGTAAGTGACATAATGATGCCCAATGTGGACGGAATAAGTTTTTGCAAAGAGACTAAAAATAATATTGAAACATCGCACATCCCCATTATACTACTAACGGCAAAATCGGGGATTGAGAGCAAACTGGAGGGGATGGACTCAGGAGCCGATTATTATTTGGAAAAACCGGTCTCGCCCGAATTACTCAAAAAGACCATTCACAATATATTTAAGCAGCAGCAACATTTAAAAGAATTTTACGCAAAAAATCATTTTGCCGATAGCTCCAAACTTACCTCAAATGTAAAAGATGCCGAGTTTCTTAAAAAATTTATCGATATAATCGACAAAAACCTTCATCAGTCCGATATGGATATAAACAATATCGCATCAGAAATGTCTATGAGTAGGAGTAAGTTATACCGAAAACTTAAAACTATGACCGATATGTCCATTATTCAGTTTATTTTGAGTTATAAACTGAAAAAAGCGGCAAAATTGATGATAGAAAAAGATATGACCATAAGGGAAATTATGGATGAAATAGGCATTGAGAGCCAACCCTATTTTACCAACGCATTTAAAAAAGAATTTGGAGAAACCCCTACAGCTTTTGCAACTCGCCATAAGGAACAGTCATAATCATTTTTATCAGCCCTGATTCTTAGTTCAGTAAACTGTTTTGCCTAAAACAGATAAAATAAATGGTAAATAGAGTAAGGAGTAGGCGCCCTTTGTCTATTAATTTTGTTCACGTTAAAAGTGTATATTAAACTTATATTCCAATGATAAGAAAAGTCCCATACCTGTTGTTGTTGCTTCTATTTTCTCTGGCCGGATGTTCGGCAAAGTCCAAAGTGGCAAAAACTACTATCCAAACTACGTTGAACAAATCGGCACAATGGCAAATAGAAAACTTCAAATATCCCGAAAATAATTCGTCGGGTTATTATCTGCACGACTACGGATTAAACGCCTGGACCAATGCTGTATTCTATATCGGTTTGTTGGATTGGGCAAAGACCACCGAAAATGAAACATATCTATCATGGCTGTACGAAATTGGCGAAAAAAGCCAATGGAAGGTTGCCAACAATTTTTCTAAAAGTAGCAGTTACGATATATATCATGCCGACGAACTTTGTATGGGACAGTTTTATCTTGATATGTACAGACGATTCAACGAACAGAAAATGTCGGAATCCTCTCTGCAACGTATCGACTCAATTATAAAATACCCGCCTCGCGAAAGCATGAGCATCAAAAACAAACAAAAATGGACTTGGTGCGATGCTTTGTTTATGGCTTCGCCGGTTTATGCAAAGGCAGCAGAGATAAACGAAAATTCTCAATACCTTGATTATATGCATCAAGAGTTTATGGATACCTACAACTATTTGTACGATAAAGAGTATTCGCTCTTTTATCGAGACGATAGCTATATGGGGAAAAAGGAGAAAAACGGAGAAAAAGTATTTTGGGGCAGAGGCAACGGTTGGGTAGTAGCCGGCATAGTGCAGATATTGAAAGAAATTCCCGAAACTTACGAACACCGACCTTTTTACGAGAATCTTCTAAAAGAGATGTTGATAAGCCTTGTTAAGTATCAGAGCAAAGATGGATTTTGGCACGCTAGCCTGCTCGACCCCGACAGCTACCCTTCGCCCGAGACAAGTGCTACATCGTTGATAACATACGCTATTGCTTATGCTATAAACAACGACATACTCCCCGATAACAAGTATCTGAAACCGTTGGGGAACTCGTGGCACGCCTTAGTCTCCGTTGTTGATACAAACGGCAAACTCGGATTTGTTCAGCCCATTGGAGCCGATCCGCGTAAAGTTACCAAAGAGATGACTGCCGTATATGGCATTGGAGCATTTTTGATGGCTGGCACCGAAATGTATAAACTAAGCGAGAGATATTAATCAATAATTTTATATAATACCTGAAAAACAGTTGAATAATGAGTATTTTTATTAATTCAAAACTCCGCCACCTCTTTCTCCTCTCTTTTCTGATGCCGTTGCTGATTTGTGCAGCCAACCTCGGCGCTACTACACCGCGCCAAATAATTCCATTCAATACCGGTTGGGAGTTTAAAAAAGACTCTTTAATGCCGGCAGATAAAAATTGGGAAAATATTACAGTACCACATACATGGAATAATATTGATATGCAAACCCAGCGAAACAACTTTTACGCGGGCAAAGCAACTTATAAAAAACAATTTACCTTGCCCGATAATTTTGAAAACAATCGAGTTTTTATCCGTTTCGAAGGGGTAGCTTCGGTAGCGGAAATAATGATAAACAATAAGTTTGCTGGCAATCATGCAGGAGGATATTCAGCTTTTGCTTTTGAGATAACTAACTTCCTGAACTTTGGGAAAAGCAACGAAATAATTGTAAAAGTAGATAATAACTCCCGCCCCGATGTTATCCCTGTCAATCACCGACTATTTGGGGTGTATGGTGGCATTTATCGCCCCGTACAACTGATAATTACACAAAATACAAACATTTGTCTTACCGATTACGCCTCGTCGGGGGTATATCTTACTCAAAGTAACGTAACAGAAAATTCGGCAGATTTGACAGTCAAAGTCAAGATAGACAGTAAAAATTCGGAACCCGAAAGTGTTCAGTTGAGAACTTTGATTTATGATAATGCCGGACGGCTGGAATGGAGTAAAGAGAGTAATATAAATATTCCTGTACAAGGGCGAAAAATAGTAAAACAACAGTTTAGCATCAGCAAACCTCATTTGTGGCAGGGGGTTGAAGATCCCTATCTGTATAAAACCGTTGTACAAGTGTTAAAGAATAGTGAAGTGATAGATGAAGTTGTTCAGCCCCTGGGATTCAGACATGTTGAATTTAAAAAAGGCGTTGGTATGTTTCTTAACGGAAAAAAAACGCCTATGTATGGTGTGTGTAGGCATCAGGACTGGTGGCAGCTCGGAAGCGCTCTTACCAACGAAAATCATGGTAAAGATTTGGAAATGATAAAGGAAGTGGGTGCAACCACCATAAGGCTGGCCCATTACCAACAGTCGGAATATTTTTACTCCAAATGTGATAGTATGGGATTTATGGTATGGGCAGAGATTCCTTTTGTAAACAGAGTAACCACCCATGAGGCGACAAATGCAAAACAGCAGCTGGTCGAACTCATTCGGCAAAATTATAATCACCCGTCCATTTATGTTTGGGGGCTACACAATGAAGTTTATTCACCGGCAAATTATGTCATCTCGCTTACACAGGAATTGAACGACCTTGCCAAATCGGAAGACCCCCATAGATATACGGTGCAAGTGAGCGGCTACAATAGGGTAAACCACGAAGTAAATAACAATGCCGACCTCCAAGGAATAAATCAATATTTCGGTTGGTATAACGGCACGCTCGACAGCCTAAAAACATGGGTAGAAAGAGTTGAAAAAAACTTTCCCAATCACATGGTTATTTTTTCTGAATACGGGACAGAAGCCAATATTAATCAGCAAAAAGAGGTGGTATCCAATCGTGGCGACTGTTGTGGCTTTGACAAAGACTACAACGAATCTTTTGCCACCCGATTTCATGAAGAACATTGGAGTGTAATATCTCGCCATCCCTATTTGCTCGCATCTTATATCTGGAATATGTTTGATTTTACCACACCTATGTCGTCGCAAGGGAAAGTGGAGTCGCGAAATATGAAAGGGTTAGTTACATTTGACAGAAAAACAAAAAAAGATCCTTTTTATTGGTACAAAGCCAACTGGAGCAAAGAGCCGGTATTGTACATCACCCAACGCCGAGTTGTGAATCGGGGTAATAAAATAACGCCTGTTACGATTTATTCCAACGTAGGCATGCCCAATTTGTATGTAAATGGTAAACGGATAACAACGGTTAAGAAAGGTTATACAGACGTACATTATATTTTTTCTGAAATAAAACTGAAAGAAGGGAAAAATACATTAGAGGTCAAAATAAATAAAAACGGAAAATACTATTCCGATAAAGTAATATGGAACTATTCCGATAAATTTAAAGATATTGAAAACAGTGTTCCCGAAGTACGACAAAAAGAACACATCGGTCTCTGAAAAAAAAATAAAATTATTTTATATGCTACTTAAAGTAAAAATCACTCCTGCTTCTACAAAAAAAACATAATAAATAAATGAAAACACATTCAAAAAACTTTTTTACTTTTTTATTCGCATTTGTATTTAGCTTTACTGCTTTGTCCCAATCATCTCCCCTTATCCCCCTGAAACACGGAGCGCACTCCTACACCAACCGAGACGATGCTTACATGCAACGTTGGCGTGAATACGGACTCGGACAGTTTATCCATTGGGGAGTGTATTCCATTCCCGGCGGGCAATGGAACGGACAAACCACCCGTTACGCCGCAGAATGGTTCAGAACATCGGGACTTATGACTGTTGCCGAGTACGATAATCTGTACAAACAATTCGATCCCGTAAATTTCGATGCCCACAAATGGGCTGAAATGGCTCAGCAAATGGGAGTAAAATATATGATATTTACAACCAAGCATCACGATGGCTTTTGTATGTGGCCAAGCAAATACACCACTTACAACATTGGCAATACACCCTACAAAAAAGATATTGTAAAAGAACTTGTAGATGCTTACACGGCGGTAGGCATCGATGTATATCTCTATTTCTCTATTATCGACTGGAGCCATCCCGGATATGTGTCGGGAGGTAATATCAATTCGGCCGCAATTAAAAAGAAGTATCAAACAGACAAAAGTTTTACCCCTTTTTCTTCTGTTGAGCAAGAAAGCAAATATGAAGATTTCAAACAATTTACCCGTAATCAATTACTCGAACTGTTGGACAATTACAAAAGTATCAAAGGACTTTGGTTTGACGGGTCATGGGATGTGGCTTGGGTAAAAAATGCAAGCTGGGTCGATTCCTTAGGAGTAGAACTCAGGCAAAAGCATCCGGGATTGATTATAGGCAGCCGTTTCCGCTCTGATGAGCTGGGTAATAGGCATCAGGATGCAAACGGGCATTTGATTGACGACTATGACCAACGCTACGAGCGCAACCTGCCAAGAGACTTAGCCGAGACAAAGGGATTTGACTGGGATTGTGTGATGACCATTCCCGAAAATCAGTGGGGATACCACAGAGACTGGTCGTTCTCGTATGTGAAAACTCCGTATGATTTGACAGAAATGCTTGCCAAAGCTGTTTCGCTCAATGGCAATTTTGTGGTCAATTTTGGTCCCGATGGTTTGGGCAATATCAGAGCGGAGGAGACAAAAGTGGCTAAGGAAATGGGAAAATGGATGAAAAAAAACTCCGAAGCCATCTACGGTGCCTACAATTCTATCCTCGAAAAACAAGATTGGGGCTATTCTACCCAAAAAGGAGATTCGGTATATCTGATTATTTCTCATTCGCCCGTAAATAATTTGTTGCGAGTAAAAATGCCGCGTACGAAAGATAAAAATACCGTCTATTTTATTACTTCCGCACAATTGCTGTCAAACGGGAAAAGTATTTCTGTCAAAGGAAATGGAAAAACAGGAACCTATTACAGAGATAAATATGGCTCAAGTTATTACGATATTGAGCTACCGACTTCGGTTCGCAAAACCAAGATGCCGTTTGTTGTCAAAATTGTGCTGAAACAATTAGACAAAGGAGAACTCGAATACCAGCAAGCTCTAACTTAATATGCTAAGTCTCTTTTATCGTTTGAGAGAATAATAAAAACAAAAAGCAGAGACAGATTCAATTTATTTTGAATCTGTCTCTGCTTTTATAAAGAGATCTTCCGACTTATTTTTTCCATCCATACACGGCCAATTCTCCCAATTCTTCTTCGATACGAAGCAGTTGGTTATATTTAGCCATACGGTCTGAGCGGCTTAGCGAGCCGGTTTTGATTTGACCCGAGTTGGTTGCTACGGCTATATCGGCAATGGTAGCATCTTCTGTTTCGCCCGAGCGGTGAGAAGTTACGGAGGTGTAGCCTGCACGATGTGCCATTTCTATGGCATCCAATGTTTCGGAAAGCGAACCAATTTGATTTACTTTGATAAGGATGGAGTTTGCGCATCCCATGTCAATACCTTTTTTCAGGTATTCCACGTTGGTTACAAACAAATCGTCGCCTACCAATTGACATTTACAGCCGATTTTGTCGGTAAGTAGTTTCCAACCGTCCCAGTCATTTTCGTCCATTCCGTCTTCGATGGAGTCGATAGGATATTTAGTAATAAGTTCTTCCAAATACTCGGCTTGTTCGGCAGAGTTGCGTTTTTTGCCGCTTGCCCCTTCAAATTTGCTGTAGTCGTAAATTCCATCTTTGTAAAACTCGGATGAGGCGCAGTCAAGACCGATTGTAACGTCTTTTCCCGGTTCGTATCCGGCATTTTTAATGGCGGTAAGAATCGATTCCAACGCTTCTTCGGTACCACCCGCCAAGTTGGGGGCAAAACCTCCTTCGTCTCCCACAGCGGTGCTTAGTCCTTTGTCATGCAATACTTTTTTTAATGCATGAAAAATTTCTGCTCCACAACGCAAACCTTCTTTGAATGAGGGAGCGCCTACCGGACGTATCATAAATTCTTGGAAAGCGATGGGAGCATCGGAGTGGGAACCTCCGTTGATAATGTTCATCATTGGTACGGGTAGCGCGTATGTGTTTGTACCACCAATATAGCGATACAAGGGCATCTCCAATTCTTCGGCCGCCGCTTTAGCAACAGCCAGTGAAACTCCCAATATCGCATTGGCACCCAAATTTGATTTTGTTCTGGTACCGTCTATAGCTATCATTTTCTTATCGATTCCACGTTGATTTAATGCATTTTCGCCAATCAATGCGGGAGCAATCACTTTGTTTACATTATCTACGGCTTTTTGCACTCCTTTTCCAAGGTAGCGTTTTTTATCTCCGTCGCGAAGTTCAAGGGCTTCATTTTCTCCGGTAGAAGCTCCTGATGGAACTGCCGCACGTCCTACAAATCCCGATTCTAAAGTTACATCAACTTCTACTGTCGGGTTACCGCGTGAGTCTAACACCTCGCGAGCAACGATTTTTTCAATTTTACTCATAATCCTTTTTTTTATTTAATAGATTGTTATTGTTTTTTCTTTAGTTTTAAAATTTTTCCGTCCCACGGCGGTAAAAACACTCTATAGGGCAAAAATCCCGATATTTGCTGTGTTGGAAATTCTTCATTGGTATTTAGCAGGTTTACGGCAGTATATTCGGCATTTTCCTCCATTTCAAGAAAGGTAAATGCTTCGGTAGGGATGTTGATGCACATATCCATTGGTTTGTCGTCAAAATTGACCACGATAAGCAGTATCTCGTTTTTGTGTTTGCGGATGTATGCAAAATTCTCGTGTGTATTAAAGAAACGGGGATTGTTGAAATTTGCATACTCCAAGTCGTACATCCCCCCTCTGGTGATGGCTTTTTCTGAAAGAGAAAGATTTAAAAGTTCTTTGTAGAAATTACGTAGTTCTTTTTGTTCTTCGGTAAGCAGCGCACCATCAAATTTTCCGTTGTTTGCCCAAGCGTTGATAGAGTCTAAACTCCAATAATCAAAGATGGTTGTTTTTCCGTCTAAGCCGCTGAATCCTTCCATATCCATACCCAACTCTCCCAACTCTTGCCCAAAATATATCATCACGGGCGATTTTGTTAAGGTAGCGGCGACAATCATTGCCGGTTTTGCATAATTTCCATTTCCGCAAAAAAAACCGGAAGCTATGCGCTGTTCATCATGGTTTTCAAGAAAATGGAGCATTCTGTCTTCAATCCCCGAAATGTTCTGCCAGAGCTGAGTAATGTCGCATGCAGGCTCATTTTTGCTTATAATTCCTCTGAGTTTGTCATACATCCCCACTTTGTCGTACAAATAGTCGAACTTCCCGTTGCTGATGTAGTTACGGTACTCGGCGGGGTTATACACTTCGGCTATAAATACGATTTCGGGATTGATTGCTTTTATTTTAGGAATAATCCAACCCCAAAACTCCACAGGCACCATTTCTGCCATATCAACGCGAAACCCGTCCACTTTTTTTTCTGCCCAAAAGGTTAAAATGTCTAGCATTTTATACCACGTGTTGGGGGTTGGGATGAAACGCTTTTCAAGATTATTGGTGTAATCAACCCCATAATTCAACTTTACGGTTTCGTACCAGTCGTTTTGTGTGGGGCAGCAAGTAAATTGGTCGTTACCGGTAGCTTTGGCTGGAAACTCGCTATAGCCTTGCGTGTCAAACGAAGGGTTGAAAGGGTGGTTGGGGATATAATAGAAATTGTTTTGAGGCGAAAATGCCCAATTATTATTGTCCTCCTCTCCCAAATCTTTTATCCAATCGGGTTTGCTGTCCGACTTATACTCCCTTGCCACATGATTGGGTACAAAGTCGATAATGACTTTGAGACCTGTCTTGTGTGTTCGCTCTATCATTGCTTCAAACTCATCCATACGGTGCGGTATGTTTTGGGCAAGGTCGGGAGACACATCGTAGTAGTCTTTGATGGCATAAGGTGAGCCTGCGTTTCCTTTTACAAATCCAAAATGGTTTTGCAATATCCCGTGAGCAGTGTAGTTGGTTTTGGTAGCTTGCTCCAATACTCCGGTGTACCAGATGTGCGTAACCCCCATCGCTTTTATTTCTTTCAAAGCTTTAGTGGTAAAGCTGTTGAATTTTCCACAGCCGTTTTCTGCCAATGTCCCGTTATGTTTTCGAGTAGTGTTGTAATTCCCAAAAAGACGTGGAATAACTTGATAAATAACAAACTTAGACATGTGAAAGTTGATGAGTTTATATTTCAAATATTTAGAGTACAAAATTAAACAAAAATCATTAAAGTGTTGTTATAAATCAATGAAATAAAAAGTAATTTTTTAAAATTAATTATATAAAAAAAAGAACAACTATGACAACAAATTTTAAAGGTAATCCGGTAAATCTGAGCGGTAAATTGCCGGCAGTAGGCGTCAAAGCGCCCGACTTCACGTTGGTTAAAGGAGATTTGAGTGAAGTTAAGTTGAGCGATTTCGCAGGAAAAAAATTAATAATCAATATTTTCCCAAGTATAGATACGGGAGTTTGTGCTGCTTCGGTGCGTAATTTTAATAAGGTAGCCTCCGAAAAAGGCATTGCCGTACTTTGTGTATCCAAAGATCTTCCCTTTGCGCAATCGCGTTTTTGTGGTGCCGAAGGGCTGAACGATGTAATTACCGCCTCCGATTTTCGTTACAACAATTTTGCTGTTGATTACGGTGTTTTGCAGGCAGACGGACCGCTGCAGGGGTTGATGGCTCGTGCGGTAGTGGCTTTGGACGAAAACGGCGTGGTTACATATACCGAACTTGTACAGGAAATTACTACGGAGCCAAACTACAACGTACCGGCGTAATTTTTTTTTTCGATATGCATTGATACACCCATTATAAAAATACCCGTCTCCTTACTTTTTTATTGAAAATGGAGGCGGGTTTTGCTTTAAATAAATTATGCATACTTTAGCAATGATTTGATAACGATAGAAATATGGCAGATATAAAAAAGAAGATAATAGACGTTGACGAAGTGATGCGTCAAAAAGTTCCCGATAAAAAAATTCCCCAATTTCTAATCAAATATTTGAAAAAAATTCTTCATCAAGATGATCTTAACGATTACCTCCATAGTGTCTCGGGGCAAAAAAATTTGGAATTCATAGAAAGCTCGTTGAAAAAGTTTGATGTGTCGCTCTGCGTGGAGGGAGAAAAAAATCTACCACCCATAGGGGGAAAGTATATATTTGTAAGCAATCATCCCCTTGGGGGGTTGGATGGTGTTGCACTGGGTAAAATTATTGGAGAACCTTACGGGGGGAAAGTCCGCTTTTTTGCCAACGACTTTTTGATGTTTGTCGATCCACTCAAAGAAATGTTTATCCCGATAAATAAAGTAGGAGCCCAAAGTAAGGAAATTTCAAAGACGATAGATGATTTCTTCAAATCGGACTATCATTTGATAACTTTTCCGGCAGGAGCATGCTCGCGAAAGATAAAAGGAGAAATCAAAGACTTTGAGTGGAAAAAAACATTTATAGCCAAAGCTGTTCAGTATAAAAGAGACGTGATTCCTATCCATTTTGAGGCAAGAAACTCGAAGTTTTTTTATAATTTGGCAAACTTGCGTACCAAACTTAGGGTGAAACTGAATGTGGAAATGATGTATTTGGCAGATGAAATGTATAAACAAAAGGGAAATACCTTTCGTGTCAAAATTGGAGAAACTATCCCTTATCAAATGTTTGACAGAACTAGAACTCAAGCAGAGTGGGCAAACTGGGTAAGAGCCAAAGTGTATGGAATGTAACCGACGATAGCAAACAGTCTATGTTCAATCCACAAAGAAATGCGAAAAATAGGGTGGATAATAGACATTATACAGATTAGTTTGTTATGATTTTTATTATCAGTAAAATATTACAATTTTTCTTATCCCTTTTCCAGTATATAGATTGCTTCATTCTCCCTACCCCCTTTGGCGAAAGGGGATTTAGGGGAATTGGAATTTGTAATCTTCATCCGTTAGCTCCCCACAAAAAAAAGATATACCGATTTTAATTTTTGACAAACAGTAATATATCATTCTAATTTATATAATCTCCCATATAAAAGTTGTCGAATAAAAGTTTCTTCTTCTTTTCTACACCCCTAAGTTTGTAACTTATGCATTTTTTACGCAAAAGCAAGTGTTTCTTGTTCTGTTACAAACAGGTACATGCCGATTAAAGAATATTGAGAAGGGAGGTGTTTTTTTTATTTTTTTTAGAAAAATAATTGTTAATACACCCTTGCCGGTTACAAAGCCACACGGCGAACCACCCTTGTGAAAAAAAATAGAAAAATGTAAAGTCAAAATGCCTAAAACTACCTAAGTAACGCCCCTTTTTGATAAATTTATTTTTGGTGTAACTATTCCTGTTTCAGATGTTACTTACAAAAATATCTCCCTCCGTAGCATCGTAGCGAGTATATTGGAGGAGGGAACGGAAGTTTAACAATATTTTTTTTTTTTTTGATTTTTTTGGGTGTTTTCTTCGGAAATAATCCTATATCTTTGCCCGTGTGTTAAACTTTAAAAAAAGTGTTGTATAGTTTCTTAACCTTAACGATTGTTTACCCCCTTTTGTATGTTGATTGTAAAATCATTTACATTAAAAATGCCTTTGAAAAATAGGACAACAATCCTCAAAAACCCGCACCGTCGGGCTGTGTATCCAAACCCACACGAAACCGAAAAAAAAATAACAGCAAGACCAACCACAATACCGCAGGCTTGCCCCCTGCGGATAAGCATAAAAAAACCTCCTTGCAGAGGTAAGCATTAATAAACGAATTTACTAACCACCTCACTTCGCCTGCTCTTTTCCTCTCCTTGTGGGAGAGGGTGCCCAAAGGGCGGGTGAGGCGGGGTACTTAAAACCACAAGAAGGCAGCGCAAAAATAATAAAAACACGGCAATTGTGCAATACATATTTGCCGGAAGCCTAAAGCCGAACTCTGTAAAAAAAAGGGGGTGAAGTGCAGGTGCAGTTATCCAAACTGTGTGAAACCAAACGGCGAGCATCCCGAAAAGCGAAGTGAGTAGGGAAAAGAATTTATTTTAAAATTTTTATTATTATGAAACGAGCACGACAGAAAAAAATCCTGACACAATTTATCTCGATTTTTCGGGACAAGAATACGACTATGCTACTCCCCAAAATCCGGACTGGCAGTTG
>JBKECI010000103.1:0-2681 GCA_047974405.1 Paludibacteraceae bacterium | reverse complement strand
GTTAGGAAACTCAAAGGTCTGTTCTATCAGATCAATATACTTATTTTTCATTTTTTAGTTCGATGCAAACAATTTGGATTGATAAAAAAAACACCATCCGCATCATTCAGATTTTTATTTTAAAAAGTATACAAAAATAATACTTTTGCGCAAATTGCAAAATACTTCGGAAAAAAGTCTTAAATATTTACAAAACAGACTATCAAAAGCTATATTTTTGCATAAAATATACCAACTAATCTGCCTTTAGATTTGTTTTATATAATATATGTTTTTGATACATTTGGAAAATCAAAAACTGTTCCTTAACTTTGTTACCCTTTTTTTCCCAATTAAAAATTAATAGCATCTTAATACTATCTATTATACATAATCCATAGAAATAGGCTTACTTTGTTTCTGAAAAATTTATTGTTTAACTTAATAAAAACATTCAATTCTTATGAAGAAATTTACTTTTTTGAAAATGACGCTACTGTTTGTTGTAGCTACACTTGGAAGTTTTGCGACTTGGGCTCAAACAGAGGTAACCTACACTTTTAGTGAAAAAGGATTTGCCAATGCAGCCGTTCTTACTTCCGGTACCATTGAAACGAATTTAGATTATTTGGCTGAAAAAAATTCAGCTTCAAATGCTCCTACTTATTATGATAGTGGTACGGCAGTAAGATTTTATGCGAACTCTGCTGCCGGTAATGGTGGGTCTTATACTGTCAGCACCAAAAATGGTGTAACAATTACAGCTTTAGAAATCTATGCCGCTTCTGCAAGTTACGCGCCGTCTGTTATGTATAATGTTGATGGAGGAAGCGATGTGGCAGCTTCTTTGTCCGGCTCAACTTATACAATAACCGGCATATCAGCAACAACAAGTTTACGATTTAGGAATGCAATAACCAGCGCTACGACACAACTACGTGTTACAGGATTCAAAGTAACTTATACCGGTGGAGTTTCCACCCCTGCCATTACCGTTACCGAAACTTCCATACCGGAAATGACAGCCGAAGTGGGTGGCACACCCGATACCGAAACCATTAACGTTAGTGGTGCCAACCTTACCGAAGATATATCTTTAGCCGTTTCAGGTACTGATGCGGCAATGTTTAGCGTTTCTCCGGCATCTATTACTCAATCAGGTGGTAACGCGAGCGGTACGGTAACGGTTACCTACACTCCCACAGCAGAAGGTTCGCATTCTGCCACATTGGAAATTTCGAGCGCCGGAGCTACCACTGTTACCCGCACGCTCAGCGGTACCGCCACATACCCGCCTTTGGCTACGCCAACCGCTACAGCAGCTACATCCATTACCCAAACCGGATTTACCGCCAATTGGGATGCGGTAAGCGGGGCGGACAGCTATGCGTTAAATGTATATACCAAAACTGTTGGAGCAAATGCAACCGATTTATTTTTCTCGGAATATATAGAAGGTTCTTCATATAACAAAGCAATCGAAATATTTAATGGAACTGGTTCTGCCGTTGATTTAAGCAGCTATTCAATCAAAAAGCAAAGCAATGGCTCCGGTACATATGGAGATGAGTTAGTTCTATCAGGCACATTAGCAAACAATGATGTTTACGTTATTGCTTATGTTTCTGGTGGAAATTCATCTAATGCAGCAATTTTAGCAGTAACCGACTTACAGACTAATAGCGGTGCTTTAAGTTTTAATGGAAATGATGCTGTTGGGTTATTTAAAAGTGGCACTCAAATTGACGAAATTGGAGTATTTAATCAAACAAGTGATTGGGGAAAAGATGTAACTTTGGTTAGAAACAACAATATTGTCAGTCCTATTATCCCTTATAATTCTACCGAATGGGCATCCAATACTACAGACGAAACAAGTTATCTCGGTTCTCACACGATGGCCGGTGGAACTACCACCACTCCAATCTCCGGTTCTCCTTTTACGGTTACGGGCACAAGCCATAATGTAACGGGATTAACGAACAATACTACCTATTATTACACGCTTACGGCATCCAATGCAAATGTAACATCCGATTTGTCTAACGAAATAGAAGTTACAACAAGCCCCGCTACGGGATTGGACAATACGACCGTGCAAAATATCTTTGTTGCCGACGGTAAAATCCGGCTGAACGCCATCGCCGGAGAAACGATTGACGTATTCAACGTTGCCGGACAAAGAATCGTCAGTCGATTAGCTACGGAAGGACTGAATACCGTAGAAATTGGTTCAAAGGGTATCTTGATCGTAAAAGTGGGGAACCGTGTATCCAAAGTGATGGTAAACTAATTCCAATTAGGAACAAATTCTTTATTTCTGCCAAAGCTGTAAGAGCTTTGGCAGATTTGTCTTCTGTATATTCATTGGTTTTTAATACATTAGAAATACGAAAATTAAAAAACTTTTAATACCTTTACGGTATTCAAATATCATTAATTAATCAACAAAATAGTAAAATTAGGTATAATAGACAAAAGTGATGCTTTTTTTTAGGACATTTGTTCGAGTGGACAAAAGTGATGCTAATTTTTCACACACAATTTTGTTGTTATTTTTATGATTTATATTTTTATATTGTCAAAGGAAACGGACACGGGCTCTGCTGGGGAGCAACCCGTCAGGGATACTTTGACCTTATACAGCACCAATGCGGAGAGTTGTCTTTTAGGCAACTCTTTTTGCATATATGCTGGTAAGT
>JBKECI010000102.1:0-2962 GCA_047974405.1 Paludibacteraceae bacterium | reverse complement strand
GGCGCCGGCATTATTCCATCCAAATGAAAACGACCCAGTGACTTGTTGTGTGCCGCCATTGGTCTTTCTCCTTGCAATACGTGAATTTCTACTGAAGGCTGGTTGTCTGTTGCGGTGCTGAAAGTTTCTGATTTTTTGGTCGGAATGGTTGTGTTGGCTTCTATCAACTTAGTCATCACGCCACCCATAGTTTCTATTCCCAGTGAGAGTGGAGTTACGTCCAAAAGTAGTACATCTTTCACATCGCCGCTCAATACGCCTCCTTGAATACCGGCTCCTATTGCCACTACTTCATCGGGGTTTACGCCTTTAGAAGGAGATTTACCAAAAAATTTTTCAACAGCAGCTTGTACGGCGGGTATGCGGGTTGAACCTCCAACTAATAATACTTCGTTGATATCGTTTACTGTCAGATTGGCATTTTTTAGAGCTGTACGGCAAGGCTCAATGGTACGTTGAATCAAATCATCCACCAATTGCTCAAATCTGGCACGTGTTAATGTACGTACCAAGTGGCGTGGTACTCCATCCACAGGCATAATATAGGGCAGATTAATTTCTGTAGAAGTGGTATTCGAAAGTTCTATTTTTGCTTTTTCGGCAGCTTCTTTCAGGCGTTGCAGAGCCATAGGGTCTTTGCTTAAATCAATACCGCTGTTGTCTTTTTTAAACTCTTCTACCAACCAGTCGATAATGCGTTGGTCAAAGTCATCTCCTCCCAAATGGGTATCGCCATCGGTAGATTTTACTTCAAAAACGCCATCTCCGAGTTCAAGAACAGAAACGTCGTGTGTGCCACCACCACAGTCAAACACGGCTATTTTCATATCTCTGTTGGTTTTGTCTAATCCATATGCCAAAGCAGCGGCAGTCGGTTCGTTGATAATTCTTTTTACGGTAAGTCCTGCAATTTCTCCGGCTTCTTTGGTAGCTTGCCGTTGCGAATCATTAAAATATGCAGGTACGGTAATTACTGCCTCGGTAACTTCTTGTCCCAAATAGTCTTCTGCCGTCTTTTTCATTTTTTGAAGGATGATGGCCGAGACTTCCTGGGGAGTATAGAGCCTTCCGTATATTTCTACGCGAGGTGTATCGTTGTCGCCTTTTACTACTTTATAAGGTACGCGTTGGACTTCGTTGGTCAAACGTCCATAGGTTTCGCCCATAAAACGTTTGATGGAATACACGGTATTGGTAGGGTTTGTTATTGCTTGGCGCTTTGCAGGGTCTCCCACTTTACGCTCACCATTTTCTACAAAGCCTACTACCGAGGGGGTAGTGCGTTTGCCTTCGTTATTGGGGATAACGATAGGTTCGCTACCTTCCATCACGGCAACACAAGAGTTTGTGGTGCCTAAGTCAATTCCAATTATTTTTCCCATAGTTGTTATATGTTTATTTAATTATTTTATATTCAATTTTTCAGACATACTTATGTACTCAAATGATATGCCAAGTGGCAAAAAGCTTACCTATTTATTGAAATTTGTCAAAAGTGTGCCATAATGACAGTGTTCAGGTTGATAGATTGAGCTTTGTTATCTTGCTTATTTCTCAGGTTTGTTTTAGTCGTGTTACGTTAACTTTTAAAATATCCCTATAGCTATTTGATATATAGCTAAATAATGATATTCTTTGATTTTTCGATTTGAATTGACTTACTTTTGCCCAAAAGACAATATTATGAATTCGGGTAAATACACTATTATCCAATAAAAATAATTTTATGATTTAAAAGTACACGGACAAAAACAGATATTTCATCCTGTATACTTTTTTGGTAATTTTGTGTTTTTTACGATATAAATACTAGAGATTATATAAATTAGTATAACATATGCTTGTGTCTCAGAAATTTAAGTCGATACATTTTTTTTCTATGGGAAGCTGACGGATGAAGATTACAAATTTCAATTCCCCCTTATCCCTTTTTGCAAAGGGGGCAAGGGGGATTGAGATAATCTATCTCTTGGAAAAGGGGCAAGAAAAATTAGAACATTTTACTGATAATAAGAATCATAACAACCTAATTTGTATAATACCTACTACAATGAACAAAAATCGGTTTTTCGGACAGCTGATATGTTTAATCAACAGCCGTTAAGTATAATTCGGATTAGTATGTGAAGAGGTTTAGCACCAAAGATCACTTGGTAAGTATGCTCTTTGGCGTGTTTGCAAAATGCAGTTCACTATGCGAGATATTGGTTGCAATGCTCGTACTCTCAGGCAAAACCAAACACTTTCAGTTAGAAAGCCTTCTGCACGGAGTACGCTTTCTGATACCACCAGCGCAGAACATCGGATATTTTTGCCGGAATTTACAACGATTTGCTCAAAGAATATCATTATGCATTTTTGGGTAGCCGGATAAGGCAGGTAATAAAAAAACAGATAGAAATTTTCGATAGCACCACTATCCGTCTGTTTCAAGAGATTTTCAAATTTAATTGCCGCAATTTACAAACTGCGACGACAGATAGAATTGTTGTTTAAGCCGTTAAAACAGGATTTTCTGTTGAAGTATTTTTCTTGGCGAGAATGAAAATGCCATAAAAATACAGATATACCGTACCTTGATAGTGAATTTACTACTTACAGTGGTGAAAAAACAACTCAAGCGTAGCTGGTTGTTCTCCTTTACGATAGGCAGATACAAATCCATAGCCAACAATTTGAAATTTAACAGTTTTCGCAAACTGCTCTATGGTGGTGGGTATGTTGCTTATGCAGGATATACACGCATTACATATTGCATAGTGAACTTTTTCTTTTCTTTGTATTTTTTTGAAAATAGACAAAAAAATTGTTTTTCTAAAAAAATGTTTTTATATTTGCCATAGCGAGTTGATAATAGTCAGCCTCTTTAATATTACATCCTCAATAGGTTCTCCTATGATAAATAATTTCGAACAATAGATGAATTATTTGATAGAAATGTGAATATTAAATGTTTTAAAAT
>JBKECI010000101.1:0-23031 GCA_047974405.1 Paludibacteraceae bacterium | reverse complement strand
GCTGTAATCAACATCAAAAAGTCGAAAGGTATAGACGTGGACATAGACAACATCCCCCTTGACGACAAAAAGACCTACAAACTCTTCAGCAAAGGCGAAACCGTTGGGGTATTTCAGTTTGAAAGCGCCGGTATGCAAAAATACCTCAAGGAACTAAAACCAACACAGTTTGAAGATTTAATTGCTATGAATGCGCTATACCGTCCAGGTCCTATGGACTACATACCTCAATTTGTAAAACGCAAACACGGGCAAGAGCCTATCGAGTATCCCTTCCCGACAATGGAAAAACGGCTGAAAGAGACTTACGGAATTACCGTCTATCAAGAGCAGGTCATGCTTCTGAGTCGAGATTTGGCCGGATTTACCCGCGGACAGTCCGACGAACTTCGCAAGGCGATGGGCAAAAAGCTGAAAGACAAAATGGAGTCGCTACATGTCAAATTTATAGATGGAGCATCAAAAAACGGGTTTGGTCCCATCGACAAGCTGGAACAAATTTGGGAAGACTGGGCAAAATTCGCATCCTACGCCTTCAACAAATCTCATGCTACCTGCTATTCGCTCGTAGCTTATCAAACTGCTTACATCAAAGCACACTATCCTGCCGAATTTATGGCTGCAAACCTTACCCGAAACAAAGACGACATTGCCGAGGTAGGAAAGTTGATGGACGAATGCAAATCAATGAAAACCAACGTTCTTGGACCGGACATAAACGAAAGCGACCTCACTTTTACAGTAAACAGGGGTGGCGATATCCGATTTGGGCTGGGTGGCATCAAAAATGTAGGAGATGGTGCGGTCGAAAGTATCATTTTTGAAAGAGAAAAAAGCGGTAAGTATAAAAGCGTATTCGATTTTTTCGAAAGGGTAAACCTCACTTCGTGCAATAAAAAAAACATTGAAAGCCTGATTCTTGCCGGAGCATTTGATACCTTCGAAGACATACGCCGAGAGCAATTCTTTACCGTCTCCGAAGGTAAGGAAGAGACAGTATTGGAAACCCTGATACACTATGGCAACCTTTACCAACAAGATAGATCTTTCAATCAAAACTCTCTGTTTGGAGATTTGGACAATAGTGTAGAAATAGCCAAGCCCCCCATCCCATTTACCAGCGAATGGTCAAAATTGGTCAAACTCAACAAGGAGCGGGAAATGATAGGCATGTACCTCTCTGCCCACCCGATGGACGAGTTTGAATTTGAAATGAAAAATATGTGTAACACCGACACCACCAAATTAAAAGACTTGAACGAATTTAGAATGGGTGCCGGATTAAAAGTGGGAGGAATGATTACCTCATTCAGAAGAGACACCACCAAAAACGGTAAGCCTTACGGCAGATTTACCATCGAAGATTACAACGGTGCCCACGAATTTTTCCTTTTTGGAGAAAATTACGAACAATTCGGCAAATATCTGATTCAAGATCTATATCTATTTATCCATTGCATTGTACAAGAGCGGGGTGCCGATTTCAAATATCACAAACGAGACCCCAACATCAAGCCGGAATTGGAACTCAAAATAATAAAAATAATGCCCATCAAAGAGGCACGTAAAAAGATAAAAAGGATAAAAATATCTATCCCTCTACAAAGATTGGACAACGACACTGCAGAAGAATTATCCGATATTATTATAAAAAACAAAGGAGACGTCAATGTATATATTGATGTAAACGATTTTTTCACTATGAAAAAAATATCTTTTTTTGCACGTCGGCATGGCGTAAAAATCAACTCCTCCTTTTATCAATTCCTAAAAAGGATGCAAGAGCAAGAAATATTGGAATACAAAGTAGAACTAAATTAGGCGATATTATAAAACCAAAATAAAACTTTTTTCAAAAAGCAACGTTATTAAAAGAATAAAAACTACAATCCAAAAAACAAAAAACAAAGAATAATTATGGCTAAAGTATTTACAGACGAAAACGTAAAGGATATCATTAACTCGGGAAAACCCGTAGTAATAGACTTTTGGGCAGAATGGTGTGGTCCCTGCCGGTTAATAGGACCCATTTTAGAAGATCTTGCCAACGAATACGAAGGAAAAGTGGAAATAGGGAAACTCAACGTAGATGAAAATATCGATACTCCAAACGAGTACGGCATTCGCAATATCCCCACAATACTGTTTTTCAAAAATGGAGAATTGGTCGATAAGCAAGTAGGAGCCGCTCAAAAATCAGCATTTCAATCCAAAATAGAAGCACTTTTGTAAAAACCACACCCCTTGTTTCGTACCCCAAAAGAGTATCCGGCAAAATAAATTTGGACTTAATCGACAAACGACGAATCACTTACTACACTTTCTAATTCGACCCGTTTTTTATTAAAAAAAAATGCGGCTTTCTCTTTGTCAATTCAAAAAAGTGTCGTATCTTTGCATCCGCAATTGAGAAAGCGTATGCATTGCGCTGATGCTCAACGGCCCATTCGTCTATCGGTTAGGACGCAAGATTTTCATTCTTGAAAGAGGGGTTCGACTCCCCTATGGGCTACATTTTTTACAGAACTTAAAAAAATAAGATTGAGATGGCAAATCATAAATCATCCATTAAAAGAATTCGTCAGACAGAAAAAAGAAGATTGCATAACCGTTATTATGCAAAAACTGCTCGTAATGCCGTTCGCAAACTTCGTGAAACTACAGACAAGGCGGTAGCATTCGAAATGCTACCCAAGGTAAGTTCTATGCTTGATAAATTAGCAAAAAGAAATATCATTCACAAAAACAAAGCTGGAAATTTGAAATCGAAACTTACGCTTTATGTGAACAAATTGTCATAATTGTTTCTTTTTTTTCTAAGACACACACATTTACCCTTTCTCTTCAATCGGAGAAAGGGTTTTTTGTTTACCCTCTCTCTTATTCCCACCAAGCACAGCCTATCGGGAGTGTTTTGATTACCAATTTTAATGGTTTTGACAAGACTTATTGTGTTGGTGCAAAGCACCAATTCTCTTTAAGTTAATCTTCCTTTTTGAGCAATATTTACACAAAGAACTGAGCGAGTTTCATTTTTAATGGGCTTCTAACCAGTTTTTTCCCGTTCCGCATTCTGCAATTAGCGGAACTTCCATTTTGATTACCTCCTGCATCTCGTCCACAATCATTTTTTTTGCTTTTTCTATTTCCGATATTGGAACAGAGAAATTTAACTCATCATGTACCTGCATAGTCATTTGGGTTTGAAAATTTTCCTGCTCCAGTCTTTTTTGAATACGAATCATTGCAATTTTTATAATATCGGCTGCCGAACCCTGTATGGGAGCATTTATTGCGTTTCGTTCGGCATAGCCGCGCACGATGCTATTTTTAGAGTTTATATCTACCAAAAAACGTTTTCTTCCATAAATTGTCTCGACATAACCTCGCTCTTTGGCTTTTTGGATAGCGTCATTCATATATTCTTTTATCTGTGGATAGGTCTCGAAATATCCGTCTATCAACTCTTTGGCTTCGGCGCGCGGTATGTTCAAACGTTCGGCCAGTCCAAAGGTGGAAATACCATATATAATACCGAAATTGGCTGTTTTGGCTTTTCTCCTCATATCTGAAGTTACGTTTTCGATTGGGGTTTTGTAAATTTTTGAGGCGGTTGCTGCATGAATGTCATTTCCACTATTAAACGCCTCCACCATATTTAGATCTTGACTCAGATGTGCCATAATGCGGAGTTCAACTTGCGAATAGTCTGCACTGAGAAATACGCAATCTTTGTCGGGAATGAATGCTCGTCTAATTTCTCTCCCCATTTCATCGCGAACGGGAATATTTTGCAAATTTGGATTGGTGGAACTCAGTCGCCCGGTGGCCGCTACTGTTTGATTATAAGAGGTATGTATTTTACCCGTTTGAGAATTCACCATTTGCGGTAGCGCATCAATGTAAGTGTTCAAAAGTTTTTTTAACCCGCGATAA
The DNA here is from genome assembly GCA_047974405.1 of Paludibacteraceae bacterium. GTDB lineage: Bacteria > Bacteroidota > Bacteroidia > Bacteroidales > Paludibacteraceae > UPXZ01. The sequence continues at coordinate 19,095 of JBKECI010000101.1, read as the reverse complement.
TCGAGTATTTTCCCCACAATCGGATGTTTCGACTTCAGTTTTTCGAGTACCTCTTCGGAGGTAGAATATTGTCCCGTCTTGGTCTTTTTTGCTTTGTCGTCTAATTTCATTCTGTCAAAAAGCACTTCGCCTACTTGCATTGGAGAGCTCACATTAAAAGACACACCCGCTTGTTCGATAATTTCTTTTTCTGCTGCCAACATCTCGTTGGTAAGCGTAGCCGAGGTCTGTTTGAGACTTTCCGAGTCTATTTTCACTCCGTTTCGTTCTACAGTCGCCAGCACTCGTACCAGGGGCATTTCCATTTCGTAGAATAATTTTTCCAAATTGTTTTTCTCTAGCTCTTTTCCTAATATTTGTTTCAATTGATAAGTAATATCAGCATCTTCACAGGCATAATCTTTGAGCAAATCCAAATCTACCATATTGATGTTCAATTGGTTTTTTCCCTTTCCTCCTACCAAATCCGTATAATGAACTGTATGATAATTGAGATATATTTCACCCAGATAATCCATTCCATGTCGTAACTCGGGTTGTATCAGATAGTGCGCAATCATGGTGTCAAAAAGCGCCCCTTTCAGCCCGACATCGTAAGCGGATATCATCTGAAGGTCGAATTTGATATTCTGTCCTATTTTCTCTATGTTTTCATTTTCGAAAAACGGTTTAAATTCTTTCATTACAGAGAGGCATTCTTCGTAACTTTGAGGCAATGTTACATAGTACGCCTCTCCTTTTTTATAGCAGAAAGAGAGCCCTACTAACACTGCCGTCATCACATCCACTCCGGTGGTTTCTGTATCAAAACAAACCGATTTTTGATTTAATAATTTTTCTATCAACGATTTTCTTTCTTGTGCTGTTTGTATCAGCACGTAGGTATGAGGCACATCTTTGAGGGTCAGCAATCCTGACGTGTGAATATCAGTAAATTCAGATTGGAGTGAATCTTTTTCGCTTTGATTGTTGATATCGAAAAGAGACATTTGCACCGATTCGTTGCTTGAAGCGGTTTTGGAACCATTCCCCGATGAGGTTGCTCCTCCAAAAATTCGCGTAGAAAGTGTTCTAAATTCCAACTCATTGAATATTTCCCGTAACTTTTGCTCATTGGGAGATTCCAGCATAAGCCTGCTTTCTTCAAAATTGATGGGAACATCGGTTTTGATAGTTGCCAAAAATCTCGAAAAAACGATCTGTTCTCTGCTTTCTTCTACTTTATTTTTTAAAGCTCCTTTCAGTTTATCGGTATGTTGGAGCAGATTATCAATACTGTCAAATTCTTCCAGCAACTTTACTGCTGTTTTTTCTCCCACTCCGGGACATCCCGGGATATTATCGGAGCTATCCCCCATAAGTCCTAACAAATCAATCACTTGTTCCTGTCTCTGCAGTCCATATTTTTCTCGTACTTCTACAGGCCCCATAGTTTCGTACCCTCCGGTATGCTTGGGGCGATACATAAAAATATGCTCTGATACCAGTTGAGCATAATCTTTGTCAGGAGTAAGCATAAACACCTCAAAACCACACATTTCTGCTTTTTTCGCTAACGTTCCTATCACATCGTCCGCTTCGTAGCCTTCTACTTCAAGCACAGGGATATTGTATGCTTCAACTATACTTTTGATGTAGGGTATTGCCGCCCGAATATCTTCCGGAGTGGCTTCTCGCTGCGCTTTGTACGGCTCATATGCTTCGTGCCGAAATGTTTTGCCTTTCGGATCAAAGGCAACTGCAATGTGTGTAGGCTTTTCCCGTTTCAGTACATCTTCTAGTGTGTTTACAAATCCAAAAATTGCCGAGGTATTCATCCCTTTGGAGTTTATCCTGGGAGCGCGTATAAAGGCATAATATGCTTTGTAAATAATGGCGTAGGCATCAAGCAAAAAAAGTTTTTTCATATATTTACAACTTATTTTTATTATCTGACAGAAACTTTAGCGATTGTAAAACAATTGTTTTTTTGTATGTAACAATAGCTATTTCAATCGAATGGATTTCGCTATTTTTCTAATTATACTATTTCTCTATTTTAACTGTAAAATTAGGTAAAAATGTGCATACTTTTGCAGTAATAGCAAAAACAATCGGCAAAATTATTTACTTTTGCATAGAATAAAATATATCGAATTATAAGAATGGATTTTATAGAAAGTATCAAACGCCCTATTTTTGCCGAAATGCAAGAGTTTGAAAAGAAGTATTCGGAGGTGCTGAGTAGTGATAATTGGCTGTTGAAAAGTGTACATGAATACATCATAGAAGGAAGTGGTAAAAAATTGCGCCCTATTTTGACAATACTTGCCGCAAAACTATTTGCCAATATTACCGAAGCCACTTTGTACAGCGCTTTCTCTTTGGAGCTGCTTCATATGGCAAGTTTGATACATGACGATGTGGTGGACGACACTTTTGAAAGACGTGGGAGAGACTCGGTAAATGCCCGCTACAACAACAAGGTGGCGGTGCTTACCGGCGACTACATCCTTTCAAAATCGCTTTACTGCGCCAATGCAACCAAAATTTTGGATATTATGGAAGCTATCTCCATCGTTGGGATGATACTGCCCGATGGAGAATTGCTCCAACTTGCCAATCAAAATCAATCGTCGATTACCGAAAAGGAGTATTTTCAAATTATAAACAAAAAAACGGCAACCCTTTTTGCCACTTGTACCTTTGTCGGGGGACTTTCGGTAAACGCTCCACAAGAAAACCTTCATCATTTAAGAAAATTTGGAGAATATCTGGGTATTTGCTTTCAAATAAAAGACGATATTTTTGATTATTATGAAGATGCAAAAATCGGAAAGCCGACAGGAAACGATGTGCGAGACGGAAAACTTACTCTACCGCTTATTTATGCTTTGGAAAATTCGACACCGGAAGAAAAAGAAAAAATAATAAAACTAATTGATGACAAAGACTTTACAAATAAAAATATTTTGACAATAATGGAGTTTGCCCACAAAAAAGGGGGGGTTAAATATGCCATTGATACTATGGACGATTTTGTAAAAAAGGCTGAGATAGAATTAAGCCATCTTCCCAAAAACGAGATAAATGACACATTAAAATTATGTCTTCATTTTGTAGCCGAACGAAATTTTTAAATACCGCCTCCTCTCCTTTTACATTAAAAGGGGTAGAAATTCTCTTTTTTCGTATTCATAGTTTGCCAAAACAACTTTTGATTCGACTATAATTGGCGGTGGCAGGTCTGCTGTAATTATTTTGCAAAGTTCTTTTATTATTTAGAAAAAGTATGTATATTTGCACCCGTTTTGCCGCATTACCAAATTGAAAGTAATGATAAAACACTGCGAAAATAGCTCAGTTGGTAGAGCACGACCTTGCCAAGGTCGGGGTCGCGGGTTCGAGTCCCGTTTTTCGCTCCGATGCTTGAAAAAGCAATCTGCCCGAATGGTGGAATGGTAGACACGAAGGACTTAAAATCCTTTGGCCTTTATCGGCTGTGGGGGTTCAAGTCCCCCTTCGGGTACAAACAAAAATCGCTTGTAATCAAATAATTATGGGCGATTTTTGTTTTCACATATTTTCATATCAGGAAAATCGTATTTTTTCTTATTTTAATCGAATTATCCTCCCTTAAAAGATATTTGTACACTTTATGTTGTTTCAAATTCATTATTTTTGTAAAAAATAATGACTCAAAAAATAATCCGATGAAAAATAGTAAAATCCTCCTATCATTCCTATTGCTTGTTCCCGCCATATATATTCAATCGCAACAAAAAGCAGATGCAACAATCTATGCAAATCAAGGTAGCACCGTCATTAGTAAACATATATACGGACAGTTTGCCGAGCATCTCGGACATGGTATTTACGGTGGTCTTTGGGTTGGGCAAGAGTCTGACATACCCAACACAAACGGTGTAAGAAATGATGTTATTGAAGCTCTAAAAAACATCAACATACCCAACTTGCGGTGGCCCGGTGGATGCTTTGCCGACGAGTATCACTGGGAAGACGGCATCGGACCTCACGCTAACCGCCCCCGAATGATCAATACCAACTGGGGAGGAGTGGTAGAAGACAATTCGTTTGGGACGCACGAGTTTCTGAATCTTTGCGAAGTTCTTGGCACAGAACCTTATATTTGCGGAAATGTGGGTAGCGGCAGTGTAGAAGAGATGTCGAAATGGGTAGAGTATATGACCTTTGACGGCGAAAGTCCTATGGCAAATCTGAGAAAGCAAAATGGACGCGAAAAGCCTTGGAATTTGAAGTTTTTCGGCGTAGGTAACGAAAATTGGGGTTGTGGTGGAAATATGACTCCCGAAAGCTATGCAGACCATTACAGAAGATACGCCACTTTCGTGAGGAACTATGGCAACAATCGAATTTATAAAATAGCTGGAGGTGCCAATTCGGGAGATTATCGGTGGACGGAAGTGTTGATGAAAAATATACCCAACCGGATGATGGACGGATTGTCACTCCACAATTATACCTTTACCACCAAATGGGAAGACAAAGGCAACGCTACCGGATTTACCGAAGACGACTACTTCAAACTGTTTGAAAATGGCGAAAGGATGGACGAACTTATCACAAAACATTCGGTTGTGATGGACAAATACGACCCTCAAAAGAGAGTGTCTATGGTGGTAGATGAATGGGGAGTTTGGTATAATGTGGAAAAAGGAACTAATCCCGGATTTCTTTTTCAGCAAAATACGCTGCGGGACGCTTTGCTTGCCGGCAATATCCTCAATATTTTTCACAAACATGCCGACCGCGTAAAAGTTGCCAACATCGCCCAAATGGTCAATGTGCTACAAGCCATCATCTTTACCAACAAAGAAAAAATAATGCTCACACCCACCTATTACGTGTTTGATATGTACAAAGTACACCAGGACGCCATATTACTCCCTATGGAAATAACCTCGCCTGAATACTCAAGAATGGGACGTTCTTTGAAAAGTATATCCTGTACCGCGTCTATCAATAAAGAGGGAGAAATCCATGTATCCTTTGTCAATATCGACCCCTCCAACGAGATTGAAGTAATCTGTAACATTAAAGAGAGTAAAACTTCTAAAATAAATAATGGAAAAATCATTACCGGAAAAGAAATCGGAACTTTTAACACATTTGAAAAACCTTATGAAATAAAAATGGAAGATTTCAAAAACACGACATACAAAAAAGGAATTTTAAAAGTAAAAATACCTGCAAAAGCGCTGGTTACCATAGAACTAAATTAACCTAAAACACACCAATCAATATGAAAAGAGAAAAAACACTGCTCGTTTTGCTTTTTTGCATATTTTTTATCCGTTCGTTTTCTACCAACACCAAATATCTGACTTCGTTGATAAACGATTGCGAAAACTTGTTAAATGTAAGTTTTGAAGGAAACTCGACCGGAGAATACTCGTTCGGTTCAAAAGAGACATTGCAAAATGCCATAAATGCAGCAAATTTTGTTCTGAACGACAAAAATGCAACGCAGCAGAATATGGATAACGCAACGGAACTGTTGTTTGACGCATACACCATTTTTACTAAAAGCCGCTATGGAATTACCGACCCCAACTGGTCTGATAATTACTGGCAATTTGTGTCCGATACTTCTCGATGGGGTCCTTATAATCTGCACGACCCTTCGATAATAAAAACCAACGGATATTATTATGTGTTTTCGACCGATGCCGCATGGGCCAATGAGAGCAAAGGAATTCCCGTTCGCCGCAGTCGGGACTTGGTGCATTGGGAATTTAGAGGATGGGCTTTTAATGGATTTCCCACCGAACCTACCGATTGGTTCAAACTACAGCAACCCCCCTCCGAATCTCCCAAAGCCGTAGTGGGGCTTTGGGCTCCATACATTATAAAGGTAGGAAACCAATACAGAATGTATTATTCCGCCATATTCGAAACCAGTGGAGCCTTGATAGGCTTGGCAGTAAGCGACGACATCGAAGGTCCTTGGACACAAGTTGGCAAAGTCATCAACACATACGACATGACCAATGTCAATGCCATAGACCCCACCGTAAGCATCGACAAAAACGGAAGACACTGGATGATTTACGGTTCATGGAGTGCCGGTATTTACTGTTTTGAGCTAGATCCTGCCACCGGAATGAAGAAAAACGCCACTTCGCCGATTTTGATAGCACGAAACGGACCAAACGCTTATATAAAAAGTGCTATGGAAGGTCCTGAAGTGATATACAATCCTGATTTTAATAAATATTATTTATTTTTAGCTCAGGGGAGCCTGGGCAATGTATATCATACCCGGGTGGCCAGGGCAGACAACCCTTATGGACCTTATTACGACTACTTTGGCAATAATGTAGCTTATTCAGGAGCAAGTTCAACCTATCAAGTATATCCTCTCATTACCTATCCCTATCAATTCAATAACCATGCCGGATGGCAAGGGGTATCGCACGTAGGGGTATTTTCCGACGGACACGATTTTTATATGATGCATCAGGGCAGACCTTCGGCAGTAGCGTCGATGATGGTTTTGCACAATCGTAAAATTGTGTGGACAGACAACGGTTGGCCCACCGTACTACCCGAACGCTATGCAAATCCCGGCATAATGCCTGCCATTACCGCCGAAAGCATCGTCGGAGACTGGGAAGAAATATTAATCAACGAATTGAAAGATGCAAACGGTAATGTCATCTCTGTTTTGGATGATAATATTGCTGCATCTACCTTCTTAAACACATCTACTCCTGCGCGTTACGGAAACAATTCGTATATCTATGGAAACGAATCGGGAAAATGGAATTTATCTAGAGATACAATTATTACCACCAGAGCAAACCATCCGTTTAAGGCAATCGTATCGTATGAGTACGATTGGGAAAACCATCGTACCACATTGGTTTATACAGGAATTCGATACGATGGACGTGCCGTTTGGGGGAAAAAGTTATACAAACATGCTGCCAACAATCTTGTACTCAACAGTTATTTCGACAACGACTTAGACCATTGGATAATAGACAAATATGGAGGTGATTTTATAGAAGATATATCCGGCACGGCAGAAAGTGGAAAATCTTTTCATGTAAAATCATTATCGCCTGCAACCAACTATTGGTCAAGACAGATACGATGGTTGTTTCCGGTTCCTCAATGTGGAAGGTATAAAGTCTCATTCAAAATAAAAGCAGCGACAGCTACCTCAAATCTAAACTTTGAGGTACAGGACAATTTCAATATCATCCCGATAATAAGAACCGGATTTAGCGCCGGAACAACCGAAAAAACTATTTCGTTTATCACCAACGATGTGCCGATAACAAGCAATCAATATACAATGAATATTCAATACGGATTACTCGAAGCGGGTAACGAAATTTGGATTGATAATATAACGATAGACGAGATTACAGAGAAAGCGGTTGACAATTACATTACCAACGGTAATTTTACGGATGGACTCAACGGGTGGACAATAAAAAAGTTTGGACAATTCAACGGTTCGGCAAGTGTAGATTCTACGGTACAAATCAACCAAAAGCCCACCGTAAGACTCAAAATAACCACAGGGACAAGCTATGCTACCAACGCTGGCTTGGCTTGGAATGTATATTTGTATGCCGGAGTTCAACACGTATTGACATTTGACGCCACCTCGCAAACAGGCATCAATATTGCGCCAAGGATGCTACACGGCTCATCAATATTTTCAACTCTGAAAGATACCGTAGTTCATTCCGGTACGGGCAGTTACAGATTTATATTCCCCTATATAACAACCTCCGGAAATTATACCGTTGAAGTTGATTTTGGTAAATCAAACTCGGGTACCGAAGCTTGGCTCAACAATTTCAAATTGCTAAGATGTATGGAAGGAGATTGTTCTTTGACCGCTTTGAACAACATTATCGAAAAAAACGTACAAATTTACCCAAATCCAGCTACTGACGAGTTTAGTATCCTATCTGAAACAGCATTAAAAAATGTTTTAATTTATGATATTAGCGGAAAATTGGTAAAACAAGCAAGCACTCCTTACACCAACCCTGTAAAAATTTCTGACCTTTATGCAGGCTTGTATATCGTAAAAATTGAGACTGTCGAAGGTTGCGCCGTTCGCAAACTTATAATAACAAATAAACATTGATATAATACCAAACAGAGGCTTTGTACTAATCCATTAAACGCTTATCCTAAGGTTTAATTGCTATTTGGGAATACCCGTCTTTACCCAGAAATTTTGTTTAAAAATATTTGTCGGGAACATTTCTACTCTGAAGTCGTCTTGGCTTTTGGTTCTTTTTTATTCATTTCCACCGAATACACAAATCAACGCAGAAACAAGAAAAAAATTAATGTATTTCTGCAATATAAGCGTGAAATTCTCAAAATAAAAATCACCGGTACTTTTGAGAATTAAAATGACTTCATTGTTTGCTTCTCATCTGGTTTGAATAACCCAAATGAAAAAATACACCTTAATGACATTTTTATCTACTTTATAACAGATAAACATTTTTATTTTTGAACTTTATAAAGAGTCCGCATATCAAAAACAATAAACCATGAGAAAAATTACATTTCTATTATTAATGACTTTTGCCATTACCTTTACCTCAAAATCTCAAAGTGGATACGCATTGAACCTACCCGGAGGAACAGGAGCTGCCTCTACAAGCAGTTTGAGTATTCCGACATTGAATACGCTCATTAATCAATATCCTTTTACCGTTGAAATGTGGGTAAAGCCCACTTCTTGGGTCTCTTACGGTGGATTCTTTGTAGATCGTTCTGGCAACATTAACAGCGTGCAATTCGACAACAACGCTTCGGGCTATTTGCGTAGCGACTTCAACGCCAATGCACGCTTTGTCTCTTCGCTTACTGGGGCAATACCTACGGCGGGAGTTTGGAACCATATCTCCCTCATCGTTCGTACCGACTCTGTGTTGGTAGAGCTAAACGGAGTTTACTATGCTGTCTCAAATACTGTTCCCTCATGGAATTCAAGCTTTTTCAGCAACACTTCTTACATTGGTAGCGACCCAGTGGTAGCGGGCAGAAACATAGCCGGACTATTTGATGAAGTACGTATTTGGAATACAGCCAGAACACGAGCCGAAATTACCGCCAACAAAAACGTGGTACTAAACGGAAACGAAACAGGATTGGTGGCTTATTATAACTTCGACAATCAAAACGGTAATGACATAAGTTCCAACGGCAAAAACGCTACTATAAACGGAGGAACCTTCAGTTACATTACCACCCCTGCCAAAGATGCCACACTATCCAACATCACCCTCTCCAACGGAGTATTGGACAAAGACTTTAACTCCGGCGCAACCTCATACAATGTGTTGGTGGCTCCTGCATATTCATCCATAACAGCAACCGGTGTCCCTACACAAAACGCTGCGTCGGTATCAAACAGCCCATCAGACATCAGTGCAAGCAATACTACCGTAACAATGGCTTGCACCTCAAGCGATGGGAGTGTTGTTAAAAATTACACACTCAATTATTCTCCTACAACCTTTGATTATTGGGATGGGAATGGAGTTACCGGCAATCGCTCCTATCCCCATTTATGGGGTTGGAGTTGTTCTAACACCACCACTTGCTGGAGTTTGGCTAACTCATCGGGTACGGCTTGCCGTTTTAACGACGTAACCTCTGGATGGACTTTCAATGGTTCTTCTTGGACAGGGCGAGACTTGTACATCCGTTGGGATGGAGTAGGTGGCACATCCATCTCATCTATATTCAGCTACCCAATAAAATTGGAGGCTTGCCAAACATACGTGTTGAATTTCAAGTACGCTTGGGCAAACAACGCTACCGTTCCCACCCTTACTACTGCTATTTCGAGTAATGCAGACGGAACTTCCCCAATAATAACCAAAGACTTTGTCTGTTCCTCTACTAAGCAGTTATTTTCTGAGGGTACGATTACTGTTAATGTTCCTACGGCAGGAGTGTATTATTTCACCATAGGGGCAAGTACCGCCGCCCTATGTGCTGTGGCCGACTTATCTATCACACAAAATACGGCCCAATCGCTGACGGTTTCGGAAAGTTCGCTTGCATTTAACGACATCAATAATTCGCACACATTTACAGTTAGCGGCAACAATCTGATTGATTTAGTACAAATAACACCCCCTGTCGGCATTTTCGTGAGTCCAACACAAATTACAGTTGCTCAAGCCCAATGTGGCGCAACAGTTACAGCTACCTCAGACGGGATTACAAGCATTACAAACGGTTCTATTTTAGTATCGAGTGGAGCATTTTCCCAATCTATTATCGTAAACGCAATAATAGGCGACGCCCAATGTTTTACGCCTCTCTATGCTGGCAAAACAAATCTTATCAAAGACCCATTTATCAATAGTTTGTCTAATTTTTCCGGATGGGGAACAAGGTCGTTGGATTCCGTGTCGCCTTACTGTGGTAAGTATAGCGGAGCAATTACCACTTCGGGGTCTATCGACCAAAGTTTATCTCTTACTCCATATACCAAATACAGAATGCGCGCTATGATAAAAACTATGGGAGGTACTTTCCAGCTTGGCGTAGCCAAGTACGATGGTTCCAGTCCCGATATAAACCAGGTAATAGATACACAAGAAGGGTGGCAGGCATTGGACTTTACATTCCAAACGGGCGCAACAGTCACGGGAGCTTTGACTTTTTTTAACAATTATCAAAAAACAGGAAGCGTAGGCTATATCGACAATTGGGAGTTGTATGAAATAGGTGAAGTCTCTGGAATGGACATCAATATTTCTACCGAACCCATATCGGAGAATGAAATAAAATCTACTTTACGTGAGATGTTGGCAAAACATTTGGTATATTCCGAAGGGCAATTTAGCGGTTCGTATTTTGGAAACGGACAAAGTGTTGAACACGGAGCGCGTACCAATGCCGATTATGCTCTTATGTATGCTTTTATCCACAAAAAGGCACAAGAGCAGCCCCTACCCAACGGCATCACCTTTGCTACAGTTAAGCAACACGCCTTGGATGCTATCAGATATTCGTACAACACACATACGGCAAATAAAATAAAAACTTGTACCGATAGTAAATATTGGGGACTGGTATGGGAGTCGTCTATGTGGAGTACCTCTACAGCCTATGCTGCTTGGCTAATGTGGAACGATTTGACTACGGCAGACCAAGCGGCAGTAAAAAAAATGATTGTTGCAGAAGCCGATTATAAACTCTCTACACCAATACCTACCGGAGTAAATTCCGACACAAAAGCCGAAGAAAATGGATGGGATACCAATATTTTAGCCATCGCAGCAGCTATGTTTCCCGAAGAAAAAAATGCGGAAGCTTGGACTTATCGCTGCAAGCAGTATGCTATGAACACTTACAGCGTAGATGCAGACATATATAACTACAAGGTGGTGGACGGAAAATATGTTCGCGACTGGCACATTGGGGCCAATCTCTTTCCCGATTACGCACTCGAAAACCACAATTTCTTTCATACCTCATATTTGAATATTCCCATTCAAGAGATGTCCGAATCGTATTTGGCTTATAAAGCAGTTTCAAACAACATTATGCCTCCCTACATCACAGCTCCCGAAGCTTTGAAACACAATGTAGAGGAGGTTTGGAACTCAATGCTCAAAGAGTTCATCATGGCAGACGGGATATTGGCAATGCCAAACGGTAACGATTGGTCGATGTATATCTACGACGAATTGGGTACATACTCAGCCTTGGCATCAATTTATCGAGATCCGGATGCTTTGATGCTGGAAAGTTTAGTATTGCAATATGCCAAATACCGGCAATCGACCACTTCCGACGGCTCATTCTTATTAAATCCCGATGTAGGAGAACGGAGGATGGCAGTTACCGCGCGTCGTTTGGTATTTGCACATTTGTATCACGATTATTTTTCAACTACAGATATGACGGCTACAAAATGGAGCGATTTCAGCAAACGACACGAAACCACCAAATATCTTCCGTACAGTAAAATCATCCGTAGCAACAACGATGACCGATACGTTACTTTCTCGTGGTTTCAATCTGCCGACGGCTCCAGCTACAAATCGTATATGGGAATGGCCTCTCCAAACAATGCCAATTATAGCAATATCATTTTCCCTCTGAAGGTTGGAAATACCGGTAATTTTACTGGATATACTGATATTTCGGGAAAAACAAGAAACGCTTCGTTTGTAGAAAGCACTTATGCTATGTCTCCCAAAAGCTTTTCAACAACAGGAAAACTTACCATTGATGATAACGTAGCTAGCCAATATATTACTTTCTACTCAACCCCGGGAAATGCCGTAATTTATATGGATGAGCAAGTTGCAAATACTTCGGGCAGCATTACCAAGGAAGGAGGATTGATGCTTGGAATTACTACCGATATTTTGACCAAATTGAAACGAACACTTTATTACGAGGGAGGATCTGCAACTTCAGACGGTACTACGCTTACTACCCTCTCCGGCAATTGGGCAAATATTGACAATCAGTACGGAATAGTGGTAAACGGTGGCAAAGGAATAGCATTCGGAGAAAAAGAGTTGAAAACATCCGTTTATGTGTCGAAATTATACGGCTCGTACTCAACCACTTCTAAATCATTTACATCGGGAGAAGTATTTCATTCACGATCAATGATTGCATACCCAAATATTAACAGCGCAACAACACAACTATTGGCAAATAAAGCAAAATACCCTACAGTTGCAGCCGGTTGGAAAGCCGTAGCCGCAGAAGATCCAGACGGGAAAAGACATTTAGTGGTTTCAAATTTCCGCTCTTCAACAGATACAGACGTTACACTCAGTTTTGATGAAGGCGCTCCTGTTTACAACAGGGTAACATCTCTTGTAGGAAACAATGGTACGGCAACATTTAGTTGCAGTATCAATTCATCTGTACCCCAAAAACTTTATTGCTATGTAAAAGATGCTACACTGCCATTGAAAGCAGTTCAAGGAGATTCTCCCTATACAATTTACGTAAAAAATGAAAACGCGACGGATGTCTCTTTTTCCGTAAACATATGGGATAGTGGAAATTATGTAACATTGCCTGTAGATATCCCGGCAAATACCTGTAAATATTTTCAAGTAGAAAATGGTACAATAATTTCAACCCCTGCAACATTTACCGATGGGTATGCCAATGTTTCCAAAGGAAAACACATTTTGGCTGCCGATCAGCATCCCGAACATTTTCCGTTCGCTATGATAGACGATGACGATGCTACTTATTATCAATCATTGATTTTGCCCACTACCTCAACACCCGAAATGATAACAATCAGACTGATGGAAACATTTGGATGCAACAAACTAACAATTAAATCTGCGGCAAACAGAGGTCCTCAAAATATTGAAATTCAGACATCTGTTGATGGTTCGATATTCACTACGGTTAATACCGCTACACTGCAAAACACCACCAACGAGCAAATTATCAATTTTACACAGAACGATGCAAAATTTGTACGTATCAAAGTAAACTCGTCTTATGGAGCAGAAAATGTTGCCATCGTTTCTGTTCAAGTTTTCGGTTATCCAAAATAATCCACACATAAAATGAAAGTAAAAATGAAAAAACATATCATTATAACAGCCTTATTCATTGCTTGTTTCAAGGTAAATGCTCAAATTCCGGATACCGACATGATCACGGTTGCCGGAGGAAGTTTCACAATGGGAAATAGCGTTTATACCCGAGAATCTCCCACAAGAAACATTACTGTTTCTACATTTTATATGAGTAAAAATGTTGTAACCAATGCTCAATTTGCCGAATTTTTGAATGCTTACGGAAGTTCGGTAATGCTTGCAGGAGATAATGCGGGAAAACCATTATTTGTACAAGATTCGTGGGGAATAATTGACAATAACGGTCTGTTTCAACCGGCAACGGGATATGAAAACTTCCCTGCGATAAAAGTTACCTGGTACGGAGCAACCACCTATTGCGAATGGGCAGGCGGACGGCTCCCCACAGAAGCTGAATGGGAGTACGCCGCCAAAGGGGGAGTCAATAAAGAAACCTTTACCTATAGTGGCAGCAACGACCCTGCAGCAGTCTCGTGGTATTATTACAACTCCGGCTTGGTAAACAAACAAGCAGGTACAAAAACGGCAAACAGTTTGGGATTGTATGATATGAGCGGAAATGTATATCAATGGTGTTCAGACTGGTATGGCAGATATACCGATATTTTATCATTAACAACCGACCCCAAAGGGGCTGAAAAGGGGGTATCAAAAGTGATTCGGGGAGGCTATAGAGCTTCGGGACCAACTGATTTGCATTTGACGCATCGTGAAAGTATTTCGCCAGACGAAAGTTATAATTTTGTAGGTTTTCGATTGGTAAAAACATCTTTGACATCTATTGATAAAGTGAATGATAATTCAATCAAAATTTTTCCCAATCCTGCCAAAGATTTCATTAATATCCAAACGAAAAAAAACATCGAAACCATTGAGATAATCAACAGCTCGGGGAGTACTGTACTAGTGACAGACGGAAACAATAAAACACTATCTGTAAACAATTTATCAAACGGATTGTACATAATTAGAATAAAAGATAACTCCCACGAAAAGTTTATTCAAAAATTGCTTATAGAGAGATGATGCCGAACAAAATAACATCACCATTATGAATAATACCAAACATACATCATTTTTGCTACTTTTCCTCTTCTCTTTTTGTATTATTCCCAACTTCTCTCAAGACTTTGTACATCCGGGAATATTACACAAAGAACCGGACTTTGCCCGCATGCGTGAGAAAGTGGCAAAACACGAAGAACCCTATTACAGTACGTGGCTCAATTTACTTAAAAGCAGCGAAGCCCAATTAACATGGTTACCTCGCGCAACAACCGTTGTAGAAAGAGGCTCGGGAACCTTGGACAATATCGCCGTTCTGTATCGTGATGTGGCGGCAGCATACCAGCACGCCCTTATATATAAAATATCGGGAGATGTAGCACACGGGAACAAAGCCGTGGAGATACTCAACGCATGGTCTAAAAATCACATCACTTTGGGAGGGAATGCCGATCGTTTTTTAGCCGGAGGACTAAATGGCTATCAAATAGCCAACGCAGCGGAAATGATGCGAGGTTATACAGGTTTTGACGTGGAAAGATTTAAAACATATTTACTGAATGTGTATGCGCACCCTCTCGTTGAAACATTTCTGTTTGGCTATAATGGCGTTGCCGCACACAACGGTGCGTATTGCACCAATTACCGCACCAATTGGGATGCCTGCAATATGGCTGCGATGAGCGCTATCGGAATATTTTTGGACGACAAATCATATGTTAACAGAACAATAGATTACTTCAAAAATAACTGTGGCAATGGTAATATCATAAGAGCCGTCAACTATCTGCACCCCGGAGAAAACGGAGAGCCCCAACTTGGGCAGTGGGAGGAGAGCGGACGCGACCAAGGGCACACTTGCGGAGGGATGGCTGAGTACGGACTTTTTTTGGAAATGAATTATAACCAAGGAATTGATTTGTTTGCATATGACGACAGCCGATTTAGGAAAGGGGCAGAGTATGTTGCAAAATACAATATCCTCACCGACAGCGCAGGCACTATGGTTGGTAAGTACACCGTCCCCTATACTTCATACACCCACCAGCAAGGCAACCCCTCTTCATGGACGGGGTGGCTGACAGAACCAACTGTAAGCAGTGCGGGAAGAGGAGCGCGTTCTTCCTATATTTCGCAGGTTTTGAACCATTATAAATACCGTGCTAAATCAACACAACCTGAAATTAAGTATCTGGAAGAGGCATTGACTGGAAAATTTGGCGGAAATTGGGATGGACCTCACGTATCGGCAGACGGCGGGCATCCCGACACCTACGACCAACCTGGATTTGGATGTCTTACCTATACCATTGATTCTACAAACAGCGTTCTCCCTTGGATGAATATGGACATTATGCCCCGCTCCATTGCCCTACTCCCAAACTATGGTAGATCGATATTGAAAAACAACACCTTAACAGTAGTTGGGACAGGGACAGGAATATCCGGAAATACTGATCATTTTCAATTTGTTTTCCAAAAATTGGTAGATAATGGGGAGATTGTCACACAAATCGACTCAATAACGGAAGAAAACACCTCTTCACAAGCAGGGTTGATGATTCGTGATTCATTAGAGCAAATATCAAAAACGGTCTTTCTCAATTTCTCCAAAGAGAACGGTATCAGCTTATTGGTTAGAGACAAAGTAAATAAAAACATTGAAATAGTTGCATCCAATGCAAGTTTTAATACATTGCCTTGTCATATTCGCATCAGTCGCTCCGGAGACAGATTTACCGCTTCGGTATCAAAAGACAAAATAAATTGGGAAACAATAGGAGCAATTACCCTAAATATAAAACGGCTTGTTTACGCAGGAGTGGCTGTTTCATCTACTGATAAAAACAAAACATCGACAGTTTTTTTTGGTAATACAACACTTACACAAGGTAATATGTTACCCATTGTAAAAATAAATACTCCACTCAGTAAAACCTCTCCTTACATAGCTCCTGCCAATATATACATCAGTGGAAATGCCCACGACAATGATGGAAATCTGGTAAAAACCGAAATATATGTCAATGACAGCCTCTATTTTACAACACCACTCTCATCATTTTCGTATAAATTGAATACAAGCAAAATCGGAACATACAAATTATTGGCAAAGGCTTACGACAACTTGGGAGCCATTGAAACCTCAGATACTGTCACTTACAGTGTGGAAACCCCAACAGACAAATTGCCTTATTACAAATTTGACGAGACCAAAACGGGATATTTCGCATACGATGCCAGTGGAAACAATTTAGTGGGATTGTTGTATGGCGCAGTTCCGACAACTGCCGGAAAAATAAATAATGCCGTGGTATTGGATGGAGTAAACGACTACATCAAACTCCCATCTGGATTAATGGATAAGGTAAGTAACTTTACCATAGCTACCTGGATTTATCTGAACGAAAAATCGAACTGGAGCCGGATTATTGATTTTGGCTCGAGTACAAATTCGTATATGTTTTTAACTTCGTCTAACAGTTCCGGATTGATGAGTTTCGAAATACTCTCTGCCGATGGGAGAAAACAGACCGTAACTTCAACCAAAGACTTGCCTGTATTGGGTTGGCACCACGTGTCAATCACTTTAGACCCGTTAAATATACTGAAGATGTATTTAGATGGCGAAAATGTCGGTACAGGTTATAATTTTCAACTTAGACCATACGATATTGCCCCATCTTCGGCAAATTATATCGGTAAATCGCAGTTCAGCACCGATCCTTATCTAAACGGATGGTTGGACGAAATGCGATTTTACAACTACGCACTCTCCTCCGAGGAGATCAATAACCTTGTATCGCTCACTTCAGTGAAGCATATTACGCTTGACAATCAATTATTTCACCCTAATCCGGCAAAATTACAAATTTTCTTGAACAACTCAGGATATACTGTAATAGATATTTTTGACATCAACGGAAAAAAAGTTTTGTCCAAAGAAATAAATATACCTAATACTATTCTGGATATAAAATCTCTACAAAAAGGGGTCTATCTTCTAAAATCTACAGATAAAAACAGTAACATAAAACAGCAAACATTGATTGTCAATCAATAAAAAAATCGATCGAATGAAAAGATTATTATTCACAATAAGCGTAGGGATATTCTTTTGCCTATCTATTTTATCTCAAGAAAAATTATATAAAAATGGATTTCCATTAAATCAAATCACCTTGTTAGACGGTCCACTGAAACATGCCCAAGACCTAAATATCCAAACTTTACTGAAATACGATACCGACAGGCTGTTGGCACCCTACCGCTCGGTAGCAGGTTTGCCTGCAAAAGCAACAAGCTACCCAAACTGGATAGGATTGGACGGGCATATTGCCGGGCATTATCTCTCTGCTGTTGCTATGGGATATGCTGCTACCGGAAACGTTGCCTGCTTAAACCGATTGAACTATATGATTTCCGAATTCAAAGCGTGTCAGGATGCCAACGGTATAAAATATCCAACTTGGGGCGTGGGCTATGCGGGAGGAGTTCCAAACAGCAGCAACATATGGTCGCAATTGAAAAGCGGCACGTTTACCGCTTACAATTCGGCATGGGTACCTTGGTACAATTTGCACAAAACCTACGCCGGATTACGGGATGCATGGCTCTATACCGGCAACGAAGAGGCAAAAACAATTTTCCTGAGATTTTGCGATTGGGGTATCAATCTGTTATCAGGATTAAACGACACACAGATGGAAACCATGCTGAATATTGAACCTGGCGGAATCAACGAAATGTATGCCGATGCTTACCAGATGACCAACGAGACCAAATACCTGACTATGGCAAAACGCCTTTCGCACAAAGTGATTTTGAACTCTATGGTCTCGGGAGTCGATAATCTAGACAATAAGCATGCCAACACCCAAGTACCCAAGGCTGTCGGTTTTCAACGTATTGCAGAGGTAAGCGGCGATAATAATTACACAAAAGCCGCCAAGTTTTTTTGGACTACGGTTGCTCATAATCGCAGTATCGCATCCGGAGGCAATAGTCGTAAAGAATATTTCCCTCAAGCTTCGGCGTGTATGGATTATATGACTGATGTGGAGGGACCCGAATCATGCAACACCAATAATATGCTGAAACTGACCGAAGGTCTTTTCAGAATGGAGAACGATGCAAAATATGCCGACTACTACGAACGTGCAATGTTGAATCATATTCTTTCTACCCAACATCCTGCGCATGGCGGGTTTGTCTATTTCACACCTGCCCGTCCCCAACATTATCGTGTTTACTCCTCTCCCAATGAGGCTATGTGGTGCTGTGTGGGTACGGGAATGGAAAACCATGAAAAATATGGAGAATTTATTTATACACGCCAACATGATTCACTGTATGTAAATCTGTTTGTACCGTCGGAATTGAATTGGGAGGAAAACGGATATAAAATTCGTCAGGAAACCAATTTTCCCGACGAAGCACAAACAAAACTTATTATAACCAATAACCTGTCCAAATC
>JBKECI010000100.1:0-15968 GCA_047974405.1 Paludibacteraceae bacterium | reverse complement strand
TAACAGCCTCATTTCCTAAAAATTTTATTCAGACCGGAAAAATAGACACATTGGATATTGATGGAGCCTGGTGCTGGTTTGCCGATCCCCGCTCTATTTATCATAAAGGGCAAAAAGAGCAGACTTACTTCTCATGGGTAACTTCTACAGGTGATATTGTAATTGCCGCTTACAATCATAAAACGGGCGAATATATCAAAAACACCTTGTCAGAAAAATTACAAGTTGATGATCATGCCAATCCTTCCGTTTTTATCCGAAAAGATGGAAAAATCATCCTTTTCTATTCGAAACACTTTGATACAGTGATGCGTTACCGTATTTCTACCAATGCTGAAGATATTTCGTCATTTGGAGCAGAAAAAACATTTGGATACAACGTAACTTATCCATATCCATTTCAGGTAGGTAACGACATTGTTATTTTTTACAGGGGTGATGCGGATTGGCATCCAACTATGGCTGTTTCGCACGACAACGGAGAAACCTTTGATGCCCCAACAAAATTTATCATTGGCGGAGGACAAAGACCCTATACGCGATATTGCCAGGACTCAACAGGAGCTATTCATGTGGCTTACACTACCGGGCATCCCAGAAACGAAGCAAGCAACAAAATTTATTACGCCCTATTCAAAAATGATAAGTTTTACAGAGCGGACGGAACCTTAATCAAAGATTACAATGCAGGAGCCAATCCTCTGAACATAGATACCAACGATGCCGAAACTGTATATAACGCCTCGAACGGGAAAGGCTGGATCTGGGATATTACGGTAGATTCAGACAAAAATCCGGTGATGGTTTTCGCGTCGTTCCCTACCGATACTGATCACAGGTATTATTATAGCCGTTGGACAGGAGCAAACTGGTTTCAAAAACAACTTACCAATGGCGGAAAATGGTTTCCTCAAACTCCTGTAAACACAACGGAACCTGAACCGAATTACTCCGGTGGAATCTCGTTGGATTACGATAATCCATCAACGGTTTATTTGTCGAAACAGGTAAAGGATGTTTTCGAAATTTTTAAATTTACCACACCCGATAAAGGAATAACATGGGACTCCATAGCCGTAACGTGGAATACTCCCAAAGAGTATGTAAATGTACGCCCCATAGCGCCCAGGCATCATAAAAAAGGATTTTTTGACGTGCTGTGGATGAAAGGTCCATACACCTACTACACCAACTACCACACCTCAATCGTATATCGTATGGACTCAACCGTCAATCAGGCTGACAGCATAAAGCTAAATTCTAACGCAATTACTATTTATCAAGGAAATAATGCGATGCTTACCGCCACATTTTTCCCCTTTATTACCAAAGATAAATCATTGGTATGGAACTCATCCAATTTGGCGGTGGCAACCGTAAACAACGGCATTATCAAAGGAATTGCTCCGGGTTCATCAATTGTTACGGCTACAACGGCAAATGGTAAAACAGCTACCGTTCAAGTTACAGTTTTAACTCCTAATTATCTAAATGAGGCTTTTTTTGATTTTGGCACCTCCACCTCTCCCGTTGTTTTGGGAGCAATTCAGGTAACCGAGTCAACTATGCTAAGCAACTCGTATGGATGGGAAAATGGGAGCGTAGTCTATTCTCGAGACAGAGGAACTGGCAATAGCGACGAACTGCGTGATTTTATGTTGGCTTCTACCCCCAATACATTTTCTGTTTTTGTAAATAATGCCGATTTTCATATAACGGTAAAACAGGGCGACCCCTCTTATGCGCATGACAATATGTCTATTGCTGTAAATGGAGAAACAAAAGTATCGGGAGTAAATTCCGCACTGGGTGTATTCACCACCAGCGAGTTTGACGTTACCGTCTCGAACAACAAATTGGAATTTACTTTTGCAGACGGCGGTGGTTCCGATGTGAACTGGGTCGTAAATTCGCTGAAGATAACCTCTTTGACCAATCTGATAAAAGATAAAAAAATAGCAGATTTTGCACATCAGGCAGTCTCAATGACTGTTTTCGATTTGTCGGGGAAAAAAATATTAAGTGAAAAATTGAACGAAAAAAGCTACACAGATATTTTGAAAGCTGCCGTTAAATCAAAAGGTGTTTATCTTATCAGATTTGAAAATGGCACAGATTATAAAAATGTAAAAATCGCATTGTAAGATGTGTTAAAATTACGGTTTTTACATTTAATAAGAGGAGGGGTACTTTTTAGAGAAAGTATCCCTCTTCTGTTTGTTACAATATCTTTTTACCTGTGCTAGTCTCACATTACCGATACCACAACTCTTGATCGCGGCATGTTTCACATTTTGCCGATTTCAGAGGAATTCTATATTCGAGCATCAGTTCATGGCTTCCGTTTTGGTTGTATCCTGTTCGGAATATTTGGTCGTAGGCATATCCTGTACGAAAGTTGCCAGACAGATTGATACCAAAGAGCAGTGTCATTTGTTTTGAGCTTCTATAAGTCAATCCTACATCAAACAATTCTCGCCCTCCTTTTTGCAGCCCGGTGGGAGACTTGAACCGTATCGTAGCGTTTCCTTCAAGTACAGAGATATTGTGGTGGTTCACATACTGCATTCCTACGTAGTAGTTGAATACATCCAGGTTGGTGTTTTTATAAATGGTGTAAACATACCTGTGGTTGGCGTTCAAATATATATTTTCTGTTTTGTTGATGGAGAATATATGTGTGGTGGAAATGCCGAATATAAAATGTGTGTTTTGGAATTCCATACCAATATTAGCATCCGGTTCGGTGGAGCTTTCTATATCTTGATAGAGTGTTTGGTCATTATCATCAACAGGCAAATACTTCGAAGCATCAATATTTCTATAAAAAATACCCATTGACAATCCGAATGAAAGCGACCAGTTGGGATTATTTGATAGGTGGTATGCGTACGAGAACGTTGGATTAAAAGCATTGGTAATACCAATATTATCGCTCACAACCGATATGCCAAATGCAGATTTTAACGGATTATTGTACATCGACCCTTGAAAATTATAAACTTTAGGAGCACCTTCAACGCCTGTCCATTGCTTTCGTATATTAGAAAAAAGATACATATAATCGGTGCGGGCAATGGATGCCGGATTGTAATTGGCACGATTGTACCAATGGGTAGCCATACTTATATCTGCTTGGGGAAACAGGCAAATAGGGGTATAAGTAAATATGAAGTAAATAATTAATTTTTTCATCGTTTCAGTACAATAAACCCTTTGGATGTTTGGGTAGAGCCTTGAGCGTTGGGGTACTTTATGAGATAAAAATAGGTGTCGTTATCGGCTTTTTCGCCTTTAAAATTTCCATCCCAACCATTTTTCCCCTCATATATTTTTATTCCGTTACGATCGTAAATGGTCAAATCGACATTGGTCATAAATACATCGTTCACATTATCGCTGTTTGGTGTAAAAACGTTGGGAATAAAAACAGAAAAGTTTGCATATTGTACCGTATCTTTTTCGCAGCCGTATTCGCTTGTAGCTTTTAAAGTTACCGGATACGACCATTTATTATAATCTATCGTATAATTATGTGTAATGCTGCTGCCGGTCAGCTCTGTGCCATCGCCCATATTCCACGTATAAACAGTATTTTGCTCCGGCGTGATACTTGCCGACACAGAATTGTCTTTAATATCGAATATCTGTTTTGAAAAAACAAAATCGACTTCGGGTTTTGGGTGCTCTACGATGGTAATAGAGCGAGTTTTCTCCTCAATACATTCTCCTGCATTTTTGACGGTCAAAAAATAGTTGCCAGGAGTCGAAACAGTAATTGCCGGAGTTGTATCTCCTGTACTCCAAGCATATTGTAAGTTTTTAGAATCGGAAACGCATCGAATGGTTGTATTCCCACTTTCGCAATATGAACTTTCACCTTCTATCGTAAAATCCCAATCGGGTTTCTGCTTTAACTTAAAGTATGCCGTGTCGGATTGACAACTGCCATCTTCGGAAGTGCCGGTAACCCAAATAGTTTCTTCACGTCCTACATTGATTACCGAAACGGTATCTCCGGTACTCCAAACATAATGATAGGCTCCTTTGGCAATTAATGCGACTGTTTTGTTCGGACAATAGAGCGAATCTCCTTCAATAACAATGAGATGCGGATCAAAAACATTTATGGTGTCAATGTATGTATCCGAACAGGTAGAGGGAAGATTGTTTGTTGTCAGTTTCACTATTTTTTGTTTGCCGGTGGTAAAGGTGTGAACGGGATTTATTTCATTCGAAGTGACACCATCTCCAAAATCCCACAAGTATTGTAATGTACCCGAATTGGTAGATGAACTGTTGCTGAACGTGGCTGTATTGCTGTTGCAATCGTATCGATATGCAAATCTTGCGGAAGGGAAGTATCTTTGAATTGCGGTAGATACCGTAGCTACGCATCCGGTTTCCGATGTGAGTTCACATTGATATGTTTGCCCCTCTATCGGGTTTTCTATGGTCAAAGTTTGCGCATTGCCAATAGCTACTCCATTTTCAATCCACAGGTATTTTTCAAAACCGTTGGGGGCGTATAATCTAGCCTGATTGTCTGCGGCGCAAAATTCCATATTTATTTGCATAGGCATACATTCTACAACAAAATAGGCGTACCCAAAATGTCCTCTCCGCGTACAGTTTGCGGACATAAATTCAAGCGTTATTTTTTGACCTATAAATTGTGTCAAATCCATCCCTACAGCAGTCCAATCTCTCCAGTATACGGGAGTAACGCCGTATCCGGTATTGTACATAAACGACCGAAAACCTTTGATGGTGGCTTCGGTGGCATGTACATCGTAGTTGTAACAGCTTTTTATAGAGTTTCCACCTTCGTCCGAAACACTTACCGTGAAACGGGGTTCGTCTTCCACAGCGTGATACTCATCGTAAGGGTCTTGCAATACTACGGCAAAATGGTAAATTACAAAGGCGTTTTCTTCGCTTACATCCAGCGTATAAATCAAGTTTTGACGTAATCCTCCGTCTCCAAAGTTGGTTGTTCCTAATTTTACAGATTGACTAAATCCATCGGGTATCCGTTTCAGTTGGTTGTTTTCTACTATCGGGTCGTATCCCTGTTGGGTAACAATAGTTTGTCGCCCGGATACAATACCCTCTACCTTTGGCATGGAAACAACTATTCCTGGCTGCCCTTTAGCCCAAGTGTAGCCTGTCCAATTTGTGAAATTGAGCATTTCAAAACTTAAATTTTGACAATAAGGGGTTGATGCAAAGCCACCAGAGATAAAAAATAATATGAAGATTATGACTAAAAACGACTTTATTTGTGCCACAATGCTATGATATTAAAATAATTCAAAAAAATAGTGTAGCAAAATTACAATTTTATTTTCAAAAGCAAATTGCAATACCCAAAATAGAACGAAGACTACCGGATATTATTTCCCGACAGTCTTCGCCAAACATCAATCAAACATCAATCAACTAACAATAATCTACCTTTTTATAACCCTAATGTTTACGGTCTTTTGTGTAGTTTTTATATTCATAATATATATACCCGAATTTAATTCTGACATATCAATGTCAGCTTGCAATCCTTGAATGTTTTGTTGTTGAATCGTCCGTCCGTTGGCATCAAAGATAATAACCGATTGCAGCATATCATTATTTGATTTTACGGTTGCAAAATTTGTTGCCGGATTGGGATAAACAACAATATCAAGAGATGTTTTGGGATAGGTAAATCCTGTTTTTATCCCTTTCAATACTTGACTGAGGGGTGCGGGGGTTACAAACGAATTGTTGATATTGGGGAGCGCCCATCCTCCGAGTCTTTCGTTGTTGTTGGATACTGCATATACATTACCGGCTCTGTCAAAGCCGACAGCGTTGGTGTTGGTGCCGAGCAGCGGTTTGATGCTATACAATTTTGTCAGTATTGGTACGCCGATTTGCGAATAAGTTATACTAAATATTTTCAACTCGTCTTTACAGCCCATGGCAATTCGTGTACCGTCATAGTTTACAGCCATTCCGCCGGTATAAGAGTTTTCTATCAATGTGGGGGTATCCCCCGAATTAAAATCGACCAATCCGTTTGTGTTTATGTGAATCAAAGATGGAACCGAAACCGCATCATTAGCTCTATATTGAGAAATCCACCATCCGTTACGTCCATCGGGGGCTATGCAGGAGTTGAGGTTTCGCTGCAAATTGCCGTTGGCATTGTCGTCGTAAACAATGTTACTTGGCGCAAAATTCCAAGGTGAAGAAAGATTTCCGATATTGTATTGCAAAATATTTCCGGCGCTTGTGGCAATATTATCCACGTAGTCTTCATCAAACGTGTATAACTTTCTGTCTGCGCCAAAGCCTGTAGCCCAACAATGGGAAATGGAACCGTGTACATTGGTACCGTTGCTGCTTGAAAGTCCGGTGGATGCCCTTGTCAATGAGTTGCTGAATACAGGGATAAAAGCGTTCTGAGGATTTTCTGGATTCATCATCCATACCCCGGGATTGGCATCGCTCCAGTCATTGATATAGACAGTGCCGTCTTCGCCTACTGCGATTCTCATAGGACTACCTGAAGTACTCCAAGAGACACTTCCCGAATAAGCTGTTGCTCCTTGTCCTGTAATGTCTGCCAATGCCGAATTCAAAATATATACTCCGTCGTTGGTGATTCTTGTTGCACCAGATATTGCGCCTCCTACAGCTTCCGATATGTAGATGCGTCCAAAGAAAGGACTTTCAAAGTTATTATCGACACAAACACCTCTTGGGTAATGATACTGTGTCTGAGGAGAAGCGTTGTTGGTAAATTTATATGGTCTGTCCACGTTATCGGCATTGACAGTAATTGACCAGTTGTAATTACCTTCGGGCAGGACGTTTTTACTTATGATTGCCTGTTGAACTCCTTTGTCTAAAGCATTTAGTCCTATGGAATAAACTTCTTGGTCTGGATTAAATACGGAAATTTTACCGGAGGTAATAGCATCATTCAATGTGAAAGATAGAATATACTCATTACCAGTATCTTGTGTTTTTAATTCGGAAGCATATACATTGGCAGTAAATGCGGGTACATTTTTAAAACGCGCTATTCCCTCTTTTTCTGCGATTGCAATCAGATCGATATCGTATCCTGAAACTTTAGCTGCAGAAGCCATATAAGGGGCAGGGGTGGTGCCTAAACCGTTTTTTGGTAAAAAATCCGAAACTTTTTTTGCGTTTCCAAGCCCTGCCGTAATGTCAAACAGCACAACTCCTATCTTAGAATAATCTGCTGCGCAATTTGGCGATACCATATAGTTATGCGCTGCGCTTTTGAAAAAAGTGACTCCGGTTGCTATTTTTTGGAGTTGATATCCTCCCTCTTCGGCAAAGACGGTTTGCAATGTGAGTGGAGAACGATCGGGTTGAGTCCATTCAAATTTGTATTCGGTGGGGATCATATTTTCTCCATCTATCACTATTTTGTCTGAGCCGTTGGGAGAGAGAGTGAATTTTATTTTTTTCCCCCATAGAGATTCGGTATAGTTAGTGGCGTCAAGCATATACCTATAACCCAGATTAACACTGTCTTGATAGCTGTATCCAAGCACTCGTACTGCCTTGGAACTACCGGTGGTTACCGAAGTGGTATATATCGAGCATTTCCATCGGGCGCCGGTAACGGCAAATGTTTCGCCTACCACTCCATTGCTCCAGTTGCCTTGAGTTTGAGTTTCAAACAATAAATTGGGAGCAACGGTATCGTTTTTCCAATAATACATTTTAAAATACCTCCCCTTGGATTCTGGCAGTGAAATTGTGTCTTTGTTACACCCCAGCAGGTAACCGTCGGAAGTAAAGTTTATGTCGCTGAGTAATTTGACTCCGCCTGCAATGCCAGTCAGGTTCATTTCTCTTATTTTTTCGAATGAAACGGCATTAACAATGTCTATTTTTGGAGTATTGTTTATGGTATCTTCCGATAAAACGTACAATTTTTCGTTTTTATGCACCACTTTTCTGATTGTGTTTCCCGGACTCAACCAGCCCAGATTGGATTGTTTGACACTGTCAAAGCTGTAATGATTCATAGGCAGCATCCCCGCGTCCTGTTCTGCTTGGGGATAATCGGGCGGTATTTCTTTGTATATGGGTAAATTGGGGTTGAGCATCAGGGCTTTTAGATATGAAATAGAGCCTGCGGCAACGGTAATGGCTGTGTCGATGGTTTCATGATTTTTTGCGCTTATTTTCAATTTGTATCGTCCGGGTGTTAAATTCTGGAACGAAAAAATACCGTTGTACAGGGTATCTGCCACATAGTTGCCAATGGAGTCGCCCAAGGAGTTCATCAGTTTTATGTTTGCCCCATTCAATGGCAGCCATTCATCGTCGGTACTTGCTTTATAAACAAATTTTGGATTGTTTACATGCTGGTCTTTGCCCTTTACCCACCCTGCCAAAACTCCTGTGGCCGGCAAATCGGCGCCAAAATAGTCACAAAAATATTGTAAGAAACGGTACGATTCCAATTTTCGATAATCCTTATTGAGCAGGCGATGTGTCTCTGGACTGTAATCATGAAATTCGCCTTCGCTTAGAAACCCCGGTACAGTTAGCGGTCTCAATACACCAAGTCCGCTGCTATTGCCGTAAAAAGAGTAATCGCCTCTGATGTTAGGCGAGGTTGCGGAAGTATAATGAGTCCATACCGAAAGTGGATTTTCGACCAATCGGGACCACGCCGTTTGACTCATAGTTAAACTTCCGGCAACTGTCGGTTGGTTGTCGTAGCCATGATACAGTATTAGTAAATAATTTGTTCCGGTATTGGTACCTATGGCATTGGAGTGGATAGATAAGAAAGCATCTACGTTGTTGGCATTGGCTTCTTCGGCTATTTCGGAGAGAGATCTGTCGTCCATCTCTCTGTTGAGTGTACGAGAAATAATCACGGTGGCTCCTTGTGCTTGTAACATATTGCGCAATTCCAATCCTTTGGTTAGATTGCTTGACGACTCCCAAAATCCGAGGGTATCTTCCAAAGCATAGGGAATGGTTACGATATTTCTGTCGTTTGCGCCATTATAACCACCATGCCCGGGATTGATATAGATTTTAACCCCCGTAAAGTCCGCCGCATTTAGTGAATATACGGCCAAGACAAATAATATGGATAATATTTTTTTCATTGCCATAAGTTTTATTTAAGTTCAATATTCATCAGATACACTTCTCCATTTTCGGTATTAAAGGCAATTTTGTCTCCATTTTTGGAAACGGCCGGATACATTGCCTGGACGTTGTCTGGAGTGTTGATGGTTTCACGCAGCTTTCCGTCTGCCGAACAAATTATCAACGTTGATGATAGCAACTTTCCTCCATAATCAATATCGTCCATCCCAATCACATAAGAATTGCCTGCCCATTTGGGAGCGTTCAGTTTTCCGAGTGGTGTTATTTCTGTACCATCAATATTCGAAACAAAAGTGCCATTGCCAATCGCAGTATAAAGCAAGCGTTGTCCATCGGGAGAGATGGATGGCCAGATATAACTTTTGTCGTTGCCGTTAGGGGTCAATTCTTTCCTGATTCCATTTTGATACAAAACTATTTTTTGATTTTCAACAGTAACAATATCTTGTGAAAAATTGGGTGAGATGGGTAGATTTTTTATCATTTTTGCACCTTTCACATATATGGGCTTAGAGTGAATTAGCCTACCTGCAATATTTTCTCTTGTAGATTTTACGATAGTAGTTCGCTTGTTGGTGTTGAGGTCTTGTGTAATAAGCGAATTGAATCGTAACTTTTTTATTATTTCTATTTTTTTATAAAGGATAGTTGTGCCATCGTCGCTTATTTGTACATCGTAGCCGGCGCCTGGGTCATTGCTCAATATGCTTAGATGCTCATTGTCAAGCGAATATTTCACCAATCCCGAATAGTTTGCCCCCGTAAGGAGTATATAACTTTTGTCCGGACTGAATTTTGGATAGAAATATCCTCCATTTGCTGTATCTTTTATCTTCTCGCAAAATAAAACATTAACTTGTTGTGCAATGCTTAACTGAGCTGTACATAACAGCAGTAGTAAAATTTTTTTCATAAAGTTAATTTTTAAAATAATTATTAATCACATATTTATTTCGAAATTATTTTCATAAAAACATCCTTATATTAAATAAATTATATAATAATGCAAATATATAGTGTTTTGATTAATAATATAATTGATAGCACGTAATATTTTGTTAAAAAAAAATAACAGAACTGCTCTTTTGAGAGTGATCTGTCTTTTTTTACAACACAATATCAATTGTGGAATGAGCGACGGTATCTTTATCTCCCGCAAAGTGCAGTTTTACAAAGCATTGAAAACCAATATTTATCAAAAGAAATATATTGTCTCTTTGTTCTACTTTTGAAATTTGAGAACCCTCTTTTGGGGTTATCTCGATTTTTTTTTAGAGGGAAGAGGAGGAGAGGGGGAAAGAGATAAAGAGTAATGTTTTTAGAAATTTTATTGCTCAAAACTTGTAGTATTACGGCAATTCTATCACTTCAAGATTTTGAATGCGTTCTCCGGCTATCTCCAGCCTCACGATGGTAGGTGTTTTGTGAAATCCGGCTTTCCCGGCAGCGCCGGGGTTGATGTGTAATACCTTCAATTTTTTGTCGTAAATAACCTTTAAAATGTGTGAATGCCCGCATATAAATAATCGGGGAGGATGAGTGAAAATCTCGGGTTTTACCCGAGCATCGTAACGGCCCGGATAACCACCGATATGGGTAATCCATACCTCAACATC
This sequence comes from Paludibacteraceae bacterium, assembly GCA_047974405.1. Classification (GTDB taxonomy): domain Bacteria; phylum Bacteroidota; class Bacteroidia; order Bacteroidales; family Paludibacteraceae; genus UPXZ01. The sequence goes on along the minus strand of JBKECI010000100.1, from coordinate 5,196 downwards.
TTCACACCTAAATCGTAGATGCTCAGAAAAGCAAGCCCTCACATTATAATCGTCTATATTGCCATACACACCTCTTATGGGCTTGAATTGCTGCAAATCGTTTACACTTTCTGTCGAACCCCAATCTCCGGCATGCCAAATTTCGTCGCAGTCGGTAAAATAGGTGTAAATTCGCTCGTCGATAAAACCGTGTGTGTCCGATAGGATTCCAATTCTTTTCATCTATTTATAATTCTTTTTTATTTGTCAGATAGAACCTTTGATGATTAAAATAATCACTATCTTATGTACTGGATAATTATTTTAATCAAGTCGGTTTCATAGAGCAAAAGTAGATTTTTTTTGAGATTTTTTTCAATGTGTTTGTTATGATTGCATAATATTAACATATTCAAAATAGCATTCGATTTTTTTATATTGTTCTGTATCATAAAAATAACTACATTTGCAATCGTTTTTATTTTTTTAGAGAAAGCGAATGAGAAGACGGAAAATCAGCCATATAGTTTCAGATTTTATTGAAAAAATAAGATTCAAATATCGTGTTTCCATTATGAATGAAAATACGTTGGAGGAGTCTTGGCACACCCGTCTGTCCCGATTCAGCGTATTTATATATGCCACTTCGTTGTTTTTGTCCACGTTTATCTTGCTCACTATACTTATATTCCTCACACCGCTGAAACACTATCTACCTGGTTATGGAGATTCGGGCAACAGATATTTGATTGTCCAAAATTCGTTAAAAACCGACTCTATCGAAAGAGAATTGCAGCATCAAGAAGAATATATGGGGGTGTTGAAAGACATAATAGCAGGGAATACTAAAATAGACAGCATCGATCTTTCCGATTCGATAGATATTGCAGAGCGTACCACAGGACTCATCGAAAAGTCAAAAAAAGAGAAAGAATTTATAAAAAAGTACGAAGAATCGGAAAAATACAATCTTTCGTCCATAAATACTGTTACTGCCGAAAAAAGATATGTTTTTTTTCGCCCTGTAAACGGTGTGGTTGCATCAACATTTAATGCGCAAGACAAAGAATACGGAATCTCTATCATAACCACCTCCAATGAAAATGTCCTCAGCGTATTGGAGGGTACAGTTATAAACGCGGCATTTACTTTTGATTACGAGTGGATAATTTCTGTCCAACATGAAAATAACTACATCTCCATTTATAAAAATAATACCAAACTGCTCAAACGGGCGGGAGATTTTGTAAAAGCGGGAGAAAGTGTAGCGGTAACAGGAAATGGCAGCGGGGAAAAAAACAGCAACCACTTCTATTTTGAACTGTGGCAAAAAGGTAAACCTATCAATCCTCAAGATGTAATTACATTCAGATTTTAAAATTATTTTGACAACAAAGAAAAAAAATATAGCCATACTTGGTTCTACCGGCTCTATTGGCACGCAAGCTTTAGAGGTTATACGTGTAAACCCTAATCGATTTACTGTATATGCGCTGACAGGGCACAACAATGTAGATTTACTTATTGAGCAGGCAACCCAATTTTTGCCGGAGATTGTTGCTGTAGCCAATGAAACTCATTATGAAAAACTAAAAGAGGCATTGGAAAAACTTCCCATCAAAGTTTTTGCCGGACTGGATGCCATATCGCAAATTGTGGTTATGGAACCTGTCGATATTGTGCTTACCGCTATGGTAGGCTATGCCGGGCTAAAACCCACCATATCGGCAGTAAAAGCAGGAAAAACCATTGCGTTGGCAAATAAAGAGACGCTTGTTGTAGCCGGAGAAATCATACAGGAACTCGCGCTTGTACACAATACCCCGATATTGCCCGTGGACTCCGAACATTCTGCCATATTCCAATGCTTGGCAGGCGAGGGAGACAATATAGTCGAAAAAATTATTTTAACGGCATCGGGAGGCCCATTTAGGACTAAAAGTTACGAAGAATTGCAGCATGTTACCTCTGTGCAAGCCCTGAAACATCCAAACTGGAAGATGGGGGCAAAAATTACCATCGACTCGGCAAGTATGATGAACAAAGGATTTGAAGTGATAGAGGCAAAGTGGCTCTTTGGATTACACCCCAACAAGATAGAAGTAGTAGTTCATCCTCAATCTGTGATACACTCTATGGTACAGTTTTCAGATGGTTCGGTCAAAGCTCAACTCGGGCTGCCGGATATGCGCCTGCCCATCCAATACGCCTTTACCTATCCCGAGAGGATTTTGAATAATTTTGAAAGATTAGACTTTTTAAAATGTGAAAATTTTACTTTTGAAGTACCGGACACAAAACGTTTCAAAAACCTGACTTTGGCATATCACGCTATGGAGCGGGGAGGAAACATCCCATGTGTGCTGAACGCGGCAAACGAGATAGTAGTAGACGCTTTTCTAAAAAACAAAATCGGATTTTTGCAAATGAGCGATATTATCGAAAACATTCTCCATAAAATTTCGTTTATAAAAAAACCCACTTTGGAAGAATATGTACAAACCGATACCGAAACTCGTTTTACAACCATTGACGAGATAAAACTACAAAAAAAAAACAAATAAAAAAAACGGCTTTTTTGCCGTGAGAATCAAATTTACAATATGGAAACATTCTTAATCAGAACACTACAATTGATCCTAAGCTTGGCAATTTTAATTTTATTGCACGAATTTGGACATTTTCTTTTTGCACGATTATTCAAAGTTCGCGTCGATAAATTTTATATGTTTTTCAACCCCAAATATTCATTAGTTCGGGCAAAAAGAATAGACAGAAAATGGCAAATCAAATTTTTTGAACCCAATGTACCGCCCAACGAACGAATGAAATTGGACGAAGATGGAAATCCGATTATGAATGGAAAACATCACGTAATGGAACCGGTACCTGAGAGCGAACTCCCCGCAGACGATTGGCGCCGTTTTCCCGACCATACCGAATGGGGTATAGGATGGCTTCCACTGGGAGGATATTGCAAAATAGCCGGAATGATAGACGAGTCGATGGATAAGACTCAAATGGCTCAACCTCCGCAACACTGGGAGTATCGTTCCCGTCCTGTTTGGCAAAGGCTACCTATTATTATTGGAGGGGTGTTGGTCAATTTTATATTGGCAATGATCATATACTCAGCCGTGCTGTTTACCTGGGGAAAAGAGTACATTCCACTTGAAAATGCGACATATGGATTGAGTTTCTCAAAGACGATGCAAAATATCGGTTTTAAAAATGGAGATAAAATATTGACAGTAGATGGAATAACTCCAGAGACTTATCAAGAAGTGGGTAAAAAAATAATTTACGACAATGCCAAAATTATTACATTACAGCGTGGCGACAGCATTGTTACCATACACATCCCCCACAATTTTGAGAAAGACATTCTTAAATCCGAAACCTCACCGATTTCGCTCCAATATCCGTTTGTAATAGACAATGTGGCAGGTAACTCTATCGCCGAGAAAGCACGTTTTCAATCGGGAGATAGCATTGTAGCCATCAACGGCAAACCAATGGGTATGTTTCAGGATATATCACAAGAACTTGACGCTTCAAAAAACAAGAAAATAAGAATCGATTTTGTAAGAAATAACGCTACTCCACAATCGGTTGAAGTACAACTCGACGAAAAAGGAAAGTTGGGGGTCGGTTTACGCTCTCCGTTAAACTATTTCGAAACTAAAAAGGAGATGTACGGATTTTTTCAATCCATTCCCGCAGGCATATCAATGGGGGTAGAAACCCTTAGCGACTACGTAAAAGGGATGAAATTTGTATTTACCAAAGAAGGAGCCTCTAGTTTGGGGGGATTTGGCTCTATTGGCAAGCTGTTTCCACCCGTTTGGGATTGGCAAACTTTTTGGTTGATGACAGCCTTTCTCTCTGTTATATTGGCATTTATGAATTTTCTGCCTATACCCGGTTTGGATGGAGGATATGTACTGTTTTTACTTTACGAGATGGTTACGGGAAAAAAACCAAGCGAAAAATTTATGGAAAACGCCGTTACCGTAGGGTTTGTACTGCTGATGACACTGTTAATCTATGCCAATGGCAACGATATTGTTAAAGCTTTGTTCAAATGATAGCTTTCTCAAAAAAGAAATAACTAAATATTAAAATCATATTAGACATTATACAGATTAGTTTGTTGTAACTCTTATTATCAGTAAAATATTACAATTTTTCTTATCCCTTTTCCGGGAGACAGATTGTTTCAAGCCCTCTTACTCCCCTTTTAAAAGGGGGAGTTTCTCAAATCCCCTTTAAGGAAAAGGGATTTAGAGGAATTGAAATTTGTAACTTTCGTTTTCAAGTTCCCCCATAGAAAAAAGATGTATCGATTAAAATTTTTGAAAGACAGCTGTATGTCATTCCAATTTATATAGTCTCTATTGTGAAAAAAAAAGAAATGTATTTACTTGCGCTACTCTCCTTGTATTCCATATTAAGCACACAGTTTTCTTTTGGGCTGAGAGGCGGGCTAAATAGTCCTAATGTACTGGCCGGCAACTCTACCAACTTTCAAGTAAAACTTGATTTTTTTAGGTAAAAATAGCAGTCGATTATGCTTTCTCTCCCAACGTATTGTTGCAGTCGAGGCTATTTTTTACCATCAAAGAGCCACGGATAGAAAAAGAGAGTGAAACTATTCCGTAGATGCGACTAAAACATCGTAAAATTAATCGAAAAAGGGACAATAAACCCTATGTGTATGCAATTGTCGATACATTTGGGCTACAAAATAGATATTTCTCCCAATGCCAAGTTTGCAATAAATGCCGGTCTGTATGTAACATACGGGATTGGCTGGTAAACATAGCAACCAATGACGATTAGGATACTATCGCAAAAAATATGAACGCGTTCATCAGTATAGACTATAATTTTTAATTAAATATTGCCTCGCACCACATATAAGAGTGTTTTGAAAATTTATTTTCAAAACACCCTTTATAATATCTGCGATTGCACAACCATGTCTTCCCCTCGGCACATTATCCCTACACAAAAAAACACTTTTTTCCCCATTTTTGCCCTGAAAAAATCACATTTCATCCGTATTTTTTAATTATCTTTGTCCCTTTCTTATTTTCTATTAAAAGCAAAACACAGATATTTTCTTTTGATCTATAGCAATATTAAACAAATATCAATCTAATTTAAATAAATCTGATTATCATGCAAGAAATTAAATTTTACAGCGGTGAAAAT
>JBKECI010000099.1:0-14376 GCA_047974405.1 Paludibacteraceae bacterium | reverse complement strand
GTTGCTAAAAAAGCAGCATGATGCCGGAAAAAATATTGCCGCCATTTGTGCTGCTCCTTCTCTGTTGGGAAAATTAGGAATCTTGGAGGGCAAAGAAGCCATTTCGTATCCGGGATTTGAAAAAAACTTGCTCGGGGCAAAAATTTCGGACAAAACGGTTGTAAAATCGGGAAATATTATAACGGGAAAAGGTCCCGGAGTGGCTATCTCATTTGCCCTGAAAATAGTGGAAATTATACGAGGAAAAAATATGGCAAAAGAAGTTGCTACTGCGCTGTGTTTTGAAAATAAGTAGAGGCAAATACCATAAAAAAACGTTTTCTTCTATGTTTATCCCTTGTTATAGTAATTATTTTCTTCCTGCCTGATAACATAAATCATCTTGTCGCATTTAATTAAAAAGATATTGACAAGAATATTTGCTTTTTATTTACTTCCCCACATTTTCTCTTTTTAAAACAAATAAATATTACTTTTGGTCTTTTTCATTCTCTTCGGATGGAAAAAGACCGAAAAAAATATAATATTTTTATGAATTGAGAGAAATCTAAAATATATTTTACGTTTTGAGATAAGTCCTAAATCGGTTAGTGTGTATATTTGTAGCGTTAAACTTTCTTTTAATCGATCAATTATATGTATATGAAAACACAAAGATTCACGTATCGATTACTGTCGCTTACATTTGTATTTGCGACAATGTCCGTGTATGCGCAAAAAGACATCGTAACCATCTACAGACCGACATCAGGATTGAACGACAGCACTGACCAGGGAGGATTGCAGGGAGGGAAAGAAACCTTTGCAAATGAGTTTAGTCGTTCGACAAATTATGCCGCAGGTATCCATCTTTACAGTGAACCCACAAGTAATTGTAATTATACAAAAGTCAACGGTTACATTCAGTTTGACGTAACCACGCTTCCCAAAGAAGTTGATTCCATTTTTGTAGGATTTACACATTACCCACACACAGATTACTGCTATAGTCATTGTGCCGCCGATTATTACTTTTCGGTAGTTACAGAACCGTGGTACGAGCAGGAGCTAACTTATAACAAGCAACCGGCGTTCGAAACTGCTACGTTTTACGGTCCTATCCCTATCAGATTTCCCAATAATTTAGGACTTCGTGAGTATAATATAACCGAAACGTATAAGCTCTGGCGAAATGGTACAGTACCAAATTACGGATTTGTCATACATTCCCCATCGGTTGGTTGCAACAATGCTTCTGCCAGATTTCTTGTTTATAGTTCAGATGACGAAGTCGAGACCAACCGCCCTTACCTTAAAATTTATTACAAAGACAATTCCAGTAGTATCAATGAGAATGACTTGCCGGAAGATAAAGTATTTGTCTATACAAATCCCACTAACAATCAGATAGTCATTAGCGGATTGTTGCTAAAATCAAGTATTCGGATATTCAACTCGGAAGGGAAAGAACTTTACAGTCAAACAACGGATCAGTCCGTTCTGTCTGTTCCGTCAAATAAATTCTCCAAGGGAATATACATTATTATGATAAGCAACAGCGTTTATTCGACAGCAAAAAAACTAATCCTGAACTGATAATATTTATACGTTGAGGTATTTCTGGTGTTCCTATTGATATTTTGTTTATTTACGCTCATAGTTTTATCTCTTCCATCAAAAAGTTGTCTTTTTTAAGATAGCTTTTTGGTAACTCTTTACCAAATGTTATTCTTCTTTTCCGCACAAGGCACGTTTTTTAGTCTATTTAGACAAATTATTTTGTTAAAAACACAATGATTTTACGATTTGGGAAAGATACTACGACCCGTATCCCTATATTTGAAGTCTCAGATTAAGAATAAAAGACAAAGCAACAAACGAATGCGCTCTAAAAAAGTAAAAAATTATGTCTCAATACTACCTTATAAATACTACCAATCGAATTGTTTTCGCCAAGGACAAAAACGATTCGGTGAACAAAATGCGGGGCTACGACTGGGACGGACACAGCACCAACAGCGACTATATGCACGTATTCTCCTATAAGCGTCCTGATGAAAAGACTCCCATCCGGCACGATTGTGAAGAGAAATTTATCCAAGACCTGATTGATTTGGGATATATCAAATGCCTGAACCTATCCTGCTTGTTGCAACATTTCATTTTACATCCGGTTTTAGAAAAAGTGAAATCTATGTTCAAATACTAACTCAAAAAAGAAAGGGATTCGATCATGGCGCTACCGCTACCATTTGGTACAGACGATCAACCGATTGGGGCAAAACGTGGGAAAATCCAGTAAAAATCTACGAATTAGCTGAGAAAACAAACCTTCCCATAAAATCCGGCTACTCCAAAATATTGTTAGTCAAAAACAGGGTAGTAACCATTGCCTTTGCCGACTATGAATACAGCACCAACGGCACGGGAAAAATTTTTTATACCCGTTCCGTTGATAACAGCGCTACTTCCTCGGCTCCGCGAGAACTTGCCAATTCGAGGGGGTACAATAAAATATACGAAAGTATATTGCAAGTCAATGGCAATGCGGGATGGAAAGAGCAGAAAAACGGACCATTCGATATCTCATTTGTCAATACAAGAGTAGGCAGTATTCAGATTAACAGACCATTCGACATATCTCCTAGTCCGGCAAAAGATTTCATTTCAAGCAAAGCAAAAACAAATCTCTGCTTGAACAAATACAGTATTTTCATTGTAAGTGTGGATGGCAAGCAATATCCTGTGGGCAATTACTCAAATTCACAAATGACAGGTGGTGTTAAATTTTCACTAAAAAATTATACAAAAGGAATTTATCTTCTCAAAATTGATTATAACGCCAATGTATTTTCCCAAAAAGTAGTGATCAATTAGTGATTATTAAATAGTAATTTCAAATGGTTAAGAGAGAAAATTATTCTCTCTTAATCTATTTTAAACTTTCAACAAAAAATCTTTGAACGTATCAAAGTTCTTTCCAAGTTCAACACTCTTTTTTTCTCCTTGCATAAATTTTTGAAGTTTTTGAGGTATTTCAACGGGCTTTTTGATTATGCTTTCAACAGTATCAACAAATTTGGCGGGATGTGCTGTTTCGAAAAAGATACCATTTTCATCTCCGGTAAGCATTTCGTTTAATGCCAAGTAGCCGCAACTTCCGTGCGGATCAAGCAAATAGGCATTATCTTTGAGGCAAGATTTTATTCCTTCCGCAATTTGCTCGTCGGTGTAGCTTACTCCGTCTATTTCAGCCTTTATTTTCTCATAATCTCCATTGTACAGATCTAAAATACGGGCAAAATTACTGGGATCTCCTACATCCATAGCGTTGGCAATGGTTGTAACAGATGCTTTTGGCGTGTAAATTCCCGATTTTAGATATTGAAGAAAAATATCGTTCCGATTGTTGGCGGCAATAAATCGTTTTATTGGTAGTCCCATTTTTTTTGCAAAAAGCCCTGCAGTAATATTTCCAAAATTACCGCTTGGCACACAAATAACTGTTTCAAGCTCTTCGGGTGTCAATTTCGGCAGCATCGAACGAAGTTGGGCATAGGCGTAGAAATAATAAAAAGCCTGTGGGAGAAAACGAGCTACATTGATGGAATTTGCAGAGGTAAGCTTGAGTTTTACGTTCAATTCTTCATCCAAAAATGCCTTCTTTACCAACCGCTGACAGTCGTCGAAGGTGCCGTCTATTTCAAGTGCCGCAATATTTTCACCTAATGTTGCAAATTGACTTTCTTGAATTTTACTCACTTTTCCTTTGGGATACAGTACCCATACACGTATTGCGTCCACCCCCAAAAAGCCGTTGGCTACGGCACTTCCTGTATCGCCCGATGTAGCAACCAACACGTTGATGGGGCGGTTTGTATTTTGGCGTTTGATAAAATATTGTAGCACCCTCGACATAAAACGAGCTCCTACGTCTTTGAAAGCCAATGTAGGTCCGTGATAGAGTTCCAAACTGTATATATGGTTTTTTACCTCTATCAAAGGTATATCAAATTCCAACGTTTCATACACTATCCGTTGCAACGATTCGGTTTCAATATCTTCTCCAAAAAAGGCATCAGCTACTTTGTACGCCATCTCTTGAAGGCTCATTGTCTGGATAATGTCAAAAAACGAGCTGGGTAGTTTTTTTATCGTTTGGGGCATAAACAACCCTTTGTCGTCTGCCAATCCTTTGACAACTGCCTCTTCCAAACTTGCAATGTTTGTCTTATCGTTGGTACTGTAATAGTTCATAATCGTTCTGATTTTTTATTGTATTGTTATCTTGTCTTTATACCAAGTAGCAAATGGTAGCAAGAAATTGAAAAACGGCAACGTTCTATTTCTTATCGTACACCAAAGGCTAAAATATCCGATTTTAGCCTTTGGTACACTTCTCAACTGAAAAATTTTGACTTCTTCCTGTTGAAAATATTTTTCACTCTCCCCTCACTTTGTATTATTTCAAGGAGGAAAGAAGAATATGCTCTATTTCTCTATCGAAAGCAATTCTACTTCAAAAATAAGTGGGGAAAATGGAGGAATATTAGCTTGTTCTTGTGCTCCATAAGCCAGATTTTGGGGAATATAAAATCTGAATTTGGAACCAACAGGCATCAATTGAAGCCCTTCAGTCCATCCCGGAATTACTTGATTTACGTAAAATTCTGCTGGTTCATTTCTTTTATAAGAGCTGTCAAAAATGGTGTCGTTTATTAGTTTTCCTTCGTAGTTTACTTTGACACGATCTGTAGTTTTGGGCATTCCTCCGGTACCTTTTTTGATGATCTCGTACTGTAATCCGCTGGAAGTGGTGGTAATCCCTGGTTTTTGTCCATTGGTAGCAATAAATTGTTCTCCGGCTTTTTTACTTTCTCCGTATTTTACTTCCATTTGTTTTTCGTAGCGAGATTTCATCGTATTGTTGATAAACTCTTGCGCTTTGTTGAAATCCATATTTTTATCGGCTTTGTTCATACCGTTAACCACTCCTTGCATAAAAACCGAATAATTAAATTTCAATAATGAATCTCCCAACAATCCTTTTTCTTGTTGAGTCATCCAATTGGCAAATTGTGATGCTGTTGCGGTCAATTCTGGACTCTTATCCTCTTTTTCGCTGTATCCTTCTTTGACACCTTCAAAAAAAGCGTCGATCTTTTTGTTGATGGAATCCCCTTCGCCTGTAATAGTATTCATTTTAATGCCTTTGCCGTTAGCCAAACCAAAGGCATAACTCAGGCTGTCTAGTTGAGATTTCAGTTGTGGGGTTTTTGTTTTTACCGAAGATGTACAGGCAGAAAACACGAATATAACTGCCAATGCCATCACAAAAAATATATTTATCCTTTTCATTTTTTTATTTTCTTTTGCTTGTTCTATATTTATTATTTGGTAGCTCCGGGTACATTTTGGAGTGTGTCAGGTACTTGCGGCATCTCTTTTTTCATTTTTTCTTCCTGAATTTTCTGCATCGTTGTTTGGAAATATTGATTTGCCTCATCAGAGTTCATACCTTCTTTGTAATCCTTCAGACCGTTTACAATTCCTTGTTTAATCAAGTCGGTATTCAAAATCAATGTGGAATCTCCAAATACTCCGGCTTTTTCTTGATTTTTCAAGTTTCGTCCAAGCTGTATCCCAAATTGTTTAATCTCATCTTTAGTCTTAAATGCTTTGTCCAGCTTTACCATAAAATTTTCGATTGCTTTGTCGGACGAGTCATTTGCTAAGAATTGTTCTTTGATGCCGCTCCCGTTCAAGTAGCCCAAATAATAATTCAAACTGTCTTCTTGTGTTTTGAGTGAAACATCTTTTACTTTGTACGAGTGCCCGCAGGAGGCAAGTGTCATAGTTATCAGGGCGATAGCCAAGAATAATAAATTGCTTTTTTTCATTTTTATTTTAGTGTTTTATTTCTTTTTGGTTGTGTTGATTTTTACCGGTTCCATTTGGGGTATAGTTGGAACAAATTTTTTAATATCAAGAAGTTCCACCTCAAAAATAAGAGGAGAATAGGGCAAAATTCCGGCTTGAGGTACTCCCCTTTCGCCGTATCCCAAGTTGTAAGGGATAAAAAGTTTATACTTTGACCCTACTGTCATCAATTGAACCCCTTCTGTCCATCCGGGGATTACTCCGTTGAGCGGAAATTCAATGGGTTCTCCACGCTCTATTGAGCTATCGAAAACGGTACCGTCTATTAAAGTTCCTGTGTAGTGTACCTTTACAGTATCTTCCGCATTGGGTTTTGCTCCATCTCCCGATTTTAAAACCATATATTGCAACCCGCTTGCTGTTGCCTGTACCCCTTCTTTCAGTCTGTTTTCATTCAAGAATTTTTCTCCCGAGACTCTTTTACTTTCGTTATCTTCATTTTGTTTCTTGCTGATGTATTCTCTAAAATAAAGCTGTGCGGAATCTTTGTTGAGGATTGTAGAGTCACCTTTGAGGGCGGTAGTGAATGCTTTGATTATCAAATCGGCGTTTGACTTGCCACCGGGTATCGCTTTCAGATTATTTGCAAAGTCTGCTCCTAAGTTCATTCCCAAAGCGTAGCTCATCGAATCTACATCATTTTTAAGGATGTTTTGTACAGGGAGTGAGGGTAATGGAGCAATTATTTTTTTGGAAGACGAACAACTTGCCAAAATGATTGAGACAAGTATCCCGAATAATACTTTTTTCATCTGTTTAAAATTTATTTTTTAGTTGTCAAATGAAACTTGCACAGATAAATATCTCTTAGTATGATAAGAGCTTGTTTAAAAGCGCTTGTTTCACTAGTTTATATTTGATTTATTTGGAGAGAAACGGTAAGTTCTCGTTATTTTACGATATCCAAAAGTTCCACTTCAAAAATGAGTGTAGTATTGGGGCCGATAGACTGGCCGGCTCCTCTTTCTCCATAAGCCAAGTCGGAGGGGATAAACAATTTCCACTTGGAACCTGTCGGCATCAATTGTAATGCCTCTATCCAGCCTTGAATAACTTGTGTTACACCAAATACGGCAGGCTCTCCTCTTTGTACCGAGCTGTCAAATACTTTACCGCTTATCAATGTGCCGTGATAGTGAACCTTTACCTTATCGCTTGCTTTGGGGATATTCCCGTCTCCCTTTTTTATTATTTCATACTGAAGCCCACTTGGCAAGGTAGTAACTCCTCCTCTTTTTTTGTTTTCATTCAAAAAGATGTCACCTTCTTTTTTTGCTTTTTCGCTTGTAGCGGATTGGAGCTTCTGAAAATAGTCATTAATTATGGTTTGAGCTTCTTGATAAGATATTTCGGGTTCTTTTTGTTCCATCACATCTTTTATTCCTCTGCTAAATTTTTCAATATCAATATTTTCTACACCACTGTTCAAAAGGTTGTTCCCTAAATTTAATCCTAATGCGTAACTTACTTTGTCCATTTTGTTTTATTGATTTTTTATCTCGTTTTTGTACTGTTAAAAGTATTGTTTTGAGGTTTTATATTGTCTTAATTGGGATTTTTGCAGCGAAAACGACTGCAAAGATAGATGAATTATTTGGATTATAGAGCGTTAAATAAATAAAATTATCTTGTAGAGACAACAACCGGAAGTTTTTGTACTTTTTTTATTCCTTTTCCCACATTAACCACCTCGAAATAAACAATATAAATATTTGGATTGACTATCTTTCCATTGTCGTTTGTGCCATCCCATACAACGTACCCGTCGGAAGAGAGCAAAGCGTTGGCGGCAATGGTCTTTATTTTGACCCCTACGGCATTAAATATGGCAATATTAGCCGTATATCCATAGAAGTCGGTTTTGTAACGGATCAAACAAAGGTCTTCTATCCCGTCATTATCCGGCGAAAAACTTTTGGGTTCTATCCAAAGTCGGCTGTCGTCCAAATTTTGTGAAGCCAAATTGCGATATTGGGAGTTTTCGTAGCCCGGAGTGCCGTAATGCACTTCGGTAGCAGCCGAATGCCACGATGAGAGGTTTAATCCCGATAGGATGGGGTTTACCTTTTCCAACGAAACTCCTTTGACATTTTTCACCAATGGGTGATGCCACCGGACACTGTAACAAGCCTCATCGAGAACGGTATCTTTTGTATGATTTATGACGGTCAAATCTCCGCTGGTATTATTCAACGAATACCACTTTGGCGAAGAAAAAATATTGGCGCCCTCAGGAGGGAGATAGACATTTTTGATGGAATCTGCATGAGGAGTAAAAGCAAAATACTCTCGCGGGGAAAATAATTTGACAGCCGGAAAATTATATCCCGCGTTCAAAACACCATCCGCTTTTCGCGTAGCAAACAACATTGTACCCAAATCAAGCACCTTGTCCGAATTGTTATATACTTCAAAATATTCTGCTCCATTTTCGGCGGCATCAAAGCATATTTCGTTGATTATTATATCTCCTATGGTAGGATTTTCGATAATGCCTGTTTGCCTTTTTTCATTTTTCAGTTTGTTCCCCGCCCTATCTGTAATGTTTTCGATTGTTAAGGTGTAAATTTTCCCTTTCTCAACATGTTTGCTGAAAGCGAGCAAAACCGAAAGTCCATCAGGAAAAATTTGTATGTCGGATGGGGTTCCCATTGCATTATCCAGATAAAAAGTGGCATTTGAAAAAATCATTTCTTCCGAAAACGTTGCTCTCAATTGATTGCTACCAACGACTTCAAGAGCCGTCCATACGGGTGGCAACGTATCGTTATATTTATCTCCCGTGATATAAATATCATCAAAAAAATAGGCTTTCCCGGTGGTGGAAGTGTTGGAATAAAGCAATCCTGTGAACTTACTCCCCAACACTCGCATATCAATAGAATCTCCTTCCAATACGTACTCTGACTCGGAAGGGAGCTTACTATAAAGAGCAAAATTACCCTGAGCATCTCTTGTTACTTTAATCTTTACTTCGGCAGGGTTGGAGTCCAATATTTTATCCCTTCCGTCAATAATTTTTGTTTTTTTATCCCCTTCTTGTACATAGAGGGAAACCTCATCGTTTGTATGCCCGACCTGAACGTAATATCCATTAACGGCTGTCGAGATATTCTCTCTGTCTGAAATAATATAAAAACAGGCGTAATTTGAAGATGATGGATTGTATTCTATCTTTACCCACACTTCCCAAACTCCGTTTTCAAAAGCTTCGGACAGGGTAGTCAAATACGATCTGGAGGTAGCTACCGCCTTGGATTGAAGTTGAAAATCTGCATTCACCGTAAAATTGTCGTTGGTTCCGCTCCACGCAGGATTTGAGAAGAAATTCCCGTCTGAAAAATCATCGATAATTTGTGAAAAAATATAGACAGGGGCAAAAAACAACAAAAACAAAACGGTTTTTTTCATAATTTCTTTATAAAAAGGTAGAAATGAATTATTTTTGCAGATTGGAACTACAAATATAGATAAAAAAACATCAATTAAAAAAAATAAAAATATGAAAATAGCCATTGTAGGTGCAAGTGGCGCCGTAGGACAAGAGTTTTTGAGAGTATTGGAGGAAAGAAATTTTCCCATCGATGAATTGACACTATTCGGTTCCGCCCGTAGCGCCGGAAGTTCGTATAACTTCAAAGGCAAATCATACACAGTAAAAGAATTGGTTCACGGAGATGAATTTAAAGATATACAAATAGCTTTTGTATCGGCGGGAGCCGGAATTTCAAAAGAATATGCGGCAGATATTACCAAGTTTGGTGCCGTTATGATAGACAATTCGAGTGCATTCCGCATGGAGAGCGATATACCTTTGGTTGTTCCTGAAGTGAACGCCAAAGACGCTAAAGATCGCCCGCGTGGCATTATTGCCAACCCCAACTGTACTACTATCCAGATGGTGGTTGCCCTCAAGGCATTGGAAGATCTTTCGCATATCAAACGCGTTCATGTATCGTCTTACCAAGCGGCAAGCGGAGCGGGAGCAGCTGCTATGGCGGAGCTCGAGTTGCAATACAAGCAGATTGTGAACGGCGAAGAACCTACTGTGAGTAAATTTGCTTACCAACTTGCATACAACGTAATACCTCACGTAGATGTATTTATGGACAACGGATATACCAAAGAGGAGATGAAAATGTATAACGAAACACAAAAGATTATGCATTCGGATATTGAAGTGAGTGCGACCTGTGTGCGCGTACCGGCTTTGCGCGCTCACTCCGAAAGCATTTGGGCTGAAACAGAACGCCCTGTAAGCGTGGACGAGGCGAAAAATGCATTTGCAAAAGCCAATGGTGTAGTGCTAATGGACAACCCTGCTGAAAAAATATATCCGATGCCTTTATTCCTTTCAGGAAAAGATCCTGTACATGTAGGGCGCGTGCGTAAAGACCTCTCCAACCCCAACGGAATTACCTTTTGGTGCGTAAGCGACCAGATAAAAAAAGGCGCTGCTTTAAATGCGGTACAAATAGCCGAATATTTAATTGACGAAGGAGACATCCGGAAATAGAAACATTTGTTTCGGGAGAAAACATTCGGTGTTATTTTGCGTTATAAGCTATATAAATGTTCATTTTATGACAGACTTAATAAGAACTATTTTAAGTAGCCCAGCAGGTTCTTTTGGTTTTATTTTTGGGATAATAATTTTAGCTGGATGGTTGATACATTGGGCAACAAAACATATAACAACTATAAACTCAAATCATACGGCTTTAAATAATAATGTCAATAAGATGGACAATAACATTGATGAGATAAGAAAGGATATTGCATATTTAAGAGGTTCCGTTGAGATAATTAAAAGTAATTCAGAACCACTAACAAAAAGAAAGAGTCCAATTTCTCTGACTACATTAGGCTTGGAAATTGCTGAAAAAGTTAAAGCCTCTCAAAAAATCAGTTTGAATTGGGATAAAATATATCGCTCTTTAGAAGAAGATGTAAAAGATAAAAATCCATACGATACTCAAGAGTTTATAATGGAAACTATTGCGGTTGAACCTGAAGTTTTTTTTGATAAAGAAACTTTATCCGAATTAAAAGACTTTGCATTTAAACATGGAAATGTTTGGCAGTATTATTCTGGAATGTTCGGAGTGTTGATAAGAGATAGATATTTAGAGGAAAAAGGAATTGATGTTTCAGAAGTTGACGCTTCGGATCCAAGCAAACAAAATTCTGAAACCCCTATTGTATAGGGGTTTCTTTTTAATTTTGCCAATGTTAAACGCTTATGTAGAATCTGATGATAACCTTGAATCCGGAGAGCAAATCGAAACTTCGGAACTTTTCGAACATCATCGTTTTGAAGTAGATAAAGGACAATCGCTACTGAGGATAGATAAATATTTGGTAAACACGATGCCAAATATTTCTCGTAATCGCATTCAAGATGCCGCCGATGCGGGGAATATTTTGGTTCATGGGAAACCGGTCAAATCAAACTACAGGGTAAAACCGAAAGACGTTATTAGCATCGTTTTGGGTTATCCTCCCAACAGCTACGAAATAATCCCACAAGATATCCCTATCAATATTGTGTATGAAGACACCGATCTAATCATAGTGAACAAATATCCTGATTTAGTGGTACACCCCGGGTTTGGCAATTTTGACGGAACGCTGCTCAATGCCATAGCTTGGCATCTGAAAGATAAAAAGGATTTTGATGCAAACGATCCGCGGCTGGGATTGGTACACCGCATAGACAAAGACACCTCTGGCTTAATCCTCATCGCAAAAACTCCCGATGCAAAAACCAATCTCGGCAAACAATTTTTTGATAAAACCACCCAACGAACTTACAACGCCCTTGTTTGGGGAAACGTAAAAGAGGACGAAGGAACAATCACAGGAGATTTAGCGCGAGACCCACGAGACAGAATGCTCTTTACCGTTTTTCCCGAAGGAGAAAATCCACTTGCAAAATACGCTATAACACATTACAAAGTATTGGAACGATTGGGGTATGTAACGCTTGTGGAGTGTAAATTAGAGACCGGACGCACACACCAAATACGAGTACATATGAAGCATATCGGACACACACTCTTTAACGATATGCGCTACGGAGGAAACGAAATACTGAAAGGAAATCGAACGGCAAAATACCGGCAATTTGTGCAAAACTGTTTTGAGATATGCCCTCGTCAGGCTCTGCATGCAAAAACATTAGGATTTATACATCCAACCACAAAAGAGGAGATGTTTTTTGACAGCGAATTGCCAGAAGATATGAGCAAACTACTCGATAAATGGAGAAATTACTATAAAACAACAGATTTCTGATATATTGTAAATAGCAAAAAAGTTAACCGCAAACCATTAATCTTATTATCTGACAATTATATCTGAAAAACACAAGATTGCTTTTTACGTTATTTATATAAATATGCTAACGCAAATGCAAACATTTTTTCATTAATCTTGTTTCATCAATAAGACAAAAATAATTTTAATCATCCCCCTCCAAAAAAAATAATTATGAAACAATTTAAAGTCGGCGTTGTAGTAGGAAGTTTACGCAACGGTTCTTTTAATAAAATGATCGCTAATGCTTTAGCTGAAGTAACGCCAGAAAGCTTAGATGTTGAATTTATTGAAATAGGAAATTTAGAACTTTATAATCAAGATTACGATGCTCAGTCTCCTACCTCGTATGCCGAGTTCAGAAGCAAGGTGCAAGCTTGCGACGCATTTATTTTTGTAACTCCCGAACACAACCGCTCCATTCCGGCAGCTCTGAAAAACGCGCTAGATGTAGCTTCCCGCCCTTGGGGGCAAAATGTTTGGAGTGGCAAACCCGCTGGAGTCATCAGTTCCAGCGTAGGTGCCTTGTCTGGTTTTGGTGCCAATCATCACTTGCGTCAAGTACTTTCATTCTTGAATATGCCCACAATGGCTCAACCCGAAGCTTATATCGGTAATACGATGGGACTCTTTGACAAAGATGGAAAATTAACAGACGACTCAACCAAACAATTCTTAACCAACTACGGACAAGCTTTTGCAGCGTGGGTTGAAACTACCGCTCCTTGATAGTTTTTTATTTCGAACAAATGTTATAATTTTACTTCCTGTTTCAAAATAACGAGACAGGAAGTTTTGTTTGTTGCATCTCTAGCCATTAGTCTTCATTATAAAAAACAAAAACACACGATACTCTGACAATCAGAGCATTGTATCATAAAAAATAAAAACAAAAGATTAATCGGGGAGAAAAATGGAGTTTTGTCGATTTCATTTTTTCCCATCAAACAACGGTACAAACTGAGAGGAAATAATTTCGACACCAAATACAAGCCAACAATACCAATAGTGATAAAACAAGATTTTATATTAATTTTGTTCTCAAATTCACTGTAGAATTAATAAATAGGAGGCCGATATGATTAAAATAATCATTAAACACACAAGGTAATGATTATCTTAAACATCGAAGGTTCTATCTGACAAATAAAAAATCAACTATAAATAGATGAAAAAGAATATAGCCATTATCGCCGGAGGCGACAGTTCGGAGGTGGTGGTTTCGCTCAAAAGCGCAAGCGGAATAAAATCATTTATCGACGCTGCAAAATACAACGCCTATATTGTAACCATTGTGGGGCAAAAATGGAACGTAGAGATTTCGGATACCGAAAAATTACCTTTAGACAAAAACGATTTTGCATTCACTCGTAATGGTAAAAAAATAAAATTCGATTTTTCGTATATTACCATACACGGAACTCCCGGCGAAAATGGAATTTTACAGGGATATTTCGATCTAATAAAAATGCCCTACTCCACCTGTGGGGTACTTACTTCGGCTATCACGTTCAACAAATTTGTGTGCAACCAATATTTGAAAGGATTTGGAGTAAAGGTAGAAGACAGTATATTGCTCCGACGGGGACAAACCGTTTCGGACGATGAAGTAGAAGCAAAACTAGGATTGCCCTGTTTCGTAAAGCCCAATGTGGGAGGCAGTAGTTTTGGGGTAACCAAAGTAAAAGAAATGGTAGAAATCCAACCTGCAATAGAAAAAGCATTTGCCGAAGGCGAAGAAGTTTTAATCGAAAAATTGATAACAGGGAAAGAATTTACCTGCGGAATTTATAAAACCCACGAAAAAACCGTCGTACTCCCCGTAACAGAGATTATTCCCAAAAATGAGTTTTTCGATTTTGGAGCAAAATACAAAAACGAATCGGAAGAAATTACTCCGGCAAGAATATCCAAAAACCTTACCGACAGAATCCAACAACTCACAACGGCAATTTATGATATTTTGGGTTGTAAAGGAATTGTGCGCGTTGATTACATTGTTTCAGAAAAAGAAATTATCAACCTATTGGAGGTAAACACCACGCCGGGAATGACCACCACCAGCTTTATCCCACAACAGGTTGCCGCCGCGGGAATGACAATGAACCAAGTGATGACAGACATTATCGAAAGTAAACT
>JBKECI010000098.1:0-42178 GCA_047974405.1 Paludibacteraceae bacterium | reverse complement strand
GTGTAAAAACCGGTATTGCTGTTTACGGCAAGTTTGAATTTGGACGCAGGCGTTGTTGTGGTCGCTGCATAGCCTATCGAACGAGAGGCGTCATAAGCAACGTCTATTTTTTTACCATCTACCTTGTTGATAATGTGAAACCAACCGTTACCCGCGTCTTCGAAGCGCCATAGTTGTGCATCTACATTTGTTCCTGTAACGGCATCATGCAAAGCTCGTCCGTGTACTTCTGTACCTTCAGCCGTAAAAACCAAATTTTCACGGCTGCTGTCGCTCCCTTTTACCTGAATATAGTACCATACCGGAGTGTCCGGGTTACTTACAGGTGGCATTTGTTGCGCATAACCTCTCAAACAAAGAAGTATGACAACTAAAAAAACTGTAATTCTGTAATTTCTTTTCATGTTGTTAAATTTTTTATTCTATTTGTATTAAGAACACATGCCTGCCTCTCGGTAGAGAAAAAGCACGCTATTATTTATCTCCTTGTGTGTCAAAGTTAGTTGAAGCGGTTATTGCATATGTTTGTTATTTTGCTTTTGGTTGCTAATCATCATTTTTTTTGTAGAGGTTTTTTAAAAAACTCTATGAAACCTATTGAGACGCTTGTTGATCCTGACGTAGCATAAAATAATTCCCTTTACTTACTTACTTATTTGCTTATTTGCCTATTTATATTTTTATTTATTTTTAATTTTAAATAGTTTTTTATTTGTGAATTGTTTTTCATATAATTTTAGCAATCATATATATTTTGTTGTTTTAGTTTAAATCGGTTTTATTTTGATGCTCAAAATAGATAATTTTTCGTGATATTAGATTTGTTGTTTAATCCGTAAGGCATCGTCTCGTCTAGTGAATGTTTAAGTGGCTTGGGCAATAAGGGTGTGGTTTCATTATCGATTATTTGAAAAATATCTCCCGCGATGGTGTTAATTTCAATCGTACCATTGCTTGCGTCAACAAGAGTAAACGGAAACATCGAACCATCTATAGCTGCAACCTTAATGTTTCTCTCCGTTATTCCGGTTTGTAACCGGCAAACACCTCCCTTCTCGCTTTCTACTTGAATAAAAACCGTTTTGCCTTTTTTGCGTGTTGCTGACACCAAAAATGCTCCCTTCGCCCGCATATTGATGAACGAAGCATTTGTCCACGCCGATGGCATGCCGAAAAATATACGAATTTTATCTCCCCAATCCTGCATATAAAATTCGTGAAGAGTGGAAACAGCCGCCATAGGTGTTTCTATCACAGGTCCTGTTTCAGCATAAAGTGTATTGGGTTTGATATATGTGTTGAGGAAGGTCGTCATTTGCGACAGAGCTCCATCACCCTCTCCCTTGCTTGCCAGCATTGCTGCCTTTCCGGTATAGGAATACCCCTGGTTTCCATTCCATTTATCTAAACTCACAGTCAAGAGGGCGTTTTCTGTTGAATTATCCCAACTTACTATATGGTAGGGGTAGAGCATAAAGAGGTGCGAATAGTGGCGGTGGTTTGTTCCTCCATCCGGTATGCCGATGGTTGAGCTGATTTTATAACCGTTAGCATCCGTTTGAAATTCTACCAGATTGTCTAGAAAATCTTCCCATTCAGCAAGTTTAGGATCGTTGATGCAATAAGTGGTGTCCAAATCAATCAATGTCATCAAACCCCAACGTAGATTGGCAAGATCATAATTGGTATTGGCTCCCGCACTCCCGCTCGTATATTCGGGCGAGGCAGTGGCAGGAATACCATATTTCCCGTTTTCATCAATGGTGCGGATATGGAAAAAAGTGTTAATAGCAGCCTTTAATAAAGGAAAAAATTTAGTTACCAAGGCGTCTGTATCACCGTATCCCACACAGTGTTGCCAATAATAAAACAATGTCCAAGCAAGATTACCCACTTCGTATTGATTTTTACTATAACCTGCAGGGTCAAGAGGAGCGTACATATCGTAAGTAGCAGTACGTGGCAGCACAGCGGCATCGTCCCAATAGCCATCGACATTTGCTCCTCCATAATGAGACGCCATCAAAATGGTATTGCGGTGTAGATTTACCAAATTGTCATTTAGCGTATTCCACAACGGTTTGGATAGCATGCCAAGATTTGCTTTGGTTTGCCACGAATAAGTCAACTGCAAATTGAGATTTAACCATATGGCTGTCCACGGAGTATCCCAAGATGGCCACACACCTTGCAAATCGGCAAGCGGTTTATCTGGACGGGTAGTAGAAGCGAATTTATAGTATTGCGCCCAATAAAAAGATTCGAATTTTGCATTTGGAAAAGACAAAAAAGCGGCGCCTTGATAGAAGTTGTTCCACCAAGATTTATGACTGGTTTCCAGTGTAATAGATGCTTGTCCAAATGCTTCGTCAAGTGTTGCTTTTGCAGCTGCTATGGCTATTGTATCGTTCGGTGCTTGGCTTATAGTGGCAATAATTCGTCTATGTTTCCCTTTTTTTGTTTCTTTCCAAGCCACAACATAAACTCTGGACACGGTCGTAAATGTGGTGTCGGTTACTAATTTCTGAACTGCCAGATGAATGTCTCCATCAATATGGATTTCGGCATCTGGATTTGATTTACCGACGCTGTTTATATAGCCCGGTGGTGCATCATTGTTGCGAATTTGTCGTGGACTGATAGCTTGCTGTGGAACAAAATTCCAGACATAATCTGTTTCGCCATCTGTAGCGTCTGTCTCAAAAATAATATAATTTTTATTGGCATGGACAAATGTTTTAAATTTAATATGCCCCTTGTCGGTTGTAAATGTACCACTGGTAATCGCATCATACAATGATAAACGCATTCTCTCATCTGTAACTTTTCCTACGGTTGCTAACGTAAAATATCCTACCGGCAAGCGGGCACTGTTATATAAGTTATACGGAGTACGGGCTTCGGTTATATCACTTCGTGCGGCATTTAGGCGATATACGTTGTTACTAAGCTTATACAGATTTGTGCCTATCAGTCCATTACCCATTAAAGCTCCGGCATAGTAACCTGTTTTCAGTCGGTTGTCGTCGCTCTTCCCGATGGGGTCGGTAGT
Source organism: Paludibacteraceae bacterium (assembly GCA_047974405.1). Lineage (GTDB taxonomy): Bacteria > Bacteroidota > Bacteroidia > Bacteroidales > Paludibacteraceae > UPXZ01. Next base: position 39,126 of record JBKECI010000098.1, on the reverse strand, counting down.
GATATTTGTCCAATACATATCGTGCTGTGCGAGAAAAGTTTTCCATTCGATATCGTTAGTGCTTACTTTTATAGGAACACACGGTGTGATAGCGGCAGAAATATTTTCGTCATCGCAACTTATTGTATCCTTATCAAAAGAGTTTTTTCCGAGAAACGGATAGGTAGGGATAGCTCTAAAAGCACAATCGGTGCTATTGGGTGTGACGGTAGTTAATTGTGAACGGTTATTAACTACCATATTTATAGCTTTCACACTCCCAGATAAAAGCACCGTTGAAGCTAATGCTGTTAAAGCGTATAATCTTCTCAAAAAAGTACGATTGTTCATATCGTTTGTGTTTTTGATGGTTTTGTCATTTTTTTTCTCTCTCTGTGGACCCCCTTTTTTTTTCGCAATTTCCGATAATCTCAGTTCACGACTACTTTAGAAATATACCTACTGGTATCACTTGTTATTTCTACAAAATAAATCCCCTTTTGATGGATAGTTTGTCTTATTATCCTAGTGTTTTTGTATATATATTTCGAAAATTTCGTACCTTTATCGGTATAAATATCTACTGTTACATTGGGATACTCATCATGCAGTTTTATATAGAATGTATGTCCCATTTTTACAGGATTGGGATAGAGATTTGTCAAAGTATTTGCTGTTTTGTACTCTACTATAGGTATTTCTGTCTCCCCATCGGTTGGCACAGTATAACCGAGATTAAATTCGGAAGTCTGTATCGTGTAGCCGGGAGAAAAGCTCCAATCTTTAAATACAAACTTTACAAAGCGATATGAAACTTTTTTTGGAAAGTTGATTCTCGTTTCGTCATTATCGGTTGCTATATCAAAATTTTCCATTATTGGCTGATATTCATCCGTTTCAGTATTTTTGCCATAAAATGACGCTTTCTTTACCCGCAAATGGGCTGCCGTATTTTTATTGTAATCGCGATGGCGGTAAAGCATATAACTCATATCGCTAATCTGTTTCAAATCTATGGCGAACCATGGCTCTGTATCGGAGGGTACCGCTATGCCCTTGTATGTTTTACCTGGCTTTACGAAAAGGAAAGCCGATCGTGTATCTCCATCAATAATATTTTGAGGATTGTCGCCACCCACCGCTGCTGCGTCGTCCACAGGTCCTTCAGACGAGGTAATAATTGTCCATTCTGCGCGGTTGAGCAGTATGTCGTTACCGGCAGATTCGTCAAAAGGAGGCAATCCGTCGTCAAAAGACAGTTTGGAAAGTTCCGCTGCGGCAAGTAGCACCGCACCTATACCAAAATCGACAGATGAAGTTGTAAGCAGATTTGGGTCGATAGGACAATCGCCTACATTTTGCGCATACTTTACGTTGCCGTTGGGTTCTATGGCTACCTTTTCCAATGCGTTCCACGCTTTTGCTACTATAGGATAGTAAATGCTATTGTTTAAGATTCCGTTGTTTATGCCCCAAGCTAGTCCATAGGCAAAGAATGCTGTGCCGCTTGTTTCGGGAGCAGCGTAATGCTCTGCATCGGCAAGATTCATATTCCAAAAACCATCCTTGCGTTGGCAATTTTTCAGCGCTTCTGCCATTCGAACAAACACTTTGATATATTCTTGCCTATATGCGTTATCAAGAGGAAGTACTTGCAGGGTTCGAGCTAGCGCGGCAATTGCCCATCCATTACCTCGCGACCAGTAGATGTTTTTTCCGGCAGGCGTATATTTGGGTTTGTTGTGCAAAGGAGGTACAGCCGGCTGATAGCGCCAATCGCGCCACCAAAGTCCGTCTGTATGATTGTACAATCCGTCCGATTCGTTGCCACAATGAGGGCAGGTAACGATGGGTTTTGTTGCATATTGTTCGGTAAGCTCTTGTGTCCACCATAGAGGATTCACAAGTAGCGTATCGCGTGTATTACGAAAAAGAGCATAAGTCTTATCAAAATATCTTGTGTCGTTGTATAGCACTCCAAGTTGCGTAATGGTAGGCATTGCCATAAACAGGGCGTCCACCCACCACCAGTCGCTTGATAGCAGATTGTGTTCAATGCGGTAATCAATAGCATTTTTAATACCAGCTATTTTAGAGGAGTCTCTTGCTCCGTCTAATAGAAAAAGGTCAATGTATACCTGTCCGCAAGCATGGTTATCGGCATTGGAAGTGGAGCTACCTCCCCTTATAGCCCAACTGTTTTTCTTCGCCCATGCGGTAGCATAATCCATATACTGTTGTTTGGGAAACACTTTATAGAGTTCCACATTGCCTACATAATAAGCAGATCTCGCCCACAGGTTGTTACCGGGGTCAGGATGATTGGATATCCAATGATCGTTTACACGCTGGGCTACCGCAATGATATTGCTCCTTGATGGCAGCTTGGTCTCCGAAGCGGATATAAGAACATTTGGGAGTACAACTGTCAATAGCAATACCCATTGTAATAACTTGTTCTTTTTCATAACTTAATGCGTTTCAGACGCGGGAAACACCGAAAATTCCTTTCGGTCGTTTCCGTGTCTGAACTATTTTTATTTATTTGATAATACGATTAGTGTTGTTAATGAATATCTTGGTAGCGCGAACTTTGCCATTATCCAACAAATCTTTTTTGATATAAACGCCGGTAGTTTTCGGAGTAATTATTTCGACTCCTTGGATGTTGTAATATTTGGTTGCGATTACGGTACCTTCGGAAAATTCTGGAGCTGTTACAGACAAAGATGTCTGATTTTCGTAAGGACCAATATCGATTGCGCCTATAATTCTATCGCCCCCTGCGTAATCTTTATCATTAGCAAATTCAAGATAAACAGCTGGTTGTTCTTCTACTCCTATTTCTTCATTGATAACGGCTTCTTTGAGTAGAGTAAAACCTTTGCCTACACCCGGAGATGCTTCGGCAGTTATATAACTGTCTGCAACAAATAGTTTTGTTCCATTATCTTCTTTTACTCCATCTATGATAATAAGATTGGGGTTTACTTCTCCCGCATAATACTCAAGGTCATCAATAATCACACTCTTGATTTCGGGTTTTGCTAAACCGATACCAGATTGTTTTACGCCGATGTTATAAACTTCGTCGTACAAATCTTTATTATTGTAAATAATTGAATTGTATAATCCTTGGACACGGTCGCTGCCATCTGCTGTAAAACATACGCCGGCACCGGCAGCTTCGGTAGAGTGGTTGTCGGCTACGGTTACATTATATACTGAGATATTGCTGTCTCGCTCGTCAAATACCACACCGCTTCCTGAGGTAGCTGTGTTGTTTACGATAATACTGTTGTAAAGATTCCAACCCTCAGTGATAAAGATTCCTCCTCCAAATGAAGCGGTATTGCCATCCAGATAGAGGTTGTAAGCATTGGCGCCTCCTACATCTCGACTACCCAAAAGGAGTCCGCCACCACCGCCGTTGCCACTCCCTACTGGTTTGTCAGCATTGACAGGCACGCTGTTGTTGGTTATTTCACAATCGTGAATAGTAGCGTTATCCAAATATGCACCACCACCTTTGTTGGCTGTATTGTTTGTAATAAGACAGTTGTAAATTTCCGTATTGGAGCGTATATTCATAGCGCCGCCATCGGCTGCCGAATTGAAGTTCTTCAGGATATTGTTGCGGATAGTTCCTTGGGTAGCGCCTCTGCTCTCTATGGCGCGTCCGGTAACGCTTGTTCCTTCAAAGGTGATTCCGTCTATGACATAGCCTTTTCCGGACATAGAAAATATTAAGGTTTCTTTATTTTTTAATATGGTGGCATTGGTAAATTCCCAAGGTTTACTTCCTGCTATACGTTGTTCGGGCGAGGTTTCCGTACCTGCGAATCCGCCATATACAGAGACTCCTGCCGGTATTGTTATTTTTGCAATTTCGTATTCACCCGCCGCAATCCATACAATATCGTTGGCTTTGAGCGTGGTGGGTATTTCCGAAACGGTTTCACCATCGGTAGGAACGCCCCATTGTTGGGCTTTGCTAACATAATACTTACTTATACCCACATCGGAAGTAGCCCAAATAACAAAAGTCTTGTTTGTACTACCACTTGACAAACTTATTGTGGCATAGGATGTGTGTTTGTATGCTACAGGGGAATAAGTCAGTTTAATAGTATCGCCTTCAGCGGGTAAGGTAGTCGTGTTTAGAGTAAATACATTGTCTTCATTTTCTACGAACGATACGTTAATATTTTCCGTGAGATTCACACCGCCTATGACAATCGTCAAGTCTTTACTTGTATTGACATTGGTAGCTCCCAATTTTACCGTATCGGTAGGGATTACATATCCGGCGGCATCGGCAACGCTGAAAGATAGTTGATTGCCGACATCGTTCAGGCTGTACCCTCCAGCTTCTACACCTGCTTTATCGTTTAGATAAAACTTTCCTGAAGGAGCAACTGTAGAAGATGTGTTTTTCAGTTGCCAAGTATCGGTGGTTTTGTAGCGTACAAAGCCAAACGTGTCGCCACTGCCTTCAATTCGCGTTATATAGATGTCTTTTTCGGGAATTGGGGTTCCGAATTCGGGATCTGTGCTTGCAGGAGCATAATCGTAATAGAGCGTATAGCCCGATTTGTTTACCAACGTATAATTATCCCAAGTTCCGGTAACTTTCCATTGTTGATTGGGATTCTGGGTATCTAAAGGTAGCTGTTTGATAATGTCGTCATCCATAGTGTTTACTACCGTAAGTGCCTTACCGTTAGTAGATTGTCGGACAAATTGAACGTAATACCAATGTTCGTCAGTAGCATCTATACTGCTTATTTGTACCGGCAAATCAAAACCGGCACTACCTGTCAAGCTAATTGTTTGTGCCTCAACTGCATTTGTACTGTTAATTGTTAGTGTGGCGGTGTATATTTTTTTTTCGGTGGGGGTAAATGTAATGGTTGCTGTGTCGCCTGCTGTCGATTGTCTTCCGGGTATGGAAGTTACTGTAAATGCCGAAGCTCCGTCTCCACTCAGCGAGTAGAAAACAGGAGTATCCAAGTTGGCACCCGAAACATTCAATTGTTTTGTGGTTGAAAAACCTTGCATTATTTCTCCAAATGAAATATCGGCAGGCTTGTATATCACTTTGTCGTATGATACATTTCCTAAATAAAATTCGCCTATTTGCAACGTGCTACCGGCGGATGTGGTGTATGGTTCTTTGTACACCACCTTTACAGAGGTATAGGCAGCTGTGTTTTGAAGCATTATGGGACCTTCGTCAGTAAAACTAGTTCCACGATTTTCTCCAACGGGGAGATTAATCACTTCATTTCCGCTTGCACTGTATATCAGTGTCCAAGCACGATCTGTTCCTGTACCGTTACTTCCGTAGATGCTGATATTATGCGGACGTAAGTATTCGTTTTGGTCTTCTCTGTAGAGGAGGTGAAAATAGTTAAACGTCTGTGCTTCGGGAAAATCAACGATAAAATAAAGGTCTTCGATGGCAGCAGGACCGCTTACACCACCGTAAGCTTTTCCTGGTTTCACAAGAGAAAGGTAAGTTTTGGTATTCCCGTCTATCAGGTATTTGGCTCCTGCTATATCTCTTACTCCATCTTCATTATCTTCGGGAGAATAGGGAGGTGCTTGTGCTACCCATCCTGTGCGGTCGATTCTGTTAAAAACTGCATCGTAGGCATATACATTCGGCGAAAATAGGGATAATAATGCCAATGCCGTCAATAGTAAGTTAATTTTTCTCATTGTCTGATGATTTTTTAGATTAGTAATTATTGTTGAAAAAAAAACTGATATCGTTTTTATATCCAATCCCGTTTCCGGAAAGAAACTATTGGGTACAAATTTTGCATACTTCCAAATACTTCTTTCGGGAATCGAGATTAAAAAAGACTATTTTAATTTTGTTTTTTTTATTTGTATCCAAGTCCAAATTCAGCTACCTGTAAGGTATATCCGTCTGTCGCTCCAAGTGCTTTGTCGCTCCAATTGCTATATATTATTTTCACATAGCGGTATTCCGATTGAGGAACGTCTATGTGGTGTGTTTTGGAATTGTTTCCATAAGGCAGTTCTTTGTCTTTTTCATCTTTATTTATGATGATAATATCTTTCTTTATGGATGTCCAAGTTTCTCCATCATTGCTTCCGGCAAGATCAAAGCCCCATACGCGTAAATTTATGTTGGTATTATTTGAGCGGTGATTCCATCGAACGTAGTTGAATCGTTGGGCCGATTTCATATCTACGATAAAATAGGGAGTATGATCTGCTGGCGTAGCATATTCGTTATACGCTTTTCCTGATTTGACCATGGATAAGAAAGTGGTTGTACTATTGTCAAACATATCTTGTGGTTTGCCGGTTGTTCCGTCGGGTACATAGATGTAGTCCACCGAAGTTTTTACTGTCCACAGCAAGCGGGTAAAGTCGGTTAGTCCTTCTTTTACGATGATTGTAAATTCTGTCGATACTTGTTTTCCGCCTTGTTCTTTGGCTTTTGCTTTCAGTTTGGCTGTCCCTGTTTTGATGGTTCTTATTACGCCGTTGGTCAGTTCCACCACTCCATTTCCTTCCAGTAGTTCAAAGGTCAGTTTTCTGTTTTCTTCCTTTACGTTAGATGGTTCTACCGAAGTGCAGAGATTAAGATCAAGAACTTCACCTACGCTTATTTCCGCCCCATCCAATCCTGCCAAAAGATTTACGTTGGTAATGATAATCTCATCCACTACCTGTATTTTCCATTGGGTTGTAATTGTATCAAATTCGTCCGATATGATGTTTACTGCGACTTTGTTGCGGCTCCCTGTCGCCTTTATGCCGGTAATAATACCTTCGTCGGTAATTTCAGCATACTGTTTTGATGTCTCGTCAAGTGAAAAATGAAGTTTTTTGTTGTCGGCGTTTACCGGTTTCACAATAACGTCTTTGGATAAATCGTAGGGTACGCCTATTTCAATAACCAAATTTTTCAGGTTTTCCGGAACTACTATTTCTTCCACTGCGGCATATTGTTTATATACTTTTACAAAAATGGTAGTTTTCAGTGTCTTTGCCGTTCGCGAAACAATATCCACTTGGGTTACTCCTCTTGATAAGGGTGTGATGGCACCCTCTTCGTCAATAGCTACAATGTTGTCATCGTGTATAGTAAAGAGGAAACCGCGATTGTTGAAAGTAATATCGGGGTTGTCAGGCTCTTCGAGCATAATAATATCCGTCTTATTGTCTTGTTCAATAAACAGGGTATCGCCTTTCATTTCGTTTTTGAGAGCTACCGTTTTGTCGATGTAAAAATCTTTGTCGATGGTATAAGTTTCCTCTTTGCAGGAAGTGATAGCAAGTAATGCAAATCCCAACAAGGAAATTAATCCGATTATATATCTCTTATTCATATCATTATTATTATCCCCGATTTCTAAAATGAAATTTAGTGTAAGAGGCAAATATTTCAGCTATTTTACGCTTTGTTACGTTTCAGAGTTAAGGGTGTTTTTTAATTAGTGATGTAATATTATTTTTCCTTTCAGGAAGTTATCTACCAGCCGGGATTTTGAATTAGTTTACCTTTTGCCGATCCCCATTCTTTGAGTGGAATGGGTAGGCGGTACATTTTGGATTGAAAATAGTGTTGTTCTACAGGTTGTACTGTCCACGAGTAAATTTCCTGTCCTTCTACCTTTTCCCATACTGCCGCATGTGACCATGTTTTCGACAATACTTTTTCCATTAGTTTTCGCCTTTGTAAATCCCAAAACCGGTTTCCGGCTTCGATTACAAATTCAATACGCCTTTCGTTGAGGATAAAGTCTATCATAGTTTCTTTATCCATATTTTCGGGGATGCCGTAGCGATTGTTGTTACCAGGGTCTATACCTGCTCGTTTGCGGATTTGTATCAATCTATCTTCAATCTGCATACGGTACCCGTTTAAGTCGAGTTCGGTCATCACTTCTGCATCCATTAGCAAGATGTCTGCGTAGCGGATAAAAGCGATTCCCAGCCCCCTGTTTTGGTTACGTTCCGTACCCAACGCATCGGTATAGCAAAGTTTTGCATAGTAGTAGCCAGTAGGCGAACCGGCGCCAAAGATACCGTCGTTCTGTGCGTTGCGGTAAGTCCATACCGGTTCTTTGCCTCCGTCTGCCAATCGTTTCCATTGTGCTCCATTATACAGGAAAGTATAATAAAATCTTGGATCGCGATTTGCGTAAGGTTTATCGGGGTCGTAGAGCGTATTATCTGAATTGTAACTTCCGGGTTCGGTAAAATATTTGTTTTCTGTGTTTTTGGCGCGTATATCTATTCCGTCTTTGGTAGGAAAAGCTTCCGTCAGTTCATGATAGGGTACAACCTTGAGGTATCCGTCGCGTGATTTAGGCAGCAACTGTTGGCTGGGCCAGTTTTGTCCTGCGGTGCCATCAGTCAACCAAAACCATATTCTTTCTTTGTTGGAGCGGGTAGTAACGGCATTGTAAAATCCTTTTCCCAGTGCCGTTGTATCTTCGAGTAGTTCGTAGTACCCTTTTGTCGTATTGTATTGATAAAACTCGTCTATAGCGTCTTTTGCCGTTTGCCAGCGGTTTTTGTCTTCACTTTCGTAGCCTACCAGCAAACGATTTTTGCCGGAACCCATATTACCACCGTTAGACAGGGGACTGGCTGCATAATGATAAAGTTTTACCAGCATGCCTAATGCCGCTCCTTGTGTGGGTTTTCCGTAATTTTCATTATTTTGTACTTCGGGAAGTGTTTTTGCCAAATACTTAAATTCGGATGCTATATAATTGACCGTTTCTTCGTAGGTAGAGCGAGACAAATCGTAATTTTCGAAAGGACTCAGCATTTCATCACCTACAATGGGTACTCCACCAAAATTCCTCAGCAAGTGGAAGTAATAGAACGCGCGTAAAAAGCGAGCTTCCAATCTCATAGCCTCTTTGGTTTGTTGGGTAAGTGGGCTTCCGTCTATACTCTGCATAAACTGGTTGCAAATACGGATATTTCCCCACATCTCCGTCCATACATCAATAAAGCGTTCAAATCCGGCGTTAATACCTTCTTGCGAGAAATCTGCCTTTGTATAGGCGGGTGCAAAGTTTTTTCGGTTGTTGGACACTTCTTTACCATCGTCGGTGGCAGAATTGTAATCGTAATAGTTGGTAAGAAAATAACCGGCTCTCTGCGGAGCAAACATAGTAGCGGGAATTTTCCAGTAAACTGTAGCTAAGTATTGTTTTGTCATCAGACTGTCGCTGAAAATCTGTTTCAACGATATTCCTTCGGACTTATCATCCAAAAAACCTTCGGAAGTTTCGGTGCAACCAAATACAATCATTATCACTGCAAGTGGCAGTATGTAGCGTAAATATTTTATTTGTTTCATACTTTGTATCTAATTATTAAAAGTTAATTTGACATCCAAGATTATAAACTTGCTGCTGTGGATAGGTGGTAATTCCGGTTTTTGTACTTTCAGGGTCTATTTGGTAATCTTTTAGCCCCGACCATGTGTAAAGATTTTGGGCTGTAAAATAGACCCTGATATTTTTCAATCCTGTAGATTTAACCAAATTACCGGGCAATGTGTAGCCTATTTCGATATTTTTCCAGCGCAAATAATCAGCCGATCGCAACCAAAAAGTCGAAACTTCTTTGTTTACACCGTTTTCTTTTGTTAGACGAGGATAAGTAGCATTTTTATTCATTGCCGCTAATGTTGCTGCATCAGTTACTAATTTGCCGTCATCGTCGTAATTTCGCCATCTGCCTAAATGTATAGGCAGTGGTTTTCCGTTTATGTCGCCCACCAACGGATTGGTGGTACCCGAAGCCAACCTTAGCATCTCTTCTACGCTGACCGACGCACCCGTAGCCGCTTGGAACAATGTTGAAAAGTCAAAATTTTGATACGAAATACCTACTGAAAGCCCGTAGTTGAAATCCGGTACGTCTTTGCCAATAGCCACGCGGTCGTATTCGTCGATTAATCCATCGGGAGCACCGTTGGCTCCGCTTATATCTTTGAATTTAATATCGCCGGGCGCTAAACTGCTTTCGCCTTTTCGTACATCGTAAGGGCTTGTTTTGATGTCTTCGTAAGATTGATAGAAACCGTCGGCTACATAGCCAAAAATAGTTCCGATAGATCGCCCTGTTCTCATACTCAATACATAAGGTGTGGGGGCTTCATCCATATACAAGATTTTGTTTCTTGCATATGAGAGTGTTCCTCTTATAAAATAATTTACGCTCCGGATTTTGTCTTTCCAAGTAAACTCACCGTCCCATCCGGAGTTTTCGGTACTGCCGATATTCATATAAGGCAATATTTTCATCACTTGTCCGGCTGTAACGGCTGTTCCTGTATTCCCCGAAAATAAGTTGTAGTAACCGGCATAATACACGATGCCTTCACGTTCGGCAAGGATACCGGTACGTTTGTTGTAAAAATAATCTACCAATACAGAAAGCCTGCTATTGAACATATGCAAGTCAATGCCTATGTTGGTTTTCTTATCGGTTTCCCACGTCATATTAGGGTTGGCATAGAGCGACATAGCAATTGCATTTATTCTGTTGGCACCGGTCGTATTCGATTCACCAAAATGATAATTCATCACTACATCGTATATGTCTTTATAGGCAAAATTTTGTTTTATTTTATCGGAGCCTGTCAATCCATATGATCCCCTTATCTTGAACATATTAATCTGTACTGTTTCGGCAAGCGGTTTCAGATAGGGTTCTTCCGCCAAGTTCCATCCGAGTGAAATAGCCGGAAACCAATCGTACCGATGCTTTTTAGCAAAAGCGTCGGAGCCATTGTAAGCGGCACTGAATTCTATCAGATAACGTGAGGCGTAGTCATAGCCCACACGGCCTGTATAGTTCAAAGCATTGTTGGGCGTGCCAGCTCCCGTACGTGAGGTGTACCAGTTGGCAAGTGCCAAAGCATTGATGGCGTGATGTCCAAATTTTCTTTTATATGAAGCATCAAAACGGGTGTTGATTTGTGTCATAGGGGCATAGCCTCCCGAACCTACACTCAGTAAGGGCAGAATATATTGGTTGGTCTGTACCGGAACCAACTCGTAGTCTTTATCCGGTTCATGGTAGTAATCAAGTACTTCACTACGGGTTACATTTCTTGAATATCCCCAGGTGTTGGTCAATCCCATTACGGCACGAGCTTTTAACCCCGGAGTAATACGTTTCATATCGTATTCCATCGTAATGTTTCCGTTTAGGTTGTTGCGGAATTGCCGGCCATATCCACCGTAGGTAAGTTGCGCCAAAGGGTTGATGTAAGTACCTGTATAGCCACCAAAAGTCCCGTTTTCCTGATAGGCAGGGTAGTGATAAGGGGCAATACCGGCACCTATGATGCGGCGGAATATATTCACGTCGGTCATACCACGTACACCTCCGGGCATATTTGGAGAGTTGATTTGAGACAGAATCGCATTTGCATTGATTTTTGCCGTCAAGTCCCGAGATACCTTAATATCGAAATTGGACCGGATGTTGTAACGACGCATGTAATAATCATTATTGAAATCTTCTGTTTTTGGTTGCTCTTTAAACAGACCGCCCTGATCCAAATAAGAAAACGACACAAAATATTTCACACTCTCCACACCTCCTTGCACATCTACGGCATATTGGCTCTGTCGGGATGTTTTCTTATACAGTAGCTCATACCAATCTACATCAGGATAGATGTAAGGCATATCCTGTAGTTTATAATGTTCAAGGGCGGTATCACTAAAATATTTTTGATTTTGGAGTGCAGTAATGTTTTGGTCGTTTGTGTGTAATTCCTTCAATAGGGTCAAACTTTCGTAGGAGTTTAAAAAATCGTTTTTATAGGTCGGTTTCTGCAATCCGTAGTCGGCTCGAAAAACTATCTTTGGTTTCCCCAACTTGCCCCGTCGGGTAGTTACCAATATCACTCCATCAGCCCCTTTGATACCAAAGATAGCTGTGCTAGCGGCATCTTTCAAAATACTAATATCCTCAATATCATTGACCGAAATTCGTGATAGTGTGCTGATGTCGGATTCGATATCGTCTATCAATACCAATGGGTCGTGTGATACGCCGGTATTGAAAGAACCCTGTCCACGTATGAACAGCTGTGCCGCATCGGATCCCGGTTGTCCGCTTCCTTGCAATTGAAACAACCCCGGTATTCGTCCTGCCAAAGCATTTTGAATGTTGGTCGTCGGTATTTGCCGAATTTGGTCGGCGTTGATTTGACTAATGGCAGCAATATTAGAAATACGGGTTTTTGTGCCGAATCCCTGCCTTACTATTTCTACTTCTTTCAGACTGTTGGCATTCTCTTTCAAAAAGATTTGCATATTTGCCGATACCGGCAATATCTTTGTCTCATAACCCAAGTAACTTATCTTTATTTTTGATTTTGTTGAATGCACTTTTAATACAAAATCACCATCTATTTTTGTTGCCGTACCATTGGCCGGGTTATTATCTTCGGTGATAGTGGCTCCTATTAGCGTTTCACCTTTTTCGTCAGCCACTACGCCTTTTACTGTAAACTGTGCCGATAAGCAAAAAGGTATGAACGATAACAATATACTTATTAATATGTATTTCATGTGTTTATAGCTGTTTTTAAGTTGCCGTATGAAACTTGTACATAATCATCTCTTTGTATGCCGAGATTCATTTTTGTACTTGTGTCATTCGTAAATATTTTTTAGTGTTTTTAATATGACCAATTAGGATTTTGTTTCAAAGCCTTATTGCCGTACAATTCTTCCCGGGGTATCGGATACCAGTACATCATATCGGCATTAAAAGTGGAAGTTGCCACATTTTCATAGGTGTAAGTCAATGCTGTTCCCTCTTTGGTTATTCTGACCCCTTTTATTGGTTTATTCAATACGTCTTCAGCTATTTTCCAGCGGCGAATATCCCAGAATCGGTGTTCTTCAAAACAAAGTTCTATACGGCGTTCATTACGTATAATTTGGCGCATCAATTCTTGCGAATAGGCAATAGGCAATCCGTAGCGGTCATCAGCGCCAGGCTTAATGCCTCCCCGTTTGCGTAAAGCGAGCAGCCCTTTTTCTATTTCTGTATGGTTTGAAGGGTCAGATTCGTTGACAGCCTCCGCATAATTGAGCAAAATTTCTGCGTAGCGGATTATTTGGTAATGATGAAAAGAGGTCTCGAAGATATTTTGCGCTTCGTTAGGTGCGGAGAATTTTTTCAGATAATAACCTGTGCGGGTATAAGTAGTTCCTTGAAGCGCTCCACGGTGCCTGCCACCGTCATAAGTTTCCACAATCTGATTGAGCCATCGGCTGCCATTGCAAAATATAAAGCGGTTCAATCGCGGATCGCGGTTAGCATAAGGGGTTTGAGTATCATAACCTGCCTCAAAATCAAGCCCCTGGTTAGGGTCGTAATTTTTATAAATGGATTTACCGTCAGCAGTAAGAAAAGCGTCCACCAAATTTTGACTGGGGCTGGTTGCACCAGATGTTGTTACCAATGTTCCGTCATTAGACTGAAAAGAAAACCCGATGGGGCTGTTTGACGTCTCAACGCTGGTAGTAGCGCTACCGGATACTTTTACCATAATTATTTCTTTGTTGGGAAAGTCATCCCCATTTAGGAAAATGAACTGTTTTGCAGGAAAAGATTGATTGTCGAATATGTCGTAAACTCCCAAATCTATCAGTTTTTTGGCGTAATATGCTGCCTTTTGCCATTTGGCAAGTCTTTCGCCCGAGTCATCGCTTTCGGTAACGTATAAGTCGCTTGCCAAATACAGATGCAGACGCGAAAGTAGCCCCAAGGCTACACCTTGGTTTACGTGTCCTATCATATTGCCCATATTATCCGGATCTAAATCATCTACGGTTGATTGCGCAGGATGCAAATCGTTATAGCAAGATCCATCCACATCCGGACTGATTTCGTTGGTAATGTAGTTGGCTACTTCGACAATGGTATTACGTGGGATATTCAGATTGTCAGAAGCGGATAAAACCCTGTCATAAAGTATTGGAACGCCACCCCAGCGTTTCAACATTTCAAAGTAATAGTAAGCGCGTAACAGACGAGCCTCGGCTTTCATTTCCAGAATTTTATTTGCAGGCACTTGGCTGGAAGGTGGGAAAATATCTACCTTACTCAAAAACAGGTTTACTTTACGGATGCCTTTGTAACCATCGTCCCAAGCTCCTGCGTCGGGAATGTTTCCTGCCGAAATTAGTCCCTTGCGCCAGTAATCCAGACTTGTGGTTTCTGAAGTGGGCAGGGCATCATCGGTAGCGGCATCAAGATAGGAGTTGCCTATCCTATTGTGTAGCGAGGGCAAGTGTAGGTAGCAGGCATAAAACAGTTGCTTTACCGAACTGTTTTCGGTGGAATCTCCGGGGTTGAGTACCCTTTTTTCCGAATTGACATTTAGCGGTTCGCTCTCAAAATCGTAACAGGAGGTAAAAAAAAGTGTTCCCGTTAAACAAATTGCGAAAAGAAAAGAGGTATATGTAATTTTTATTTTCATCTGTTTGTTTTTGTTAAAAATGAACATTTAAACCTACATTGTATGCCTTGAAATTGGGAACGGTACTACCGTAAGATATAAGTTCGGGATCGCGTATTTCCAAAGGTGTAACCGTAAGGGCGTTGTAGGCGTTGGCAAACACTTTGGCTCCCGATAGGTAGATAGCTTTGACCCAACGTTGTGGCAAAGTATAAGAAATTTCTATATTTTTCAGACGCAGGTAACTATTGTCTTTTACCCAAAAGGTGGAGGTACGTGTATTATAGCTATTGTCTGATGCCGAAAGACGCGGATAGCTTGCATTTGGATTTTCGGGTGTCCAATAATCCAAATTTTCTTTTAGGGCGTTGCCATAAGCGGTACCATTTTTTGAAAACGGCATACTGCATATATAGGCTTGAGAGTTTGCCAATCCAGTCCATTGCATACTTAGTGTAAAGCCTTTCCAACCTGTTTCAAGATACAGTCCATATTCGATGCGGGGAGCATTTGAATAGATTTCATCTATATCAGTGGCGTTTATGTTATAGTCACCGTTTAAGTCTTTGTAGCGGATATCACCTGGTTTGGGAATGTAACCGTCCAACGTATAACCTTTTCCGCCGTTGGTAGGATTCATATACTCGTCTATTTCTGCCTGACTTTGGAAAATGCCTTCGGCTATGTAGCCGTGCGTTTGACCGTACGTTCTCCCCTCGTATTGCATATATGGCTCAGGAAATTCGGGTTCGCCGTTTTCCAATAAAATGCGTTTGTAAATTGTGGCTAATGGATTAATAATAACCGAAAAATCTCCAAATTGCTTTTGCCATACCAAGTTCGTTTCAATTCCCTGCTGACGGTAAGAACCAAAGTTTTCGGGGGCGGGAGCAATCCCTAGCAAACCGCTGTAACTTTTGGAAACATTTACGCCGAGAATATCGAAATGTTTGTTGTTGAAATATTCCACACTTGCCACAAGTGACTTGTCAAAGGCTTCAACATCCACTCCAATATTGAACCGGAGACTTTTTTCCCATTGTGATATGTAGGGCAGGCTTGCTTCTACTAGCGTGCTGTAGCTCGTGCTGTTATTCCCGAGCGTAACATTTGACCCTGGAGTGTATAGCGAATTATAAGTAAAATAATAGCTCGAAAGATTTCCCGTAGCACTGCGGAAGTAAGAGCCGGTACCATCATTGCCGTTGATTCCCAGCGTGGTTCTCAATTTCAAAGTATTGATATCATTCAAATGAAAAAAGTCTTCACTTGCGATATTCCAGCCCAGACCTGCCGATGGGAAAAAACCCCATTGATATCCCTTTTTCAGAAAGTTCAGACTGTTAGCGGAAAGACTGATTTCGGCAAGATACTTTTTGTCGTAATCGTAAGTGGAATGAAAGTTGAATCCTTGTTTGTACATAGGAAGATTCCCACCTTGCAGGGCAAACTCGTTGTTCCAGTAAGTAAGTCGCGATTTGAAAGTGCTTAATTCCATATTAAAATCGTAGCCGGCGTGTGCCTCCATATATTGCAAGCGATTTTGCCTACTGTAAGAAGTACCTGTGGAAGGAAGCTCGCCTGTAACTATTTTTGTGTAGTTGGAAGGGTCGTTAGGTGCTTTTGTATCGTCTGTGTAAGTGTATTGATATACATCAAAACCTTTTGAGTTGCTCCGTATTTCTCTGTACGATGAATTATAAGAGTATATTCCTTTAACATACAGCCCTTTTAGAGATTTATCAAAACGATGTTCCAGCGCTATGTCAAAATTCAAGTCGGTTTTAGGATATAGAGTATAACCGGTGGATATGCTTTGTGCATACAAGTTATTGGTATAGTTGGTATTCCCGCCAAAAGTCTGTACCAATACTCCTTTTCCGTTCATATCAAAAGCGGGATTGAGGATGGGGTAAGCATTGGCGGGCGTTGAAGAAATGCCGGCATAGATACCTCCCATCATTGGTGACCCTGGCGTATTTTCGCGAAACATTTGTCCAAAAAGTCCTACCGACATCAACGTATTGGAGGTAAGATCGACGTCCACATTGGTACGCATAGTAAATTTTTTGAAGTTTTCACGCGTATTGTAAGCGTTTAGAGACTTATCCTGCTTGAGAAAGCCTTCTTGTGAAAACACATTAACATCAATAAAATAGCGAGCTGCCGTGTTGCCACCCGATAAATTGAGATTGTATTGCTGGATAGGCGCCTTGTTGCGCATCAATATGTGATACCAGTCATTGTCAGGATGAGTGTAAGGACTTTCGCCAGAGCGATACAATTCGATATCTTGTTGCGAATACAAATCTTGTGAAGAAGGAACGTATGGTTCATACGAAGAGGCGCGGTCGTTGAACAATGCTCTGTTCAGCAAATCGGCGTATGTGGCAGCGTCCAAATACTGTGGACGGTATATTTGTTGTGCTTGTGCGTATTGTGCCGTAAACTCAATTTTCATCTTGTCGGCGACCCCCCGTTTTGTTTTGATATACAGCACGCCATCGCCACTTGACATACCCCAAGCTGCCAAACCCAGGCCATCTTTTATAAGTGAAACCGATTCTATTTGGCTTGCCGGAATATTGGCATCGGAACGCGGAACACCGTCCACCACTATCAACAATCCTCGTTGCCGCATATTTAGTCCCAGTCTCTCTGTAGGATAGCCGTTGGTAAGATTTACGTATAAGCCCGGTAGTGTGCCGTCAAGAGATTGCTCCATTTGAAAAGCCGGACGATGTAGAAGCCGTTCGCCTTGTACGGTAGAAACCGATTGTATTCGTGTTACAGATTTTTGTTCACCCATCAAAAGACTAGGTATCGTTACACTCAGCGTATCGTTCTTTTCGGCTTGTGCCGTTAGCGGCGGCAATGTAAAAAAACACGAAACAAAGAATGTACCCACCCGATATCTCCAATGGTTTTTTGTAGTTAAGTTTCTCATGCAATGTATCAATTAAGTTTAATAAAATAGCGTTATATATTGTGTCGTCCGATAAACTTATGTGCAAAGATGTGATTTTTGATATTAATATGTATTATTTGCCGTTTGCTTATTTTCGTATTCTTTTTGCTTTTTTTTGCACATGTTCGTCCTTATGCTTTCAATAAGGCTGTAGCCGAATAATTTATTACAGTCTGATTTGTCATAGTATAAAAGGCGCTATATGCTGTCTAGCAACACAACCGGCATTCTATTATTCAGCCAATTTTGCCTATTACTCATTTAGCTCGTTTTGATACTTAACTTCAGAGACAAATTGTAACCTCTCAAGTTTTTTCTGTTTTAAAACAAAAAGATTATTTTTGCACTATTTATGCAACTTATATTATTGCGCATATTACATATCGTATTTTTACAACTGCTGCTTGCAACGAGTGTTTTTGCTGCTAGCCAAGGCGAGTATCATTTTCGAACGTGTTCGCCCAAAGGCGGATTTTATTACGATGGTGTACAGGGTATAGTACAAGATGGAGATGGTTTTATATGGATTTTGCTCGAAAATGACCTGCAACGTTTTGATGGATATGAATATAAACGGTATTCGCAACATTTTCAGGACTCCGGTATTCTGAATTTTTGGCATATACTCAAAGATACATCCGGCACACTTTATGTCTCCACGAGTAAAGGGCTTTTCCGTTACGTAAAACTGACAGACTCTTTTGAAAAGCTATTCAATAAACCTGCTTTCGCAATGACCATTGATAGCGAAAACACCCTGTGGTGTGCGTTTGACGATGGATTATACAGGTTTAAGTTGGAAGATACTCCTCAGGAATGCCTATACAAACAAAAAAGCAAGCGATATATAAAGTATTTTAGCCAAGGTAAATCGGGCATGTATCTTGCCGCTTCTTTCAATAAAATATTTTATTCCAACAATAAAGCACCCACCACGCTCACTCTTTTCTATCAGCTCCCTGATGGATACAATATCGCGGATATCAGCCTTGTGGAAGAACATCTCTGGATACTGACACAAAAACATGGGGTGCTGAAAATTGATGTCCACACCAAAACGATAAATCAATGGCAATTAGGAGATGCAAAGACTCCCAAAAACACCTTGTATATCGATAAAAACAACAATGTATGGGTTGGTACACAACAAGGATTGTACATTTTGAACCCTCAGACGGGAGACATTCAAAAGCATCTCCGTTCAAATTCAAGGTTTGATACTTTTAGTCTGCCAAACAATTCGGTATGGACCATCAAAGGCGATTCCCGCCAAAATATCTGGATAGGAACCTACGCGGGAGGATTGTGCTACGTAAACATTGACGAAGAATTGTATTTCAAAACATACACTCCCTACGAAAGTGCTATCAGCCACAATCTGGTGAGTAGCTTTGCCGAAGACGGAGAACTTTTGTGGATAGGGACGGCAGGCGGAGGTTTAAACTGCCTGAATCGTAAAACCGAGACATTTGCCCATTATAAATCCAATGGCGCCAACAGCCTGTCGTACAACAGTATCAACTCCCTGACTATCGACTCGCAACAGCGGCTGTGGATTGCCATGTATCGGGGGGGGCTAGATTGTTTCGACATACGAACAAAACGTTTTCGACACTTCCGTAACAATCCTGTGGATCGTAAAAGTTTGTATTCCAATGATATTCGCAAAATATTGCTCACGGGAGATTCTAATTTGTGGATTGCTTATCAGATAGATAAAGCAATGATATCGCTCTTCTCTCTCAAAACCGAAACATCAACGCATTACCCTTTAGGCAACGACAATTATGTTTTAGATATTCTCAAAGACAGATATGAAAATCTATGGATACTTACCGAAAAAACGCTCTATCATATGGATACGAAAAAAAGTGTCATAAAAGATTTTGCAAAAATGGGAACACTCAAGTCTCAATCTTTGGGCATCGATACAAAGGGTAATCTATGGATAGGAACTATTGGACAGGGACTTGTCAAATGCGATATTTCTACCCGAGAGCTTGTAACTTATGCAGACATACTTCAATACAACGATGTGTATATCATAAACAGTATCTGCTCCGATCTCTTTAACTGCTTATGGGTGGGCACAAACAACGGATTGTTTCGATACAGTATCGATGACAATACACTCCATCGTTTTGATGAAAGCGATGGCTTGCAAGGAAGCGTATATCACAATTTGGCTTCGCTACACGGAAAAGAGAATAAAATGTATTTTGGCGGGACAAACGGTTTTACGGTAATAGACACTCGAGATATAGGATTTAATCACCTGAAACCGAGAATACTTATTTCCGATTTTTACATAAACAACACACTTGCAATTCCTACTTGGAAAGATGCCTCAAAAAGGGAAATAAAATTAAATTACAAACAGGATAATTTCGGTTTCAAATTCTCGTCCGATAATTATTTTCAACCTGACAAAAATAGGTTTAAATACCGTTTGCACGGATATGACGACAGATGGCTTGTTGTAGATGCTCAGAATCGTACAGCTATGTATTCCCAGATTCCTTCCGGTACTTATTACTTTGAAGTATTGGCGGCCAATAATGATGGTGTGTGGGGAGACCCCATCGTTCTAAAAATAAGACGTACCCCCGCACCTTGGGTAAGTTGGTGGGCTTACTCGCTATATGTTATAGTTGTATTGTGCATTGTGTTACTTATGTCTTATTATTATTACAGGCAGCGAAAACTGAAACTACAGTTGTATATAGACAATCTCGACAAGCAGAAAAAAGAAGAACTCCATCAATCGCAACTACGTTTCTTCACCAATGTATCCCATGATTTTCGTACACCGTTGTCGCTCATACTCGGGGCATTGGACAATATGAAACAAGAGGATATAAAGGAATACTATCATAGTATATTGCACAATAACGCGCAGCGTCTGCTCAACTTGGTAAACGAACTGATGGACTTTCGCACATTCGAAAATGGCAAGATGCAACTGCGGATACAAACCGCCAATGTTAATCAGATGATAGAGGAGTTTTCTTCTGACTTTAGGGATTACGCTCTGAAACACAATATTAAATTTACCGTTTTGTGTGATCCCAAACTCCCCGAAACACTCCATATTGATAAACAGATATTGGAAAAAGTAGTGATGAATCTGCTTAATAACTCGTTTAAATATACCGAAGATGGCGGAGAAATACAAATAATTACCTATTCCGACATATCAAAATTCCGGTCGGAATACAAATACAGCTATCAGGTGCCGGAAACACAAATATCCGCAAACAATTTTGTATTGGTAGTCAGCGATACGGGCATTGGCATCAGTAAAGATTCCATCCAAAATGTTTTTGACCGGTACTACAAAGTAAATACAGCCAATCTTAACCAACATTTGGGCACAGGCATAGGTCTGGCGTTGGTAAAAAGCCTTATGTTGCTACACAAAGGTACTATTTCTATTTTTAGCGAGCGTGGTAAAGGAACCGATATTGCCGTGTACTTTTCTACTAATACATCAATTTACGAAGATTCTGAATTTACCGATATTTCTACTGTCGAGCCTGAACTTTCTCTATCCTTACCGGAAGGTGATGTGAACAATATTATGGATGATATTCTCCCTAACGGCAAAAAAAGAATATTAATAGTCGAAGACAATAATGATTTGAGAAAACTGTTATCGAATTTTCTGAGTTTGAGATATGAAATAATTGAAGCGGCAAATGGTGTTGAAGCCTCGCAAATATTGACCGAAACGGATGTTGAACTCATATTGTGCGATATTATGATGCCTCTGAAAGATGGCATTACGCTGTGCTGCGAAGTGAAAGCGGATGTGAACACCTCGCATATACCTTTTATTATGCTGACAGCAAAAACCGGATTGGATGCGCAAATGGAAGGTGTCGGTTCGGGTGCCGACCTGTATTTTGAAAAACCGGTAGACTTTAACCTATTGCTGTTAACTCTCAATAATATATTTTGCCGGCAAAAACACTTGCGGGAATATTATGCTCAAAATTACTATGCTGATAGCGTAGAACTGTCTGCCAATGAACAAGACAATACTTTTATAAAAAAAGTAATAGAAGTTATCGATGCCAATCTCAGTAGAGCAGATATAGATATTGGTTACATATCATCAGAGTTGTCAATGAGCCAACGCAAGTTTTATTCAAAACTAAAAATGCTTACCGGTAAATCGGCCGTACAGTTTATTCTAAACTACAAACTGAAACGGGCGGCCCGCATGATTATAGAACAAGATATGGCTATACAGCAAGTAATGGAGCAGATAGGCATAAAGAGTTTCTCTTATTTTACCACCGCTTTTCGCAAAGAATTTGGAGAGTCGCCCTCATCCTTTGCCACCCAACACAAAAAAAAGAAAAAAAACAGCGACCAATCTCCCTCCTAGCATTTGTATCCCAATAGCTATCATCATCTTTTTTTTTATAAAAAAGATGAATGCCCTGTTGCAATACTAAAACAACTAACCACAATCTATTTGCGAAAAATAGCAAAGAACAGGTAAAAATAAGCAAGAGGTAAATTGCGATAATAACAAAATAAAAATTCATCTTTGCACACATACAACAACCGGATATTTAAGATATCTGAATAATAACTTTTCGTATGAACCGGCAAAAAAAAAATCTATACGCTATAGCGCTTATTTTTCTCTTTCAATCTGCCACTTGGGCAAACAATCGTACAGTTACCGACTTTGGCGATGGGTGGAAATTCTGTAAGTCCATATTGCTGCAGTCTGCTGCCGATGTGGACGATAGCCTGTGGGAAACCGTTCGTATTCCGCATACTTGGAATGCCAATGATGCGCAAGATGGTGGAAACAACTACGCTCGTACCACCGGATGGTATCGTAAAAAAATAATATGGAATAATTCATTTGCAGGCAAACGCATTTACATAGAGGCATTGGCGGCAAGCCTCAAAGCAGACTGTTATGTGAACGGAATACCGGTTTATACCCACAAAGGAGGCTATAATGCCTTTCGTTTCGACATTACAGACTATCTTATACAAGGAAGAGAAACTACCATTGCCATCAAAGTAGATAATACCAAGATAGACGACATAGCGCCACTATCCGGCGATTTTTCATTTATTGGCGGACTGTACCGCAAAATTTACCTTGTTACGGTAAATCCCATACATGTCGATTTAGACGATTGTGGCGCAAACGGGCTCTATCTTACCACTACCGAGGTTTCGGATGCATCGGCCAAATTGGAAATTCGTGCAAAAATCGTCAACCAATCTTCGAAAAATAGAACCGTCAATTTAAAAGCCGTATTAAAAAATCCCGATACTTTCGATGAAATTCCGCAAATTTCAAATCCACGCTTTGACGTAGCAACAATGAAACCAAACGGAGTGGTAAGAGTTGTACAGGAAACCAACGTAACCATATTAGCAGGAGGTAGTTATGAATTTAAAAAACAAATTGAAATAAGCAATCCACGCCTATGGAATGGAATAACAGATCCGTACCGATATCAGGTAAATTTCAGTATAAGCGATGAAAATGTAACACTTGACACCGTTTCAGATTACGTCGGTTTCCGCTATTTCCACGCCGACAATACCGGATTCTATCTCAATGGACGCCTTTATCCTTTACGTGGTGTAAATCGCCACCAAGACTGGAAAAATAAGGGCTATGCCATTACCGAAAACGAACACAATATCGACTTTGGTATGATTTACGAGATAGGCGCCAATGCTGTACGTATGGCACATTATCCGCAAGACCCCTATTTTCACGAACTTTTTGATAAATATGGTATTGTGGTTTGGGTAGAAATCCCATTTGTGGACAAGCCCGGCAACAACCGCGAAATCTTTTGGGAAACCACCAAACTGCAACTGAAAGAGATGATACGGCAACGCTACAATCGTCCTTCCATCATGTTTTGGGGCTTGCAAAACGAAGTCAGCACCAATGCCTACAACGATATTATGCCTATCAAAATAGCTGAATGGCATGCTTTTGTCAAACAAGAAGACCCTACCGGACGCCTTACCACTCAAGCACAAGCAGGTACTGAACGACCGGGATGGACTACCGATGTGTTTGGACAGAATCGCTATCCGGGTTGGTATCAAACGGGAACTTACGGTGCCTATTTGGATGGTTTACGCAACAAATATACGTGGAACGGCATGCAACTTCCTATCGGCTTGTCGGAATATGGTGCAGGTGGCAATCCTTCGCAGCACGAGGTAACGACTCTAAGCGGGAGTACCGTTCCCGGATCGCCATACGGACACAACCGCCCCTTCCACCCCGAAGAATATCAAAGTTTGATTCACGAATTGGCGATAAAGGATATCAACGACCGAAGTTGGGTGTGGGGAACTTTTGTCTGGAATATGTTTGATTTTGCCTCAGACAGCCGCAATGAAGGCGACCAACCCGGTATCAACGACAAGGGATTGGTAACATATGACCGGAGCCTGAAAAAAGATGCTTTCTATATTTATAAAGCCAATTGGAATAGTACCGAACCAACTCTCCACATTGCTAGCCGGCGCTTTGCCGAACGACAGGCGGCGACTACACCGGTAAAAATATATACCAATTGCACAGATGTGGAATTGCTCGTTAATGGCATATCGTCAGGTATAAAACATAGCAGCGCGACAAACGGTGGTGTCCTCGAATGGGCAGACATATCACTTCCCAATCGTGCTACAGACGAAATAGGCGTCAATATCATAGTAGCTAAAGGAACTTTTAACGGTACGCAAATTGGCGATACAGTAGTTTGGAAACGCGCGCTATCAACTAATACCGACTTGACTTCGACAAAACTGCTTGTTGATAATATAAATCGCCGAATAAGCCTAACAGAGAGGGTTTTAGCTGATAAAATTCACGGGATGATTATGCCATTCGGCGGCGCTACTTTTGTAGTAACGGCTGCTGACGGCATCACTCCCATAACACAGGGCAACATACTATCGGGAATGAAACTCGTGGTTACTGCCGAAGATGGTAAAACCAACGCCATATATGAATTTGTAACGTTGCACATCGCCTATAAAAAAACAATAACCGCCGATGCGTATGAAAACGATACAAACACACCGGATAAAGCAGTTGATGGAGACATTACCACACGATGGGCGGCTCCCAACAACGCTTCTGCCTCTGCTCCGCACTGGCTTGAAGTGGATCTGGGACAGGATTACGTATTGAACAACATAAATATACAATGGTTTAACAGTGAAACCAACCGGCGGGCGTACAAATATACTGTGCAAGCCAAAAAAGAGGGCGAAACAAATTATACAACGCTTGTAAACCGCCTGTTGAATACAAAAGCCGATTTGGTGGGAGACACGATAAACAACATCGTTGGACGTTATATGAAAATACACATCACCGGTTCCACCAACAGCGGAGCATATGCTTATCCTTCCATTTACGAAATACAGGTAAATGGGTGGATGATTGGTTCGACAGCCTATACAATTGACTTGGATAAACGCACAATATCGGTGCCTTACAGTGGCGAAAACATAGATATTACTGATTTTCTGAAGAATATTACTTTTTTGGGAAACGAAACCCACTCAATCAATTGCGGAGCCTATTATTTGATGGAAGGAGCGCAACTTTTGATTAACGACTCCCAAGACAGAACTACTATTTTCACTATTCATTTAGATGATGTTAATGACGTTATCAACTCGGCAACCTCCTCTCACTGTTTCTCTGTAAAAAACTGCAATAATCTGCTAACAGTTACGCTTAATCAGTTTCATAAGGCCCACTTAGATATAATCACACTTGATGGTCAAATATTGCTGAGTCACAATATTGTACAGGAAGCGAATGTATTACTGCCTAAAAGTATGTATATTGTAAAAGTCGCCAGCAAGGGAACCGAGTACGCAGCAAAATATTTGATGAAATAATAGTAACTAACCAACCACAAACCGATTTACATCCAGCAGCAACAGAGTCAAAAGCGAAAATTTTATCGAGATAGAATTATCAAATATTTTTCATAACGTCTCAAAAAAAAGAATTAACCTTTTGTCTTATCATTTGTTTGTT
Organism: Paludibacteraceae bacterium; assembly: GCA_047974405.1. GTDB lineage: Bacteria > Bacteroidota > Bacteroidia > Bacteroidales > Paludibacteraceae > UPXZ01. Next base: position 13,611 of record JBKECI010000098.1, on the reverse strand, counting down.
TCATCAAATATAATTAGATTTGCGGTTTATAAAATATTCCCAAATTATGAAACAAACTCCAAAAGAACGGAGACAACTATTTCCAGAAGAATGCCTGATAAGAGAAATAGCAGGAAAGCCCCGTTTGTCTATCGGAATACCGAAAGAAGATAGACGGACAGAAACTCGCTTGGCACTAACTCCCGAAGGAATAGCTATCCTTGCGGACGAAGGTCATAGCGTATATGTGCAACAAGGAGCGGGAGGAGCTATGTCTTATTCCGATTTGCAGTTTAGCGAAGCCGGAGCATTTATGGTCGAAAATGCAGCCGATGTTTTTGGAGCAGATATTGTATTGAAAATAACCCCTCCTTCCATTTCTGAGTTGGAATTTATGCATGATCATTCTTCCATATTTTCGATGCTTCAGTTAAATAATTTGGACAAAGCAAGCATTCGATTGATGATGAAAAAGCGCATGAATGCCGTTGCTTACGAAATAATCAAAGACGAGCAAAACTCCTTTCCGGTGGTGAGTTCCATTGCCGAAATCGAAGGAAACACAGCTATTGCCGTAGCGTCAGATTTGATGAGCAACGAAAGAGGAGGGAAAGGGCTGCTGCTGGGGGGCGTCGCGGGAATTACCCCTCCCGAAGTATTGATATTGGGGGCAAGTATCACAGGTTCGGTAGCCGCAAGGGCAGCCATCGGGTTGGGTGCTATGGTAAAGGTATTTGACCACGACATAAACAAATTGAGAAAAATTCAACACTATTTGGGACGCCAATTATTTACATCGGTTATTCATCCGGCGGTACTCCTAAAATCACTGACAACAGCAGACGTTGTTATTGGAGATTTGCGATACATCAATGGTTCAGACAGATTTATGGTCTCCGAAGATTTGGTAAAAACAATGAAAAAAGGGGCGGTTATTATCGATTTGAGCATTGACCAGGGGGGATGTTTTGAAACTTCGGAGTGCCGTACGTTGATGAATCCTATATTTGAAAAATACGGTATTATTCACTATTGTGTACCCAATATATCGGCACGCGTAGGGAGAACATCGTCTATGGCATTGAGCAATATATTTACTCCCATACTATTGAAAATAGGAGAATCTGGAAGCGTAAAACAATCTATTGCCGACAGCTCAGGATTTCGGCATGGTGCATATGTTTTCAACGGAATAATGGTCAATCGTTTGATAGGAAACCATTACGGCATTGCCTCAAATGATATTGGTTTACTACTTGCAGGATACTGAAAAAAATGGCACCGATTGCAAATTATTTGACAATATTTTCAGAGATAATCATCAGGAAAATTGCACAAAATAATTAATTTGAAACTTTTCAAATATAATCTTCTATTAATAAGGCGTTTGGCTTGTGACTAAATTCTTATAGCTACTTAATATTGATAAAAGTGAAACTGTTTTAACAAAAATATTTATTAAAAATATAAAAGATAGATATGTCCGATAAAAAAATAATAAATCAAACCGAAGAGGATGAAATGGTGCAGAGAGAGTTTGACGCATTATTACAGGACTATTTAGGTAGCAACCATCGCAAAAAAACAGAGAAAATAATCAAAGCCTTTCACTTTGCCAGAGCAGCGCATCAAGGATTGCGAAGGCGTTCGGGAGAACCTTACATTCTTCATCCTATTGCTGTAGCCCGTATTGTTGCCAAAGAGATAGGTTTGGGCTCTACCTCCATTTGTGCTGCTCTGCTGCACGATGTAGTGGAAGATACCGATTACACCGTTGAAGACATAGCCAATGTGTTTGGAACTAAAATAGCCCAAATAGTGGACGGACTCACAAAAATATCGGGAGGTGTGTTTGGTAAGAAAGCATCGGAGCAAGCCGAAAATTTCAGAAAGTTGCTGCTCACGATGTCCGATGATTTCAGAGTTATTCTCATAAAGATAGCCGACAGGTTACATAATATGCGTACATTAGGCTCTATGCCGCCTGCCAAACAATATAAAATTGCAGGTGAAACCGAGTATATTTACGCTCCTTTGGCACACCGATTGGGGCTTTTCAATATCAAAACAGAACTCGAAAACCTTAGTTTCAAATATGACTATCCCGACACATATTTCGAAATAGAGCAAAAACTCAACTCCGTTCAAGATTCTCTTACAAAGTTTTACGACCATTTTTCAAAACCCATTCAAGAAAAATTCGAGAGTATGGGATACCAGTTTGAACTGATGAAGAGAATAAAGTCGGTATTTTCTATTTGGAAGAAGATGTCGTCGCGAGGCATTACTTTTGACGAAGTATATGATATTTTGGCAGTGCGCATCATATTTAACCCTAAAGAGGATATGAGCGAGAAAGACCAGTGCTGGATGCTTTATTCAGCAATCACAAGTCTGTACAAACCTCATCCCGAAAGGATAAGAGATTGGGTAAGCACACCCAAAGCCAATGGCTACGAGGCGCTTCATGTAACAGTAATGGCTCCGGGTGGAAGATGGGTCGAAATCCAGATTAGAAGCGAGCGCATGAACGAGATTGCCGAAAAAGGATTGGCCGCTCATTGGAAGTATAAAACGGGAGAAGAAGACGAGTCTGAATTAGACAAATGGCTGAAAACCCTGAAAGACTTGTTAAAAAACCCAGAACCTAATGCAATTGATTTTATGGATACGTTCAAGCTAAATTTGTTCACATCCGAAATCTTTGTTTTTACCCCCAAAGGAGATATTAAGACCATTGCCAAAGGTGCCACTGCACTTGATTTCGCATTTATGCTCCATAGCAATATAGGCTATGCGAGTATTGCCGCCAAAGTTAATCATAAGCTTGTTTCTTTGGATCAGGTGCTGTGCAGTGGCGATCAAGTAGAGATTCTTACTTCCAAAAAACAGGTGCCGCAGCCTGAATGGATCAACTTTATAACCACAGCACATGCCAGAGCCAAACTTAGAGATTATTTTAAAAAGGAAGAAAAGCGATTCATAGCAAAAGGGGCAGAGCTTATCAATAAATACCTTCATGAGATACAATTGACCAATGATAATGAAAACATTGTTAAACTCCTAAATTATTACAATATCAGGTCGAGAAAAGAACTGTTCTATCAAGCGGGAAAAGGTACGCTGGTTCTGGACGACATCAAAAATATTATTTTCAAACCCGAATCCAAAAATATGTTCTCAAGGCTACTCCGAAATCCGTTTTCGGGCAGCGCATCAAACGGGAAAAGTAGTACCGAACACAAAGTACTGCTACCTTCTAAAGAGGAAAAACTTCTGACCATCGATTTCAAAAAAACCTACATACTCAACGATTTAAACTTCGGAAAGGCATACGAGCTGGCTCCTTGTTGTCATCCCATTCCCGGAGACGAAATATTGGGGTATGTTACCGAAAACAACGTGATACAAGTTCATAAGCGCAATTGCAATGTAGCTACCGCGATCAAAAGCAATTTTGGGAATAGGATTGTAAACATAGAGTGGCAGGCACATAGTTCTCTTGATTTTGTAGAGAAATTGCAAATAAAAGGGGTCGATCGCGTGGGGATAGTTATGGATATTTTGAGGATTATTACCGAAGGATACGGAGTGAATATGCGTAAAATTATCGTTGAAACATCCGGTGGGCTTTTTACGGGAGTTTTTGAGGTAATAGTGCACGAAACTAAAGATATCAATAATTTAATCAACAACATTATTACTGTTCCAAGTGTGAACTCTGTGCAACGGATGAAATAACAAAAATCTTTTGCAAAATGGAGTTTTACACTTTTGTTTTGTATCAACAATTTTTCCAAAAGAAACAGATTTATCCTCATTTAATATTCATTTATGGCGCTGACTAAAAAAGCAGGACATTTGGCATTATTTGTTTCGAATCTTATTTTTGGGATAAATAATCCATTGACACGAACATTGATTCCCGACGTAATGAGCCCATTCACTCTTACCATTTTCAGAATGTTGGGGGCGGCTTTGCTTTTTTGGACGGCATCGCTGTTTGTAAAAAAAGAAAAAATGTCTCCTAAAGATATTTTTAAACTCTTTTTCGCAGCGTTGTTTGGTATTGTACTCAATCAAATGGTGTTTCTCGAAGGACTTTCGATGACTTCGCCTATTGACGCTTCGCTGGTAATAACGCTACTTCCCATCGTAACCATGATTTTAGCAGCAATCATCATCAGAGAACCTATTACATGGTTGAAGATAATCGGTGTGTTGGTAGGTGCCTGCGGCGCTTTGATACTTATTTTCAACAGTTCGGCAAGTGGCAAAACCGGAAATTTTAAGGGAGACATCATCATCTTGGTGTCCACATTTAGTTTTGCCTTTTATCTTACGATGTTCAAAGATTTAATCTCCAAATATTCTCCGGTGCATACTATGAAGTGGATGTTTTTATTTGCCTCACTCATGTCGTATCCTTTTTGTCATTCATCACTGGTGCAAACCAATTTTGTAATGTTTGATGCAGCCGTTTGGCTTAAAATCTTGTACGTAGTTGTTTTATCTACCTTTGTGTCTTATCTGCTCATCCCTATAGGGCAAAAAACGCTACGCCCTACAACGCTGAGTATGTACAACTATATGCAACCCATAGTGGCTTCGCTTGTAACCGTTATCATAGGGATAGATAAATTGACTTACGACAACCTGCTTTCGGCAGTTTTGGTGTTTGCCGGAGTTTATATCGTTACGCAAAGTAAGTCAAAAGTTCAGTTGGAGAGAGAAAAAATAAAAAAGAAACAGCCGCCTGCCGATGGTCATAATCAGTAGAGAAACTGGAAAGCAGTTTCATTATGCTTAGCATAAATCTTATTCATCGGGTGGAACAGAAAGAGATATGGAAAAAGTCAAATTATTCCGCTTGGAGTTGTTGTGATTTTCTGTCTAATAGAGCCGTTTCAGAAATATTTGTAGCTGGCACTCTAAGCAAAATGTGTATCAAAAAAAGGGCTGCCCTTTTTGATGCAGCCCTTAAATTCGGTTTATTACTGTAAAAAATGATATGTTTCTATCAGCAAATAGTATTGTTTTTTATCTGCTGAAAAAAGTCGTTTCCTTTGTCGTCCACCAAAATAAACGCAGGAAAATCTTCTACATCAATTTTCCAAATAGCCTCCATCCCCAATTCGGGATACTCAAGGCATTCTACCTTTTTGATGTTTTGTTGCGCCAGTATGGCTGCTGGTCCTCCGATGGATCCGAGATAAAACCCTCCGTACTTGTTGCAGGCATCTGTAACTTGTTGGCTACGATTCCCTTTGGCAATCATTACCATGCTCCCGCTATGCGATTGGAATAAATCTACATAGCTATCCATACGGCCTGCCGTAGTAGGACCAAATGAGCCGGAAGGCATTCCTTGTGGTGTTTTTGCTGGTCCGGCATAGTAAATGGGGTGGTCTTTCACGTACTGAGGCAAATCTTTTCCGGCATCCAGTAGCTCCTTGAGTTTGGCGTGTGCAATATCTCGCCCCACAATGATGGTTCCGGTAAGCGAAAGTCGAGTTGCAACGGGGTACTGCGACAATGTTTTTAAAATTTCCGGCATTGGTTGATTAAGATTAATTTTTATGGCATCTCCTTCGCCTTGTTGACGGTATGCTGCAGGTATGTACATTCCGGGATTGTCTTCAAGTTTCTCTATCCACAGTCCGTCTTTGTTTATTTTTGCTTTGATATTTCTGTCGGCAGAGCAAGATACGGCCATTCCTACAAAACATGATGCCCCGTGTCGCGATAAACGTACTATTCGTACATCGTGAGCAAAATATTTTCCACCAAATTGGGCTCCATAACCCGATTTTTGGGCGGCTTTCAAAATTTTTTGCTCCATTTCTACGTCTCTGAACGCGCGGCCGAGTTCATTGCCGGTAGTAGGCAGGTTGTCATAGTATTTTGTTGATGCCAACTTTACTGTTTTCATTGTGGCGTCTGCCGAAGTCCCTCCGATTACAAATGCGATGTGATAGGGAGGGCAAGCTGCTGTCCCCAGCGTTTTCATCTTTTCGGTAAGGAATTTTTCTAACGACTCGGGGTTCAGCAATGCTTTAGTCTCTTGAAACAGGTACGATTTGTTTGCCGAACCTCCCCCTTTGGCAATGAATAGAAATTTGTATTCGCCTCCTTCGGCAGCCACCAAATCTATCTGAGCGGGTAAATTGGTTCCTGTGTTTACTTCGTCATACATATTTAATGCGGCATTTTGTGAATAACGAAGATTTTCTTGCGTATAAGTTTCATAAATTCCTTTTGAAATGGCTTCTTCGTCGCCCCCCCCCGTCCATACCTGCTGTCCTTTTTTCGCATATACGGTGGCTGTTCCGGTATCTTGGCAAAAGGGAAGTATCCCCTTGGCGGCGATTTCGGCATTGCGGAGCATAGTTACAGCTACATATTTATCGTTTTCGCTGGCATCTGGGTCGGCAAGGATAGCGGCTACTTGCTTTTGGTGCTCGGGGCGGAGCAAGAACGAGCAGTCTCTCATAGCTGTGCGCGATAGCTCGGTAAGCCCTTCGGGAGCTATTTTTAGCATTGGTTTTCCGTCAAATTCCGAGACAGAAACATATTCTTTTGTCAGCAGATAATATTCCGTCTGCTCTTTTTCCATCGAAAAAGTATCCTGATAGATAAATGGTTTTGTAGGCATAATAATTAGTGTCTTTTATTTTTTGAATTCGTCAATTGTTTTTTTGTAAGTTATAATGCTTTGGGTGTCGTTGTTTTTTGTGGCAATTTCCAGTGCTTCTTCCTCTATCTCTATCGCTTCTTTCTTTTTATTTAAGTCAAACAGTATATGTGCGTAGGTGTCTGCAATAAAGTCTTTTTCGGGAGCAAGTGTATATGCTTTTTTTGCCCATTCCAAAGAACTTTTCAACGCTTTTTTATCATCAAATTTTTTATAGTTCTCGTAAACGAACCAAGCCATATTATTCAACTCCATCGGGTTGTTAGTCTGCTTACTCAAATAGGGGGCTGCAACCTTCATAAAGATCTTCCAATTATCTTCGTTGTTATTGTCTTTACGAAATTTGGTATAGGTTTCTTTTACCCGAATCATTGTTTTTGCTTTTTCAAACAGAGATGGGTGGATTGATTTTAAATTCTCAAAATTCTCATTATTGGTATAATATTCATTCCTGAACATGTTTAGTATTTTGTTTTCAAGAGCCTCTTTTCCAAATTTAGTTTCAAATACGGTTATATTGTTCAAAAAATATTGAAAAGGGGCAGATGATGGGTTGTTTATATAATTGTTGAATATATCCCAAGCCTCTTTATCTGTTTTTTGATGGTTGGTAAGTGTTTCAAAATATTCTACAGCAAGCAGTTCGTTGTTATCGCTATAAGGGTTAGCGTCAAAATATTTTGTAAGTGTCTCGTAGTTTCTGTCGCCGTTTGCTATTTTTTTGTTTACAGACATGGTATTGTTTTCGCTGTCTCCCGCCGTTTTTGCCACTTCAATCAATGTCTCAGCCGGCATTCCTCCTAATGCTCTGTGTACTACCTCTCCGCCGGGGTTGAGAAACAGGTAAGTAGGATATACGTTTACCTCATACTTTTTTGCAATTTCCAAATTTTCTGCTGCTTCCATATCCAATTTCAGATTTATAAAATGGGAGTTGAAATAATCGCCCACCTTTTTTTGTGGAAAAACATCACGCGCCATCATTTTGCAGGGGCCACACCAAGAGGCGTAAGCATCAATAAATATTAGTTTGTTTTCGGTTTTTGCCTTACCCAAAGCGTCGTTTAAACGATGATTTTCTTCAAACCTGATGCCTTGAGACCAAACGCTCAAAGGGAGTGCTATTATCGCGATAAGGGTTGTGAATAGATTTTTTTTCATAGTTTCATGATGTTTTGAGATAGGTAAGTAGTATTAAGAATTTAAATATAAGTTATAAGTTTTGTTATCTGATAGTTATGTCTGAAAAGTATAAAGTTAATTTCTTCATATTAGCCTAATCCGAATCACTTTTGTATTAGTCGCAGAACGTTTAGTAACGGACAAAGTTACAAAATAAAAATCAAATTATTTTTTTCCTCTTCTTCTGTCCCATCGACCGGCTACTTTCTTTTATCAGAACTTTTCATTACAATTTTCTTTTAGAAATCGTTCATAAATGAGTTTATTTCTTAGAGTATTCACGAATGTTTCGCACTTCGTTCTTCGCCTTCAACCGTCCAATCTGGCATAACGAGGATCCCAAATCTGTCGATTTCTCGCCTTTTTTATCTGTGAAAAAGCAAACAAACTACCGAAGTCTTTCACCGCCTGAGAGTGCTACTACAAAATTTGGACGGGTGAAAACTCTCACTTCTTGAAGAATATTTCTAAACTTTCATGCTCTTTGAGCAATGCCAATACTACTTTACTCTTGAATATTTTACTGAATTTTCTTTGTGTGATTGACATAAATTTTTTATTGTTAAAGTTACTAATTCATACCTTAACTGCCAGTCTATGTTTTGAGGAGTAGTTTATCTATCGGACTTGTTTTCAACCTCTAGTGTGTAACTTGGAGAAAAAAATAGCTTGTCCTTACCAGTGAGTTTTATTACTGTATTTAATAAGTATTTAATAATATTCAAGAACTTTTTATGGGAATACGGATAAAGAGAATTTGTAACGTTACACTCAAAACCGAGTGAACGAAGATACTCGCTTAACGATTTTGTGTCGATTATTTTTTCTGTCCAATTTCCTGTATAAGGGTCGCAAGTATTGGTAGAATGATTTATCTTATACCGAAAAGTTCCGTTGGTTATATAGTATAGAATCTCTTTTTTAATATCCTCCTCGTTCAAACCTCTTGTGAGAACCGACAGCCTGCTAACTTCACCATCGGTCAGTTGCTCAAAATTATTACGGATAATTTTTTTACGTTCACTCAAAAAAGAACTATTCAAATCTCTCTCCTTCCATCCCTCTTGTTTTTCGACACCATGCAGCTCGTCTATTCTTTGCATTTTTTTCAAATGTCTGTTTACCAATGGGTTTTTGCCGTTGGCACTAGTTTTGAAAAAAAGTTGAAACGGATGGTTAAATTCCTTGAGTTGAAGAAACCAATTGTTTATATCATAAATGTGTTCCAACACATCAAACGAACAAATCAAGTCTGGATATATTTTAGATTGGTTTAATGATTTTGTAACCTGATGAATATCTCCCCAAATAAATTTGTCGATATGTAGTTGCAAATGTCGCGAAATGACTTTGACATCGGCAATAGACACATCATACACATCATTATAAATCACGTTTTTAAAACCTAATTCAATGGCAAAATACGATAATAATCCACATCCACCTCCATAATCTAAGAAAACAGCAGAGCTAACAGGTTTATCTAATTTTGAAATTGCATTTGACAGTAAATAAGCGTAAGAATCCAAGTAGTAATCAAGATGTTGTTGATAACGTTTAAAATATCTTTTGTTATATGGCGAAATAAGTAATTCATCAATATTCAAATGAATTATTTTATTTCTAATATTTACTTTTGCTGTCGATATATCCATAATTATTAAGTTTCACAAGTTTGATGTCAAGGTAAAAATACACAACCAAAGACAAATACAAAAAATGTTTTTTATTTCAAACTAAGAATCGGCTGTGTTCTATTAATGCAAAGTACTTCCCATTTGCAGGGCGGCTTAAAATACTGCTCTTAGGTGTTTCCTAAAAAAAAATAATCTATGCAATTATACGAATACTTTTGTGCTTTCAAAACATTTCAAATAACTACAACTCACTGTGTGTGTTTGTTTATGATTATTTGGTTTTCTTTTTTCTTCTTATTTCGTCTGCTTTGTATTGAGTTATCTTCACAATTAAATCATACGGTATCGGTTGGATATGGGGAAACTGAATCGCTCCTTTGGTGGTTTTATATCTTTTTAAATCGTTATAAAAGAATATATTGGCGCTCGGAGTGGCATAAAAGCCGATGTGGTTTTTGAATGTGGCAAAATAGAGCAATATTTTTCCTTCGTACTTAAAGGCGGGCATTCCGTAGCTTATCACCTCTATCGCATCGGGAATAGTCTGCCGTATCGTTTCTCTTATTTTTTGCAAGCGCGGCTGAACTTCTGCTGTTTGCAGTTGAATGTATTCTGTTATCTCTTTCGGCTTTTCTTTGATGGTTTCCATGTGTATTTTGATTGTTTTTTTTTTATAAAAAACTACTTTTGCTGCACCCATTTCCATATTTCTTTCCAAGAAGGCTTTTTGCCGTACATCAAAATTCCGGTTCGGTAAATTTTTCCGGCCAGCCATACCGTACCCACAAAAGAGAGTATCAATATCGTGATCGAAAGTACTATCTGCCAAACAGGAACATCAAAAGGTAGCCGTACCATCATAACTATGGGGGAGGTAAACGGTATTATTGAACACCAAAATGCCAGCGGTCCATCGGGGTTTTGAGCCGAATAAATTGCAGCATATATGGCAAAGAATATGGGTAAGGTCAAAGGCATGGAAAATTGTTGTGTGTCGGTTTCGTTGTCCACGGCAGATCCAATGGCTGCAAACAGCGAAGCGTACAACAAATATCCTCCCAAAAAATAGATAATAAATAGGGTTATGATTTGGAAAAAATTGACTCCGCTTAGTGATGAGAGTATGTTGATCAATCCTGCTGTTGAATCAGAACTTATCGCAGCTGTATTCGATTGTATCCCGACTATGCCGGTAGTTTGCATTATATCTTCGGGATGGGAACCACCGGTGAAAAATATAAAAATAGATGAAAGAAAAAATGTGAGGATCATCCACATTAAAAACTGGGTAAGCCCTACTAAAGCAATGCCAACAATTTTTCCCATCATCAGTTGAAATGGTTTGACCGATGAAATCATTACCTCTACAATGCGGTTTACTTTCTCTTGCACCACTCCGCTCATCACTTGTGCCCCATATACCATAATAAACATATAAATGAGTATGGCGGCAATTGTTCCGATGATTAAAGCCAGTTCGGCAGAAGTTTGTTCTTCGTTGCCATTTGCATCCCACTTGATGGTTTTGATAGAAATGTTGGTCTGAGATTCTGTTATAATTCTGTTTATATCAGGGATATCGTAAGATGCCAATTTTTGGTTTTGAACAAATTCGGAAAGTTTGCGAGAAATGTAAGATTTTAATTCGACATTGATTTGTTTCTCCGAATAGAGTATTACCGCTTCGGGATTTTTGCTTAAGTCGTCGGAAATTTGAAGTACGGCAGTTAGTTCATTTACTTTGCTGTGGGCATTTTCTCTATAATTATCCAGTGGGCTGTCTGAAAATACAAACGTATATGTTTCGTCGCTTTTCAATGCGCCGTGATAGTTGTTGGTTTTGTCTATGACAACTATGTTTTTAATGCTGTTGTCCTGAATACTCGCCAGCCACATCGGCACCATAATCATTGCCACAAAAAACAGCGGAGTAAGAAATGTGAGAAAAATAAACGACTTCTTCATCACACGGGTTTTGTACTCTTCGGATATTATAATAAATATTTTATTCATCTGTTTGGGTTTAAATATTGCTTGTGCTGGAAGATTGGTGTGCTGCTTGTTATTTTTATTTTACGGTTTCAATAAAAATATCATTCATTGTAGGTAATAATTCTTCAAAACCGACCACTTCTGTTTGTTTCATTATTTCTGCAATCGTATCGTTGTTGGCACCCTTTTTTCGATTCAAAAATACGGTTTCAAAAAATCCATTTTTGTTTGTTTGCGAGTCGAACTCTACATCGGCTAATTGAAAAGGAGTAACCGTTTTTACTAAAAGTTTGTTGCTCGAGAAAGAGGTACGTATTTGACGTACATTACCCTGCAATACTATTTTGGATTTGTTTACCAATGATATATCTTCACAAAGTTCTTCGACCGAAGCCATGTTGTGGGTAGAGAATATAACTGTGGAGCCCTGCTCACGCAACGAGATAATTTCTTGTTTTAGCAAATCGGCATTTACGGGGTCGAATCCGCTAAAGGGTTCATCAAAAATAAGTAGTTCGGGTTTGTGTAGGATGGTTATGATAAATTGTACTTTTTGTGCCATCCCTTTTGATAGCTCTTCCACTTTTTTGTGCCACCACGTTCCTATTTCAAATTTATCAAACCAATATTTCAGTGCCTTTATGGCGTCATTTTTAGAAAGTCCTTTCAGTCGGGCTAGATAAACAGCTTGCTCTCCCACTTTCATTTTTTTGTAAAGTCCTCGCTCTTCCGGCAAATAGCCGATTTTATAAACATCTGCCGAGGTCAGTTTTTTGCCGTCAAACAACACTTCGCCACTATCGGGCATAGTTATGTGATTGATAATGCGAATTAGCGTAGTTTTTCCGGCACCGTTGGGTCCGAGAAGTCCATATATTTTTCCTTTTTCTACCGCAAGCGATACATCATTTAGCGCCAGATGCCCTGAGTATTGCTTGGTTACGTTTTTTATCTCAAGAATGTTCAAAATGATTGTTGTTTTGTTTTTTTTTACTTATTTGGAATAAAATATCCGATTTATTATCTGCGCCCTACATCCTTACCACCTTATCCACCACCTTTTCAAAATCTCTCAAATGGGTAGCCATCAGAATAGTAATTTCGGGATATTTTTTTCGGATATGCCCGAAAATAGAGATGGCATTTTCGGTACTGATACCGGCGGTAGGCTCATCAACGACCAATAGTTGCGGATTTTTCAGCAAAGCCTGTGCAAGCAACAGTTTTTTTCGCTGTCCACCGCTCAATGTTTCGCCGTTTTCGCCGAGCCAACTTGCCAATCCATTCGGAAGTCCTGCTCGCCAACTTGCCAAATCTACATCTATGAGCGCTTGCTCAATGGCTTCATCGCTGTGTCCCTGAAAGTTTTCACGAAGTGTTCCCGTGAGCAGATAAGCTTTTTGAGTAATGTAGATACATTCCGGGACGGGCAGGCGAGAAATTACGTTGTCCGCATTCCACATCAGTGTTCCCGTATTCCGGTATTCGGGATAGAAAAGCGAGTTTAGAAACGTTGTTTTCCCTTTCCCGGTTTCGCCAAAAAGTGCAATCCATTCCCCTTGTTTGACATCAAGCGATATTTCGTCGGTACGGACAGGCGTTTTGGGTATCTGGGCGCTTACCCCCTGAATATTAATCGTTATCAAAGATTCTTCAACCGTCACATTTTCAAACGGATGATTTCCTTGTTCAAGTATTTCATCTACATCGTTTATCTGGTTTTGTACCGAGTTTCGTTCCGATTTGCCCGAGAAAAGGACTTCCGCCAATTCCGCTTGCGCCATTATCCCGAAGAAAATTCCAATGGCAATTGGTGCGTTAATTTCAAAAGAATTTGCTTGATAGAGTACAAACGTAGCAAGCAGGCTGAATCCGAATCCGCCGATCAACTGCAAATACAGCGAATTTATTTGCAGACGGTTTTCAGTTTTTTCAAGCTGAATCAACCGATGGTTGTACTGCCCGATGGCTTGTTCTTCCAAATTGTATTTCGAAATTTCAATTCGCCCGCGAAAACTTTCAATCAGCAATTGGTTGTTCTCATCGCGTTGAAGTTTTAATGTCGCATAATGTTTTCGATTTTTGATATAAAACAACTGTGGAATAAGAAACAGAAGTACCGCTGAC
>JBKECI010000097.1:0-7484 GCA_047974405.1 Paludibacteraceae bacterium | reverse complement strand
TTTTACTTTCGTATATCAAATTACCCCATCGATTATACACATACAATTCAATATTTAAATTATTCGAATGTTTAATTACAAATTCATCGTTAAATCCATCTTCATTTGGAGAAAATCCATCGGGGATCAGCAATCCTTCCACCGAAATTGTTACCATTGCAGAGGAGCAATCACCATCAACATCACAGAGGGTGTAAGTAAACGAATCGTTTCCAACAAAATCATTGTCAGGCTTATAAGTGTATATTCCATCTGTATTAAACGTAACTTTCCCATTTATTGGTTCGGTTTCGAGAGACCACACATTACCACCGTCCCCACTTTGTATATCGTTTTCTGATACATTTCCCGAAATAATAGTATTTTGATTTGTGGTGGCATCATCATTTTTTGCATCAGGGAAATCATCAACGGAAACTATCGTTACCGTTACTGTGGCGGTACTTGTTCCTCCGTTTCCGTCTGAGATGGTGTAGTCAAACGTATCGGTACCGTTGAAGTTTGTATCGGGTTTGTACGTTACCGTACCATCGGTATTGATAGTTACCGTACCATGACCGGGGGTGGTAACTGTAGTTACGGTAAGTGCATCGCCGTCGGCATCGGTATCGTTGTTCAATACCGGAATCACTACCACCATATCTTCGTTGGTTGTTGCTGCATCGTTGTTGGCAACGGGGTTATCGTTGGTTGGATTAATTGTTATTGTAACTGTTCCTTGATCGCATAGGTTGGTATTGTCGCAAACTTCCAAGCATATTTGATCATTGCCATTGTAGTTTTTGTTTGGCTTGTAGGTAATACAAACTTGATTTCCATTGATTACAGGTCCTGATGTAATGGTGCCGTTGGACGGATTCCCACAGACAGATGCGGTAAATGTACTCCCAGTATCGGCATCTGTTATAGGCAGACAAATATCAATAGGAGTTTCTTCGTTTGTTTCTACATTAATATCAGGAATAGAAGGGGTATCTCTTACCGTCAATGTAAAAACTTGAGACGCTTCGACACAAGGATTCCCCGAAGGATTGTTGGTGGTTAAGGTTATATTGATAGTTTTTCCGGCATCGGCATCGGCAGGTGTATAGGTAAAGCTAAAGGGAGAAGAAAGTACTGTTGGAACAGCAATGCTTCCAGCTCCATTTTCCGTTATGGTTACTTGGGTTGCTGCGCCTCCAAATGTATTGTTGTTAATGGTTATTGGATTTGTGTCGTTGGCGTAACCTGATGTTGAACTCAAATTTAAGGTTGGTCCATTAACACAGCCACAATTGACCTGTATATTTGATGTTGTCGCAGTACATCCTCCAATATTATTCTTTACAGTAATCGAATGTGTTCCGTTCGCTACATTATTGAATATATTTGTTGTTTGATAAGCACCTCCATCCAAAGAATATTCATAGCTTGTACCTATTGGAGATGTTACCATAAGTATAGCCTTGCCAAAACCGCCCGAACAGTCAATATTTGCGACAGGATTAGCAGGTATGTCGTTGACAGTAGCTGTTACAGCTACTCTCGCAGCAGAAACACAGCCTGATGTCGTATTTCTTGCCTCGGCATAGTAGGTTGTTGTTGTATTCAGATTTGGTGTTGTATAGCTCGAATTGCCACTTAGAAGAGGTACTCCGCCCGTTGTCATATTGTACCAATCCACTGTAACCCCCGAAGGGACATTGGCAGATAGTGTTACAGTACCTGATCCGCAACGGGTTCCGCTTGTCCCTATTGGGATAGAAGGCGATATGTTTACAGCTACTGTAACGGCTGTTCTGGTATCACTTTCACAACCGTTTAGTGTTTGCGTTGCATAATAGACTCCTGAGGTTATAGGGGTGCTGGGCACCAATGCCGTTCCTCCCAAATTGGATGCGTACCACTTTAACCCCGCGGGTGCAAGATTTGCAACGGTAGGATTCTCGGTAGAGCAAAAACTTTGCATGCTATTCAAAATGGTAGGAGCATTTGTTCTGGCAACAATAATTGTCAATTCATTACTGTAAAAATCGGAACATCCCGGCACTTTTACCAATCGTCTGAATGTGGTGGTTTCACTCAAAATTCCCGGTTGATAGTTTTGGGATATTGCACCCGAGATATTGACAAATGACGTTGTTCCGGTTTTGGATTGCCACTGGTAAGCATACAACGACCCGTCGCTTGTTACAGCCTGTAAACCTGTAAGTTGTGCAGGCTGAGTATTGTAGCATATTGTTTGGTTCTCGTTAATAGAGTTACCGCTTACAGTAGGACAACTGCAAGATGGAATGTAGTTTTGGACCGAACTAATGCAAGTGGTACCTACTCCTCTTACTACAAAATTGTAATTCGTCCCAAGTGCCAATCCTGTAAAATTATTGCTTGATTGCCAGATTGTCCCCCCATTAATACTGTATTCCAGAGTTCCCGAACTTATTGTCGCATTTACTGTTACCGAATTTAATACACCTCCAGTACAATTTGACACAATATTATCTATAGTCGGTGTAGGATTTACAGTTACCGTAACAGTATTTTCGCTTATAAAATCCGAACAACCTAATATTTTCACTAATCTTCTGAATATAGTGATTTCGGATAATGCTGAGGGGGAATAGTCCTTATTTGTTGCCCCCAAAATATCCTCAAATGAAGTGCTTGCTGTTTTGGATTGCCATTGATAGGTAAATGAGGCAGGAGCCCCAATAGGTAGTATTACCGGAGTACTCCCTGTCAATTTTACAGGAATATTTCCCGAACAAATTGTTTGATTACCCGTAAGAGTATTGCTGCCTGCCTGCACCGAGGGATCTACAATCGTTACAGTAAAACCGGTTGTAACACAACCACCAACAACCGACTCGTAGCGAATATTATTATATGTTCCGGCGGGTAGCGATACTGTTGCTACATTTGTGGAGACCATAACTCCCGTTAGCGTATGCGTAATGTTGGAGGCATCTTCGTATTTGAATACCCCTGTATAGCTATCCGGAATACCTGTTGATTGCATCATAATAGAGCCGTTGCCACCGCAGTTCGCCGGATTTGTGTATGATGTAAGTACAAGCAGCGGGCAGATAGTAAAAGCAGCTATATAATTTGCATCGGAATTATTGTCATAACTATAGAGACCACATTCGGTAGATGTATTACCCCCATTAACTCTGTAATAGAGTTCTATGGAATATTTCCCCTCGTATCGATGGGTCAAATCTTCTATCAAGTTGGTTGTCAGATTTCCAACTCCACCGGTGGCTCCCGATTGCCATTTTTGATAGTTTGGGTTCTCGTTACACGGTCCGTGTCCTGGCACATCAGGAAAACGATAATTTGCCAAATCGCAATTATTGAACCAGTCGATACTACTCGAAATGAATACGGGTGAAACCGGGCGATTGCCCACAGGATAAACGGTATAATATACCTCTGTACCGCAAACATTGCCGCCATTGGTTTTATAGGTTTTTGCCTCTACCCCTCTGAAGAGTAGAGTGGCGCTGTTTGCATAATGATTTCCGAAATCACTCCCTTGAAAGAGTACCGAAGTCCAGTCTCCTCCTCCTTGATTAATCGCGTGCTGTTGGGTAGAAAATGCGGTCTGATTGGAAGAATAGGTGTTGTAAAAAGTTCCGGTGCCGTTACTTTCTATCCAAACAGCAGTAGAATAGGCTCTAAAATTTTGAGCTGCGCTGTAAGAGATAATAACAAGCATTCCGATCAGAACCGATAAAGATCTTAGTTTTAGCGGCTGTTTCATTTTCAAATTTAGATTAAGTTGTTTATTAAAGATTTTTTTCTTTTTTCAAAATCAAAAATAATATAACTGTTTTTCAACAAAATAAAACCGAATGTAGAAATGTCGAAAATCTATCGCAAACGTTTGAAATTGTGCATGATAAATCTCAAAAATGAATACTTATCCGATTTTATTGTTTTCTTCTCTTGCAAAAACGGAGTAATTTCATTTAATTTGTAAATTCAAATACATTATGAAAAATAAATTGAAAAAAATAGGTTGGGGGGTACTATTGCTGTTCTGTATTGCCATCACAGTTTTTCTGTACACTGCCCTCTTCAGACCCCACTATGGAAACAGCAATGTATTTCCAATGCTTATTGCCGGATTGTTGTTGGGTATCGTTATCGCATATTTATCGTTTCAGCTGATAAGTATCCGGCGAAAAGAAAAGAAAACACTAGAAAGTTCACATACTGTAGTAGAGAGCATGCGTAAAGTATTCAAAATTGTGTGTGCCGAAGGTCAATTTCATGAAATTTACAATTACGAGGAGACCAAAAAGCTATTGAAAATCATCCCCTCTACCAAAAGAGCGTTGGTAATAGTGCAAGCCAAAGTGATGATGGGATTTGATTTTGAAAAATGCGTATGGGAAAAAGACGAAGAAAACAGAAAAATAAAAATTGTCTCTTTTCCTGAGCCAGAAATTCTTTCACTTGAGCCGGAATACAAATATTATTATATTGAAGAAGATATTTTTAATATGATAAGCCGCGAAGACCTTCACCACATTCAGGAAGCCGGCAAAAAACAGGTGATGGAGGCGGCCTTGAAAAGCGACTTAAAGAAAATTGCTGTTACACAAATGTATACGATGCTCCAAGAGGTAATTACTGCCAATCATTGGGGTTTGGAAAACGGACGTAAAATCAATGCTTTAGACCAAGTTGTGGACGAGGTGCCACCAAGCGGTGCTAAATCAAGTATAAGCTGAAAACATTAAATAAGGTATCCCAATGTTACTTTGTTTTCATATACACTATGCTCTATCTCCGGAAAGTATTTATACGTACTCTTGCGGTGGTTAAAATTTATTTCGTTGCTGATTAGAAAGTGTTTATTAATAGTAATATTTAACCCAAATCGTAGTACAGAAAGATCTGCCCTACCCACATCTCCTTGTGTATGAGGGTTAAATACAATTTGAGTATGAGGATTATCTCCTATCCAACTGTAAATATGGTAGTCTTCCAAATTGAAATACAGCCTTATTTTATTTTTAAAAATAAATTCTGCGTTTAGTTTTGTACTAAATCCGCTCCCAAGGTTGTAGTCGCGCTCGTCGTAGAAGTAGTAATCTGTCTGACTCCCTCCCAGCAAAATTCCGCTCAGATGGAAAGAACCCATAAATCTGGTCGAATTCCGTTTGAATGTTTGCCTGTAAAGCAAACCGGGCCCTACCGACGCCGCTTCCGATATTTTATAAGGATACAGCGTTACATGATTGGTATCCGAATTTAACACGTAATAGTTTAAATGCTGGAATGCACCCACTATGAGTTTTTTTCTCTCGCTTTTTAGCGGTATGTGGTAGGCATACAACATTGCCAAAGCACTAGCATGACTCAAGAAGGGCTGAGTTGCATTGAATTTTCCACCCAAACTCAACGTAAAATAATCGTACGGACGGTACATAGCCTCTTCAAAAGGAAATCCATAATACAGTGATATATCGTAGGTCAGCGTATTGGCAAAATCCTTACTTCCTCTTTTTTCGTTATCCATATAAATACTGTGCCCTAACGAAACGTAGAAAACCGCCATCGAATCGGCAATCGTATTTCCCCTTGTGGATCTAAACCGTGTAGCATCTCCCGATATTAAACGATTGATACCCCGAGCAGGAGAAATAAGAGTTGTCAAAAATTCTCGTCCGAATCTCTCAAAACCAACGCTCCTATCATCAATCAGCAAGTCGGATAACCTAAATGTTATTTCGCCCAAGCAGCTACCCCCAATGGTTGTAGCCATAAAATCGTTGAAAGAGGGGAGTTCATTTTCCATGAAAAACTCCCACATCAAACTTCCTCCGGCAGCATAGGGGATCGATTTCCAAAAACCCATTCCGTTGGAACGTGCTGCGTTAAAATACAGACCACCGTGATATGGATGTGCAAACAAGTTGGTAACAAACTTATCGTTATCCCACACAAATCCGGTACGCAGATTGTTCTTCATCGTTTTAAGGCTGATATGAGCATATTCACCATTGATAACATATCTGTCAAAAGCCCATACACCTAAATTGACACCTCCAACCAAAGACACGGCTCTCCAAGGTTTTACAGGTAAAATCCGTAATGTGTCGGGGGTTTGTGTAGCGGAATCGCTGTGGATGGTATTTATCTGCCCATAGGAGAAAGTCGTCAATAAAGAGATTACCACAGCCAACAAAAGCTTGAATTTACATATCGGAAAACGTTCTGAAAAAGTTGCTGCTTTGTATAGAATCATTAGAATTTTTCTTTTTGAAAAAGCTACAAAAATAGTCATTTTTTCGCTTACACCTGATAATTTTGGAAATATATTTTAATTCCTATCCGCGAATAAAAGTGAAATCGGTAAAGTAAAACTGCAAATTTGAGTTTAAATTTGGAATATCGGTATCAAAAATATTATATTTGCTTGATATACCGAAAAAAAACAAATACTCCCAATCTCCGTTTGGGATATTATTTTTTACAGTTAAAACAATGAAATTATTTCTCACATTACAAAATGTAATACCTCGAATGCCGAATTCTCCATTCAAAAATCCGTTGAATTGGACAGTATCCGAAGGTGAGGTATGGAGCATTATCGGTAAAAACGGGAGTGGCAAAACGCTTTTTTCAGAAGTCATCAGCGGTAAATACAATCTGCTACAGGGACAAATTACCTATCCTTTTTTCGAAAAAATAAAACAGGAAAGTCCTAAAAACAAATATCCTTATCTGAAACAATATATTAGACTGGTAAGTTTTAATTCGGTTTATTCTATAGCCGATTTTAGAGAGATGTATTATCAACAGCGTTTTAATAGCACCGAGAGCGATACCTCACCGTTGATAACCGATTTTTTTACAGACAACGAGATTAATAAAATTCGCAGTTTTTATCAAATCTTTGATTTTGAGAATCTGAGAACACGCCGTTTGATTCAGCTTTCGAGTGGAGAATTACGAAAACTACTGATAGCCAAAGTACTGACAGAAAGTCCTCGAGTACTTATTTTTGACAATCCCTTTATCGGATTGGATGATTTTTCGAGAAAGCAACTGGACGATTTTTTTTATCAATTACAACAAAAGAATATTCAATTGTTCTTTCTGGTTCCTTCTATCCACGATTTACCTTCGGTTACAACGCACATTGCAGAAATGAGTAACGGCGAAATAGTTAGAACACAAGCGATAGAGGATTTTCAAGATACGCAAGGCAAAAGAGATATTGAACTTCTGAAAACCGTGATTGACAAAAGACGACTACCAAACAACCTGAACACCCACTTTGAAACAGTAGTAAAAATGACCGGTGTAGATATTGTTTACGGAAAACACACTGTTTCTCAAAATATTAACTGGGAGATAAAGAAAGGGGAAAAATGGGCATTGCTTGGCCCAAATGGATCGGGAAAATCGACCCTTTTGAGCTATATATTTGCCGATAACCCGCAGGCTTACAGCAAAAATTTAGTCCTCTTTGACCGTAAAAGGGG
>JBKECI010000096.1:0-41455 GCA_047974405.1 Paludibacteraceae bacterium | reverse complement strand
TGTATCCAAAGTGATGGTAAACTAATTCCAATTAGGAACAAATTCTTTATTTCTGCCAAAGCTCTTACAGCTTTGGCAGATTTGTCTTCTGTATATTCATTGGTTTTTAATACATTAGAAATACGAAAATTAAAAAACTTTTAATACCTTTACGGTATTCAAATATCATTAATTAATCAACAAAATAGTAAAATTATGAGAAAAGTTACGTTTTTATCTTTATGCTTATTGGTTATGTTCGGGATAAGCGCGCAAACCAATTTAGTCCAAAATCCAAGTTTTGAAACTTGGACATCCGGAGTACCGGATAGTTGGACGGTACCGGCAAATAGTAGTCATGCAGGTTCTCTCACAGTAGTACGAGAGCAATCTATTTTCAAATCCGGAACAAGTGCTTTAAGAATGGAAGTTGGCACGACCCAAAATCCCGGATTTCAACAAATAATTCCAATTACTGCCGGTAAAACTTATACGTTAAGTATGAGATATTATGTTGTATCCGGAGATGGAACCGACGCCAGAATTTGGAGTTCGTTTAAAAATGCAACCGGATTTTATAATACGGCAGCTTGGACAGCAGCTGTTGCTGCCGATCCCAATATTCAGATAAAACTTCAGGGAGACGGCACAAGCACATCCAATTATTTTACTATTGCAAATGGCACGTGGGGGACTTATTCCGTAGAATTTAAAGCTCCTGCTGACGTAACAGACTTTGTTCTTGAAGGGAGAGTTTATAAAAGTTCTACTGTAATATGGGATGACTTCTCTTTAGTAGAATTGGTAGCAAACACTCCGACTATCGATGTCAATCCTACAACATTAAGTTTCAGCTCGAATGTGAATGTAGAAACCGACGTGCAGGCAGTTACCGTTACCGGTTCCAACTTAACCGCTGTTCCTACTTATTCCATTACCGGCACAGACGCATCCATGTTTACGGCTTCCGGTACGCTGACTACTTCGGGAGGAACTATAAATGTTAAATTCTTGCCGACCGGCTTAGGCGAAAAAACAGCCACTCTTGAAGTTGTCGGAAACGGAATAACCAAATCAATCGCGCTGAGCGGTACAGGCACCAGTCCCGGCACAGATTCGCAAACATTTACATTCAAAAACGGTTTAGAACCTTGGACGCAATACAGCGTAACCGGCGACCAAGTGTGGGTGTCTGATCCAAGCTACGGAGCGAAAATGAGCGGATATTCCGGAGGCGCCGTAGTCAATGAAGACTGGCTTATCTCTCCCGCCTTTGATTTGAGTGGTACGGTTACCTCCGCTTCAGTAACGTTTGGCCACGCAATTAACTACATCGAGCCGGCAGATTTCCCGACAAATTGTACGTTCTGGATTTCTACCAATTACACTTCAGGAGCGCCGTCAACCGCCACTTGGACACAATTGACCATCCCCACCTATCCCGCATCCAAAGGATGGACTTTCGTCAACAGCGGAACGATAAATGCTCCGGCAAGCGCCATCGGGAACTCAAACGTAAGGGTTGCATTTAAATATACCAGTGATGCTACTGCAGCTGCTACTTGGGAAATAACCGATTTCATCGCTATGGTAAACAGACCAGCAGGAGTTGACAATGCGAAAAGCATACCGCTTACCGTATTTGGTGGTAATGGAAAAATAGTATTTGAATCTGTTACGGGTAATACCGTAGAAGTATATAACGCAATGGGGCAAAGAATTTACAGCAACCTTACCGTTGACGGACTGAATACGATTACCGTCAATGCCAAAGGCTTGTTGGTCGTAAAAGTAGGTTATCGTACGGGTAAAGTAGTTTTATAATAGAGTTTTGTACTTTAGCGTGCTACGATGCTAAAATGATAATCTAATCGTCATTCTTTGCATGAACAAATCTGCAAAAGTTTGAAGAAAATCTCAAATCCCGCTGTATATAGTGTGAATAAGGCGTAGAGTAAATTGATTACTCTACGCCTTACTGTTTGTGGGATAGTTTTTTTTAGGAATACAAAAAACTATTTTTCTATGCAACATTCATCGTTAATGAGGATGAGCAACAGACAACAAGACAAACCGCTTCAACAAACCTTTTCGTAGTTCAATAATTTGTAAACAAAATAAGAGAAACGGTAAATTTGGGGTAGTTTTCCATCAACCAACCAAACTCAAAGTATATGTGTTTTATGTTACCTCAAACATTTCTTCAATTCATCTGCCCAGATATTGTATCCGGTTTCATTCAGATGCAAACCATCAGTGCTTAACAACCTACTCATATTTTTTCCTCCTTCGTCGGTAAATTTTGAAAAGATATTTAGATATTGAATATGGTGTTTTGCGGCAAGTTGCCCCAGCAGCAAGTTGATTTTTAATACTACGGGAGTTTTCTCTCGTAGCAACTTATATCGCCCTATCGATTCGTTGATTGGGAGCAAACTTTGCAAATATATTTTGGTTGTCGGAGATTGAGTTTTAATGCAGACAATGAGTTTTTCGATCAAAAGTGCAATGCTGTCTGCAGACAAATTATGTGAAACATCATTTATCCCGCACATCAAAAAAATCATTTGAGGTTTTCCGGGAAGTATCTGGTATAATCTGTCGTAAACACCCTCTGCTGTATCCCCATTGATTCCTCTATTGATAATATTGGATGCTGCAAGCCGCTCAGACCAATCGCTCCCTCCTTCGGTAATGCTGTTTCCTATCATCACAATGTCTTGTGAAGATATTGGAGGCTGCATTTCAAACTCTGAAACACGTCTGTAGTAATGGTCGGAGTATTTTCGCATTGTTGTATAAGCTGTATCCACACTATAATTACCTGATTTTCTATCGATTTTTACTAGTTTGCTTTGGCTGCTTATCGGTAATAGCCGATAGGCATTGCAAAAGCATAATCCACAAACGATAGGTATCAGATAGTAGTATTTAGTCATTTTATGTTTTGACTTTTATACGCTTCTGAGGCTATCTTTACCGACCCGTGCAATAGTAGCAGTGCTTTTGCTTGTTCGTAAGGTATTTTAAGTTCTTCAACCAACATACGGGTTCCTCTGTCCACCAGTTTTTTGTTATTCAACTGAAGATTGACCATTTTATTTCCCTTTACCCGCCCTAATTTAATCATTACTGAGGTGGAAATCATATTCAAAATCATTTTTTGTCCTGTCCCCGATTTCATTCTCGAACTTCCGGTAACATATTCCGGACCCACGAGCATCTCTATAGGACACTCGGCTGCAGATGCCATAGGGCTGTCGGGATTGCTTGTTACGCAACCGGTAAGCAATCCGTTTTTTCTTGCATTTTTTATGCCTCCTACTACGTAAGGAGTGATACCCGAAGCGGCAATGCCTATTACGGTATCTTTGTCGTTGATGTGGTACTTTTGTAGATCTTTCCAACTTTGCTCGGAGTCGTCTTCGGCAAATTCCACAGCCTCTTTCAGAGCCTTGTCTCCTCCGGCAATAATTCCGATTATCAGTGTAGGGGGCATCCCGTAGGTAGGAGGGATTTCTGAAGCATCCAGCACTCCCAATCTACCACTTGTGCCAGCTCCTACGTAAAAAACACGCCCCCCTTGACGCATTCGGGGAACGATGTTTTCCACCAATTTTTCGATTTGGGGGATAGCTCTTCGTACGGCTAACGCTACTTTTTGGTCTTCATGATTTATATCTTCCAAAATTTCAGACACCGATTTTTTCTCCAGATCATTATACATCGAAGGGAATTCGGATATTTTTATAAATGCCATATAGTGAGATTTTATATTTTTTTATCGGGAACTAATGGGTATGATAATGAATAAGCCCTTCCATAGGGTTTTGAATTACGTTGCCCAGTTGTATCTCCATTTCATTGGCACTCTCTTGCAATACATCCTTAAAATAATAAGCGATGGAGCCTACAAAATGGACAGGTACGTTTTTGTGTTCATCGTATTGCATTACGTTGCGTTTGAGAAACGATTTGAAACTGTCCAAAACCAGCCGGTAAACCGCAGGATTTTGAATATTATCTGATATAAATGGCGAAAAGGTTGCCAAAAACCGGTTTGGAAAAGGTTTTCTATAAACTCTGTCGATTATTTCGGCAACAGTTAGTTCATATTTTTTCAAAAATGATTCTTTCAGTTCCGAACCCAATTGATTTTTCAGTAAATCACTGATAAATATTTTGCCGAGTACAGCGCCGCTCCCTTCATCACCCAATATAAATCCGAGAGGAGAAACATTGGCGACAATATTTTTGCCGTTGTAATAGCAAGAGTTGGATCCGGTACCCAATATGCACGCTATTCCCGATTCTCTGCCGCAAAGTCCGCGAGCCGCAGCAAGCATATCGGAATTGACCTCTATCTGCTTTTTGACTTTTAAATTTGACTCAATGGCATTTTTTACAATCTCAACTTTATCAAAAGCGCATCCCGCTCCATAGAAGTGTACAGATTCAAATTTGTTATCGCCGAGATAAGGGAGCAATCCTTGCTTTATTTCTATCGAAATTTCTTCTTCCGATTGATAATAAGGATTTATCCCTTTGGTAAAAACTCGTTGTTCGATTTTACCATTGTCCACTATGCTCCAATCTACTTTGGTGGAGCCGCTGTCTGCAAGTAGTATCATAATATATATTTTCCCCTGATGCCCTGGCAATTATCTGTTGTTGAAATATGTTGAAAGGGCATATTTACACCGCAAGGGAGGACGGCTTTTTTATTATTAATTTTTATTTTATTATTTTTTTATGTTAGTCGATATTTTCAGAATAATCTTTAACCAGTAGTTACAGTTTGATATAAATTCTCTTTTTGTACAGATAATATCCAAAAATCCAGTTAAATCCAACAAAAAGGAGTGCGTAAATTAACGAGCCGGGATAATCATTAAATATTGGCTGTAACACATCGGAATAAATCCAGGATTTAAGACTTGTGTAGGTAGAAGTTTGTATTGAACCGGAGATTTGCTCAATCATAATATTTCCAAGTATTATCGACAAAAAAGCTCCCAATACATACATAAACAGCGGGTTAATACCAAACACCTCAAAAAATCGGCACCATTTTTTGTAACCTTTTATATCAATAGTCCAAATAAGTAAAGCCAATAATGTGGAGGCTAATCCGATGGTAGTAACCACAAACGTGGGAGACCATGTCTTCTTATTGATAGGGCATCCGTAGCTCAACAAAAAACCGAAAAATGTAAGCAAGCCGCCAACGATAAAAAGGCGCTCCATTTTTTGATGTATATCCCGGGTGTTCATTATCATTTTTCCGATAAAGAAACCCAATAGCACATGCGCAATGGCAGGTATGGTACTCAACACCCCTTCAGGATCAATACCATTGTCGTTGTACATATGCTGCTCTCCGAGTATTTTGTAGTCTACTATAGAAAGTATATTGGTTTGGTTGTATTCAAATCCGTTCCCTACCATCAAAAGCGCGAAGTACGATATGAGAATAAATACAATTAAGGGGAGAATATATTGGTGCTTTATCGAAATCACAATCAATGAAACCACTCCGTAACACACTGCCAATCGGGGTATTACGCCCAGTATTCTAATTTCGTCAAAATTCCACATTGCCCTCCCCAATCTTTCGACAAACGGAAGATTTTCTCCTCCCAATCCATTAAAGATTCTACATGTAAGTGAAAACCATGCGATACCTAACCCTACTAGGTAGAGCAAAATTGTCCGTTTCACTATTTTTTTTACTGCCGGCATACTAAGTTCAAATCGATATTTGCTTAGTGAAATAAACATGGATATACCCATAATGAACATGAAAAAAGGGAAAACCAAATCGGTAGGTGTAAGTCCATTCCACTTGGCATGTCCCAGCGGAGCGTAAACATAACTCCACGATCCGGGATTATTCACCAGTATCATTCCGGCAATGGTGATTCCACGCAAAATATCGAGTGCCAGAATGCGTTGATTTATTTTATTTTCCATCTTTTTCATTTTTAATTCTCCGGTGATAAACTAATTGGTTACTTCATCCACCAAATAGGCTATAGATACATAGGGGATTCCAGAATTAGTTTCCAATCCTATTTCGCACGTGCGACTGTTCGAATACCCTACTTCAACTCCTGCTTTTTTTATTTGTGGATGAAGTTTTCTCAAAGCATAAGCGTTTACTTCGGGATGTGTAAATCCTTTGTCGCCGGCAAATCCGCAACAGCCAACCTCTTCGGGTATCAACACGTTTTTGCTACAGCGTTTTGCCAAATCAATGATGATATGGTCTAATCCCATTTTTTTCATCGAACAGGTTATGTGCAATGCTACAGGCTTATCGGTAGGTGTAAAATGGAGTGTGTCCATTAAAAACGTATGGATAAATTCTGCCGGTTCGTACAATTTCATCCGACTTATTTTATGCCTCATTCGGTTGAGACATGGACTTTGATCACACAAGACGGGATATCTACCTTCTTGTGTGGCTCTCCATAGCGACAGTTCCAAGTCGGCGGTTTTCCTGTCGGCTATATCGTACATTCCTTTGCTTTCCCAAATCGTTCCACAACAGAGATTTTCCATATTTGCAGGGAAAATAATTTCGTAACCTGCTTTATTCAGTAGCGAAACCATTTTGTTCACCAACGGCGTTTGATAAGGAGAGTTTTTTTGAACTCCCATAGTTTGGTTAATACAGCTGGGGAAATACACTACTTTCTTATCAGACAAGTGGGTTGGTAGCTTTTCTTTGTTGAGATGAAACGGTTTGGGCAGTGCTGAAGTCCATAATGGAAATCCTATTTTATTTAATGCCTTTCCTATGATATTTACCCCTGAGCCGCCTACAATACGTTGAGTTGCACTCGTAACCCCCAGGACAGGTCGGAGAGTATTTTTAATCTCCTTGAAATGATTGGCGGCAAAGTTGCCCACTTTGTATCCGATGCTCCCTTGAGGGAGATTGGCTTCACGTATGTCATGCGTCAAATCTCCGGTATTGATATTCATCGGGCAAGATGTAGCGCAAAGTCCGTCTCCGGCACAGGTTTGATCTCCGGCATATTTGTATTGGATGTCAAGTGATTTCAATATCTCGGGAGTTTCTCCGCTACGTCGCAATCGGGATATCTCACGCTGAACCACAATGCGTTGGCGAGATGAGAGGGTAAAGCCGGAGGTAAGACAATTGATTTCGCAAAAACCACATTCGATACATTTATCGGCAGTAAAACCTCTTTTCCCGTTTTTTAGTTCGATGATGGGAAGAGGTTTCAAGTTTTGGACATGGCACCGAGGATCTTCATTAAAAATAACTCCCGGGTTGAGTAAATTTTCGGGATCAAAAAGCGCTTTTATTTCTTTCATTATATCAAAACACTCTTTTCCCCATTCGTATTCGACAAACGGAGCCATATTTCTTCCGGTGCCGTGTTCGGCTTTGAGAGAACCGTCATACTTTTTTACAACCAACTGAATCACATCGTTCATCAAGGTTTCGTAACGTGCCACTTCCCGCTTGGATTCAAACGACTGATTCAGTATAAAATGGAAATTTCCTTCTAATGCGTGTCCATAGATACAGGCATCGTGATAGCCGTGTTTTTCCATTAGATTTTGCAAATCGACAACCGCTTCCGGTAAATCTTCGATATGAAAAGCCACATCTTCTATCAGTGAGATGGTTCCGAGCTCTCTTGTTCCCCCTACTGAGGGGAAGATTCCGGAACGAATAGCCCAATATTTGGAATATTCTTTCGGATTATCCGTAAAATAAACCGGAATTTCCAAGTCAAATTTTTCCAATAGCGCCGTTACAAGGCGGATATGTCCTTTTAGTTCTGTTTCGGAGTATCCTTTTACTTCTGTCAAAATAGCGGTCAGACTAGCACCTGTTGTATCGTTGACGGACGCGAGCGACTTCTTATCCAGCATTTCTGCCCCTTTCACAATGCGGTTTCCGTTTTTGTCTTTGAGTTTACTAAATTCCACTACCGCCTTGCAAGCATCTTCTATTTTTTTAAAATAAATCATAGCACTTGCTTTCATTGGGAAATCAGTTTCGGTTTGCACCGTAACCTCCGACATAAAAGCCAATGTCCCTTCTGAACCTACCAAAGAGTGGGCAATAATTTCAAAAGGGTCGGTAAATGTTACGAAAGGGAGCAGATTAAGTCCGGTAACGTTTTTGATGGAATATTTGTGTAAGATTTTTTTTTTCAGTCCTTTATTGCTGTCTATCTTGTATTGCAGGTCAATTATCTTTTTGATAAACTCCGGTTTTTTCTCTATAAATGCTTTTTTGCTTGATTTGTTGCCGGTATCTAAGATTGTGCCGTCCACAAAAACCATTCGAGCCGAAATCATCACTTTGTCGCTGTTGGCATGCGTACCACAATTCATCCCCGATGCGTTGTTCATCACAATACCGCCTACCATAGCATACTTTACCGAAGCCGGGTCGGGCGAAAACTTCACTCCGTAAGGTTTCAAAATTTGATTTACCCGCTCCCCTACAATCCCTGGCTGCAACGCTATTTGTTTATAATCGTCCGAAACAGAGTATTTTTCCCAGTTTTTGCCGGCGATAATCAGGATGGAGTTGCTAATGGCTTGTCCCGAAAGACTTGTCCCGGCAGCCCGAAAGGTTACGGGGAGACGTAGGCGGTTGGTAATTGCCAAAATTTTCGAAATTTCTTCTTCGTTGATAGAACGGATAACAATTTGCGGAATGAGCCGATAAAATCCGGCATCGGTTCCCCACGCCAATCGTCGCATTTCGTCGGTGTATATGCGCTTTTCGGATACAAAAGTAGAGATTTCGTGAAGAAAAGATTGGTATGTATATGGTAATGCCATTATTAAACTAAATATTTACTACTCATACAAATAATACTTCTTAGACAATTTTTTAAAAGTACCCGCATCTTTGTTCCAATATGCTTTGGCATCTCTCCATTGGTATCTTTGCCCAAAGAGCTTGCGGATTTTATCTGTTCCGCACACCTTGTCGAACATAGCAAAACGGTTAGAAAATTGCTCTACAAAAAGTTTATGCTCAGGATAAAGCGCAACTACCTCTTGAATCACATAAAATTGTATTTCGGTCAATGAAACTTTTTCAAAATCGGTAATATAAAACTGAACCCCTTCTACCTTCTCTCCTTTGAAAGTTCCGTAAAAGGGGCGAAGATAAATAGGACGAAAATGGATCCCCTCCAATTTTAGTTTATTTAGTCTCTCTGCCAAATCGACTCCCCGTATCCACGGTGCAGCAAAAATTTTGAACGGTAGCGTGTATCCAACTCCTATCGACATATAGCTAAACTCGCCTACGATACCCGATGCTTGGTAATAAAAAGCGGTATTTGCTTCGGGAATATGCGGAGAGGTGGGGACCCATTGAGTGTCCAACCCGCAGTCTGAATAAATCATTTTTCTATTCCACCCTTTCATTTTGATTACTTGCAACTTGCATGTTTTTGTGTTTCCCAATTGAGACTCCCCATTGAGCATCAGAGCCAATTCGCCACACGTTAATCCATACAGATAGGGGATTTTGAATCGGCTTACTTCCGAAAGAAATCCGTCTTCTGCCAAATTTCCTTCCACTCTGTTTCCTCCCAGTGGATTGGGTCTGTCAAGTACCATAAATGTTACTCCTACCGCTGCTGCCGCCTGCATTGCCTTTCCCATAGCGCTGATGTATGTGTAGGAGCGTGAACCTATATCTTGAATGTCGTACACCAAGATGTCAATATTTTTCATCATTGCCGGAAATTCTTTGGTTTGCTTTCCATACAGCGAAAATACCGGAATTCCCGTTTTAGTATCGGTTGTGTTATTCACTTTATCACCGGCATAAATATCTCCTCTTACTCCGTGTTCTGGAGCATAGAGCGCCGTCAAATTTACATTGGGGGCTTCAAAAAAGATATCAATGGTTGATTTTAAATCGTTATCGACCCCCGTAGGGTTGGTTATCAGCCCCACACGCTTCCCTTCCAATGGTTTAAAGTTTTCGGCTTTCAACACTTCTATTCCTGTCTGTACCCGAATGTTTTCGGCAGAAACAGAAAAGGAACAAACGAGCAAAATCGCCATAATTGATTTTTTGACGGATTTTTTAATGCTAATATTTTTAATCATAAAAATCTTTTTTTTTTGTAACTCTTCTATCTTCAATATAAGAAAAAACACAAATCTCTTATTTTGAATAACATAAACAAATTAATTTTATATTTTTCGGAGACAGTTATCAGATAATAAGCCTAATGGCTTGTTCTTAAAGTCTTAATACTACTCAATATAATGTATCTATGACAGCCCCAATGTAATAGTGCAACAGGATTTCGTTGTGGGAATACCCTTCATCTCCCATGACGGCGGCGCCTATTTGACACAATCCAACGCCGTGTCCCCATCCTGCACCGGTCAGAATAAATTTGGAAGGTGTCAACGAGTTGTCGTTATACTCCTTATCAACTACAAAAGCCGAACTGTACAAGTGTGAGTTGGAAAGCGTTTTTCTTATTTCCAATTCTTTACCTATGGTCCTTGTCTTTTTGCTACCCACAATTTTGAGTTTTACGATTCGTCCCGATGTACCTCTTTTTATGGGGAGTAAATCCAAAATATCTCCATAATCTACTCCCGAGCGATGAAAAATGAGTTCCGAAATTTCATCTTGGGTCAATTCAACTTTCCAACGATAAAAATCGGTGGTTTCCTGGTCATAATCATTTAATACCTGAGAGAGTACTTTCCTATTTTTTGTGTTGCAAAAGGCTTTGGGAGACGTTCTTATCCACAGTTGGGATTCGTCTTCGTTGATTAATTCCGGCACATAAAATTCTGATTTGCTATCGCGCTCTTTTTTCAAATAGGGATGCACGGTTTCATCCCAGCAATATTGAAACTCTTCCATCACTCCGCCGCAACATTTTGAAAACCGGGCGTCACATATTTTTTTATTAAAGGTTATAACTTCTCCGCGAGTTTTGTTTACTGCTTGTTTGACTTTGTCTGTCGAGATTCGTGTAATCCCCTGATAACGTTGGCAGTGATCATCAGCACAAACATCAAAGTGGGTGTGGTCTTCCCTGTCCCACCAGCGGATATATTCTTCGTCATTGGTGCCTTCATTCGTTTGTATTACATCGACGGTGGCAGATTGATTGTATTGCCCGTTAATGGATTCACTTTTTTTTGCCAAAAGCCAACTTCGCGAGATGACGGCATGGGCTTTCAACAGCTCTAAAGAAGCTGTGGCACTCATTTCGGAAGAGATAACACTGATCAAATAATCTTCAATCGAAATAATATTGATGGCAGTAAGTTTGTTATTTTCCACCATCAATTTAAGTTTTCCGTTAAAGCGTTGGTTCTCTTTTCGTTCCCAATGAAAACCGATACCTATAGTTACGTTTATCAGTTCAAAAGCGTCTGTTTTTTCATTTTTCGGGACAAAAATTAGTTCGCTGTAGCTTGACTCGTTCCAAAGGATTTTTCCCCCTTCGCAAAGCAAGGCTTGCTCTCCCGAAACCTCTCTCCCGTTGCACATATATGTATTCAGAAACGAGAAGTTAATTTCAGTTTCGGACATAATACCTATTGATATGTTGGGTTCATGCATACCGTTGTTTTTTTAAATTTTATGATGAATAGGGAGGGGCAACAGTTTGAGGAGCCAAGCAAAGAGAATCCATCTTCTGGATATGTAAGCCACTTTTCGTTTTTTCTCTATCGCTTTGTAAATTTGTTTTCCCGCCTTTTTTACCGAAATAAGCCAAAATATTGTACCTCCCTGTGCCATTGCCGTATCAACAAATCCGGGGCGAATATCGGTTACATAAACAGGGAACTTTAAGTGTGTAGCACGGTGTCTCAATCCTTCCAAATAGTTTATCTGAAAAGCTTTAGTAGCCGCGTAACCCGGCGAAAAACGATTGCCGCGTAGTCCGGCTATGGAGCTTATGCCTACGAGATGTCCGTTTTTTTGATTTTCGAAATATTCCATTGCCCAGTCTGCAATACGCGTAAAACCGAGAGCATTTGTGAGAATGGTGTTTTTTTCGATTTCGAAGTCGATGTTTTCACTTACTTTCCCTGTTCCCGAACTTATAACGAGCAAATCCAGCCCTCCTAAACTCTCGACCAACTCTTTCAAATTTTGTACAATACCCTCATATTCTCTATTATCAAATGCTTTGGAGATAAAAGCATCCGGATTTCTTTTACGAATATCTTCCAGCAATTCGCGCCGTCTGCCGGTAATGCCCACTTTATAACCGTTTCTACTTAAAGTTTCGGCTATCTCTTTTCCTATTCCCGAAGTGGCTCCAATAACAATTGCCCGTTTCATCTGCATTATTTTTTTAATAATTTTTCTATTATTTGTTGGAAATCGTTTTTATTTAAACAAACCTCATTCAATATATTTTTGATATTTTTGACTGTTAGTTTCTCAAAATCTTTTTGCAAAGGGACGATAAAAACTCCTCCTAAATCTACCGATGCCGGACTTATCGAAATATTATCGTCTCCTCTATCGAAATAACAATTGGGGCGGTGTTTCGCACGCGGAATAACAATTATAACATATTTTCCGTTTTCACGCCACGCAAGAATGTTCATCATCGGCTCAAGTACTTTTCCCAAATCGTTTGCAATATTTTGGGCATTCTTAAAAAGAGAAAGTTGCAGATATATCTCTTTGAAAATTGCCTCCGATTCTTTTTTATCTTCAGAGCTAACTACAAACGCCGGAAAGGGGCAGCGAATCACAGATAAATTTGTAATTGGTGTTTCCATCGTATGGTTTTTCCATTGATTTTGTAGCGGTAAAAATCCTTTGCTTACTGCCTGAAAATGTGCATGATACGGTGCGGAGGCTCCACACTTCGGACCGTTGTAAAACACCACGCAATCGCCCATTGTCTCGGTCAGGTCGAGCATATCACCTATTTTGTCCAAAATAGATTGAGCCAAATGTTCATTAGTAGCGATGGTAAAGTGCTTGGAGAAAATTGGATATGGATTTACCAAAATCGAATAATTTTTATTAAACACTATTTTCATCTGTTCCGAAAACCGATTTTTTTCACACAAAAAACATTCTCGACTTTCAATACTCTTTTGGTTCACCTTAGCCTCTGTCGAGAGTTGCCTGTGGGGGTTATGCTGAATTTTATATTCGCAGCCGTTTACAGCAACTGTTTTTATCTTCAAATGTTCAAGGCGTCTATAATTTTCACGGGCAAAGTTCCAAATTTTCAATTGCTCGTCAAAGAAATATTGAATGTTATGTTTCACTTGGCAAAAAGGTATGTGAATGTCATACGCTACACTGCGTCCACCTCTATTTTTTATTCAGAGCTACACGCGCTTGCAACTCCCAGGTTCTTATTCTATCCTTGTACAGATTGTTGCTGTTTGATTTGACAATGTCTAGCGAGGCGTCCGAATTATCGTCCCAGCGACGACAGAGATAGACCACGTCGTAAATTCTCCCTATCTGGTATTCACGGCTTACACGCAACCCCACGGCGTAGTCTTCTCCATATTTGGTTGTCGGAAAATTGATCTTTCGCAGCATCGGGGTGTAAAATCCTCTCGGAGCTCCCAATCCGTTTATTCTCAAAGCATTGTTTCGTCCGTTATCGGGTGTCCACTCTTTGTGGTCGATAATTCCAGGAGGGATTGTCTCCAAATCGAAGTTGGTCAGTTTATAAGTTCCTACTACCATAGCGCAGTTTTGTTCGTAAAAGGCATCGATAAATTTTTGCAATGTAGTTTCATCCAAATACAAATCGTCGCTATCTAGCTGTATGGCAAATTTTCCACATTTGGGGTGATGAAACGCTGCGTTCCAGTTGCCTCCAATGGCGTGGTACGAAGTGTCTTGGGCAATATAAACCAATTTAGGATTGTCTGCAAATTTATTGATGATATCAACGGTGCCATCTTCAGAGTTGTCATCTACCACAATAACATTGTATGGAAAATTGGTTTTTTGATTCAGTGCGGACTGAATCGCATCACCAATGGTTTTTACGCGGTTTTTACACGGAATCACTACTGATGCTTCAAATTCGAAATTACTTTCGGAAAATTCAATCTGCTTAAAATCTGGAGTCAGGTATCCTCCAATATCTTTCAAATGTTGTGTGCAAGCCTGCTCCATTTCAATTTGAACGGCACGGTTTTTCGGATCTACATAATCAAAAATTTTTTCGCCGCTTTTCCTGTTGTCATTCTCTACTTCGTAATAGAGATATTCGTTGATATGTACCAATTCCCCTTGTTGAGACACTTTTAGTCGCAAATCGTACAGTCCGGCAAAATCATATTCAGTATTCATACATTTTACTGCACTTTTCAGGGCAGATGTGCTGTATAGCAGTACCGACCCAAAATCAAAATCGTCTCTTAAAGCTCCCAATTGATAATCGATAACCGGAGCCTCGTTGCGAACTCCATCTGCCTCCTGAAAACGATCGGCATAGACCATTGCAGCACCAGTATCTTCCGCAATACCCGTCATACGTTCCATAGCGTAATTTACCCATTTTAGAGTGGTGGTTTTGGTATATACAAGCGTGTATGGTGTATTGGCTTTTTCGGCAATTCTCCGAATAGTATCTGTTGATTTAAGTCCTTTTGTAATAATAACTTCGCAACCATCTATCGGTGGTAGATTGGTTGTCGCAAGCAAAAAAATATTGTTTACCAATTGTGATTTTTTTAGATTATTGACAGTCTGCCCCACTTGAGCAGCATCTTCGTAAGGAATAAAGCAATTGATTGATTTCATCTGTTTATAATATTTTATTTTAATCGTGTCGGTTTCATTTGACAAACTAACTCCTGTCTTTGTGTCGGGAGATTTTAGTGTTTTTATTTTGATTATTATTCTATCACTCTATTGTATTTCTGTTTTTCAATCATTTAGATATCAATAACATTCCTAGTTCTCCGCCTATGCTTGAAAACAGCACCCTGTTTTTATCTAGCGGTACTACTGTATTAATAGGCGTATTACCTGTTTTATATTTCCAAAGCACCTCTCCCGTATCTGCTTTAAGCGCAAATATAAGCCCGTTTTTTGTGCTACCCAATACAGTGCTATCTTTTTCTACCAGCATAGAGGGGTTGTGTTCGTAACCAAACCCGACATTCACCGACCAAATCTCCTTTGGAACGTTTGTAACAGCCGAGTAGCACACCACACTGTCTTGCATTGTTTTAGCGTATATTTGTTTTCTGTTGTTCGAAATACCTATGCTTTCACGCGCCATAGACGTTTTTGTTCGCCACACGGTTTTACCTGTTTTTATGTCAATGGCAGTAATGGCGCGCTCCGGATCTGCTACAAACACGCTGCTATTGGTTGCTACGGGCCAAACTGCCGCCGGAGAGTAATGCATACTTCTCATCCCGTTTGTCCATCTCCAAATTTCTTTGCCTGTGTTTTTGTCCAACGCATATAAAAACGTGTCCCATGCTCCAAAAATAACTTTACCGTCGGCAACCAACGGTTTTGTCTCAATATAATTTTTTATTTCTGAAAACTTCCATATTTCCTCACCGGAGAAAATGTTGATGGCTCTAAAACACCCGTCGCTCCCCCCTACATAGGCAATATTCTTTTCGATGCTCACGGCTCCTAAAACCGGTTCTTGAGTTTCGAGTTTCCAAATAAGTTTTCCGTTGCTGGCATTCAAGCCATAAATATTTTTATCGGCAGAGCCAAACACTACCATACCGCTTAGGGCATCGGGAGTTCCTATAATGCGGTTTCCACTGCTAAAAGTCCATTTTTTTCGACCATTTTTCAGATTGTAGCATGTCAGGTTTCCCGCATCGTCTCCTACATACACGTTTTTCCCAAAAACTACGGGAGAAGTGTAAATTCCCGTAT
The DNA here is from genome assembly GCA_047974405.1 of Paludibacteraceae bacterium. Lineage (GTDB taxonomy): Bacteria > Bacteroidota > Bacteroidia > Bacteroidales > Paludibacteraceae > UPXZ01. Next base: position 25,575 of record JBKECI010000096.1, on the reverse strand, counting down.
TTGTTTTCACTTTCCATTTTTCCTTTACGTTGGTAAAATCATTATTAACTTGAAAACTTGGATATTTTTCTTTACTCCCCTGCTCTTCGTAATATTTTTTTTTCATCGATAGAGCTGCCCATTCACGTGGTTTCTCGCCTATTATCTGTTCAGATACTTTGATGCTGTCAGGGGTGATTTGGTATATGCTGTATCCACCTACTTTCTCTTTCGATCTTAAATTAGAACGATGAATCAATCCAGGAATCCCATCGTAAGAGAAAATGGCATTGCGATGGTAGTGCCCACCTATTACCGCACGTACATTGTGTTTTCTTACCATGTCGGTTACTTCAAACCAATTATCTACATCTCCATTTTGTAGGGGGTAGTGCGTTGCCAAAATTACAGGAGATTCTTTTCCTGTTTTTTTCAATTCGGCCTGTATCCACACAATGTCTTGGGCCGAAACATGTCCATCGGACATTCGGAGTATAGGACCGGTATTAAAACCTAAAAATAAAACTCCTTTATGCTTAAATTCAAAACGCTCACTCCCAAAAACACGTCCAAAGTCGGTGCCACCCGAAGCGCTCCATTTTGTCTCATGATTGCCGGGTATGGCGTAATACTTTACATTCAATTTGTCTAAAATAAATTTAGCTTTTTTCAGAGAAATGATGTCTCCCTCCTCCGTAATATCTCCGGTAACGAGGACAAACTCTACTTTTGGCGATTCGTTAATATGCTGTACGGTATTTTCCAAATCTTCAGCAGCCGATGTTCCTTTGGCAATGTGAGTGTCGGTAATCAATGCGAAACAAAAGGGTTCAACTCCCACAATGCTTTGCAATAAAACAAAAACAAACAGCAAACACAGTATAAATTTATTTCTCATTGTTTGTGTCGATTATTAAAGTATGAAAATACTATCATTAGTAAGGGTTAAAAAAGTTCTAAAACGTATGGCGTAAAAATATCTAAGTAGTAATAAAAATTCAGAGATAGTTCATTGGTCTTATTATCTGATAATTGTCTCTGAAAAGCATAAAATCGATTTTTTTACGCTACTTGTCAGTAATATTTTTTAGAATTATAGCATTGTTAGTTTTTTAAATTAATATTGCTGTTTTAGTCTGCAAAGTTAAAAATTTATTTTAATACAGCGCTATTATTTAATATTTTTATTAATTTGGTCTTCAAAAAACTGCTATCGCACACAGCAATATTTTCTTCAAAATTATTGTGATAGTTGGGTACAAGATATGATATTTTTGGGAAATTACAAAAATTAATGGTGTCAAAGTATCTTCAATCATTTTGGGAATAGTGGATAAAAAAAACGTCAGGCAGTTTTCAGCTTTGCCCGACGTTCATATTTTTAATCAGTAAGACGTGTCAATCTCTACGTCCCATAAAAATCATAATGTAGTAAAACAATGTAGCCAATGAACCGATTGCGGCAACTACATAAGTATAGGCAGCCGATTTCAGGGCGTCTTTAGCCTCACTTTGGGTGTCGTAAGAGGTAATTCCGGAAGTTGAAAGCCATGTTAAGGCACGGCGGCTCGCGTCAATTTCTACTGGAAGGGTAACGATACTGAAAATGGTTGTAGCTGCAAACAAGATGATTCCGATCAACATTAATTGCGGAAAAGAGTTTATCAACAAAATACCCCCCAGCAATATCCATTGAACCCATTTAGAGGCAATGCTTACTACCGGAACAAGTTTTGAGCGCAGTTGCAGTGGTGCGTAGGCGGCAGCATGTTGTATGGCGTGTCCGGTTTCGTGAGCAGCAACGGCAGCAGCGGCAATGCTATTGGTAGCATATACCGGCTCGCTCAGATTTATGGTTTTATTGGTTGGGTTGTAATGATCGGTAAGCTGTCCGGGAGTAGAAATTACCTGAACATCATATATTCCGTTGTCTTTAAGCATTTTTTCGGCTACCTGCTTACCCGTTATACCATTGGCAGTAGGGGTTTGTGAATATTTCTTAAATTTTCTTTGTAGGTTTGCCTGCACTATCCAACTGACAAGTGCGACCAATCCAAACAAAATATAAGGTAGATAGGAGATGTGTTGTGTGGTTTCGTACATAATTTCGTTATTTAAAATTTAATCGTCTACCGCAAAATCCACACCAAATTGCATTGGCGCGAATCTGAAACTTTTATCAATAAGATATCTGACAAAAGGGCAGATGTTAAGATTTTAACCTGCCGCTATTTGCTTGTCTATTCTTTGTAGCGTACAATGGTTTGCTCTCTATCGGGACCTACAGATACAATTTTGATAGGTACTTGCAACTCTTCTTCCAAAAAACCGATGTAGGCGTTCAACTCTTCGGGAAATTCGTCTTCACTTTTAATCATTGTTAAATCGGTTTTCCATCCGTCCATTTCCACAAAAACAGGTTCAATTCCTTCGGTAATGTCAAATGGAAAAATATCGGTTTCTTCTCCGTCAATCCGGTATGCCGTACAAACTTTAATGGTGTCGAAGTCGCTTAGCACATCACTTTTCATCATAATGAGTTGATTAACCCCGTTTATCATTATGGAGTATCGCAGAGCTACCAAATCGACCCAGCCGCAACGGCGAGGACGACCCGTTACGGAACCAAACTCGTTGCCTTTCTCACGCATCAAATTACCATCGTTGTCAAACAACTCGGTAGGAAAAGGACCGCTCCCCACTCTGGTACAATACGCTTTGAAAATACCGTAAACATCACCGATATCACGGGGCGACACCCCCAGTCCGGTGCAAGCTCCGGCACTAACAGTATTGGACGATGTTACGAACGGATAAGAGCCAAAATCGACATCGAGCATTGTACCTTGCGCTCCCTCCGCCAAAATGAATTTTTCAGACAATAATAGTTGATTGATATAATTTTCACTGTCGATAAATTCGAACTGTTTCAATTTTTCGATACCTTCAAACCAGACTTTCTCCAGTTCGGGAAGATTAAACTCCAACTCATAGTGTTTTAAAATGTCTAAGTGTCGTTCAACAGCCCGATTGTATTTCTCTTCAAAATTGTGCTGTATATCGCCTACTCGCAAGCCATTGCGACTAGTCTTATCGGTATATGCAGGTCCTATCCCTTTTCCGGTAGTACCTATCTTTCCTGCTCCTTTGGCAGTTTCGTAAGCTTGGTCGAGTAGCCGGTGTGTAGGAAGTATCAGGTGTGCTTTTCTTGAAATTTTCAACCGCTCGGTCAAAGGATGTCCCGACTTTTCGAGTGCAACAACTTCTTCTCTGAATAGTGCAGGATCTAAGACCACGCCATTGCCTATAATATTGACTTTGTCGCCCTGAAATATCCCGGATGGGATGGAGCGAAGAACAAATTTTTGTCCTTCAAATTCCAATGTGTGCCCGGCGTTTGGACCTCCTTGAAAACGGGCAACCACATCGTATTTTGGTGTAAGTACATCAACTACTTTTCCTTTTCCTTCGTCTCCCCACTGAAGACCCAACAATACATCAATTTTCATTTTGATTATTTATATATTTTGCAAATAAGTTTGTTATATTATTATTGTTTTTGACTTTGACATTTTTTACAAATGCCGTATATGTACAGAGAGTAGTGAGAGGGGGTAAATCCTGCAAACTTCTTACTCTGAACAGCTGTGCGAATACTTTTTTCGGAAAATTCTTTGATGTATCCACATTTTGTACACACCAAATGGTGATGAGTGTTTGCGCCAAAGTTTTTTTCATATTCGGCAACCTGCTCTCCAAACTGGTGTTTGATTATCAAATTGCAGTCGAGAAGTAGCTCCAACGTATTGTAAATGGTGGCCAAACTTACCCTATACTTGTCTGTCATAATCAAATAAAGCGTTTCGGCATTAAAATGACCGCTGTATTCGTATATCTCTTGCAGTATGTGGTAACGCTCGGGAGTTTTACGGTGCTTGTGTTCAATGAGATATTCGGTAAATATATTTTTGATATTTTCGTATGTATTTTCTTCTTTCATTGGACGAAATAGTTTGTTGTGAAATCAACGAACAAAAATACAAAAATTACCCGACATGTTTATTCTAAAAATATAAAAAAGAAATTTCCTCAGAGATTTCGCTGTGTATGTAACGAAAACTCATCTTGTGTGAATTTTTATATTGTTCGAACTTTTTTGATATTAATTCTGCAACTTTTTCTCCTTTTCGGCAAAATCGAGCCAGACAGACCGATATTGAGCGATACAGGTAATAATCTTCCGTATCTGACAATACGACAATGCGTTTGAGAATTTCTTCTATCTCTTCAGATTCAAATAGTGATATAATTCTTGCTGCGGTTGTAAGTCCGATGATTTGTGTCCAACGATTTTCGGAAAAGATGCACTCTGCTGCCAATGATTTGGCATAAGGGAGTTTTGAGAAGAGGTTCATTGACGTTTGCTCTACCAATTCGATTTGCTCAATGTCTTTTAGCCAATTTCGGGCATTTTGGATAGAAAATTCATTTGTCGGCTCCAGAAGGGTGGCAAGTATCATAGTTTCTCTGATTTTGAGAGACCAGAGTTGCTGCGCCAACTGATGATTGGGACTTATTGTCGATATTATTTGTTTCAATCTCGGAAGTTCCACCCCATAATTTTGCTTGTACCTCAATCCTTTTTCTTCCATAGATTGGGCTGCAACTCCATTCATCGATAGCCTGATTGTTTTCCGAAGTTTACGAATTGTATTCTCAATGTCAGTATTTTGAGGGAAATATTGTAGGTTTTTTGCCATAAAGTATATTTTGCTGTAAAATGTTTGTAGAATTAGAATTACTGTATTATCTTTGCACACGCAAAAAAAATGGTGGTTATAGCTCAGTTGGTTAGAGCGTCGGATTGTGGTTCCGAAGGGCGCGGGTTCGAGTCCCGTTTTCCACCCCTTTACGCATCATACAAGGAAATTCAGCAATGGATTTCCTTTTTTGTTTACAAATAATTCCGAAAAATTGCCAAAAATGCCAATATCCGAATATTTAGCAACAAAAGTAGCTCAATTTTATTAAAATTGGCATTGAAACCTTACAGAAAAATGTGCTATCTTTGCAAATTATTTACACTCAATTATTTTTTTACGATATGCAGGTATTAAAATTCGGCGGAACTTCCGTAGGATCGGCAACACGCATGCGAGACGTGGCAAAACTTATTACAGCCGATGACAATCAAAAAATAGTAGTACTCTCGGCAATGTCGGGTACGACTAATAGTCTGGTAGAGATCGCAGATTATTTTTACAAAAACAACATAGCCGGAGGTCTCGAAAAAGTAAACTTATTGCAACATAAATACCACAATGTGATAGAAGAACTCTACTCCACCGAACACAAAAAGGAGGAGGCAAAAAACATCATCGACTCCATTATGGATTTTATCCGTTCCTTTTCAAAAAGTATTTTTACCGTATTCGAGGAAAAAGCCATTTTAGCTCAGGGAGAACTCCTTTCTACCAATATGTTTCAACTCTACTTGGAAGAGACAGGAGAAAGCAGCATATTGCTGCCCGCACTGGAATATATGCGAATTGACAAAAATAGCGAACCGGATATGGCATTTATTACCGAAAACTTAAATGATTTGCTGAAAAAGAATACAGATAAAAAGCTTTATATCACACAAGGATATATATGTCGTAACTTCTATGGAGAAATAGACAACCTCCAGCGTGGCGGGAGCGACTATTCGGCATCGCTCATTGGAGCTGCCGTAAAAGCTGCCGAAATTCAGATTTGGACAGATATTAACGGAATGCACAACAACGACCCCCGCTTTGTGGAGGGAACAAAGCCCGTACCGTATCTTCATTTTGAAGAGGCTGCCGAATTGGCATATTTTGGTGCAAAAATTTTGCACCCTACATGCGTATTGCCTGCCAAGCTAAACAATATTCCTGTACGATTGCTCAACACGTTAGAACCTGCCGCCCCCGGTACGTTTATATCCAATAAATCTGCAAAAGGGGTAATTCAGGCTGTGGCTGCAAAAGACAATATCATCGCCATAAAGATAAAGTCGGGAAGAATGCTTTTGGCGCACGGATTTATGCGGAAAGTATTCGAAATTTTTGAGAAGCACCAAACCTCTATCGATATGGTTACCACTTCAGAAGTGGGGGTTTCGGTAACGGTAGACAATGGTAAAAAACTAGACGAGATTGTGAACGATCTGAAAAAACTCGGGACCGTAACGGTCGACCACGATATGGTAATCGTTTGTATTGTAGGAGATATGCCGTACGAAAACATTGGTTTTCAGGCAAAAATAATCTATGCCCTCAAAGATATTCCGGTGCGGATGATTTCTTACGGCGGGAGCAACTACAATATTTCTGTGTTGATAAAAGCGGAAGACAAGAGAAAAGCATTGAACGAATTGAGCAAAGCATTGTTTTGACAAGAAATGCTCAGGCAAAAAATATAAAACAACTCTTTTTATTTTATAAAAAGACAACTAACAAACAATGATGAAAGGTCAATTTCCCATAGAGAAATTCAAAAAGTTACAAACTCCGTTTTATTACTATGATTTGGAACTCTTGCGCAAGACACTTGCAGAGGTAAACAACATTACCCGCAACCATAATTATGTGGTTCATTACGCGATGAAAGCCAACGTGAATCTCGGCGTACTGAACGAAATCTGCGATGCCGGGTTGGGCGCCGACTGTGTAAGTGGAGGAGAAGTAAAGGCAGCCTTAGAGGTAGGGATTCCTGCATCAAAAATTGTATTTGCCGGAGTGGGAAAAGCCGATTGGGAAATAAATCTGGCTTTGGATAACGATATTTTTTGTTTCAACGTCGAGAGTGTCCCCGAATTGGAGGTTATCAATGAGCTTGCCGGATTAAAAGAAAAAACAGCGCAAGTGGCGCTACGTATCAATCCCAATGTGGATGCCCATACCCATCACAACATCACAACCGGACTGAATGAAAATAAGTTTGGAATCAACTTGGAGGACATCGACAAAGTGATAGGAACGTTGCCCGCGTTGAAAAACATCAAACTTATAGGGATTCACTTTCATGTAGGTTCACAAATAACCGACATGACTGTTTTTCATAATCTTTGTGTTCGGTTCTTGGAAATTCAGGAGATATTCGAAAGCAAAAACATATTTTTCGAGCATGTCAATTTTGGAGGTGGCTTGGGCATCAACTACGAACATCCCAATCATTTTTCCGTCCCCGAGTTCGAAAGCTATTTCAAAACCTACATTGAGCATTTGCAACTTCGCCCCGGGCAAACACTCCATTTTGAGTTGGGACGCTCGATTGTAGCTCAGTGTGGTACAATGATTTCCAAAGTACTCTATGTAAAAGAGGGTACGGCAAAAAAGTTTGTGATTACAGATGCCGGATTTACCGATTTAATTCGTCCGGCGCTGTACGAAGCGTTTCATCGAATCGAAAATCTAACATCAGAACAGCCAGATGAAATTTACGACGTAGTAGGTCCCATCTGCGAATCGTCTGATGTATTTGTTAAAAACTGGAAAATGAATAAAACCCAAAGGGGCGATTTGCTTGCCTTTAGATCGGCGGGGGCTTATGGAGAAATTATGGCTTCGCAGTACAATCTGCGTGCTTTGCCCAAAGCATATACGTCTGACGAATTATAGAAGCGTAGGTCTTTCTGTGCCTATATATATACAAATAAAAACTTTGAGAAGGAGAGATTTTTCATCTATTAAAATCTCTCTTTTTTAAATTATTGGAGCAGTATTAATCTATGGAAATCTCTACATTTTACTTTTCTTGGTTCGAACTTGGATGTTTTGGAATGCTTTTGACGGCTCTTATTGTCCAGATATACTATTATCTACGCTATTTTACAGGCATTATTCACAAAAGTAAAGAGAACTCTCCAAAAAAAATTGACTCCGACATCCAAAAACCACCGGTTTCGGTTGTCATTTGTGCTCGCGATGAAGAGATAAACCTTCGAAAATTTCTTCCGATGATTTTGCAACAAAATTATCCTCAATATGAAGTGATTGTTGTTGATGATGGTTCGTATGACAATACAGAAGAGTATCTTCTATCGGTAACCAAGCAATATCCGCACTTAAAGACCTCTTTTGTACCCAAAGATGCCAAAAGCAGGAGTACCAAAAAATTGGGACTTACCATTGGCATCAAGGCTGCAAGTTACGATTTACTCCTTTTTACCGATGCCGATTGTATGCCCGAAGGAAACCTTTGGATATCGGAAATGGTCAAAAACTTTCATCCCCAGACCGAATTTGTGTTGGGATACGGAGGATACTTGAAGGAAAAAGGTTTTTTAAACAAGTTGATTAAGTTCGATACTCTTTTTATCGGTATGCAATATTTGGGGATGGCTATTGCCCGCCGCCCTTACATGGGAGTAGGACGTAATATGGCTTATCGTAAAGAGACTTTTTTCAAGATGAAGGGATTTGCTTCGACACTGGGACTATTGTCGGGTGATGATGATTTGATGATACAGCGTGGGGCAAACAAAACCAACGTGGAGGTTGCCGTATCTGCCGGTAGTGTAACATGGTCTGAACCCAAAACCACATTCAAAAGGTGGCTCGCACAAAAAGAACGACATTTATCTGTATCGGAACATTATAAAAATTCGTCTAAACTGCTTTTGGCTGTCGAACCTGCCAGCCGGGGATTGTTTTATACCTCAATAGTATTGATTACCGTTTTTGGAAATTGGGTGGCGGTAGCGGCTGCTATACTACTGCTTTTGCTACGATGGTTTGCTTTGCAAATGCCTGTTATCAATAAATCTGCTCGAATATTGGGCGACGAGAGGTTCTATTTTACCATCCCTCTATTTGATGTTTTTCTTCCTTTGAATACACTTTACATTCTTATCTTCAAAAGGAAAAATAGAAATAATCTTCGATGGAAATAGTTCTGTTGTAAGGAAATGTGTGCGTGTGGTAGAACCTATAATATATTTTGTTTTGCAACGCTGTTGATACTATGTGGGACTCGTCTTACTGTTCCAACTCGCGGTAGTGTTCTGCCAACTTAAACTGTGAACGAAACGGAACCTCTCCGCTTTTCTTAAATTCGTTATTGCCTGTTCCATCCACAATTCTCGCTTTGCAATTGTCGTTCCAGGCATAGTCCACAATTGTTCTCAACTCTTTTTGCAAAATCTTGCTGTATATGGGTACGGCTACTTCAATGCGGCGGTCAAGGTTTCGTGTCATCCAGTCGGCAGAAGATATATAAAATTTTTCGACATCGTTGTTACAAAAAATAAATATTCGGGAGTGTTCCAAAAACTTGTCTACGATACTTACAATTTCGATATTTTTGTGCAAATATTCTTGCGAAGTTACCATACAACACATGCCACGTACTATTAGGCGGATTTGAACTCCCGCATTTGCCGCTTCGTATAGTTTCTCGATAAAGTCGTAGTCGGTAATGTGGTTTATTTTGCAATGTATGTAAGCCGGTAGTCCCCGTTTGGCATTTACTATTTCGTTTTGTACGAATTGTGTCATTTTTTTTCTCATCTCTTGCGGAGACACAAGCAGATGAGAGAATTTCTGGTTTTGAAAGGGTTTGTTGATAAAATCAAAAACTCTATCCACCTCGCCGGTAACTTGTTGGTTGGAGGTAAACAGGGTGAAATCGGTGTAAACGGCTGCATTTCCTTCATGAAAATTTCCGGTACTGATTGCCGCAATTTTCTTTCCGTTTTTTTTCTTTATCAGTGTAAGTTTACTGTGAATTTTCAGCCCTTCCACTCCGAAAATGATTTTGATTCCAGCATCTTCCATCCGTTGCGCCCACTGTATGTTATGTTCTTCGTCAAAGCGCGCTCGAAGTTCTACAACGGCGGTTACTTTTTTCCCGTTTTTGGCGGCAAATATAAGGGCTTTTGCCACCTTGGATTTGTGCGCCATACGGTAAATGGTAATTTTGATACTTGTTACGTTGGGATCGATGGCAGCTTCCCGCAAAAGTTGCACATATTGCGAAAATCCATAAAACGGATAGTGCAGAAATACATCTTGTTTTTCGATAACTTTTATCACGGAGCGTTCATTGGTAATGATTTTATTCTCGACAGGCATGTTTTCGGCATAAGCCAAATCGGTTCTTCCCAACGACGGAAATTTTATAAAATCTTTAAAATTATGGTATTTACCTCCTGCTATAATAGTTCCTGTTTTTTTAAACCCGTTTTTTTTCAAGATATATTTTTTGATATCTTCGGGCATTGTTTTATCGTGTATGATACGTAGCAACGAACCAAAGCGGCGACTTTTTATCCCTTTACTTACTTTTTCTACAATTCCTTCGCCCATTTCCGAGGCAATTTCCATTTCAGAATCGCGAGTAATTTTCATAGAGTAAGCCTCAAACTTGTCGTATGACAGGCTTTTGAATAATTGGGGGAGCGATACGCGGATAACGTCGTCCAGCAAAATGATGTACTTTTTGCCATCGTTGCCCGGAAGTTCCAAAAATCGGGAATATTCCGAACCCGGAAATTCTATAAGGGCATATTTTTTCGAATTGACATTTTTGGTAGAAGTAAGTTCTATAAAAAAATAGAGGCGGGCATCTTGCATATTGGGAAATGCAAGCTTGTTCGAAAGCATAATAGGGGTAATGGCATCTTCCAGATATTGGTCGTAATAGTTTTTTACATATTCTGTCTGCTCCTCGTTAATGTTTTTTTCGTTTACAAAAAATATATTCTCTTTCTCAAGTTCGTCCAATATATTTTTGAAGATATCTTCCATTTCGCTCTGCGACGTACCTGTTATTTTATATATATTTTTTAATGTGTCTTCGGGATTGTCTTTATCGTCTTCCTGTTTCAGTTTTAGCTCTAACAACCTCTGTAAAGTTGCCACCCTTACCCTGAAAAATTCGTCCATATTATTGGAATAAATTCCCAAAAATCTCAATCGTTCCAACAGAGGCACATTGGGATTGGCTGCCTCCTGTAAAACTCGTTTGTTAAAGTAGAGCCAACTGATTTCTCTGTTTATAAATTTTGAATTAGATTTTTTTTTCATAACAGAATAAGCGTATTGATAGCGCAAATATACGGTTTTTTCCGTTTTATATTATTACATTTCAATGAACAATGTGCATAAAAATATATTTTAGTTAGGTAAAAGCTGTTTTTTTTCGATGTGTATATTGCTTTCAAAAAGAAAAAAATCTTGGGGGCGATGCTGCTTACAGATTTTTCATACTTTCCCTGAGAAAGATGATATTTTTATTTACAAAACTTTGATTCGTCCATCCAATTGAGATTCTATTTTTTCACCCGCTTTATTCTCTCGTATTATTTTTACCATCAGCACATCCCTTATTTTCAGTTCGGTATTCATCCTCTTTTTTGCATTCAGGAGAGGGGTCATCTTGTCGTTTCCTCCGGCCAGATAATCGTTGGTAGCCACAATGTATATCTTGGAAAAGTCTATAGGCATACCTTGAATGGTAATGTTTTCGGCTTGACCTCCTTTTATGTCAAAACGGACTCCGGACACCCCTTGTCCTCCTTCTTTTGCAAAACCCTGTATTAAATCGTCCACATCGTTGCCTTGTAGCCAAAGCAGTACCAGTTCGTTTTCGAATGGCATCAGTTCAAATATGTTTCTCACAGTAATTTTACCTTTCGGGATAGATGTGCGCAAACCTCCGACGTTTACTACTGCCATATCGACGGGCTGTTTCAGATAATCAATACCGGTTTCGAGATATACGTCGGCTGTCCAATTAGAGAGCAAACTTTCGGGTTTCTCCGGTTTCATTTCTTGTGCGGAATATCCGACAACTTGTTCCATTTCTTTATCGAGATTTTTTTTAAACGGTGCAATGAAAGCTTCCATGTTTTTGTCCGAAATAGGGTCTAAGGTTGAGTTTATCGGAATTTTATACGATTCGGATTGAGTTAGTACCCACTTTTTGGGGGTGCAACCTGCAATCGCGAGTACTATCAAAAGGGATGATAAGTATTTTTGCATCTTTGTATTTCTTTTTTTTTATAGAATAAAAAAGGGGATGTGCTTTTTTAGGATAAAACAATGCTACCAGATGATTGTTTCACGGCAGTGTCGGTATTGGGTTGTGTATAAAATATTCAAAGTTTAACAAGAAAAATAATTGTCAGCCAAAAATTTATTTATCAAGAATTCCCCTTTTAACACTCTCTTCAATAAGATTTTCGGCATAGTTCCACAATTTTTTTGAACCCTGCCTTATTACTTTTTTTTTATCGTAAACCGCCTGTCGTTTCACTCCAAATTCTTTCCACGTGCCTCCGTTGTTCGAGGTGTTTTGTAGTAGCGGCTCAAGCCGGTCCATCGATCTTGCAAATTTTGCTTCATCAGAAACTCCTGTTTCAAATTCGAGCCATATTGCTATAAAATCTTCTGCTTGCTCTGGAGGCAAAACACCGAAAATCCGCCGGGCAGCTTTCAATTCTTCTTCCGTGTTTTCGTGGCTTTTGTTTTGGTCGTAAATAAATGTATCACCGGCATCTATTTCAACAATGTCGTGTATCAAAACCATTTTTATTACTTTCAAAAGGTCTATTTTAACATCGGAATATTCGCTGAGTACAATTGCCATCATAGCCAAATGCCAACTATGCTCTGCATCGTTCTCGTTTCTGTTGCTGTTAAATAATTTTGTTCGCCTTTGGATGTATTTTATTTTATCTATCTCTTTGATAAACTCTATCTGTTGCAATAAGTTTTTATTTACCATATGCTGTATTTATTTCTGTTCTTTCGTTACAAAATGTATATTTTGTTTCAGTTTTTCGAAGCCGGCGCGTTTCAATGCCGAATGTTTAAATGTATCGTCAAACTCTTTTGGGTCTAAATTTTCCCATCGCGACAGATTCCATTCCTTTATTTCGTCGGCGGCTTGCAGCTCTACCGATTTTGTTGGTTTTTTTCGAGAAATATTCCATGGGCAAACGTCGTTACAAATGTCACAACCAAAAGCAAATCCCGATAGTTTACTCCGTATTTCCACATCTACCTCTTTTTTATTTTCTATTGTCTGGTACGATATACATCGCAGCGAATCCAATCCTCGTGTCTCGCTTAGAGCATTGGTGGGGCAGGCGTCCAAACATTTGCGGCAAATTCCGCATCTATTCTTAATAGGCTTGTCGTACTCAAGTTCCACATTCAAAAACAACTCTCCCAAAAAAAAGAAAGAACCAAAGTCGGGATGTATCAACATTTTGTTTTTTCCTATCCAACCCAAGCCGGCTTTTTCACCCCACCGTCTTTCCAACACCGGAGCGGAATCAACAAAACGGTGTTGCCGATTTTTATTAAAACAGCTATCTCCAAATTTATCTGTAATGGATTTTTCGAGCTTTTGCAACTTTTCTTTTATTACAGTATGATAGTCTATTTTGCTGTAAGCATATTTTGCTATTCTGGGAGAATTGATTTCTTGCAATTGCAGCGGGTAGTAATTTATCAGCGCCACCACTACCGACTTGCATCCTTCAACCATTTGGTGGGGATCAAAACGTTTTTCCGAGTTACGCTCCAAGTAGCCCATTTGGGCATGATATTTTCGCTGGATCCATGCGTTAAAAAATTGAGAATCTTCTTCCAAAAACTCTGCTTTGGCTATACCACAAGCGTCAAAGCCAATAAGCAATGCCTGCTGTTTGATATATTGCGTCAATTCTTCTCGCAAACTCACGAAGTACTGTTTTGATAATAGTAGAAAGATTTTGCTGTTTATTTTGAGGGAGAGAAGCGTTTTATATTACCCGCCCTATATCTTTTTTCAACGATTCAAAATCGGTATATCTGCCTATGATGTTACCCTCTTTGTCTATCAAAAATAGTGTGGGGATGCTTTGTACATTGTATAGCGAGGTAGAACTGCCACTCCCGTCGTGTACGCAAATCCAGGGAAAATTATCTGTTGTCTGCTCCCACAATCTCCTGTTTCTGTCGAGAGAGATTTGGTATATTTGTAGCCCCTTGCTAGCATAAGTATTGTATATATCTCTCAGTTCAAATGTATAGGCTACCTTGTTTTCCATCTCTGCCGCCGAAAAATCCAGTAGGATAGTCTTTCCGTTCAAAGCCGAAAGTTTCTGTTCCTTGCCATTTTTGTCCTGTAGCGTGATGTCGGGGAAGTTTATTCCCGATTTGTTTTTCAATGTTTCCAACAGTTGCTGTTGCGTTATCGATTTGTCTTGCCTTATGGCGTCTATTACCAGATCGTGCAGATTTTTGGTGCGTTCGTAGCGGGGCATATAAGTATCAAACGAAGTGGCAACTGCCGAAAAAAAAGCACGCTCTTTTTTATCGTACGGAGAGATAATATAGAGTTCGTTTACTTGCTGATAGAGGGCAAAATAGGATGCTATAGAACTTGGATTTTTCAAAATCTGCTGCATCGCATTTTGTTTGTGTACGCTTACGTTGAGAGCAAAGGTATCGAGCATCGTCTGCCGCTTGGCTTTGTCGCTCTCCTTGCCTATAAAAAAAGCTTGATTTTGAAGATTTTGTACCGATTTTCTCAATTGCTGGATAGTTACAGACACTTCCGATCCAGATATTTCGCTATCAATCAGACTATTTACATCCCCTTCGATGAGAATATTTTCGTTAGAATCAACCCCAAGAATCATTCGTTGATTACCTAATCTGAGCTTGTACAAATCGGGGTAAGCAGGACTTTTTTCTTCAAATTTAAAATTCCCTTTTTTATTTAATCTGACGGAGTCTATCAAGCTGTCTCGCACCAACCCACTATACTCAAAAAACAACATTTGGTTATCAGCACCGGTTATTGTACCCGAAACGGTAAACCTATTGGAATTATCACAGGCAACCAATACTAAAACTATCGCAGAGAAAAGTATTTTTTTTATCATAAAAAAACTGTTTTGTTAAATCTTCCGAAGTTTACCTTTCATCGCTTTCGGTACTCAACTCAACAAAGGTAATCAAAATAAATACAAATTCGGCAAGATTTTTTTTATAATAAATAATGAATAAATTCCTCCAAGTTACATTAATTTATTATAAACAGATGAAACTTACAAATATTATCTAAAATCGCATTAACATTTCCTGCAAACTAAAATTTATTTGTATCTTTGGACGTTTTTCTTGCAAATTTGCACTATTGTGCTCTATTACAAATACAAACAAAAAATTATTTTTCCATAACAATGAAAAAATTCAGATTGCTGAACAATATTTTTGGTTGGGTAGCTTTTGCTGTTGCCACCATAACGTATTTATCTACTATTGAGCCTACGGGCAGTTTTTGGGATTGTGGCGAGTTTGTTTCTTCGGCATACAAACTGAATGTAGGACACCCTCCCGGAGCTCCGTTTTTTATGTTGATGGGAAAATTTTTCTCGCTGTTTGCCTCCGCTCCCTCTCAAGTGGCGGCTATGGTCAATTCTTTCTCCGCTTTGTGCAGCGCCTTTACTATTTTATTTCTGTTTTGGACTATCACACATTTAGCGCGCAAGATTGTAATCAAATCGGACAAAGACTATACACCGGCAAATATCATAGGTATTTTGGGAGCCGGAATGATTGGGGCGTTGGCTTATACATTTTCCGACACCTTTTGGTTTTCTGCCGTTGAGGGAGAAGTATATGCTTTTTCGTCACTGTTTACCGCTGTGGTATTTTGGCTCATCCTCAAATGGGAGCTTGTTGCCGACCGTGCCGGGTCAGACCGCTGGCTGATACTGATAGCCTATTTAATGGGGCTTTCTATCGGAGTTCACCTACTCAATTTATTGGCAATTCCGGCAATCGTACTGGTGTATTATTTCAAACACTATATTCCTTCATGGAAAGGAGGAATCATAGCTTTGATAGCCGCTGTCGCCATTTTGGGATTCACACAGTATGGTTTGATTCCCGGTTTTACGACCGTTGTGGCAAAATTCGAACTATTTTTTGTCAATACCGTGGGTTTGCCCTTTAACAGCGGAATGTTTATATATCTTATTTTAATGTTGGGAGCCGTTGTATGGTCTATATACGAATCGTACGCAGACAAAAGCTATTTGAGAATGACACTTTCGTTTGTATTGGGATTAACATTAGTAGGCATTCCCTTTATCGGAGAGAGTTTAATTATCGGTTTGCTTGTGATTGCTGCTTTGGCGGGATTTTTTTATTATCGTAAAAATAAAGTCAGTGTCCGGTGGTTAAACACCTCTATGCTTATGGTAGCTATGATGCTGATAGGTTACTCTACCTATGCAGTCATTATGATACGTTCGGCATCCGACCCTACAATGGACCAAAACTCGCCCGATAATGTTTTTGCCCTAAAATATTATTTGAACCGCGAACAGTACGGAGACCGCCCACTACTTTACGGCAAAACCTATAATGCGCCCCCCAAACTCAAAGAAACACAACAGGGATATATGTATGATGTAGTCAAAAAACCACAATATGCCCCGGAGCCCAAGTCAAATCCAACTCAAAAAGATAGATATATTGTTGCCGGCGAAAAAATGAGCTTGAAATCGGATGATAAATTTATGACTTTTTTCCCCAGAATGTATAGCGATGACCCCAATCATATTTCGGCATACAAAGCTTGGGGAGAGATTAAAGGGACGTCGGTAACTTACAACTTCGCCGGCGAACAAAAAACAGAAATACGACCCACCTTTTTTGAAAATCTCCGTTTTTTCTTCGATTATCAAGTCAATTTTATGTATTGGCGATATTTGATGTGGAACTTTAGCGGTCGTCAAAACGATATGCAGGGCAACGGAGAAATCGAACACGGAAATTGGATTACCGGAATAGGGTTCATAGACAATATTCTTGTAGGGAATCAAGACAATCTCCCCACCGAACTCAAAAACAACAAAGGGCGAAACACCTATTTTATGCTCCCGTTCTTACTAGGTGTTTTGGGGCTTTTCTTTCTGCTTAATACCGGGAAAAAGGGGATGGAAGGCTTTTGGATAACGTTAGTCCTCTTTTTGATGACCGGACTCGCTATTGTGATGTATCTGAACCAAACCCCCTACCAGCCCCGCGAACGCGATTATGCCTACGCCGGCTCGTTTTATGCTTTCAGCATCTGGATAGGACTCGGAGTGCTGAGTATCATCCAACTGCTAAACAAAGTACTTCACAAAAATGTAAGCGCAGGAGTTGTTACCGCTGCCTGTTTGGGAGTTCCTATACTGATGGCGTCTCAAAATTGGGATGACCATAACAGAAGCGGACGCTATACCGCTCGCGATTTTGGACAAAACTATCTGATGTCATGCAAGCCAAACGCCATTATATTTACCAACGGAGACAACGATACGTTCCCCTTGTGGTACAACCAAGAGGTGGAAGGGGTGCGCACCGATGTACGCGTATGTAACCTGAGTTATCTTCAGACAGACTGGTACATCGACCAGATGAAAAGAGGAGCTTACGAATCGGCTCCACTACCAATATCCTGGACTCCACAGCAATACATCACCGGCAAAAACGAAATGATTGAGGCGGAAGATGTGCTGAAAGGACAAGCTTTGGATATGAATACGGCATTTGACTTTTTGCTGAGCGATGACCCTACTACCAAAATTGAAGGCGAAGGATTTTTCCCATCGCAAAAATTATATCTTTCCGTAAACAAAGACGAAGCGATAGCCACAGGTACCGTTTCAAAATCGAAAGCTGACAGCGTTGTTTCCGAAATGCATTTTGACATAGCAAAAAGAACCACCAAAAGTTCTGCCATTATGCTTGAAATTCTTCGTAAAAACAATTGGAAACGACCAATGTATATTGCCACTACGGTGAGCGATGAATATTTTCCCAAAAGTTTTAACCAATATGTAGAACGAACCGGATTGGCAAACCATATTGTACCAATCAAAAATAGTGGAGAAGATTTTAATATCAACGTGGACGAAATGTATGACAATATGATGACCAAATTTAAATTTGGAGGTATCGAAAATCCTAATATTTATCTTGACGACAACATAAGGCGTATGTGCAACACACACCGGATGCTTTTTGCCAATTTGATAGGAACCTTGATTAACGAAGGAGATACCGTTCGTGCCAAAAAAGCATTGCTCTATTGCGAAAAAGTAATTCCTCCGGCAACCGTTCCGTATGACGATTACATATCGACACTTTTGGCACAAAATTATTATCAAATGGGAGATTATGCCAATGGAAACCGTATTCTGGATGCCGTAGCCCAATACAATGTGGAATACCTGACATGGTATGCGGGACTTACCAAAACGCAAGTAAGCACTTCGCAACGAAATATTACTCAAAATTTGATGATGCTCAATCATATTTTGCAAGTAACAGACGTAGCAAAACAAAAAACATTGTTTGACAAATACATTCAGCCTTTCGAAAAATATGCCAACTATTTTAATATTGGTACAAGATAAATCGAACACACGGTTTTTGTTGCAACACAGACGAGAAAAATATGCGGCTACAGGTTCCACAGGTAATCAGGTGGTATTATAAAAATGTGCTTTGGCATGAGAATCCGAAAGAGAAAAAAATATATTTAACTTTTGACGATGGTCCCGTGCCGGAAGTTACACCCAAAGTATTGGAGATTTTACACACGTACAGAGCCAAAGCCACGTTTTTTTGTGTGGGCGACAACGTAAGAAAACATCCCGAAACTTACCGTCAGGTGTTAAATGAAGGACATCGTACAGGGAATCATACGTTTAACCACATAAAAGGATTTGACTGCCCTCCCGAAAAATATGTTGAAAATGTGAAAAAAGCATCGGGTTGTATCGACAGCAAACTGTTCAGACCACCGCACGGACAAATTTCGCAAAAATTAATAGGGCGACTATCCCCTCTTTACAAAATAGTGATGTGGGATATAATCACATACGATTTTGACCAAAAAAATTCGCCAGAAAATATTATGAAACTCATACGAAAAAAATCAAAAAATGGCTCTATTGTTGTTTTTCATGACTCACTCAAAGCCAAAAAAAATCTTCTCGAGACCTTACCTCTCGCATTGGATTACTGGACAACAAAAGGGTTTCAGGTGGTTTCATTAGAAGAATGAAAACGATAAAATAGTTTACCCATACTGGTCGCCTATTTGAGTTCTTTTTTGACAATAAAAAAAAACGATATGAGACTTGTACCCAAAGCAACAATACAAATTCAAAAACCAATAAACGAAGTCTTTGAAGGGATTGTAAACCCTACAAAAATGACAAAATATTTTATCTCGGAAAGCAGTGGACGGCTGGAACAAGGGAAAGAGGTTATATGGAAATTTCCCGAATTTCCCGACAAATTTCCAATAAAAAATATTAAAATTGAAACCGACCGCTCAATCTCTTTTGTATGGGATACCGAAACGATAGTAACCATTGTATTAGAAAACATATCAAAAAAAAACACTTTGGTAAGCGTGAGCGAAAATGGGAAAGAACTTAATGATGAAAACCTGAAATGGGCACTGGGAAACACCGAAGGATGGGCAAATTTCCTTGCCTGTATGAAAGCTTATTTGGAATATGGAATAGAGCTTCGAAAAGGGGCATTTGATTTTATAAAAAAAAATAATGTGCCTAACATACAATGAAAACTACACCGGAACACAACGAACGCATTGCAAAAATGACTTTTGCCTCAATATACCCTTGTTATATAGCAAAAGTAGAGAAAAAAGGGAGGTCAAAAGACGAACTGTTTCGAGTGATAGAGTGGCTGACCGGTTTTAATGAATCAACCATTCAAAAGTTTGTAGATGAAAACACCACCTTAGAAAATTTTTTCCGACAGGCACAATTAAACCCTGATGCCTCTCTGATAACAGGTGTTATATGTGGTTACCGAATAGAAGAGATAGACAATCCACTAACCCGACAAGTGAGGTGTTTAGACAAGTTGGTAGATGAACTGGCGAAAGGGAAGAAAATGGAAAAAATACTACGTGAAAAGAAAAAATAAATCAAGACAGTAATGGTTATTGTTGCACAATTAATCAAAGCGCCACTGTTCTACATCGAATAATTTGGATATGAAAGAGACCATTTTGCATTACGCATGGCAACATAGACTTTTTGAGCAACATCAACTCGCTACTACAGAAGGATATAAAGTAGAAATAATTGATGTGGGACTTTTAAACAAAGATGCGGGGCCCGACTTTTTCAATACAAAAATAAAGATCGACAACACCGTTTGGGTAGGGAATGTAGAAATTCACTCAAAAAGCTCGGATTGGAAAAGACACAACCATTTGGAAAATAAAGCTTACGACAATGTAATTCTGCACATAGTGGAACAAGCAGATACCGACATTTATAAAACTGACGGAGAAAAAATTCTTCAGTTGGAGATAAAAATTTCCGAAAATATCTTATATCGATACAATGAACTGATGAGCAATCAAACATGGATTGCTTGCGAAAAGAGAATAAACGAGGTAGACGAGTTCCTCATCGCTTCTTGGAAACAAACATTGCTCGCCGAACGATTAGAGCAAAAAACAGAAAGTATTCTCAAACAATTGGAGCAATCGGGCAATCATTGGGAAGAATCATTCTACATCTCATTGGCTCGAAGTTTTGGTTTCGGCATCAACAGCCAACCATTTGAGATGTTGGCAAAATCACTCCCGCTCAATATTTTGGCAAAACATAAAGATAATCTGTTTCAAATAGAGGCATTGCTGTTTGGGCAAGCAGGAATGTTAGAAAAAAAAGAGGAAAAAGATCTCTATTACAATAAATTACTCAAAGAATACCTATTTCTGCAAACTAAATATGGGCTAAAGCCTATGGAGGTATCTTTGTGGAAATTTTTGCGTTTGCGTCCAGATAACTTTCCATCTATACGCTTGGCGCAATTTGCCAAACTAATCAACACGTCTGCCAAACTGTTTTCAAAGATATTGGAAACAGAGAGTCTGAACGAGTTACGTAAATTATTTAGCTCTGAAGTTTCTGAATATTGGAAAACACACTATCTGTTTGGAAAACAAAGCTCAAAATCTACAAAAAAAACGGGAAACAATTCGATAGATATTTTGTTGATAAATACCGTAGCCCCCTCTCTTTTTGCTTATGGCAAGATGAAGAACAACGATACGTACATCGAAAAAGCGATGGAATTATTGGAAAATATTCCTTCGGAAAATAATTCTATCATCAAAAAATGGAAAACACTCGGGATCAATTCTAAAAACAGCTTTGATTCACAAGCACTACTCCAACTGAAAACCAAATATTGCGACCAAAAAAAATGTTTATACTGCCGAATAGGACACCGGATACTTACACTAAAACATCGTCAATGAAACCGATACACCTCATACAATCTCTCCTGTCTGTGATTATTTTCGTATTTGTCATTAGTTCATGCGCCAATCGCGGGCAAGGACCGCAAGGAGGACCCAAAGATACCATCCCTCCAAGTGTGCTAAAATCGTATCCGGCAAACAAAGCCATTAATATCACAAAGCCGAAAATAGAGATTGTATTTGATGAAAATATAGTCATCCAAAAAGTTGCCGAAAAAGTAATTATCTCCCCTCCTCAGCGAATTGCTCCAAATATTCAGGCATACGGAAAAACCTTACATGTAGAATTTAACGACACTTTACAGCCCAATACCACCTATTCCATCAATTTTGGAGATGCAATAGCAGATAACAACGAAAATAATTCGCTTAAAAATTATGTTTTTGCCTTTGCCACCGGTAGCACAATAGATACACTGGAGATAAGCGGTACCATAATAAATGCCGAAAATCTGAATCCGATGCAAGGAATTACTGTAGGTATTTACAGCGATATATCGGATTCAGCCTTTCTGAAAATACCGTTTCAGCGGATAACGAAAAGTGATGAAAACGGTCTGTTTACCGTACCCAATATCAAAGAAGGAAAATACAAGGTGAGAGCCTTAAAAGATGATAACCGAGACAATATGCTCCAACCCGGAGAAGGTATAGCATTTTTAGATTCTATATTTTCACCATCGGTTGAAATAGTTGAAAAAACAGATACTATTTTGAAAGATTCTGCAACTATTGACACCGTCAAAGTGATAAAAGTAGCAAGATTTTACCCGAATAATATTTTACTAAAATATTTCAAAGATAACAGCAAAAGACAACGTTTTGTAAAATATGAACGTAAAAGCGAGAACTTTTTTACACTGTTTTTCAATGCACCCTCTACAGAACTTCCGATACTCGAGCCTCTCAATTTTGAGTGGAAAGACAAATATCGGATAAATAAAAATGCTACACTTGACACCTTGACATACTGGATTACCGATTACGATGTGTTCAGCAAAGATACGCTGTCGTTGAAAATGACCTACCTAAAAACAGATTCGACCAATAAACTTATCTATTCGACAGATACGCTGAACATCGCATTTCGAAAAAAACCTAATCCAAGCAAGGGGAAAGATAATATGCCGGAATATCTGAATATAAGAAGCAATATTACCGCAAAATTTGACATATACAATCCTATTTTACTCAGCTTTGATGTGCCGGTACAAAACTTTGACAGCACTAAAATACACTTGAATCAGATGAGAGATACCGTTTCTATCCCTCTCTTGTACAATATCAGCCGTAAAGACAGCATCGGGCTACAATATGCCATATCGTACAAATGGCAACCTGAAACCGCCTATCAACTCCAAATAGACTCGGCGGCATTTTACAGTATCTATAACCTTAATACCAACAGTCTTAAAAGTAATTTTACAGTAAAATCTTTGGATGAGTATTCTGGTTTGAAACTGATGCTCGAAAAATTTGATCCTACTGTAGTTTTTCAAATTCTGAATGCAAAAGATGAGGTTGTAAGGACAGCTCCTGCAATGGCGAAAGGTATCCTTGTCTCTTATTTAGAGCCGGGAGATTACTACATCCGCCTGTTTATAGACAAAAATAATAACGGAAAGTGGGATGCCGGAAACTATATGCAACACCTGCAACCCGAAGATGTCTATTACTACACCAAAAAACTGACTCTTATCAAAAATTGGGAACTGGAAGAAACCATAGACTACGAAAAAATTCCATTGCTGGAACAAAAGCCGAAAGAATTAATAAAAAAAGAGCAAAAAGATAGAAAATAAGTTCAAGGATAGAAAAATAACTCGTAATTTTGTACTGTTAAATATGCGGTAATAGCTCAGTTGGTAGAGCGTCGGCTTCCCAAGCCGAAGGTCGCGGGTTCGACCCCCGTTTACCGCTCTTTGTATTACGACGAATATAATGTGAAAGTTTCTCAACTTTTTGCAGATTAGCATGGCCTCTCATAAAGCAAATACAAGTAATTGCCTTTCCGTATTTGCCAAGGAGTAAGTTTATTACGTTTTCGTCGAAGACATTTCCTCCGCTTTCCTATAAAATACAAATTGTTTATACTTGTTTCTCAATATTTTTGTATTTAACTTTATAATTTTGGCTGCTTCACGTTTCTTTTCATCAATCAGATCGGTATAAATTTGTGTAGTAGAAATATTTTTATGAGTGAGCATTTTACTTACCGTATAGATTTCACTTCCATTAGAAACAAGCAAAGTTGCGGAAGTGTACCTAAAGCTGTAATATGTTATGTATTTTGTAATTCCTGTGGCTTGTAGCCATTTGGGTAGAATATTTTGAATCATTGATTTCTTGAAGCCTTTAAATACTAATCTTGTAGATTTTTCGCCACAGAGTTCGTATGCTTCCAAGCTAATTGAGTTAAGAGCTATGAGACTACGCCGAACGAGGGTTATCTTTCACGTCCACAGCATCAAAATATATCAAAAAAAACAGCTTAAATATCATTTTTTGCAGTTGATATTTATTTTATTTATGTTTATTCGTGGAATAATTAACCAAACTCATCTTTTGCATTGCTGTAAAAACAAAATGGCTATTCACTTGTTTGCTGCCGATGGTACTGCTATCTCAAACGAAAGTTGCCAGCGGTGATAATTTGACAAAAGTTATAGGGAATTACTCGTCCCCTTCCGATTCGTTGAAAAAGAAAGCGGCAGCATTTCTTATCGAAAACATCCAACCCCATTTTTCATACCACTCCAAAGAATGGACACTGTTTTGTAGTGCGTTAAATTCCATATCTTCTTACGATAGTGAAACATATCATACCAAGTACGATTCTATCTTCAAAAAATATCAATACCGATTATATGATTATAAAGTAGCTTACGATAAAGATACCTTGACATCAAAATTTCTCGCTAATAACATAGATGAGGCTTTTGAATTGTACAAACTGCCGCAATGTGAAAAATTACCTTTTGATTTCTTCTGTGAATACATTTTGCCTTACAGAATCGGTAATGAACAATTAGTTAATTGGAGAAAAAAGTTTTACAAAGATTTTTATCCTGTTTACTCTAAATTCTATACAAACTATTCCGATTCATTATCTGCCCTTAATTTCTGTGATTCTATAAAAAAACTCTTTGATATAAAAGTCCAGTATCACTATGCTATTCCGGATTTTGACCCTTTTACACTAAGCAATTTAAAAGAAGGTACTTGTAACGAATTCAGTTCTTTAATTGCATTTATTTGCCGTTCTTACGGAATTCCTGTTGCGGTAGATTTTGTTCCTCAATGGGGAAAGAAAAAAGGAGGACACGAGTGGAACGCACTCTTATCGCCCGATAAAAAACCGTTGGATTTCGGGATAGGCGATATGTTTAAGCCCGGCAATCATCTGAAAGCAAACTTACTGTGGGTGGCTCCCAAAATATATCGGCGAATTTATTCTGTAAATAAACAGTGTTTAGCATTTATCAATAAAGATGAAGAAATACCGGACTTATTTTTAGACTCGTGTCTCAAAGACGTAACCTCTGAATACTATAAAACGTATGACTTAACTATTAAACTGTTACAGAGTTCACCAAAACCAACAGAGTTTGCCTATCTTGCCGTATTTGACAACAGAAACTGGATACCCGTTCAGTGGGGAAAGATAGAAAACACGTCGGTAGTTTTTAAAGAAATGAACAAAGGTTTAGTGTATCTTCCCGTGTATTACAAAAACGGAGCCGTTGCCCCTGCCGCTTATCCGGTGCAACTGAAAGATTCCGACAAAATTTATGAATTAAAACCAAATACCGACATCAAACAAACGCTTATCTTAAAACGAAAATACAACAACGCCAACCCAATGATTTACGACCGCAGGCTGAACAACAGCAAATTTCAGGTAGCCAATAAACAGGATTTTAGCGATGCCGTAGATATCTACATTATAAAAAATTCTTGGGACAATAATTATCAAACGGTTTACTCAACCGATACCGTAAATAATTATAAGTATTTCAGATATTTTATACCCAAAGGGAGCGGAGCAGAGATGGCAGAGTTAGAAGTCTATGATATTAATGGACAAAGAATTAACGGAAAAATATTTGGCGGTGAAGGAGGAGGAAATTTTCCTGCTTATGAGAAATTATTTGACAATAAAGTATTAACCTATATGAAAGTAGGCAGAACGTATGATACTTGGGCAGGATTGGAGTTTGATAAATCGGAAAAAATAAAAAAAATAGTGTATCTGCC
>JBKECI010000095.1:0-9229 GCA_047974405.1 Paludibacteraceae bacterium | reverse complement strand
TTAACAAATTTGCGTATAAAAAATCGTTCTTCTCCTTTAATCCATACGCCAAGATAGGCAGAAGATAGTGTTAAATCGTTTTCGAGTTGCGATCTACCGTCTTTGCGCTTCTTATTTTTTCATTCTACCACAATATAGAGGGTTTCATCCATTTTCAGCGTTCCGGAAAATACGGCAATATCTACCGGATATTCTTTTTTGGTGTCAGAAGGGCGAACTTTGACACGATGTTGTGGTCGGGTTTGAATAGCTGTTTTGGGATAGCCGTAATCTTCAACCAATTGTTTAGAAAACACTTGAACAGCTTCAACTTCTTCGGGGGTTACTACGACTTTAATCCCTGATATATAGTCTATTATTGTGCTTTTCTCCTTCTTAGCCATGTTCTCTTGAGTCTGTTACAAATATAATTTATTCGTTAAAACAATATGTTGTAATTCTATATTTTATTAATATTTTGCATACATAATTATGAAATATTGAAAAATACACTTTTATCCATTGTTTGCGACAAAAGCACAACTCTCTTGTGGCTTATCTAAAAAAAAGTATATTCGTTGTACAGTTTAGACTTTACCATGCAAACAGCGGATACTTCTCCATTGTTTTGTTTACACGTGTACGTACCGATGCGATGATTTCCTGATTTTCAAGGTTTGAAAGCACCATTTCTATCATTTCGGCAATTGTTTCCATCAACGGTTCTTTGGCTCCCCGTGTGGTAATCGCCGGTGTTCCCAGACGGATACCCGAGGTCTGAAAAGCTGAGCGACTGTCAAAAGGTACCATATTTTTGTTGCAGGTAATATCGGCCTGAACCAGCACTTTTTCAGCTATTTTTCCTGTCAACTCGGGATATTTGATGCGCAAATCGACCAACATTGAATGGTTGTCTGTTCCGCCAGAAATGATTTTGAATCCGCGTTTTGTCAAAGCGTGGGCCAAAGCGGAGGCGTTGCTTTTTACCTGTTTTTGATATTCGATGTATTCGGGTTGCAAGCATTCGCCGAAAGATACTGCTTTGGATGCTATCACATGCTCCAGAGGTCCTCCCTGAATGCCAGGGAAAACTGCGGAGTCGAGTAGGGCAGACATCATTTTTATCTCACCTTTTGGAGTAGTTTTTCCCCAAGGATTTGGAAAGTCTTTTCCAAGCAGAATAATGCCTCCGCGAGGTCCACGAAGTGTTTTGTGTGTGGTGGATGTTACGATGTGGGCATATTTTACAGGATTGTCGAGTAGTCCTGCGGCAATTAGCCCTGCCGGATGCGCCATATCTATCATTAGGATGGCTTCAATCTTGTCGGCAATTTCGCGCATACGTTTGTAGTCCCATTCGCGAGAATAAGCCGAACCGCCGCCGATAATCAGTTTAGGTCGTTCGCGCAGAGCAACTTCTTCCATTTGGTCGTAATCTACACGTCCTGTTTCTTCTTTTACGTTGTATTCTAATGCTTGATAAAGAATGCCCGAACTATTGACAGGCGAACCGTGAGAAAGGTGTCCACCGTGTGCCAGATTTAGTCCCAGAAATTTGTCTCCGGGATTTAGACAAGCCAAAAATACAGCAGCATTGGCTTGCGCTCCTGAATGAGGTTGAACATTGGCCCATTCAGCATCAAATATAGTTTTGATTCTGTCAATGGCAATCTGTTCGCTTTCGTCCACCACTTCGCAGCCGCCGTAGTAACGTTTGCCGGGATAGCCTTCGGCGTATTTGTTGGTAAGTACGGAACCCATCGCTTCCATTACCTGATTACTTACAAAATTTTCGGAAGCGATAAGTTCGATTCCTTTTATTTGGCGCTGTTTTTCACGTTCGATAATATCAAAAATTAGTGTATCCCTAACCATCATTTTTATTGAATTATTTTTATTTTATATTATTGGTTTTTGAAATTCCATACTGTTTTATTGCTGTACGTGGTAGGCCGATTGCATTCTTTACCAGATTCCAATAGTACGAAAAACAGTGATCGCAATATTATATATTCCTTATTTTTAGTACAATAAGGTGTGCGTTGCTCTCTCTCTTTTATCGATGTAAAGTTAATAAAAATTTCATGAATAAAGGGAAATCAATAGGTTTTTTGTTGGAATACCTCTATGTAAATGCAAAAACACAATGCTGTTTGTGGTTGTCATTGTGTTTTTATCAGATTTGTTATAGTCACAGAATATTAATTGACTATTTTATTTTTACCTTTCCTCAATTGAATAATGTTTTTTTGTGCTTTCATCAGGTTAAATGATTGAAGTACAATTATTTTTGTCTCATTGAGTATGTTTAGGAAAAGAATACTGTTTCTGGTACTCGATTTGTTGTCGCGTACCCGCTTGATTTGCTTTTTGGTCAGTTTACTGAATATCTCTAAGATATTATCCCGTTTTTTAACCAAGAGGTCAAAATCGGCATAGTTTTCTGCTGTTACAATGGCGATAAATTCTTTGTAGATGTTGGAGACTTCTTTGTTCAGTTTTTTTAAGTCATCTTCTTGTTCTTCGTCCAATCCTTTGTGATTGTTGTCGATATAGGTATAGCTTTCGCGTGTGATGGCACGTAGTGCTTTGGTTATTTCGTATGTATAGTCGATTATTTCGACATACTCTTTTTCGATATCCAATTCATTGATTGAAATTGTCTGAATGGTAGGTACTACCTCATAGTTACGCTTATTTTTGTATTCGCTATACAAATCGTCCGCTTCTTGGTTGATAATTTTGAGTTGTCTGCGGTTTTCGGTAGTGATCGAATGGATGTTTTGTTCGTATATTTTCAACGTTTTATCAATAGAATCTCTTACTTGCTGGGTACAGAGATTGACAATTTCGTTTTCGTTAGATAAAACTTTGTCGTTAGCTTTTTGCTTTTCTTTTCTTTTGTTGTGTATGGCTGATGATTTTATTAGCATCAACACAATCAGGGCAATCAGGGTGAATAGGGCAATTTTTCCTCCCCATACCAAAATGAGCCCGACAATCATCGATAGGGTAAAAGCGGCTAATGCTGTAAGCAGCCATCCTCCAATAACTGTAAGCACCCCGTTGATGCGATATACTGCGCTTTCACGTCCCCAAGCACGGTCTGCCAGTGAACTACCCATCGCTACCATAAATGTAACGTAGGTTGTGGATAGCGGTAGTTTTAAAGAGGTTCCCAGTGAAATGAGCAATGCTGCTATCGTCAGGTTTACCGAAGCTCGAATTAAATCGAACGAAGGGGCATCTTTTTCCGACACTGAATGGACAGGAGTAAATCTCTTGTTTATTACCGATTGTATATGTTGCGGAATCAGTTTTTGTATATTTCTATTTATGTCCAGTGCACCTCTGACCAGCGATCGAGATAAACCCGATGAGGCAAAACGCTCAGTTCCGGATTTTTGGCTGGCTAGGTTTACTTCGGTCTCTGTTACGGAACGTGATTTTTTTGAAAACCAAAGCGCCAATATCATAATGGCTCCCGCACCAAGCAAATATCGCCAGTCTGCTACAACCGGCTTACTCAATTCGCCCATAGTAAGCAGGGTTACATCGCCTCCGGCTGCTGCAAATTCTACTGCTAGCTGATAGGAGCTAAGCCCGGCCATAAATACTCCGATAAAGTTTACAAGGTCGTTGCTGGCAAAAGCGAGTGCCAATGCCAAGGTTCCCATCAGTACTATGATTTTGAGAATATTTACTTTGAACACCCATTGAAGGACAGCCATCAGCGCTGTCCAACCCAAAAAGGCGTAAAGCAACGCGCTTGCCATGTGGTGATTGAGAAAGAAGAGAAGACCTTCGGGTACGATAGCGCTCCCTTTCAGCCCTTTGAACACTACGAAATAGGTAATGGCGGTAAGAGCAAATCCTCCCCACAAAGCGCCCACGTATCGAAATGATTTTTGAAAATTGAAAGAAAAGATAAAACGGGTAGTCCACATAACAAGGCTGCCAACAAAAAATGCGATGGCTATGGAAATAAATATTCCGGATATGATTGCCAATGCTTTGCCCGAATTGATATAATCTCCCAAATGTCCGCCGTTGTTTTGCCATATTGCAAACAGTGAGATTGCAACGGCGGAACCGAGCAGTTCAAAAACCAGCGATACGGTAGTTGAAGTAGGCAGCCCAAATGTATTGAACAAATCGAGAAGTATGACGTCGGATATCATTACTGCCACAAAAAGTATCATTATATGTGGAAACGTAAACATATCGGGATAGAACACCCCTTTTCTGGCAATTTCCATCATACCACTTGAAAAAAGCGTACCCAACAACACTCCAGTGGAGGCTACGGTAAGTATAACCCAAAGTGGGGCTACTTTTGAACCAATACTTGAATTGAGAAAATTTACGGCGTCGTTGGCTACCCCAACAACCAAATCCATAGCGGCTAATGCCAATAATACAATGAGAATAATAAGATAGATAGAATCCATTAAAAACGTAGGTTGATTTGAATTGCAAAAATAGTAATAGATTTTTTACAACTGTAAATGTTCTTGCTTTTATATGAAAAATTCATATAAATGTAATGTCGAGATAGAAAGCACAACAAAACGAAATACGCACGAGCTATCTTTTTTTTCTGACTGTCCACCCAAAGCGTCCTATTTCGTCTCCCAACTTGTAATAATGTCCGTGAGAGTAGGCGATAAGTTTGGCTTGAGCCATGTCAAATTTATCTGTTTGGCTGTCAATGTATTCGGTGTCGGCTTGTACATTTACTACTTCGGCTATAAACATATCGTGTGAGCCAAGTGGCACAATGCTCTTCACTTTACATTCGATGCAGAGTGGCGATTCTTTGATGATGGGGGCATTGACTGTTTCAGCTTTTACGGGGGTGAGGTTCATCTCTTTAAATTTATTGAAGTCTTTTCCGCTTTTTACGCCGCACCAGTCAGTGGCTTTTGCCAAATTTTCATTGGTAAGATTGATAACAAACTCCATATTTTTTTTCAGTATCTTATACGAATGCCTTTCGGGACGTACAGATATATAGCACATGGGAGGATTGGAACACACGGTACCAACCCAACTGACGGTAATGATGTTGTACTCCTCTTCTGTACTACCGCATGATACCATCACGGCAGGGAGCGGATATATCATTGTACCAGGTTTCCAAGAAATATGCGTTTTGTCCAAATCCTTTTTGTAAAAGTAAGATGATTTTGATGTTGCCGGTTTAGGGGGATTATTGGTTGTCTTTTGTTTGTCCATTTATTTGATTTTTACATTTTCCAATTTGACTTCTTTTTCGCAATAATGGCATTTGAGTAATTTCTCGTCCTCTTCGCGCAGTAGATAAAATCGAGTTTTGACAGGTTGATGATTAGTTATGCAGGCTGGGTTGGGGCATTGCACTATTTCGTAAATATTATCCGGAAGTTTTAACGGGCGTTTTTCTACCACTTCATATTCGCGGATAATGTTTATTTTGGCATCGGGCGCTATCAATGCTATTTTATTGGTTTCGTATTCTTCCAAAGCCCGATCGGCAATTTTTATTAGTCCTTTTGAACTTATTTTTTTACTTTCCAGATTATTGGCTAAGGTAATCTGATTGTCGCAAGTGTCCAAATGAAGTATCTGTACTACTTTAAAAAGCTTATCTGAAGGAATATGATCAATTACGGTTCCGCTCCGAAGTGCTGCTACCTTTAGTTTTTTTTCCATAAAACTGGCTATTTATTTTTTCGAATTATTTTTTTATCTTCATTTTGAAGTTGAATTCAAATAGGAAGTGCAATTCTTTACTTTTGCACATATGGTTATAAAAACTGAATTGGAGCAAAGAACTCGGTCTTTTTTTGGGTTCGTAGTCCAATTCTGTTTATCACACAGTTTACTTTTTTTTTGATTGAAAATTGATAGTTGAGATATCGCCTTGCAGGATATGCCGTTTAACTATTTTTTCAGATCAAATATTTTTAAGTACTTTACTCATAATTGCTTGCCGCACATACAGTCCGTTTTGGGCTTGCTGAAAGTAATAGGCTTTGGGATTGTTGTCCACATCTTGCGATATTTCATTTACGCGAGGGAGGGGATGCAGTATGCGGAGGTTTGCCTTCGAGTTGTTGAGCATATCATTTTTCAAAGTATAGATATTTTTTACCCGCTCGTACTCCATCAAGTCGAGAAATCTTTCTTTTTGTACGCGGGTCATATACAAAATATCTGCATCGTCAAAGTTTCCAACAAATTCCGACTCTTCGGTGTAAGAGATATTGTTTTTTTTGCAATATACTTTGTATTCGTCAGGCATTTTCAGCTCGTCTGGAGCTATAAATTTGAATGTAGGTTTAAAATGTGACATTGCTATCAACAGAGAATGAACAGTTCTTCCGTATTTGAGATCGCCCACCATACAGATATTTAAATTTTCGAGAGTCTCTTGGGTTTTTATGATTGAGTACAAATCAAGCAATGTTTGCGATGGATGTTGGTTGGAGCCATCTCCGGCATTGATTATGGGGACTGGAGAAATTTCCGAAGCGTATCTGGCGGCTCCCTCCAACGGATGTCGCATAACGATGGCATCGGCATAATTGGCTACCATCATAATGGTATCATGCAAGGTTTCGCCTTTTACCGAGCTGCTGGTGGCAGCATCCGAAAATCCGATGATTCTCCCTCCCAAGCGGCTTACGGCGGTTTCAAAACTTAACCGTGTACGTGTAGAAGGTTCAAAAAAAAGCGTTGCTATCACTTTGCCATCCAATGTTTTTTGATTGGGTGCAGACTCAAATACGGCTGCAGTACGAAGAATATCCAATATGTCTTCTTTACTGTAGTCGTTGATGGATACAAGGCTTCGATTTTTCATAACTATCAAGCGGTATTATTATTATTTTGTTTTCCTATATTCAATTTGTTTTATACACAGTATGGAGACCAACTTATAAAAATAAAAAAAACCAATACTTTCATTCGAAAATATTGGTCTGTTTCTTTGATAAATATGAGTTGCAACTTGTTTGCTGCAAATATCTTGTTGGGAGATAATATTGATTTTTTATTCTTGCCATATTTCTTATTGCAAAGATAGAGTTTTTTCAAAAATATTCAATACAATTTGGATGATTCATTTCAATTTCTTGCAGTTAATCAGTACCAAATTGTTATTTGATAGAGTTGTTGCAAAAATATAATCATCGCCTCCTTCGTTTATGTTGAGTTTTTTGCGTAGCTCGGCAACTGTCAGAGGAAAATTTCGGGTTGTGAGATTTGCCTTGGGTATATCCATCTTTTTTAGGTTTGATTTTTTATAGTCGATTACATTCTTCACTTCAAAAATACGCCCTTGAAATTCGGGCAATAATTTTTCTGATGTGTACAAGTGACTGTTTGTGTGTAGTTTGTGTAAGTTGTATTTGTGGGATATTGTTTTGAAAGCTCCCGACTTTAGAATAGCGCAATTGGGCTCGTACAGGTATTTTTCCACATCTTTGGTGCAATCGATATTCAAAGCCTTTTCGTTTTCATTATCAAATTCCAGCCATTCCGGATTTTTGTTTTTAAGAAAGTGTATGGCTTTTATTTTAATATTCTCATTATAGTTTCGCTTGAGAACAACTAAAATCTCTTTACATTCATTTTCTATGGCAACAATGTGTATCGTTTTTATAGAATGTAGTTCGCGCTGTAGCTGTACCAAATCAAACATTGGCGAGAGCTTTATCAAAACATTTTCTGCTTTTATTAAAAGTTTCTTTTGCAATAATGCTATGTTTGGTTCGCAATCCGATAAGAGAACTGCCTTTGTCCCGTCCGATTTTCGTCTGGCAGGATCTATAAATATCCAGTCTGCATCAAAATCGGTCTCCAAAAATCTTTCCGCAGTTTCATTTACCACCTCAATGCAGTCTCTTCCTAGTACCTTAAAATTGTGTTTTGCTAATTTGCACAATTCTTTCTCTTTTTCGATATAAACGATATTTTTGAATTTTTCAGACATAAAAAAACAATCGATACCGAAACCGCCCGTCAAATCTACCAGTTTGTTGCCGCTACACAAAGTCGATTTGTATCGGGAGGTTACCTCCGACGAAGATTGCTCAAGCGATAGTTTGGGAGGAAAGAGCAATTCGGTACAACGGTAAAAAACAGGCACCTTACGTTCCGTCTTTTGCTTTCCTTCGATTTGCCGGATTGCTAGTGTAATGTCCACATCATGATATGATTGTGCTTTTAATGCAAGCGTATAAATATCATCGTGAACGTGGCGGTCAATAAAATTTTTAGTGTTTTGATTCATGACTGATAGGACAAAAACTTTTCAAAAATACAAAAAATAACCAAAAAATTGCAAGATATTATTATCTTTGTGCCATAATTGGTATCGGCTTTCGGTTCGGGAAGTCGATAAAAGGGAATTCGGTGAAAATCCGAAACAGTACCCGCTGCTGTAAGCTCTATAGCAATGTGCCGAACAACACACTTTGCCACTATCTTTTGTAAAGATGGGAAGGCGTTCAGGCACAGGAGTAAGTCAGAAGACCTGCCAATGCTACTTTTTTATTTTTGCTTTCGGGGACCAAAGGCAAAAAAATACATACTGCATAAAATAATCATTGCTTGTATTTTTTATTATTTTCAGATAGATACTGTATCTGTCTGTTTGTCCTCAAATTTACATTGTATTAAAAGGTTATTGTTTTAGTTGTATTTTATTCATCAATTAAATAATTTAGGAAAAATGAAGCATCTATTTTTACTGCCATTTTTTGTGGCGTTGGTATTGGTTACAGCCTCTTGCGAGTCAGACCCTATAACCAAAACGACTACAGTCGATTTTGAAAATGTAACTTTGATCGATAGTATCTGGAACGGATCGGACGGATCGGGTAAATTTGTGTCGCAAGGGATTACGTTTAATAACAGTTATAATGCTACTTGGGATACATGGTCCGGCTTTTCTTGCTCATCCAAAAAAGACAATGTAACTCCGGGATGGGTCAATCAATATAGTGCTATGACGGGAGGCGGCAAACTGTCTAAAAACCCACCTTGTAATTATTTTTAAATTTTCCCAATATTTATCCCCTTAAAACTTGCATATCCCGTTGTTTTTTGGTAACTT
Organism: Paludibacteraceae bacterium; assembly: GCA_047974405.1. Lineage (GTDB taxonomy): Bacteria > Bacteroidota > Bacteroidia > Bacteroidales > Paludibacteraceae > UPXZ01. The sequence goes on along the minus strand of JBKECI010000095.1, from coordinate 147 downwards.
AGAGCCATAAACAAACAGTCAGAGATATGAAATTCATACAAGGATTCGACAGAAACCAAATTCAGTTTTTTGCCTACGAGCAACTCATTTCGCCCGACAACGATGTCCGTTTGATTGACGCCTTTGTCCATACACTGGACTTGGCAG
>JBKECI010000094.1:0-8627 GCA_047974405.1 Paludibacteraceae bacterium | reverse complement strand
TAGCACGATGTCAATATAAAAGTCGAAATTATAGAGACAAATATCATGGTGGTTTTCGCTTTCATGATTGTATGTTTTTTAATTAGTGGTAAGTAATTTTGTTTATTAATCTCTGTTTTGTCGAACTCACTGTCCGATTCTTTTTCTTCGAAGTAATTTATTAAAAACAATATCCGTGCCATATTTCAAAATAACAAATAATAGTCTTTAACACAAGATGTTATGTTGCAATATTTAGAATATGGTTTTATAAATCAATACTTCGTTGAACTTTAGGCACATTTAGTGCCATATAAAATAAGTTCTTTGACATTCCGGTTATTTTTAAGTATGTTTGGTCTTAGAGCAACCATTGCCATAAATCTATCAAGCAGTAAGGCATTATGGTTCATCACTTTAATGTCTCTCATAGAGAATTCTTCTCTTTGCTTTTTAGGTATTGAATACCAATGCACAGCTTTGGCAACATTCACGGCAGTAAGTGAGATATTAAAGTGAAAATGCTGTTTGTTTTTGCTCAACGCCTGACAGTGGTTCAGCGCAGTATGTTGTTTGACGTCGCGGTATAAAAACTCGATTTGAAAACGGGTTTGGTAGATGTCCAAAATTTCCATTGCATTTAATCGGCAGTTGGTAGAGAAGTAGATTTTAGTGGTTGGTTTTCGATTCTCCACGTAATTTACCACTATTACTCTCACTGTTCGCTTCATTGCCACGGCTTTCACTACGGCGGTATATATCTGTATGGAATTGTCCTGCCGCATTACTTTTTGAAAATGATCCCTATCGGGTTTTTTGACATCTACCGCTCCGCCCGATGTGCAGGGTCTTCCTCTTTTTCCTGTTTTTACGGGTTCAATCAGGTACTGTAGGCGCACATCGTCTCTGAATCGGGAGACCAAATCCAAACCGGATTCGGACAGCGAATGGGCAAATTCTTTTTTTGAAAAACAGGCATCAGCAACCACTGTATTGGAGATTGCTTTGAGTTTTTCGGCTCTCTCGACAAGGGTTCGGGCATAGAAGCCAAGCAAGATTTCTCCTTCTCGGGGTAGCGTTTGAACGGCTTCCGAATGCATTGCCGTATGATTATCCAAATCCAAAGCGGCGATACCTTCAATTTCCAAACCCCATTTGGCTACCTGCACAGCCGTACCAAAAATACCCTACGCCGGGTGCGTGTTTGCCCGATTTGGGAATATAGCTCGGGTCAAAAGCAATGGCTTTACGAGTGCCGCAGAATTGTTGCACCGTTTCCAAATTGAAGGTCAAAAAGTCAAATTTGCGTTCAAACTGCTGTCGGTAACGCGCTTCGTTATGATTGCCATAGCGTTGTAGCTGTAGAAAGTTGACACGGGCATTGATACTTAAAAAAAGCCAAAGAACGTCTTTGAAAAAATCTTTACGCCATTTATTGATTGGCGATAAGGATGAGAAACATTGCTCACAAAGTTGAGCGTAAAAATTTTTATGAGAAAAATAGGTCTTGAAAGTCATATCCGAATAGATGTAAAGTACCTATAAAGATACTGACTTTCAATGACTTATACAAATATCTTAACGCTTATTTTCTTGATAATCAAATGATTATATAAAAGTTTAACGAAGTATTAAGACAAGAACATAAAGAATATATATTATCAGCCACATTACCAATCATCACCTTTAATTTAAGCGCTTTTCTCCATTATTATTTTCGTCCAACTACAAGGTTTTAGAATATCTTCATTCAATACCCTTATTCATTTAGAAACAATCCTATGCCGCTTGCCATCACAGGTATGAAAGTTTTTAACTAGCAATGATACCCTTTTGCTCCGTAGCATGCTAAAAAAATCATTTTTCTGATTTTTATATCGGCATAATATTATTGCAAAATTTACGGACAACCATTTTAGTCCAAATAAAGATTGTTTGGTAATCTATCCATCTATCTAAAGTTGCCATATTATCACTGCCAATCAATAATACAAATCATTTTCGGAGTATTTTTTATTTAATATTTCTAATGCAACGATGGTGTATGAAAGCTTCGGCAGATAAAATTCTATATCCGAGACTTTAGGGTAATCGTTGCCTCCAACTGTAAGTTCCGTCATTTTAAGCCTCAAATACTCGCCTATCAACTCTTTTTGCTTTTTTTGACATATTTCTGGGATTTACGATGTGCCAAATTTCATCTACCCCGAAAAATTAAAGATATATTTTACTAATTGAGCATGTACTTCAAATGTAGTTTGCGCAAGAATCCCAGAACCGGCTCTTAAAGAAATCTACACCGTTTTGAAAATTCCCAACAAGATCGGTAAAGAAACAAAAATTTGTAATACACAAACCATCCGTAAAAAAATATCGTAGATACTATATGGATGGGAAATTATAAGTTAGTAGTAGCAAGGTGGGTTAATGTACATGTTCTCCTTGCAAAGAGAAATAATACATCAAAGCCAGTCCAAGTAGGATAAATAGTAGATGTAACCAATAGTTTTTTTTGTTGGTCTCTCTGACAATTTCGGGAAGCAGGCTATTGGTAGCCAAAAATATAAATCCGCCGGCGGCTACAGGAAGAATATATTCCGAAAAATGAGAAACACTCTTCCCGGCCCAAAGCGTGAGCATAGTTCCCAAAATAGCAGTAGAGGCAGACAAAAAATTGAATTTTAGCGCTTTACCTCGTGAGAATCCAGCCCGAATCAAAATGCTGAAATCGCCTATTTCTTGTGGTATTTCGTGTAATATCACGGCAATGGTGGTTGCCAACCCCACTTCGGCATTAAACATCCACGCGGCTCCTATCAAAATTCCGTCTGTAAAATTGTGGAGCGAATCGGCGTATAAACTGATATAGCCAAACGATTTGATGCTTTTAGCATCGCTCTTCGTAGCGGATATGTGAATGTGGAGCAGCCGCTCCATCACAAAAAACAGTAAAAAACCACCTATGGCAAGCCATGAAGTAAAGGTAGCTTTAATATTTTCGTAACTTTCGGGCAATAGATGAAAAAAAGCGTTTCCTAACATTGCCCCTGCCGAAAAACTGATTAAAACTATCAGTATCCGGTCAAGTTGTTTTGCCTTAAACGACAACAGAAATATCCCTACCAAAGAAGTTGCACTCACTACAATAGTGCTAATCAAAGCATATAACCAAATATTGTCCATATTTTATTGTTTTAATAACGAAAAGTAAAATTTGCAAAATAATTTGAGGTACACAAATCGGGAAATAAAAACACCTCAATTTATCATCCGGCTAACAGGCTGACGCCAAATTCAAATATGAATATTACCTCAACTTCATCTAGCTAATGATTCAAATTAATAATTAGAGAGTAAACATAATTTTAATACTTAATGTTTTAGTAAAAATTGTCTACGACACAAAAAAATAGTATATTTGCAATAAATATCAGAATAAAAATATTATAAACCAAAACAATTAATAATATGGTAAGTTATAAAGAATTAGGATTAGTAAACACCAAAGACATGTTTGCTAAAGCCGTAAAAGGAGGATACGCTATTCCTGCTTTCAATGTAAATAATATGGAACAGCTACAGGCTATTGTTCAAGCCGCTGCAGAGACAAAGTCTCCCGTAATAGTACAAGCTTCGAAAGGCGCCCGTAATTATGCCAACCCTATTTTGTTGCGCTATATGCTTCAAGGAGCTGTAGAGTATGCCAAATCGTTGGGCTGGGAAAATCCTCAAATCGTATTGCACTTAGATCATGGCGACAGTTTTGAGACTTGTAAAGAGTGTGTCGATTCCGGTTTCAGTTCTGTTATGATTGACGGTTCGCATCTTCCTTACGAAGAAAATATTGCTTTAACCAAAAAAGTAGTGGAATATGCTCATCAATACGGCGTAACGGTTGAAGGCGAATTAGGTGTTTTAGCAGGAGTTGAAGATGAAGTTTCTGCAGAACACCACACCTATACACAACCCGAAGAAGTTGTAGATTTTGCCACACGTTCCGGTTGTGATTCATTGGCAATTTCTATAGGAACTTCTCACGGGGCTTATAAATTCACTCCAGATCAATGTACTCGTGATGAAAACGGCGTGCTGGTTCCACCTCCATTGCGTTTTGATATTTTGGAAGAAGTTGAAAAAGAACTTCCCGGATTTCCGATTGTACTTCATGGAGCATCATCGGTTCCTCAGGAAGAAATAGATACTATAAACAAATACGGTGGTAAATTACCCGATGCGGTTGGTATTCCCGAAGAACAACTCCGCAGAGCAGCTAAATCTGCTGTTTGCAAAATCAATATTGACTCTGATAGCCGTTTAGCAATGACAGCCGCAGTGCGCAAAGCCTTTGTGGAAAAACCCGAAGAGTTTGACCCCCGCAAATATTTAGGTCCAGCCCGCGACAGTATGAAAAAACTTTACAAACATAAAATTGAAAGTGTACTTGGAAGCGCTGGTAAAGCATAAACTTCAGGTATGAGTATCTGAATAAAAAATCCGGAGAAAGTTTTCTTCGGATTTTTTGTTGGAGCAGCTTTGCTTTATTTTTCCAACCCAATGAGCATTTTTATCTCTTCGTTCCAAATCTCCTCGTTGGGAGTTTCGAGTATCAACGGTATATTATCGAAGCGGGCATCGCTCATGATATATTCAAATGTTCCCATACCCATAAATCCTTTACCTAAGCTGTCATGCCGGTCAACACGGGTTGCAAGGTCTTTTTTGCTGTCGTTGATATGCATCCCTTTCAGGTATCGAAAACCGATGATTTCGTCAAATTTTTTAAACGTTTCGTCAAAACCCTCTTTTGTCCGTATTTCGTAACCCGACGCAAGCGTATGGGCGGTATCGATGCACACTCCCATCCTGCTTTTGTCTTCTACCCTGTCTATAATTTGGGCAATTTGTTCAAAACGGTATCCCATATTGGTACCTTGCCCGGCAGTATTCTCGATTACGGCAGTTACCCCCGTTGTTTTGTCCAGCACAATGTTGATGGATTCCGCTATCTTCGCAAGACATTCATCGGGTGTAATTTTATTCAAATGACTACCGGGATGAAAATTGAGCCGGTTCAACCCAAGTTGCTCGCACCGGATTATTTCATCCAAAAATGCCGCACGAGATTTTTGCAACCCTTCCTCCTCCGGATTTCCAAGATTTATCAAATAACTGTCGTGCGGTAATATTTGATCCGGCAAAAAGTTGTACTCCTCACATCTTTTCTTAAACAAATCAATACTTTTGGCAGTAAGAGGGGCGGACACCCACTGCTTTTGATTTTTGGTAAACAGGGCAAATGCTGTTGCACCTATATTGTACGCATTTAGTGGCGCATTTTCAACGCCTCCCGATGCACTTACGTGAGCTCCTACATATTTCATATCGTTTAATGTTTTTTGGTTTGTAAAATTAACATTCAAATTTTACACAATGTTCATTTAGAAAACAATATAAGCAACAATGATATAGCTAAAATTAAATTTGACAACCGACAATCAGTAAATTATTAATAAGTATTAAGCTTGTTTTCTGTTTATATCGCTATTTTTATTTTTTGTAACGGTTGATTAACTACAATAATTTCTTTACTTTTGTAGCTTTATTAAAATATCCTTTCCGTTTTCCTATTTTTATATACATCACGTTTACTTTTTTATCGCTTTCCAAGATATTGCGGAAGTGTATTGTGAGATAAAAAAAAATGATTCGGAAAATGTACCTATTGTTATGGATAAAAAAAGTTTTTGGAATAATAATTTTTTAGGATTTGCATTAAAAAATATTCTCATTGCCGCAGTAATAATCGTCGGATTGTCTTGGGGAATTTTCATTTTGCTGAATATTTATACACATCATGGCAAAACCCAAAATGTACCTGCCCTTAAAGGGCTTACAATCGAAGAGGCAAGCGCAATATTGAACAATCATAGTCTGGAAATACAAATAATAGATTCGGTTTACTCCAAAAATGACAAATTGGGAACAATAGTCGAACAAAACCCTCTACCCAAGAGTATTGTGAAACAAGGAAGGCAAGTATATGTAGTTGTAAATTCAAAACGTATAAGACAAGTAGCCATTCCTCCCGTAGTGGACACTTCGTTGCGGCAGGCAGAGGCCATGCTCAGTTCCATAGGCATTGCGCTTACGAGTGTTACTTATGCCCCGTCCGATTACAAAGACTTGGTTTTGGGCATTCAATACAAGGGAAAACCCATAGCCGAGGGAACCAAAATAGACGAAGGTAGTTCGGTTACGCTCATTGTAGGCAATGGTTTTGGAGGAGAAAAATCATCTGTACCCTACTTGAGCGGTATGGATATGAATACTGCTATAAGCGCAATCACTACCTCTGCCTATACAATAGGAGGTATTATTTATGATGAAGAACCGGCGGGAGACGAAGGAGAATACTATGTTTACCGGCAACGCCCCCATGCGGGAGACTCCATTTCGTTAGGTGAAAAAATAGATTTATGGGTAAGCAAAGACAAAAATAAAAAAGACGATTCGGTTACCATAAAAGCTCGGGAAAAGCAAGAAATAAAAGATAAGGAAAAACAAAAATCAAAAGATATTGAAGACTTTTTCTAAAAAAGATGAAAAAATAAATTACAGAAAAACTCAAGATAGGTAGCATAAAAAAACAATTATATATATCCCTAAGATAATTATCAGATAATAAGTCTTATGACTTATCCCCTATAACTAAATTCTTATTACTACTTACAATTATATGGAGAAAATTATTATCCTTGATTTTGGTTCGCAAACCACGCAACTTATAGGGCGGAGAATAAGAGAACTGAACGAATATTGCGAAATACTGCCCTACAATAAATTTCCCGACAATACCGACGACATTAAAGGAATAATTCTTTCGGGAAGCCCCTATTCTGTAAACGATCCCCATTCGTTTCAAACAGACATAAATAGGTTGCGGGGTAAATTTCCGATTTTGGGAATTTGCTATGGAGCGCAACTAATGGTCAAAAATAGCAGCGGAATCGTAGAAGCAGCCGGAATGAGAGAATATGGAAGAGCCAATCTCTCCGAAATTTCGACAGATGACGAACTCTTGAACGGGCTAAACTCCGGCACGCAAATTTGGATGTCGCACGGAGATACAATTACCAAACTGCCCGAAAATTTTAGAAAAATAGCAAGCACTGCCGATGTGGAATTGGCAGCCTACAAAGTAGAGGGCGAAAAAACTTGGGGCGTACAGTTTCATCCCGAAGTATATCACACCTTAGACGGAACCCTCATCTTGGAAAATTTTCTTAATATTTGTGGATGCAAAAAAAACTGGTCGCCCGCTTCGTTTGTCGATATTACTGTAAAAGAGTTAAAAAAGCAACTCGGAGACGATAAGGTGGTTTTGGGACTATCGGGAGGAGTAGATTCTTCTGTAGCGGCGTTGTTGCTACACAAAGCTGTTGGGAGCAATCTTACCTGCATATTTGTAGATCACGGACTACTTCGCAAAAATGAGTTTGAAAGCGTCATGCACGATTATGAAAACATAGGGCTGAATGTAGTGGGAATAAATGCGAGCAATTATTTCTTTGACGCGCTGAAAGGGATTACCGACCCCGAACAAAAACGTAAAATTATAGGTAAAGGATTTATAGATATCTTTAACCAAGAAGCAGCCAAAATAGAAAATGTAAAATGGCTTGCTCAAGGCACAATCTATCCCGATGTGATAGAATCACTTTCCATCACAGGCACTGTAATCAAATCTCACCACAACGTAGGAGGACTTCCCGAAAAAATGAACCTGAAACTTTGTGAACCACTGCGGCTGTTGTTCAAAGACGAAGTAAGAAGAGTTGGACGAGAATTGGGTATGATGAGTAATCTTATCAAACGGCACCCATTCCCCGGTCCAGGGTTGGCAGTCCGCATTCTGGGCGAAATAACTCGTGAAAAAGTGCAAACGCTGCAGGATGCTGACGATATATTTATACAAGGTCTCAAAGAATGGAATTTGTACGATAAAGTTTGGCAAGCAGGCGTTATCTTACTACCCGTACAATCGGTAGGAGTAATGGGAGACGAGCGCACATACGAAAATGCCGTGGCATTGCGAGCTGTAACCTCTACCGATGCTATGACAGCCGATTGGGCACAACTACCCCACGATTTTTTAGCAAAAGTCTCCAACGAAATCATCAATAAAGTAAAAGGGGTAAACCGAGTAGTTTATGACATCAGCTCCAAGCCTCCTGCGACTATCGAGTGGGAATAATACCAATCCCTGAATCCATCAGGAATATTTCATATTAATCTATATAAAATCAAAGAGTTAGCCGAATTTTAAGCTAACTCTTTTTGTATCAGCAAGTATCTGTTTCTGTCACATTTTTAGAATATAACCCCTAAAAACAACCCCTAATTATATTTGAGGGGTCAATTTTTTAGATTATTTTTGTCCCAAAGATATTTAAGCTATTGTTTTTTATTATGGGAAGAAAAATACAGACATGTAATTTCAATTTGAAAAGTGTTTCTATAAGCTACTCCCCTAAGAACACATCAAGAGGATAAGTCTTTGTTTAGAAATATCCTCCTGACAATAATAATATAAGTGATCTAAAAACAATGATGTTTTTCCCGCATAGTAGCGATATGAGCTATTTTTT
>JBKECI010000093.1:0-1625 GCA_047974405.1 Paludibacteraceae bacterium | reverse complement strand
TCATTCAAAATTATCCTCCGCCCGCCCTCAAAGGGAAGTATATCAAAATAAAATATGTAACACAGTTGCCCAATACGCAAATACCTACTTTAGTGTTTTTTGCCAATCTTCCTCAATATGTAAAAGAACCTTATCGTCGGTTTTTGGAGAATAAACTTCGTTCGAAATGGGACTTTAATGGTAATCATGTGCAAATATTTTTTAGGAAGAAATAGAAAATGTTTTTATTTCAAAACAGACTGTGTACTTGCTATCTGTTGTTTTATGATTAATTCTACTTTTAATGCGTTTTTTCTAAAATATATTACAGTTATACGAATAATTTTATTACTTTTGCATTCGCAAAAATAAAAATTCGGGATGTAGCTCAGTCCGGTTTAGAGTACTCGTCTGGGGGGCGAGTGGTCGCTGGTTCGAATCCAGTCCTCCCGACAAATACAAAACGCTGATAATCAACAGAAAATGATTGTCGGCGTTTTTTTTGTTTTCGTAAATTTTGTTAAACAAAACCACCTTTAATTGTGTTTTTTGTATATATTTGTATGTGTTTGCACTCTATAACATGCAAATTTTAAGCAAAAAATCAGAAATAGTTGTGTGGTCGCCAACAAAATAAGAAATAACAAGTATCAAAATGAATGAAAAAATATCTTAACTTTGAGAAAAATTAGTCCAAAGCTTAGGGAGTAGCATACTTTCTTGCCATCTCGTTTAATTATGAACAATTCCATACATATACTTGATTTTTAGTTTAATTGACTTTTGACATTTGCAGTTGTAATGCCGGTATGCTACGCTGGGCATATTCAAATGCAGCAAAAAGGATAGTGGTATAAACCATATCTCCCATCAATGTGTTTTTAAAGAAAGCTAATCCCGCCACATAGCAGGCCATTAATCCTGTCATATTCTTAGGATACATTTCCGTTGAGAACCACACACCGAAATTTGATACCAAATAAAAAATCAGAGAAGCAGAAAGAGCAGCTACAATAAGATTTTTCACCTTGATTTGCTTAAGAATAAAGAATCCTGCCAAGGTAATCAAAACAAAAGCACTGTATGTCCAGTAACATCCTTGATAAAACCATACGAAGTGATTGAAATATTGTCCGTAAACGACATTATTCACAAGCAAATCACTCAACCACATGGACAGTACCGGAACAATTAAAGCCCAGTATTTTTTATTATAATAAGCTGCTCCAAAAAGAGCCATTCCCCCTATCGGTGCGAAATTGGCAGGATGAGGGATTAACCTGCTGATTGCAGCAAATAAAATAATGCTGCTTATCACGCTAAAGTGTAAATATATTTTTTTCTTTTCCATAAATGAATTTGTTTTAAATAAGGGCGAACAAGCTGGCTCGCCCTTATCATTACAAGCAAAAAGTATTACTTTATTAATTTTACTACCTCGTTGCCACATTGTAAAATGTAGCTTCCCTTAGGTAATGTCTGAGCATTTATGCGGTTATCGCCTTCAAACACTGTCGTATTTATCAAACATTGACCGGAAAGACTAAATAACTTCAATGATTGAGTTTTGTCCGATTTTACAATCAGGTAATCGACAAACGGATTTGGATATGCCTGAACGGACGTTTGCTGTAAATCTACTCGAC
>JBKECI010000092.1:0-11020 GCA_047974405.1 Paludibacteraceae bacterium | reverse complement strand
CCTCATTAAGTTTTCACAACTTCATTTTATGACAAATTACAACATTCTGCAATTAAATGCAAAATCGCTTTCCGAACTGAAAGACATTGCATCCGAATTAGGATTAAAAACTTCCTCCTCAACACAAAAAGACAATTTGGTTTACGAAATTTTAGACGTACAGGCGGTTGTCAACGCACAGCACAAAGCTGCAAGCACGGCCAATACCCCAACTGTGGTAAAGAAGAAAAGAACACGGATAACAGCCAAAAACAGCGGAGAGTCAAAATCCTCGTCAAAGCAGGCTCCGTCAACTTCCGAAACCACCGAGAAGCAAGAACCATCCAAAGAGAAAGATATCCAAACCGAAACGCCTCCTCCACTTGTTACGCCAGATGTCGCTAAATCTTCTGAAAATAAAAAAAATACCACCAAAAGTAGGAAAAAAACGGTAAAAAAAGAGGAACAAAAAGAGACTCAAGCAACAACTACCGAAGAAAAAGTAGTAAAAGAAAAAAAGAACGACATAAAACTTATCCCCAAAAGCAGTAAGGCAACCGAAGATGTGGTAGAAGAAAAAATATTGGAAGATAGCGAAGAAAAATCTGATACGGTTGTTAATCAGCCAAAGCAGGAACAAAACAATCAGCCACAAAAAAATGGGAAACAAAAATTTGTCGCTTATCCGCAAACCGAGAAAGAAAAACCGTTCGATTTTGAAGAGGTGCTTGAAGGCATCGGTACGTTGGAAATTTTGGCAGACGGATATGGTTTTCTTCGGTCACCCGATTATAACTACCTTACTTCGCCCGACGATATTTATGTTTCCCAATCTCAAATAAAACTTTTTGGTCTAAAAACCGGCGATACAGTAAAGGGTTCTATTCGTCCGCCGAAAGAAGGCGAAAAATACTTTCCGTTGGTGCGCGTGTTACAAATCAACGGACGCTCTCCCGAATATGTGAGAGATCGAGTTCCGTTTGAGCATCTTGTACCACTATTCCCCGAAGAAAAATTTACTTTGAACGCCGGTAAAAACGATGCTCTATCCACACGAATTGTCGATTTGTTTTCACCTATAGGCAAAGGACAGCGTGGATTGATAGTAGCACAACCCAAGACAGGTAAAACGGTCTTGCTAAAAGAAATAGCTAATGCTATAGCTGCTAATCATCCCGAAGTTTATATGATTATACTACTTATAGACGAGCGTCCAGAAGAAGTTACCGATATGGCTCGCAGTGTCAAAGCAGAAGTAATATCTTCAACTTTTGATGAGCCGGCAGAACGACACGTAAAAGTGGCAAGTATGGTACACGAAAAAGCAAAACGTATGGTAGAGTGCGGACAAGATGTAGTCATCTTGTTAGACAGCATTACACGTCTTGCTCGTGCTTACAATACCGTCTCTCCCGCCTCGGGAAAAGTACTTTCGGGAGGAGTGGACGCCAATGCACTCCACAAACCTAAACGATTTTTTGGAGCTGCACGCAACATCGAAAATGGAGGTAGTCTGACAATAATTGCCACAGCACTGACCGAAACCGGTTCGAAAATGGATGAAGTTATTTTTGAAGAATTCAAAGGAACAGGAAATATGGAACTCCAACTTGACCGTAAGCTATCCAACAAGCGAATTTTTCCGGCTGTCGATATAATGGCTTCCAGTACACGTCGCGACGATTTGCTTTTAGATAAAGATACGCTCAACAGAATGTGGGTTTTACGCCGTTATCTGTCTGATATGAACTCTATAGAAGCTATGGAATTTTTGAAAGAAAGGATGGAGAGAACTGAAAATAACGATGAGTTTTTAATTTCGATGAACGGAGAATAAATTCTCGTCAGTCTTTTTGAATAAAATATAGAAAAGCATCTGATTTTTTGATAATATCAGATGCTTTTTTTGTAGGTAAATATCCTATCTTTTCGATTTTGAGGATGTATTGTTTTCTCCCAAATTAGTTTTAAATATTTGATAAATAGAATAAACCCAAGTTATAAAAAAATGTCAAACTCGAAAATAATATACAAAGGACAAAAACTTTTTCTTCGTAAATTGTTGTGTTTAAATATAAATATTTGCGATATATGATGTCCAATTTTGTAATTTTGTTTTTTTATAAAAAAGGATTACAACGTTGAGTGCTTTACCTGTTTTCAATTAAAAATAGACTTTTTTAAGTTTTGATATATTAAATAGGCATACATCATATTATCTGATAATTATCTTTTGAAAATCCAACAATATTTTAAGATAGTTGTGGAGTGTAATATTCTGAAATATTTGAATAAGGGTATCGATAAGATGGCATTTTTGCTACTGATACCACTTTTCTCCTCCGGAGTGAATGCCCAACAGGATACGGCGGCGATCAACAAAACAATCAGACTGTTTGAGCATCGCGTTGAATTATTGACGCCTTCCGGAAAAAATTTTGAAATCATCAGCGCGTATAAGAGCCTGCTATCCGATAAGGCAGATTATTTAAAACGGTATTATCCCGAAAAATTGGCTCATTATTATTTGGAACTGTCTTACTACTACTCGGAAGTTAATAATCAGAAATACGAGATAGAATATACCCAAAAGGCAATCGAACTGATGACCGGTACCAAAAAATACTCGCTGCCGAACTACCTGACGGCTTATAACAATTGGTATTATTTTGCGTCAAATTATGGGGATGCGAGAGAATCTGCCCGCATATTTTGGGAGTATGAGTGTTTCTATAAAGATTTAACATCAAACGCGTTCGGAATTGAACCGTCAGATTTGAGTTATGCCCGAAACATTTACGATAAAATGCGGATTTTGGAAGATTTAAATGCGAATCGTTTTGAAAAAGCTCATTCGAAACTTCAAGAATTTTACCGCCGGATACGAAAGGATAAAAGTGCGGATACATCACAAGATATTTCATATTATATGTCTTGTTACGATGCTTTTACCTATAAATATTACGAAAATCAAGATTATCGGAACGCGACAAAATATTTAGAAGAACTTCAACAGCAAAGCAAACTCTTCAATCAGCCTTTTTACCGGATGAAAGCCAACGCGTTGCTGGGAAGTATCGGCTATCAGACGAAAGAATACGATAAAGGGATAGCATATTGTAACGCGGCTTTGCGGAATTTTGAATTTGCCCCTTTCAGCTCCAGCCGATATTCCATAGAAACCATCAAAGCGCTGAATCTTTCGGGAAAGGGGAGAAACGACGAAGCGACAAAAATTGCCGGACGGATTGTCTCGGAAATTGCAAGGCAATATTTTCAAGAAGACATTTTACTTAACGATATAGATGCAAAAAACTTCGACGAACTCAATTCGTATCAATACATCAATATTTTTGCATCTTTATCTCTTGTATTCAAACACAACTATCAGGATTTGTACAAGACAGAAGATTTGGCGAAAGCCGAGAAATTGGCGACCGTTGCTTCGCGAATGTTTCAGGAATTTTACAAAAAAGGGGAATATAACACTACGCTGAGCCAGCTTCAAAACAAAATCGCGGAAACACTCTTGTTTATTTGCTGTCAAAAGGAAACTTCGAAATATAAAAAAATACAACTCCTAAATACAATCGAGCGTAATAAATCGCAACATTTGTTCAAGGAAGTTCAGAAAAAGATACTGTTGAAAAATAGCCGGTTGGCGCAACTCTACAATGAATTGGAACTGCTCCAAAACGAAAAAAAATATTACGAAGGATTAGCGGAAGGGGATTCGACTAATCAAACAACTAAAATTGCAACTTTGGAACAAAAAATCCGGCTTGTCAAAAAAGAGTTGAAACTTAAATTCCCTAATTTCATTCAAGTGGATGTTGATTTTGAGTTGGCGGAAATTCAAAAAAACTTAGCTGAGAATGAAACCATTTGGCGATTTTATGTGGCGGATGAAAATGTGTATGGGATGGAAGTAACTCGCTACAACTTACAGATTTATTATTTACAACCTGTTGGCGAAGCGGCAAGATTGGTTTTGTATTTTGCACAACAAGTAAAGCGTCCGAATACGCCAACCGCCGAGAATGCCAAAGAAATTAACTCGAAGTTGTTTCCAAAAGTGATTCCCAAAGAGCAACTGACCGTTATTTCCGACAATTTTTTGAATTATCTTCCGTTCGAAGCCGTTTTTTTTGAGTCTGACGGCTCTTTCCCTGTCATTTCGTATTATTATTCTTTCCCGATGTGGCTGTTGAGCAAAAAAACGGAAAAGTCTCACAAAGCAGTGAAATTAGCGAGTTTTTCGCCCCATTACGGCGATAATTTTTGGTTTGACAACCGAGAAGTAACTCCTTTGCCTTATGCCCGGCAAGAGTCTCAGGTTGTAAGCTCGCTGTTTGAAGGCGCTCGGTTTCACGGCGAAAAGGCTACTAAAGAATCTTTTTTAAATTCCGGCTCCGATTTTACGGTCTATCATTTCGCGATGCACGCTTTCTTGTCCGAAAACGATTTTGCCAAATCTTGTTTGTTGTTTTCAAATAACCAACCGCTCTATTTTGATGAATTATACGAGCATTATATTCCTGCCGACCTGGTAACGTTGAGCGCTTGCGACACCGGCAACGGAAAATTGGCGAAAGGGGAAGGGATAATGAGCATCGCTCGGGCATTCGCGTTTGCGGGGGTCAAAAGCGCTGTGGTAAGCCTATGGCAGGTACCCGACAAAGAAACGTCGGAGATAATGATTTTATTCTATGAAAACCTGAAAAAAGGTCTCCCGAAAGATAAAGCCTTGGCTGTGGCAAAACAAGAATTTATCCGGCAAAACCCGCTGAAAAATCACCCCTATTTCTGGGCGGGATTTATTTTGAATGGAGACACTTCGCCTGTTTGCAAGCCGGCTGTCGCCGGTTGGATTTGGGTAATAAGCGGATTGGTTATTGGTTTGATTCTCTTCCTTTGGTTCTACAAAAAGTTTTATTCCAAATCGTGAAGAAGTTCCGACGCCTGTTTTTGAAACGGGTTTTCGCCGGCAGCTATTTCTCTGACTAAACTTCTACTTTTTTCTTCGGCATCGGTATGGAGATAGCACAACGACAAGTACCATTTGATATACGTATCAAAAGCACGGTTTGGTTTCTCCCGATAGCGTTCAAAAATTTTGACAGCTTCCGTAAATCGTTTTAGTTCCATCAAAGACAAACCCTGATAGAGCAGAGCGTAATCATCCCCGTTTTTTTCATAAATTTCGGAAAAAAGTTTCGACGCTTCTTCGTAGTCTTGGCTGTCGTAAGCGCGAAATGCGGCAGATTTACCGTTGTTGGTCGCGGTAACGCCCCTTACCGTAGGCAGTTCTATGTTGGGGAAGGTTTGATAATAATGATCATACAGTTTTTCATTGGAGTTCTGCCGGTTTGCCATCTGATAACCAACCGTTATCAGTATCAGAAAACTTGCCGCCACAGCAACCCATCGCATCGCTTGCAAGCGGTTCTTTCTTGATTTTTGTCCACTTTCGATGGCGGCAAGCTTGCTTTTCAACCGATTTCGTTCGTCAAGCGTAATGGCAATTTTTACCTTTTTCTCAAACTCAACTTCAGCTTTGAAATCTGAATCTTGTTCCAAAAGTTCGGAAAACAACTCTTTTTCATTTTCGGTTAATGTATTCTCGAAATATCCGGTTATCAATGTTTCCTTATCCATTTTTTGTACTCGTTAGCTCTTTTAACTGTTTCAAACATCTTGATTTTTGGCTTTTCAACACATCCTTGTTTGCGTATTTCAATATTTCCATAATTTCATCCATTTTTTTTTCTTCGTAATAAAAAAGGGTCAATATCTTTTTACACTTCTCGCCCAATCTGCCCCACGCTTTTTGCAAAAGCTGTATCTCGACGCTGACCTGCTCTTCTTCAAAAAAATCCCAATTTAGATCATCAGGAAGTTGTGCTTCATCAAAGACCGTTTTTTTGTCGTTTTTTAATTTTCTGTAAATCATATATTTACCGATGCCCAATAAATAGGTATTGATACTGCTTTGCAAATTGTCCAACAATCCCTTTTTGGCATTTTCGTACAAGGCGATGAAAGCGTCCTGGTATATGTCGATGATGTCTTCGTTGTCAATCGGATAGCGTGATGCAAATCGTATAAAACTGTCTCGATTGTGGGTGTAAATGGCAGAAATTTCCTTTTGGTTGCCATTTTTCAATAACGCTATCGACCGCTCTGTTTTATCCATTAGTGTACTGTAGTTGTAAAAAGTAAACAAGATAAAAATAAAACAAATTTATTGGTTCGATGTTTACCTTTTATTTTTTTTTGCACTAATCGATAAACCAAACATTAAAAACGTAAATGATGATGAAAAAAACAATTCTTTTATTGTTTCTCCTGAACGGATTCTTTTGTATGTCGCAGATATTGATAGGAGAAAGGGTATTGATGAAAGCGAAACAAAAGGTAATTGACCGTACCGAGCAAAAAGGAGATGAAGCCGTAGATAAAACGTTGGATAAAGTTGAAGAAGGCATAGGGGGCGTTTTCAAAAAAAAAGGCAAAAAGTCTGCAGTTGCGAATAAAATCGGCGACAACGGCTATCAATCTCGAAGCGGAAACGGAGCAACCCCGAAGTCGATGCCCGATTTTTCGGCATATAAAGCGTTCGATTTTGTTCCGGGCGAAAAAATCCTGTTTTTTGAAGATTTCTTGCAAAGTACAGTAGGTATGAAACCCAAAGGTTGGGATGGAAATGCACAACTCACAACAGCCACCGATACCGAAACGGGACACTAAGCACTCTCAGTAGTTCACGGGGGTGGGTTTTATCCACTGGGTAGAAAAGTCTTACCGCAGGATGTTACCATCCCAGTGTACGTAATCGCGCGCCCCAACACGGCAAACGGTACATTGGATTTGCGCTTTCTGCCCGAAAAAGAGACTAATCTCGCCGATCCTTGGTTTAACAGCGTTACCCAAATATCATTGAGCGGTTCTTCACAAATTCCTAAAAAAGGCGGCAGCAGCATTGAACAAAAAGACGCCAATGGAAATATTATTGAAAGAGAAGACACAGAACGCTATTTTGCGGCTTGGCACACCGAAGAAAACCCGAGAGCCGGAATTTCACTTTCCAAAACTGCCGATAAAGTTTCGGTTTGGGTCAATCAAACCAAAATCTGGGACAATGTTTCCATTTTCAACCCGACGATGAAATACAAGCTGGCATTTCATTTTCAGGACTATTTTGTCGAAAATATCTCGTTTTTGATGACCAATCTAAAAATTGCCGCCAATGCTCCACAGGTAAAAAACGACATTGCAAAAGGTGGGTTCACAACCGCCAATATTTTGTTCGACACCAACAGCGACGCCATCAGACCGCAATCATTTCCCATTCTCAAAGAAATTGCGGAAACACTGAAAGCAAATTCAGGATCGAAAATTAAAATCGTGGGACATACCGACAGCGATGGCGACGCCCAATCAAACTTAGACTTATCGCGTCGCAGAGCCGACGCAGTCAAAAATGTACTCTCCGGCGCTTTTGACGTGGATGTGTCGCGATACATCACGGAAGGAAAAGGAGAATCATTGCCTTTGAATAAAAACGCAAACGCTTCGGAAAAAGCGCAAAACAGACGTGTGGAATTTGTACGGCTGTGAGAGCAGAGCCAAATTGGAAATTTGAGCTATGCCGAACCTAGCACAAATCAGCAAACCTAATTTATAAAACGATAAAACAAATCGATTATGAAAAAAATTATTCTACTTTTTACGCTATCCATAGCAACTTTAAGTTTTTCACAAACAGCAAATAAAACAATACCTTGGTCGGGAATTATTACGAACAATTCCGGAAATATATTGGCAAATGCCGGCGTAAACGTAAAATTCAGCATTACTCGAGCCGGAACAGTTATCTTTAGCGAGCAACATAGTTTGACAACGGATGCCAATGGTTTTGTCAATGCCAACGTAGGAGAAGGAACTCCGATAATTAACAACTTGTCTATAGTTCATTTTGATGCGGTTAATTTAAAACTAAAAATCGAAATCGATTCGGGAAGTGGATTTATAACCTTATCTGATGATTTTTTTAGAGCCGTACCCTATGCTAAAGGTTCGGAAACGTCAAGAGAATTAGCCAACGATGACGAGATGATAATATTAAATCCCGCTAACATAAGTTTTTATACGAACGGTTACCAAGGGGAAATAAACGAAAACGGATTAAAACTAACCGATTTGGCAGGTACAGGAGTTAGAGAAATTGTTGCGGACGCCGATGGTCAATTACAACGCAAACCCGAACAAGCGGAGCTGTTGAGCGTAAGTGGTGCTGCATTTACCGATAAAGATTTTAGGTTTCATCCCCAATTTGGTTTGTATCAGGCGACGAACGCGCCTATTGTTCAACCAAACTTACTTTATAATGTAAATTTACCTAACGGAGCCAAAATTACATTCATAAAAATAGTTTACAAAGATAATGCCCCCGAAGGTTTTATATTTGGACTCTATCGACACAATGATACAGACGTTTATGGAACTCCTATTTATGATATGAACTCAAATGATTTAGCTGCAGATCCTAATTGGCGTACAGTGTCAAATGGCTTTACTCCGGTTAACCACATCGTTGATAATGTGAATAACTCTTACTTCCTATCAATCTACTCGACTTCGTGGCCCTCGGGTCAAAATTTAGCCATCCGAAGAATCGTAATTTATTATCAAGAGTAATATGAAAACAATAATACTATTTTTATTGGTATCGGCAAATTGCTTTTCGCAACAATTATATCGCCAAATGTTTAGCGGTGGTTATGCTGCTTCCGTTAATGCTAAATCATTAGTAGGAGAAGCGTTTAACAGAGTACATTCTGAAGGTAGCGTTACGGTAGGAGAATCTATTCTATACCAAATGACAATGTTGGATATAGTAAGTATTGACGAGATAAACCATCAAAATGTAGCATTAAAAGTGTATCCCAATCCTGTTGAAAACGAGCTGTTTGTTCAACATCCGGAAGGAACGAATTGGCAAGTTCAAATTTATGACGCAACCGGAAAATACATAACAACCTTACCGGTTAATCAATCTTCTGTAAATATGAATTTCTTAAGTAGCGGAATCCATTATTTAGTATTTAATAACAAAGATAAATCAGTTGCTATAACAAAGAAAATTTTAAAAAAATGAGAAAGATAATAAGCCTATTTTTATTATTTCCCATAATCGGTTTTGCACAAACTTGGGAGCAAATCGTCATCGCTCCGGGTAGCGATACTTCCAATCCGATGTTTTTTACCGAGTATAACAATCAACTTTATTTTAGTGCGAGGGGAACAAGCGTAAGTGGCATCGGCAGGGAACTGTACAAAACCGATGGAACACAAGCCGGCACAGGTTTGGTAATGGATTTGAATCCTAATTATTCCGGAAGTAGCAGTGATCCAAGTAACTTTACGGTTTTTAACGGTGAGTTGTATTTTACTGCCGAAGACGGCGTTCACGGGCGGGAACTTTTTAAAACAGATGGAACAACGATTCATTTGGTTAAAGATATTCACGTCGGCACCGGTTTTTCAACCAATCATAGCGGCAATATGATGGCGATGTATGAAGCGGATGGCGCCTTGTACTTTTTTGCCGAAGACCTGCCGGGAGAAGGCTACGACCTGTGGAAAACCGACGGAACCGAACAAGGGACGGTAAAAGTATTGGAATTGAATACGAACGAAAGCTCCGGATTGAAGTTACGGTTTAAAAAATTAGGAAATCTCCTGTGTTTTGTGAAAAATGACCAGAATACCAATCACAACGAGATTTACGCGTATAATCCGACAACAAATACCGCCACTTCGGTTCTTGATGCCTATCCTTCCAACAACACAAGCGGCTATGGATATTTTACCCTGTTCGATAACAAACTATTTGTGGTTGCCGATAAGCTATACTATACCGATGGCACAACAACTAATTCGGTGGCTTTGGGCGCAACCGGAATAACCGCGTTCGATAAACTAACCGTTTTGAATAACGAATTATTCTTCTTCGGAAAATCCGCGACTTATGGGAATCAAGATCTGTATAAATGCTATTACAGCTTGTCGGAACACGATTACAAAGTGGAATTGGTTTATAATTTCAATGCGGGGGGAAGTAACTTTTTAAATCCTATTGGCATATTAACGGATGTCGGAACTGAAATATTGATCGGACTTAACAATAAACTCTATTTTGCGGCGAGAGAGCAGACATCGCCCAACGGCGGGGTGGTGTATCAAATCTATGAAACCGATGGGACGACGACCCAAGTAGCCATTCCCGTAACGTATAGCGGTTCTCCAACTTCGCGTTCTATTCATCCCATTACGCCATTCGGTAATAAGTTATACTTTCAAATGAGCGGTGATAACAGTCCGAAACAACTTTGGGAAGCTAATCCGAGTGATGCTACATTTACGCAGCTTACATCAGACACGGGACCACCAACGCAACCACGGGAAATCTTTCCACGTCCGATGAAAGTTTGGAACAACAGTTTATACCTTGAAGGTAATACACTGGCGGAAGGATACGAACTGTGGAAATTTACGGCAGATGAGTTAAGTACCGCGAATGAATCAATAGAAGTTCGTGTTGGCGTTCATCCCAATCCTTTTACAACATTTATTACACTTAATGTTGAGAATATTACCGATTTTACTGTCAGTGTCCATAATATTGCCGGACAGTCTGTAAAATTTGACATACAAAATAATAGGATTAATTTCGGTATCTTACCGCAGGGTATTTACTATCTTACTCTATTGAACAAGACAACAAACAAGCAGTTTACAGAAAAGATTATAAGAAAATGAGAACATAATCTTTGTAGATAATTTTCGGTGCAATTTTTCAGTAGAAATTATACGGAATAGTTTGTTATGATTCTTATTATCAGCAGAATAATCTAATTTTTCTTATTCCCCCTATCCTCCTTTGACGAAAGGGGATAGAGGGAATTGAAATTTGTAACTTTCATTTTCAGTTCTCCATAGAAAAAAAATGTATCGATTAAAATTTTTGAAAAATAGG
>JBKECI010000091.1:0-77170 GCA_047974405.1 Paludibacteraceae bacterium | reverse complement strand
TTGAGAACAATATCTGCTACTAAATTTGTTTTGCTCTCTCCGTCAACAAAAATCTGCGTAATTCCCATATTGGAATGTATAAATATAGTGTGAGGAACAAATTTATTTTCTTTATTGATAATTGAATTTGAGATTTCAAATGTAAATAAAGGAGTATTTCCCTTGTCGTTTGGAGCATAACCTTTTCGGTAAATATTTAATTTGGCCGGAATTATATTAATATCCAACTCGATACGAATAAAAGAACTGTCTTTTTTGCTTTGAATATTGTAAATATTCTTGTTTTTATCCATTAGGCGCTCATCGTTTGCACCGTAAATAAATTCTGATTTTGTGGAAGAATACTCTTTGAACTGCACGATATAATTTATTTTGAATACAGGCAGATAATGGGAATAAAAAGGCATATCGTCTTCTCCTCCACCTATCCATTGGGCATCACCCCAATTTATTTGAGCCGTGGTGGTGCCACACACAAAAACCATCAAGCAAAAGAATATTGCTTTTGTCATTTTAAAACACCTGTTATTTATCGGTTTTTGATGTGTTTTCATGTGTTGTTTTTTCGTCTTTTTTTCAAAAGCATTGTTTACGAAACGTAGAGAATTATTTTTCGAAATCAAGGGACCAGTATGGTGACGGAGAATGTGCTTTTTTTATTTCTATTTCTAAATCCGACAAAATTTTCGGATATTTTTTTGCTAAGTTGTTTGTTTCATACGGGTCTTTTTCAATGTTATAAAGTTCCAACGGAGTATTTTTTTTCACTGAAACAGCTTTCCACCTCCCTTTTCGCACAGCAACTTGTATTCCGGGAAATTCCCAGTACAAGACACGATTCTCTCTGCTTATTTTTTTTCCATCAAGCAGTGGTTTTATGTTTATTCCGTCCACGTATTGAGGCAATTTTGCATTTGCAAATACCGCCAAAGTGGGCATTACATCAGGAAAGTAAATTAGATTATTTTTTATCTGGTTTCCTTTGATTTTTTTTGGAAAATTGATAATAAACGGCTCTTTGATTCCTCCCTCGTACAATTGAGCTTTGTGTCCTCTCAATCCTCCGTTACAATTCAATTCTTCAATCGGAGCCATAGTTGCCCCACCGTTGTCTGAGGTAAAAATTATAAGCGTATTGTTTCTCAGATTATTCTTATCCAAATAATCTATTAATCGTCCTATGGCTCTGTCGGTATGTGTGATGAGTGAGGCGTAAAGTTTTGCTTCTTTTGACAGAGGTATAGAGTTGTAAGGCTCTGTACTGTTAATAAAATAGGGTTCATGTGGCACATCAAATGCTAAATAAAGAAAAAAAGGATACTCCTTATTTCGTTCGATAAAATCAATTCCTTCGTTTACAGATAAATCACTATTGTGAATGCCCCGAGTATTGTTTAAGTTTTCTTTGATTTCCACATAGTCTCTATTGTAATATCTGTGAGAGGGATAGTAATATGGTAAATTGGACGAATCGTTTACTACAAGCCAGCCGTAAAACTCATCAAAACCTCTATTGAGCGGTGTTGCCTCGGAGTTAAATCCATCCAAATGCCACTTGTTTACCAGACACGTTTTGTAACCCGAAGCACTCAAAATAGTTGCAATGGTAGTATCTTCGGGCAGAATATTGGCTCGTCTAATTGTATTTCCATTTTTTAATCCGGTCATGCCTCCTTGTTTTGCAAAATTATCTCTGATGGTGGTGTGCCCTGTGTGTTTTCCTGTAAGAAGCGAGCAACGCGAAGGAGAACTTACTGCCGAACCTGAATACGCCTGTGTAAAACGAACTCCCGTTTCAGCTAATTTATCAATATTGGGTGTTTTTATTATTTTATTTCCATAACATCCTAAGTCTCCATAGCCCATATCATCCGCCAAAATCAAAATAATATTGGGCCGGGTATCTTTGTGTTCTTTCGTTTGCGCTTGTACTGCCAGAGCAGACAAACCGAGCGCAAAAGGGAGTATTTTGTTGGTGTTTCTCATCTGTTTAGTGAGTAGTGTACGGTAAATTCTATTTCTGTCAGCTACACACAACACTACTTTTTATTCATTTTCATCATTTCCACAGCGGTATCAATTATCAGTCCTAATCCGTGCTTTTCGTTATCTCCTACAGGACGGTTGTAATAAAAGGGTAAATCATCGCTAATTCCCGTCCCTACACACACGTTTGTAAAGCGTCCATCGGGGGTTATTTCCTGTTCTTTTAGTATGGTCCATCCCGCTTTTGCAATACTTGTATAGTTTTCCCCTATCCACCCGTTATTAACTGCCTTTGCTACAGCATATACATACATTGCCGTTACCGACGATTCGTCATACGACTCACTCTTGTCCACGAGCTGGTTCCACATTCCGTTTGCATTTTGGTAGCGTGAGAATCCTACTATTTGTTTTTCCAAAAGCAAAATTAACTGGGTTCGTTTCGGATGATTTGCAGGCATGGCGTCTATCAAATTTGCCAACGAAACGGCAATCCAACCGTTGGCACGCCCCCAAAATGCGACCCCGTTTCGTTGCAAATCGGTATAATAACAATGGTAGTAAAGTTGTTTTTCGGCACACCACAAGTATTGATCGATATTGACAAGTTGTTTGGCGGCTTCGTCAAAATATTTATTGTCTCCGGTAAGTTTTCCCATTTGGGTCAAAAAGGAGGTTGCCATATAAGCATCGTCTGCCCAAACGGTCATCGAATGAGGAAAAGTACGGCAAAGAGTACCATCGCTCAAGCGAATTTGATTGTTCATAATATGATTGGCTGCCTTGTTGATGTAATCAAAATATTCTTTCTTTTTATCCAATTGATATACTTCAATTACTGCTGCTCCCATTGCCCCGCAATCGTCCAGTTCTTTCATATTCCAGAGTTGTCCGAAGGGCCAATGCCAGTGTTTGCGGTCGTTTTTAAATGTATTTTTAAAATACGCATAGTTACCAAATCCGAATGCAACATGACTTTTTGCATAATCAACGTATCGCTCATCGTTGATATATTGCCCCAGCGTAATCATCGCCATATCCAACACCCCGTTGGAATAGTGCCATTCCGACAGCGGACTTTTGAATTTTACCTCTTTCCCCACGGGGATTTCAGCTGTATTGTTATAAACACTCTTATCATCAACATCTATAAATTGTGTTACCGGCTGTTTTAGAATGTTGTCGGCAACAGCTCTTATCGCTTCTTCGTCGGTTCTTTTTTGAGCAAGAAATGGACTTGACACAAATAGTAAAATAGCGAAAATGACTACACTTTTTCTCATTTTGATTCTTGTGAAAGGGATGTTTGTATGTATGTATTTTTTTCCTTTTTTAATCTCGATTTAATTTCCATCCGGTTTTTCGGTAGATGAAAACGGCGTTAGCGAAATTTTAACATCTTCCAATCTGTCAGGCTGAGTCGGGTCAAATCCCTTGAAATCTTTTACAATATATTTTCTCAACGGACTATTACCATCAACAAGTCCTTTCAAAATACATTTGCAAATTTCGTATCCTCCATAGGTGTTAAAGTGTGTGTTGTCTGCCAGCGGTTTGTCTTGCCCGGGAAAAGTCCCTACAGGATAGTGTACAAATGCTTTTTTTGAATCTTCGTCTCCCCACGCTTCGTAGAGTATTTGCGACATATTATTTAAATCTACCAGATACACTTTCTCTTCTTTTGCCAACGCACGCACTGCATCAGGGTAGTCGCCATGTGTGTTGATAACTTTGCCATTGTCGTCAAATCCACGGCGGTGCATAGGGGTTACAAGTATTGGAACTCCCCCTTTTTCACGTGTTTTGTCCACCAGAAATTTCATATTGGTTTTGAAAGTGGTAAAAGCACTCCCTTTTTGCTTTTTGTCGTTGTGTCCAAACTCAATGAAAACATAATCCCCTTTTTTCAATTTCGATAATAGTTTTGCAAATCGCTTGGAGGAGACAAACGTGTTGGAGGCTTCGCCCGATTCGGCATAGTTTGCCACAACAATTTTTTTGTTCAGGAAACGTGGAAGAATTTGTCCCCAACCACACCATGGTTCATTGTCCTGATCTACAACAGTAGAGTTCCCGGCAAGAAAAACAGTAGGAACATTTACTGGTTTTATTGCTACAGAAACTATCCCCGGATTTTCTCCATTGATTTCAAGGGTCAGTTTGTTGTCCCAATTTAATTTGTTTTGTTCGCGAGATTTGGTTTTCACGGTATCGTTTCCCAAAGTGATGATTTTGTTGCGGATATTTACGTTGAACGCTTTTCTGACAAATTTGCCACTCGCCGTTGTAATATTTTCTAACATCAGCCTCCTCGACTCCGATTTGATTGTAGTGCTGGTTGCCTGATTGCTGTCGCCTAACACAACTGCGACTTGATAGTTTCCTTCGGGCAAATTTACTGAAAAAATGTATGGTTTGTTTCCATCTTTTCTTGTTCCGAGATCAAATCCGTAGTTAGAATTTTGGCCAAAAACAGTCTGAGATGTTACCTTTACAAATCCTTTTTTATCGCTATCAGTAAAGTTAAATTTATATTCCTGCCCCTCTACGATAACCGATAACAACAATAGCGATAGAAAGCTGATTTTTAATTTATCTATTTTCATCTGTTTATTTTTTATTTTTTTCTAAATAGGACTTGCATATTAAGGTAGTCATACCCTCTGTATAATCTGTCCATTACACTCGCTCTATTTTATATCTATTTGTCAAGTTAAGGAAAAAGTATTAATTTCTTAATTATTGAGAGATATTATTTCATATAAAATACCTCTTTCAGCGGAATGGAAACAGGAGAATTGTCGGGGTTGGTCTCCATTATATCTGCCATATACCTCCACCATTTTTGAACAATCGGGTTTAAACCCAAATTTTGTGAATTTTCTTCACCCGAAGTTTTTTGTACTGCAAATAAAGTGTTGGTGTCTTTGTCCCAAAAGATGGAGTAATCATATACCCCCGTATCTTTGAGCAGTTTTTGCAATTCGGGCCAAATCTCGTTATGCCTTTTTTCGTATTCGGTCTCAAATCCAGATTTCAAAAACATTTTGAATGCCTCTCGTTTCATTTCTGATATTTTATTATTTCGTTTTATTATTTGATAATACAAAAATTTTTATCTGTAAAATCAATAAAAAAACAAAATTGTATTGCGATAATTATTTCTTCAGATATTTATTCAGTTCCAGTTGGGGAATGGAGCGGATACCTTCAACCAACGCATTACAATTCAGCATTGCCCCTTCGTAAGAGGTGTGAACTCTGTCTTTGTAGAGTTTGTCGGTTGCTTCTTTCCCGAGTGTCTCACACCGTTTTGCTATCAAATCATTCAAATCGATAAAATAAACGCC
This sequence comes from Paludibacteraceae bacterium, assembly GCA_047974405.1. Lineage (GTDB taxonomy): Bacteria > Bacteroidota > Bacteroidia > Bacteroidales > Paludibacteraceae > UPXZ01. The sequence goes on along the minus strand of JBKECI010000091.1, from coordinate 71,834 downwards.
CTCTTGCTGAGCCGTTTCTTTCGACCATTTTCCGTAAGTATCGCTGTTACGTGCCATTTTATCATTATCCCAAGTATTACCCGGGGTATGCGAGAGTACAATTACCGTTGCTCCACAACTCTTTGCCTGGCGAATAAAAATTCGCAAATAATGACCAAAAGTGAATACCTCTTCCGAACCGCCTGTTTTTTCCATTATAAATACTTCAGACTCTTTGCCTATCCCTTTGATAGAGGCTCTTGCACGTCCGGTATTAAAAGGTCCGCCATCATTGTGTCCAAATTGTATAAAAAGATAATCTCCCTTTTTGATGCCGGGCAACACCTTTTCCCACAAGCCTTCGGTGTAAAACGTACGGCTACTTCTTCCGCCCAAAGCAAAATTTTCTACCGAGATTCGATTGCTATCCAAAAATTGTTCGAAAAAACTCCCCCAACCCCATTGTCCTCCATCGCCTTTTCCTCGCCCGTTTTTCACGGTGGAGTCTCCTATTAAAAATACAACGGGAGCCGACTCCTCTTTTCGTGTACTGCCCGCAACAATTTCATCGGGGCGGGTATTGTCTTCTATTTCAAAAATAGGAGCTGTGGTTGAAATATTCTTATCGTAAAACTGTATAGCGCTGTCGTTTATCTTAGGATATTGTTTTTCGAGTAGGTCGATTATTTCCGCACCGGCTAATATTGTGCCTCCATATCCGTGCGCGGCGTATTCGCTCACCGGACGGTAGTAGTAATACGCAGGGTCAAAAGCCATGCCTGTACCTACGCAAACACCCTCAACCTGCCCTCTGGCGTTTATTTTGGTCGAGACAGCATTCCATCCCAGCAATGCCGCGGCTCCATACGTTGTCGCGTTTATCCATCCTTTGTTTATTCCCCGGGCAATGCAATAGGTAAAAATCGCCGTTGCCGATGTTTCAAGATACGAATCTTCTTTGTCCAGCAACTGGTGCCAAAATCCTTCTCCCGATTGCAATGCGGTCAATGCTTGTATGTGTTTTTGATAAAGTTCTAAAATATATGCCCTACGGGGATGGTTTTTGGGAAAAACATCCAATACTTCGGTCAGTGTCAGCAATGCCCACCCGTTTGCTCTTGCCCAAAAAAACGAAGGATGATTTTCCATTGACTCCACCCACCCGTGGCGAAAAAGTCCTGTTTCTTTTACAAACATTTTATCTTCGAAAGAAGAGATTTGCCGTGCCGTTTCATCAAAATATTTATTTTCGCCTGTTGCCACCCCCATCTGCACAATAGCAGGAAGGCTCATGTACATATCATCCAACCATACCGAATTGATGTGTGGTCGGTTACGGGCAAAAGTTCCATCGTAAAGCCTGTATTGACCGTACATTATATAATTTATATAATTGTTAATCATCGGTTGCATAACAAGACCTTTGTTTTCGCGTGATGCTTTGAGCATTGCTGCGCACATGGCTCCGGCATCGTCCAAAGCACGAGGGATAAGTACTTTTCGTATTTGTGTGTCGATGAGACCGTAGTTGTCATAAAGTTTTTTGAAAGCCGAGAAATTATCGGACAAAAATCCCAAACGACTGTATGTGTAATCTGCAAATCGCTTATCGCCTGTTGCTTTGGAGGCGGTGAGCATTGCCGAATAGGTTACTCCCCATTCGTAGCTGGTAATTCTGAAGTCTCCTTGCGCTATTTGAGTATTGCGGTTGTAATCTTCCTTGCTTTTTATTTCTTTACCGGTAACGCCATCGACAACCTTTGCCGGTGTTACCGATTCCAAGTAGAGTAAGATTTTATCCAAACTTGCTTTAACACTCTCTTTTGAGGGAATTTCGTAGGGTGTTGTGTAATTGGGACGGGTAAGGTGCAACGCACTATTGGTGTCATTTCTCTCACTTTTCTTATTTTGAGATTGCAGAGGCAATATTATTAACAATAAAACAAAGACAAGAAACGGAGAGATGGTACTTTTCATGACAGATTAATTGTTGATAGTGATGCAAAACAAATGAAAATTTTCGTCCGCTGCAATAAATTTTTGATATTAAAACCAACTCTGATTTTAATACTTTGAAATTATTTGCTACAAAAATAGGGCTCTCAAATTAATTCTATATATAATAATTGATTTTTAAACTTTGATTTTTGACAGTTGTCGAAACAATTGGGTCAGATATTTATCTTATTCTACCGTTTCTCCCCTTTTTGAGGTAGAAAATATGCTCTTAATTAAAAAATATATCAAAAATTATAGTTTCTAAATCATTTACATAATATGTTATTCTATTTATTAATTCTATTTTTGTATCCGAATAACCTATTTTCTATTTATTACATTTAAAAACATGCGAGACGACAAAATCTTTTTGGCAATTGACTTAGGAGCTTCGAGCGGACGGGCAATACTTGGTACCGTCCAAAATAATCAATTGAACTTGAAAGAAATTAACAGATTTCCAAACCCTATCATTAACATCAACGGACGATTATATTGGGATTTTTTTCGTTTATACGATGAGATTATCAAATCTTTAAAACTTATCGGAAAATCTGAGGAAAAAATCGAATCTATAGGAATAGACACCTGGGGAGTTGATTTTGTCTGTTTTGGGAAAGATGGAGAAGCGTTGCGAATGCCATACAGTTACAGAAACAGAAACACGGTTCGCACTATGGAGTCTTTTTTTGAATCCGTAATGTCTCAAGAGGAACTATACCAAAAAACCGGAATTCAAATTCTTAATTTCAATACTCTGTTTCAATTGGCATCTTTAACGGATGAGAAGAGTTCCACACTACCGGTTATCGACAAAATTTTATTTATGCCTGATGCCCTCTCTTTTTTACTGACCGGAAAAATGGTTACAGAATATACCATTGCCTCTACATCCCAGATGCTCAATCCCTATCGTAAAAAATTTGACAATGCGCTTTTGAAAACGGTGGGATTTTCGGAAGAATATTTTGCACCAATTGTTTTTGCCGGAGAGAAAATAGGCAATTTGTCTCATTCCGTAATGACACAAACCGGCTGCGACAGTATACCCGTTGTTGCCGTTGCCGGACACGATACCGCATCGGCAATTTTGGCAATACCTGCCGAAAACAAAAACTTCGCATACCTTAGCTCGGGAACGTGGTCACTGATGGGCATCGAATCTGAAAATCCGGTTATCAACGACAACACTTTCAGGCTAGGCTTAACAAACGAAGGGGCAGCCGACGGCTCCACCCGGCTACTCAAAAATATATGCGGAATGTGGCTGATAGAGCAATGCAAAAAAGAGTGGAATAAGGAACGGGAAATATCTTACGACGAAATTGTATCGGCTGCACAAAAAGCAGAACCATTTCGCAGTTTTATCAATCCAGATTCTCCCTGTTTTGCAAGTCCAATTTCTATGATTGAAGCTATCCGTGATTATTGCCTGCAAACTAACCAACACATACCTCGCACGATGGGAGAAATAGCCCGCTGCATATACGAAAGTTTAGCATTTAGATATAAACAAACATTGGATATTCTCCAGGAATTAGCCACTTTCGATATAGAAAAACTCCACATCATTGGTGGAGGTTCACAAAATAATATGCTCAACTCATTTACTGCCAATGCAATAGGACTAACTGTAATCGCAGGACCTTCGGAGGCTACAGCAATGGGTAATATACTTATTCAAGCCAAAACGGCTGGGTTGGTAAAAAGCAAACAAGAAATCCGCCAAATAGTAAAAAACTCTGTCGAACTATCTACTACTTTTAAGCCTCAAGATATTTCAATATGGGAGGCGCATTATAAAAAATACACATCTGTTTTTAAAGAAATATAAATAAATACAAATATCATATAACCATGAAAGATGAATCAATAAAACAGGCATTTGATTTGGCTGTTGCCAAATATGCCGAAATCGGCGTAGATGTAAATAGAGCGCTCGAACAGTTGGACAAATTACCCATTTCACTACATTGCTGGCAAGCCGACGACGTAATCGGTTTCGAACACTCCGATGGAAAACTTACGGGAGGAATACAAACTACGGGCAATTATCCCGGAAAAGCCACCAACATTGAAGAAGTTCGTGCGGACATTGACAAGGCAATGTCTCTGATACCTGGGGAGCATCGCGTAAACATACACGCCTCTTACGGCGACTTTAACGGAGAAAAAATAGATCGCAACCAAATTGAACCCAAACACTTTCAAAGCTGGATAGACTGGGCTAAAGAAAAAGGATACAAATTAGACTTTAATGCCACCTGCTTTTCGCATCCTAAGTCTTCAGACGGGTTCACACTCTCGCACCCTAACCCTGAAATTCGTAATTTCTGGATAGAACACGTGATCCGCTGTCGTAAAATATCTGAAGAAATGGGGCGCCAGTTGGGTTCTAAATGTATGCACAATATTTGGGTGCCAGACGGTTCAAAGGACGTTACGGTTAACAGACTAAAATACAGAGAAAATCTCAAAAACTCCCTGGATAAAATCTTCGAATACAAAGCCAACGACCAATATATGGCAGACTGTATCGAAAGTAAAGTGTTCGGTATCGGACTTGAAAGCTACACGGTTGGTTCTCACGAATTTTATATGGGATACGGAGTAAAAAACAATATTATAGTAACGCTTGATTCGGGACATTTTCATCCTACGGAAATTATTTCCGATAAAATTTCTGCACTATTGCTCTTTTTGCCCGAAATCATGCTGCACGTAACACGCGGTGTACGTTGGGACAGCGATCATGTGGTCAATCTCAATGAAGAAACTGTAGCCATAGAACAAGAAATAGTACGTGCCGGTGCCATAGACAAAGTGCATGTAGGGCTCGACTATTTCGATGCTTCCATCAACCGTATTGGCGCATATGTGGTGGGTGTTCGTTCCACTCAAAAAGCACTTTTACAGGCACTACTTGAGCCTATTGACAAACTTCGCGAATACGAGAACAACGGGCAGTTTTTTGAACGGATGGCGCTACTCGAAGAAGCCAAATCAAAATCTTGGGGAGCCGTTTACGATTATTATTGCCTTATCAAAGGGGTTCCGACTACCGAAAGCTACATTGCAGAGATTCAAAAATATGAACAAGAGGTAACATTGAACCGATAAACTTCTAACACAAAAACATTAAACTAAAAAATCTAATTTATGAATGCACTTTTAGGCATCTTATTCCATTCTATCGGTGGGTTTGCGTCTGGTAGTTTTTATATGCCTTACAATAAGGTAAAAAAATGGGCTTGGGAAAGTTTTTGGATTGTCGGCGGGCTGTTTTCATGGCTGATTGTACCCCCTTTGGCAGCCTGGCTAACAATACCGCATTTTTCCGAAATAATAGCTCAAACCCGATTCAATACATTAGAAATTGTTTACACATTGGGGTTGCTTTGGGGCATTGGAGGACTTACCTACGGATTGGGAGTTCGATATTTGGGTATGTCGCTCGGAAACTCGGTAACACTCGGATTCTCTGCTGCATTCGGAGCGGTTGTCCCTTCTGTTTACTATTCGATCATACCAACTCCCGGCAAAGTATCGTTTACAGATATGATGGCAAATTCTGGAGGACAGCTCATCTTGCTTGGCGTTATCGTTTGTATCGCAGGCATTGCCATATCGGGAGTAGCCGGAATGATGAAAGAAAAAGAGCTTACAAAAGAGCAACAAGCAGCTAGTGTCAAAGAGTTTAATCTGGCAAAAGGATTGATTATTGCCATAACCTCAGGCATTCTGAGTTCATTTATGAATTTCGCAATTGAAGCCGGCAAGCCTATGGCGGAGATTGCAATGAATCAACCGGATGCACTTTTTGAGGGTTCCAGCAAACTATTTCAAAACAATGTATCTTACGTGGTCATCCTTTGGGGAGGATTAACCACCAATTTCATATGGACAACTATTTTGAGCATCAAAAACAAATCGTACAAAAACTTTACAGACAGGAGTACCCCCATTGCAAAAAATATTATGTTTTCTGCTTTGGCAGGGACAACCTGGTACTTACAATTTTTCTTCTACGGTATGGGAGAGAGCAAACTCGGAAATGGTGCAAGCTCATGGATTCTGCACATGTCCACCATTATTCTTACGGCTAATGCATGGGGCATCTATCAAAAAGAGTGGAAAGGCGTTTCAAGTAAAACAAAATGGACTATAACAACCGGCATTGCGGTAATTATTGCATCAGTTTTTTTAGTAGGTATAGGGAACTCAATATAAAGAAACATTAAAAATACCTGTATCAAATTCCAACATTTTATAAGTAGAATGTAAGTTATATTTACGTATTACTATTCAATATTTATACTATTTTCACATTGTTTTTTTGAGTATCATTAAAAAAAAACATACCTTTACATTATTGTCTGATAATAGTTTAAGAACTATCATCTAACAGCCTGAAAAACAACTTATTGTATTTAATATATAAAGTGATAGGTTTGCTCAGGTATAAGATTTTGATTGACAACATATTAAACACATTATCTACCAGGTAATAGTAATATCTTTATAAAAAAATAAGATATGAAGTTCAATGATTTTGGCATCGATTTTAAGTACTTGCTTGTCAATGACAGGGACAAAAAATTTGGATTGACCGTCAATGCTGTCGGATTTCAACCCATTCTTCCCAATTCTTCGTATCCCTATCCGTCCGAAAAACATCCGAAAAACTATTACTTCGATCCGAGAAAAGGTCGGATTTTATCGGAATATCAACTTCTTTATATCAGTAAAGGTATGGGAACTTTCACTTCCGATACTACTAAAGAGCAACATATTGACAAAGGAAAAATCATCGTTCTGTTTCCGGGACAATGGCATACATACTCTCCCAACATCAAAACCGGTTGGAACGAATACTACATAGGATTCAACGGAACCATCATCAACCAGATTTTTAAATCGGGATTTATTTCAAAAACAAACCAGATTTTAGATGTAGGAGTAAATGAAGATTTGGTAAACCTATTTATTTCTGCAATTAAAATTGCCAAAAACGAAAAAAGGGCATCTCAACAGTTTTTGTCAGGAATTGTCTTTCATATTTTAGGATTAATTTTATCCATTTCTCAAAACAAATCTTTGGGAACCAATGAATATGAAGAGCTAATGGAAAGGGCAAAGGTAATAATGATAGAAAATGTAAACAACAAAATAGATATTCAGCAACTTGCCAAAAATCTAGGAACAAGTTACTCGTGGTTTAGAAAAACATTTAAAGAATACACCGGTTATTCACCGGCATATTATTTTCAGGAAATAAAACTAAGAAAAGCAAAAGAGATGCTCGCAGAAACAACCATCCCCATCAAAGAAATAGCTTACGATCTGAATTTTAGCTCGTACGAATACTTCTTATCTTTTTTCAAAAAAAGGGTTGGATGTACTCCATTAGAATATCGAAATTAAAATTTATCTTTTGCCCCTGTTCACACTCAAGTCAAGTAATAATTAAATAAATTAATAAAAAATTAATGGCAATAACAGTAATTATGCCCAAGCAAGGGCAATCGGTGGAAAGTTGCATCATTACCGAATTAAAAAAAAGAAGGGGAGACTCAGTAAAACAAGGAGATGTGCTGTTCTCTTACGAAACAGACAAAGCAGCATTTGACGAAGAATCTCCCGAAAACGGTGTAGTTTTAGAGTGCTTCTACAACGAAGGAGATGAAGTACCTGTGCTGGAAAATATGATGATTATTGGGCAACCCGGCGAAGATTATTCCTCGCTAATGGAAGAAAATAGTGTTAAATCTCAATCTGAAAGCCAAAGAACAGAGATAAAAACGGAAGAGGCAAAAACAGCAAACCAATCTGTAGCTGCTGAGATAAAATCGGAAACACAAAAGTTGGAACAAGAAATAACTTTTATCTCTCCTCGCGCCAAAAATTTGGCAGAAAAAGAGGCTTTGGACATTTCACAACTTTCAGGTTCGGGTCCCAAAGGACGCATTATCGAAAAAGATATTCAGGCAGTATTGGCAAATCGACCAAAAATGACCCCTTTGGCAAAAAAGATAGCAACGGAAGAAAACACACAACCTCCGGTTTCTGGTACAGGACTGGCAGGCACAGCCCGCTCTACAGATTTGTCTGCTCCGGTTAATCCCGTGTATTCAGGAGATTTTGAAGAAAAGAAAATTTCTAATATGCGCAAAATCATTGCCAAAGCTATGCACGCATCTCTCCAAAATTCGGCACAACTTACCCATCATCTCGGAGCCGATGCACGCAAAATTATTGAATTGCGCAAACAGATAAAAGCTGCGATGGATACCGGAACACTTACTACCAACATCACACTCAACGATATGGTATGCTTTGCTGTAGTCAAAGCTTTGAAAAAATTTCCGAATGTAAATACTCAATTTATGGGCGATACCATCCGCTATTTCAATAAAGTTCATCTCGGGCTTGCCGTTGATACCGAGCGTGGTTTGATGGTTCCCGTAACTCGCAATGCCGACGACTTATCCATCACAGGCTTAGCAAACCAACTGAAAGAAACTGCCAATGCCTGCCGCAAAGGGAGTGTCAATCCCGAAATACTATCAGCAGAAGCCGGAACATTTACCGTTTCCAACCTCGGAAACTACGGCGTAGAGATATTCACCCCTGTCATAAATCTACCACAATCTGCCATTTTGGGAGTAAACACTATTGTTCCCCGTCCCAAAGATTTAGGTGATGGCATTTACGCATTTGTACCACATATAGGACTCAGCCTTACCTACGACCACCGTGCATTAGACGGAGGCGAAGCTACCCGTTTTCTAAAACAAATTGCCACAGAAATTGAAAGTTTGGAAATTGAATTCTAAAAAATAGTAACCGAAATAAATAATATGTTTGACTTAATCATTATAGGGGGCGGACCTGCAGGATATGTTGCAGCAGAGCGCGCCGGACACAATGGACTGAATGTACTCCTGTTTGAGAAAAAAAGTTTGGGAGGCGTTTGCCTAAACGAGGGCTGTATCCCGACCAAAACTTTGCTATATAGTGCGAAAACCTACGAAAATACGCTGCATGCCGATAAATACGGAGTGTATAGCGACAACATCCGGTTTGATTTTGAAAAAATAATTTCACGGAAAAATAAAGTAGTACGCAAATTGGTTGCAGGCGTAAAAAGTAAAATGAAAGAAAATAACGTAATTGTTATCGAAGGCGAAGCAACGATTTTAGGACGAAACACCGAAGGGATAAAAGTTACCTGCAACGGCGAAAACTATTTGGGAGCCAATTTACTGATTTGCACAGGTTCAGAGGCATTTGTACCCCCTATTCAAGGATTGACAGAGCCTGGAGACAGCATCCTTACCAACCGTGAAATACTTGATTTGAAAGAGCAGCCTAAATCGCTGACAATCATCGGAGGAGGGGTGATAGGGATGGAATTTGCCGGTTTCTACAGCAGCCTCGGCACAAAAGTTACAGTAATAGAAATGCTTCCCGAAATTTTGGGAGGGTTGGATTTTGAAATTTCGTCGATGCTCCGCGATGCTTATACCAAAAAAGGGGTTGTGTTCAACCTCAACGCCAAAGTAACTCAAGTAGATGGCAACAAAGTGATTTTTGAGCAAAATGAAAAGACAAAAAGCGTAGAAAGTGAAAAAATACTAGTGAGCGTGGGAAGACGGGCAGTAACGCAAGGTTTTGGGCTTGAGAATCTTCGCGTGGAGATGACACGTGGAGGCATCAAAGTAGATGAAAAGATGCGCACCAACATACCCGGAGTTTTTGCTGCAGGTGATGTTACCGGATTTTCACTACTGGCTCACACAGCAAGTCGAGAGGGAGAAGTAGTAGTCAATAATTTGCTGAAACGTAACGACATTATGCGTTACAACGCCATTCCCGGCGTTGTTTACACCAATCCTGAAGTGGCGGGCGTTGGCGAAACGGAAGAATCTGCTCAAGCCAAAGGAATCGGTTACAAAATAGCCAAACTACCGATGGCGTATGCCGGTCGCTTTGTTGCCGAAAACGAGGGAGGTAACGGACTTTGCAAAGTACTTGTAGGAGCAAAACACGGAGAAGTCATCGGAGTTCATATGCTGGGCAATCCATCTGGCGAAATAATTTACGGAGCCTGTATGGCGATAGAACAAGAAATGACACTGAAAGAGATGGAAGAGATTGTTTTTCCACATCCTACCGTAAGCGAAATATTTAAAGAAACAATATTTGCTATAAAGTAATGTATGGCAAATAAAACAATTGATTAACAAAATAAAAAACAAAATAAAATGCCAAAAGTACAATTTATCGATCCGAAAGATACCCGCAAACCGGGTTTTGTAGAATTTCGGTCAATCCCCGTAAATCAATATCAAAAAACAGTAAAAGACGAAAAAGAAAATTTTACCAACGAAGAATTTAAAGCCATCTACCACGATATGGCACTGATTCGCGAATTTGAGACCATGCTTAACCTCATCAAAACCAAAGGAGAATATAACGGAACCGCCTACAACCATCCCGGGCCTGCTCACTTGTCGATAGGGCAAGAGAGCGCTGCGGTAGGTATGGCTTGGACACTTGACGTAGATGATTTCATTTTTGGCAGCCATCGCTCCCACGGAGAAATTCTTGCCAAAGGAATGTCGGCAATTCACAAATTGAGCGACAAAGAATTAACAGATATTATGGAGTCGTTTTTTGATGGAGTAGTATTGGCTGTTGTGAAAAAAGACTTTAATGGCAACACCAAAGAATTGGCGCGCCGTTTTCTTATTTACGGAACGCTGGCAGAAATTTTCGCTCGATCTACCGGTTTTAACCGTGGCTTAGGTGGCTCTATGCACGCATTTTTCACCCCCTTTGGCGTTTATCCCAACAATGCCATCGTAGGCGGATCGGGAGATATTGCAGTAGGGGCCGCACTCTACAAAAAAGTTAATCGCAAACCGGGATTGGTTGTTGCCAATATCGGTGATGCCTCTATGGCCTGCGGTCCGGTATGGGAAGGAATAATGTTTTCAGCAATGGACCAGTTCAACCAATTGTGGGAAGGCGATATGAAAGGCGGCTTGCCCGTAATCATAAACATAATGAACAACCAATACGGCATGGGCGGACAAACTTGTGGCGAAACAATGGGGTATCAGGTAGCAGCCCGTATCGGAGCCGGTGTCAATGCAGACCAAATGCACGCTGAACGTGTGGATGGCTACAATCCGCTGGCTGTAATTGACGCTTATAAGCGAAAACGAAAAATTATTGAAGAAAAACGTGGTCCTGTACTATTAGATATACTTACATACCGTTACAGCGGACACTCCCCTTCGGATGCCTCTTCGTACCGTTCCAAAGAGGAGGTGGAGGCTTGGGAAAATCAAGACTGCATTACCGCTTATGGTAATCAACTGACAGAGGCAAAGGTAACATCGCAAGACGAGTTGAATGCAATTCAAACAGATATTAAAGCGTTAATTTACGAAATGTTTCTCAAAGCTATTGACCCTGAAGTTTCTCCTTATATGGAAAATCCAGAAGTCATTGGCGATATGATGTTTTCAAACGATTCTGTGGATTCAATGTCAGCAGCCAAGCCCGATGTGTTGATGCCGTTGGAAGAAAATTCACGTGTAAAAAAAATCGCTGCCAAAGAACGTTTTGCATTTGATACGGATGGAAAACCATTCAGCAAAATGAAACAATATCAACTCCGCGACGGAATTTTTGAGGCTATAATGGATCGATTTTATAAAGATGCCTCACTCATTGCTTATGGAGAAGAAAATCGCGATTGGGGCGGAGCATTTGCCGTCTATGGTGGAATGACCGAAGCACTGCCATATCATCGCCTCTTCAATTCTCCCATTTCCGAAGCATCCATTGTCGGAACGGCTATTGGCTATGCAATGTGCGGAGGACGCGTTATTCCCGAAATTATGTATTGTGATTTTATAGGTCGTGCCGGCGACGAAATCTTCAACCAACTCCCCAAATGGCAGGCAATGAGTGGAAATGTATTGAAGTTACCAGTAGTTATAAGAGTCTCTGTAGGCTCCAAATACGGCGCACAACACTCGCAAGATTGGACATCATTAGTAGCTCACATTCCAGGAATTAAAGTATGTTTTCCCGTGACCCCTTATGATGCCAAAGGACTGATGAACAGTGCTCTGCAAGGAACCGATCCTGTGATTTTCTTTGAAAGTCAGCGCATCTACGATATTGGAGAGCAATTTCATGAAGGAGGAGTTCCTGCCGGATATTACGAAATACCGCTGGGTGAACCAGATGTAAAAAAAGAAGGAGAAAACATTACCTTCCTCACAATTGGACATACACTCTATCCTGCTTTGCAGGCAGCAAAAGAATTGGAAGAAAAATACGGAATGAGCGCCGAAGTGATCGATGCTCGTAGTTTATCGCCGTTCAACTACGAAAAAGTAATTGCATCTGTAAAGAAAACAGGAAAAATTATTGTGGCAAGCGATGCCACAGCTCGAGGTTCTTTTCTCAACGATTTAGCGGCAAACATCAGCCAATTGGCATTTGACTATTTGGATGCGCCGGTATGCGTACTTGGATCTCGCAACTGGATTACCCCTGCATACGAGTTGGAAACATCATTCTTTCCACAAACAAGTTGGTTTTTGGATATGGTTAATGAACGTATACAGCCACTAAAAGGTTATATCCCAACCGAAAATATGACCGATGCTGAGTTGATAAGAAGAAGTAAAATGGGAGTATAAACTATCTCACATCATCCTATTCTTTAAATAAATTATTAATTTGTTGATTTTAAGAACTATTAGACCTGACCAGGCCTCTGGCCGGGTCTAATAGTATGTGTTTAATTACTTGGTGTTGTTTACAGACATCTATCCCCTATTTATCTCGGGCTTTTATCCATTTCAATATCTTGAAAAACATTTTTTCTACAAACAGATACATTCAAGGCACAATGTTTCCTGCTTTTCAATTCCGATCCTTTCATTGTGAACTTCACAAAATATCGTACCTTTGCGGACATCAAAACCTGCTACCGCGTACTCAAACAAATATAAGCAACTAATATACTGGCAAAATACATCTTGCTAAATAAGCCCGTATAAGGACATAAAGAGCGGTAGTCTTGTTTTATATTTTTATCGATTTGTGTGTTAATCAAAAATTATCATGTAAATTTGTAACATATATAAACTTTCTTGCGGTATATGAAAAATTTTTGGATACGCCTTATAAGTGGAATTGTATTTATAACACTGCTCGCAGGGTCTATTTTGATATCGCCCTATACATTTGCAGCGCTTTTTGCCATTATATCGGCTATGGCGGTTCGCGAATTTCATCGTTTGACCAACACAAAACCTGAAATTCAAGTTGCTGTACCGGCTGCCATGACAGGCAGCGTTTTACTGTTTATTGTTTCGTTTCTTTCTGCGTCAAAAACCGTACATTATCCGCTATATTCAATCTACGGCATTTACATCGTATTGATATTTATTTTTGAACTTTACCGGAAAAAGCAAAATCCTATCAATAATTGGGCTTACTTTCTACTAGGGCAAATATATACGGCTCTCCCCTTTTCATTACTAAATCATATTCTATACCTACAAGGATATCAACCAATCATACTATTGGCGGTGTTTATTTCCATTTGGGTAAACGATACCGGAGCTTATGTTTCGGGAATGCTTTTGGGCAAGCACAAGCTTTTTCAGCGAATATCTCCCAAAAAAACATGGGAGGGTTTTTTCGGAGGGGCTTTTTTTGTTTTGATATCGGGTTATGTCTTTTCCATTTATATCCCTGAGTTGACATTGGTACAATGGATTATATATTCCGAGATTGTGGTAATTTTTGGTACGCTGGGCGACTTGAGCGAATCGCTCCTTAAGCGAGCGTCTGATGTAAAAGATTCGGGCGACGTTATCCCCGGACATGGAGGAGTATTAGACCGATTTGACAGTATGCTGTTGGCTGCCCCAATGGTGTATTTATTTTTGAGTTTACTAATAAAATAAAGCAAGATAATGCAATACGATTTTGACGAGATAAAGTCCTACGGTGCCGAAGATATTCCGGCAGCAATGGAACGCCTTTGCAGCGAAAAGCAGTTTATGAAAGTGGTAAGTACATTGTTTCCTCTGATGCCTAAAGAGACGCTTAGGCAAAAAATGTTGAGTTTCAAAAGTACGAGCGATTTTCAGAAACAATTGGTAGTCCCTTTTTTACAATACTTGGAAGGTAATATGACTTCGGGTATCGACTTTAATGGAGTGGAAAACATTGATTTATCAAAGAAATATCTCTTCATTTCAAATCATAGAGATATAATACTTGATTCGGCTTTTTTGGGAGGAAAACTCATCGAAAACGGAGTAGATACAATGGAAATTGCCATTGGAGATAATTTGCTGGTATATCCATGGATAAAAGACTTGGTAAGGGTAAACAAGAGCTTTATTGTACAAAGGGGGCTTACTCCGCACGGTATGTTGGAAAGTTCACACCGCCTCTCCGCCTACATCCGCTACGCACTTACCGAAAAACATCAATCGGTGTGGATTGCGCAAAGAGAAGGACGAGCCAAAGACAGCGACGATCGCACACAAGAAAGTCTGCTGAAAATGTTGGCGATGAGCGGAAACAGTTCGCTCGTCGAAAATCTTAAAGAGTTGAATATATGTCCGTTGAGTATTTCGTATGAATATGATCCGTGCGACTTTTTGAAAGCAAAAGAATTTCAGCAAAAAAGAGATGACCCGAATTACAAAAAAACAACCCGAGACGATTTGCTAAACATGGAGACAGGAGTGATGGGATACAAAGGAAAAGTTACTTATCATTTTTCGGGAAATATTAACGATGAACTGGACAAAATAACACAGCAAACTAAGGTAAAAAACCTACAAGCCCAACTTGTAGCCCAACTTATTGACAAGCACATACATGCCAACCTTAAAATACTATCAAACAATAAAATAGCATACGATTTACTTACAAATAGCAGTAGGTTTGCCGACAGATATTCTCCGACGGATGTAAATTCTTTTGAAAACTATATAGATAAGCAAATACGAAAAATCGACTTGGAAAGCAAAGATCGCTATTTTTTACGTACAAAAATCCTCGAAATGTATGCCAATCCATTAATAAACAATATGGAAGCAAGCATTCAACGATAAAATTAAACCACCCGTTTCGATGTTGTAACAATTGAGAGCAATTTATTTTTCTTTGTTGTACCAGCCTGCATACATCGCATAATTATGGGCTATTTTTCGGTTAATCTCATTAGCTTGATCCGGCGCCACATTTTTTACAAACTTTGCAGGCACTCCTGCCCAAAGCGTATGGGGTGGTATTTTTGTATTGCTCAGCACCAATGCGCCTGCCGCAACAATAGCGCCTTTGCCCACTTCGGCATAGTCAAGTACCGTAGCTCCCATCCCTATCAAGGCATAATCGTCTATTTTTGCTCCATGTATGGTAACGTTGTGTCCTACGGAAACGTAGTCGCCTATGTCAACCACCGATTTTTCATAAAGCGTGTGCAACACTGAACCGTCTTGAATATTGACATGATTCCCTATGCGAATGGAGTTTACATCTCCTCTCAAAACGGTGTTGAACCAAATACTACAACCTTCTCCCATTGTTACATCGCCTACGATGGTGGCATTTTCGGCAAAAAAGCAATTTTGTCCAAAACGGGGAGTAAATCCTCTGACCGATTTTATCAAAGCCATTGAATAATTCTATTTTCTTTTATGAGTAATCTGTTATCAGCAAAAATATACAACATAAAAAAAATCTATGTGATATTTTTATCTTTCGGAGAATAGATTTTATCTAAAACGGCAAATCGCTCCCATTATCATCCTCAGCAATTGTCTCTGTCGAAACATGAGCCGAAGAAACTGCGGAAATAGTATTCTCTCCCGAGTCCGGCCGTTTTCCGAGTAACTGAACATTTTCGGCATAAATCTCTGTGGTATATCGCTTTACACCTTCTTTTTCCCACGAACGGGTCTGTATTCTCCCCTCAATATAGAGTTGTGTCCCCTTTTTTATATATCTCTCAGTCAATTCGGCCAGCCCTCTCCAAACCACGATATTGTGCCATTCTGTGCGATCGGGTACTTGCGTTCCATTTTGCATAGTATATCCTCTTTCGGTAGTAGCCAATCTGAAATTGGCTACGGCAACATTCTTTTCTAGATAGCGAACTTCGGGATCTGCTCCAACATTCCCGATTAAAATCACTTTGTTTATTGACATAATTGTAGAATTGTGTGCGTGTTTAAATTTAGATTTTTCTTAATATACGGTAATACGGTTAAATATGAAACTTCTATACAAATATACAAGTAATTTTGATTTTTCATGTTGAGAATGACAAAATTATTTTGTTTTTCACAATACCACATTTATTTTGATAATGTTTCTGTTAATATTTTCGTTTATTGTTTAATTCCCGATAGATTTACTTGATAATTGCTTACTAATCCTCCTCCGGAGATAGTGAGTGTGCCTGTATAAGAACCTACAGAGGTGGGATTAAAGGTAACGTATAGGGTATAACCGTTTTCTGCGTCTTGTTGATTAATAATAGCCGATGATACATCGAATGCAATTCCGGTTATCGCAACGGTCAAATTACCGGTAATGCTTTTTGTTTTTATCAGCAAACTTTTTGTCGTCGGTTTCTTTACGATTCCGTATTGGAGCATTGCCCCCGACTCTCTTATATTCCCTACAGATATTTTATTATCGGTCGAACCTGTGGTTATAAATCTTGCCTGTGATGAATATCCTGTACCTAAACTATTGGTAGCAAATGCCTTGAAATAATAGTTGGTATTTTTGTTCAATCCTGTTACAGGTATATAAAATGGTCCCGTATCGTTGGCAGAACCTGTAATTTTTATCCCCTCTCCGTTGGTAAATCCGTCTGTCAGGCTATAGTAAATTCCTGACTCTGTAATGGTACTGTTTCCTGTCGAGGTTATGTTTCCTCCTAAATTTGCCGATACATCCGTAATATTTGCCGAAGAGGGGCTGTTTACGACAGGTGTATTTTGAGTAGAGCCCCCCACATAAAATAATTCCATCGTCTTATTTCCCCAGATATACTCTTCCAATCCTAAAAAATCGATAAATGGATTTCTATTGTATTGTTTGGTATATACGGCATCGTTCCGATTTGCCTCTTTCTCACTTACTGGGTCTTCTCTGCTCCATTTTAGGAATAATTCGATGGCGTAGGGTGTAAATCCTAAATTTGTTCCATACACAACTGCAGCTTCAGGCGAGTTGGACGCCCAATCGGAACAAATATCAGCATATCTTGTAGCCATGTAGAAAAATGTTCTTGCAAAATCTCCTTTATATTCGTCAATCGGTTCAAAAACCATTCCGGTATAGGTAGAAAAATTTGAATAACCCAACAGACTCCCATTGCCAAATGTCTCCATAATGGTTGTTTCTCCAACCTCTCCGTAAGGGTAGTTGCTCCTTTGAGCGTTTACATAAGTATCGGTAGGATATACGTTGAACAAATCTGAGTTTATCGGTTCTATACTGTTAAACCAACTCCTTGGGGTGGTGTGTTCTCTATTGTAATTGGTACATTCGGTGCCGTTTGTACCGCTGTTTTGATCATCGGGACAAGTAAAACTGCAATTGGAGTACATATCCCAAATATTACCTGTAGAAGGGTTGATATCGGTAGTTGCATAGGCGTTCCAAAGTCCGCTATACCCTACTGTAGTATGATTTGTTGTGATAATATTTTGTAGGGCGGTCCTCAAAGTAGAAGTGTTTTTACCGTCCAACTCTAATGAAGTGTAATATCCTGCCGGAGCTTCTGCCAAAATGGAGAAACCCGAGGCAATGAATATGAGACAAAGCGATGTAAGGGTATTTTTCATTTGTTTATAATCTATTTTTTCGTTATCTGACGGAATTTTTAACAATTAAAATAATAATTATCTTACAATAATACTAAAGATCAAATTCTTATTACTACTTAGGAAACAATATTTTACTTTCTGTTTGTAGCAAGTGCAACATTGGCAATAACCAATGAAGATTTAATGGACAAACTCCACCTCTTTGAAGTAAAAATTCAATATCTCTCCGTTTGCCTTTTCAAGCGTAAGCTCTCCGCTTTCATGTACTTTAAGTATTTTTGCGGCAAAAATAGGTCCTAAACCAATTCTGTAATTGTGATACCCGACAGAGCGGTACAAATTTTCAAAGTATATTCTGTTTATTGTTTCATTATCTGAATCGTTGTAGAGAGTAAAAAAATGTTGGCGTATTTTCTTCAACAGCATTATTCTGCGATAGCTTTTCCCCGTAATCATTTTAAGTGAAACAGGGTTGGGCAGCAATGGGTTGAAACGGGTTTGGTTGATGTTGAGTCCCACTCCGATAATGGTGTACCTGATATGGTTGCTCTGCAGTGAGCTTTCTATTAGTATACCCCCCAACTTTTTATTTTGATAATAGATGTCGTTCGGCCATTTGATTTTTATCCCTTCCACATACTCTTCAAGTGCTTGTTGTACTGCAACGCTTACCATTTTCGATATAAGAAATTGTTTCTCTATCTCAATTTTTTTTGGATAAATAACAATGCTGAAAAGGAGATTTTTGCCTTTTTCAGATTCCCACATATTCCCGGATTGTCCCTTTCCGGTAGTCTGAAAATCTGTGTAAACCGTGAAACCTTCTAAAAGATTCGATTTTTTTACCTGCTCCTTGAGGTGGTCGTTGGTTGAAGACACAAAATTGATATGTTGCATGGTTTTCATTGTGTGATGTCAAGTAAAAAATTTTCGATTTTACCTGTTACTTCTCTCGAATTTCCATTGGCATTGTTTACTAATACGGCAAATACCCATTTTTTATCATCTCTTTCGATGTAGCCCGCATAAGATTTTACACGGCTTATGGTTCCGCTTTTGGCTCTTACTTTGCCAAATAATGGAGTATTTTTCAAAAACGACTTTAATGTCCCCGAAATCCCCGAAACAGGTAAAGAGTTGAGAAAATCTGCGCGGCTGTCGGAATTGTACATATACACAAGCATATCGACCAAAAAATTTGCAGATACGGCATTCAGAGGAGAAAGTCCGCATCCATCGTACAAAAACAGTTGTTTGGAAGAGGGCAATCTCGAATACCAATAATTTTTGATTATCTTCGCAGCATTTTTTGAATTTGCAACCGAACTTTCCAAGAGAGACAATCTCTGAAACAAGGTTTCGGCATAGTGGTTGTTGCTATTCATATTTATCTCTCCCACAATATTTCTCAAAGGGGGAGAAAAGTGTGAATAAATTTTTGTTCTTTTTGATTGGGGTGGCAAAAATATATCTTTGCCCTCTCCTGTTACTTCTATTCCATTTTTTTTTAGCGCTTGTTTTAAGTCTTTTGCTAATAGAAGTCCGGGAGAGGGAATACTCCCTTTTACCGTAAATCTCTTTCTGTTTGCCGGAATGGCGCCGCGAGCAATTCTTTCATTATCGTGCGGTTTACCGTAAAAATAGGCACTATCGAACGATATTTTGGTACTCTTGAGGCAGTTGATAATGCAAAGATCTTTTATTTGAGGGCTAACTGCAACAATTTGAGGGATGCTGCCCACCTCTTTTGAGTCGAACTCAACTTTGAAAGTGTTGTCTTTGTACGAAATGGCATATATTTCCGGAGCATAGTAGTTGCCAATATCTTCCCATGTCCAATAAGGGTTTGCTCCCTCATCGCCATAGAGTGATTCATCGGCTATAATACTTCCTAATATTTTTCTAATTCCTTTTTTTTTGATGCTTTTGACCCATTGTTGCAAAAAGTCTCCGTCTCCCATCTTCTCCGAACCCAACGTGGGGTCGCCTCCCCCTCTTATATAGATATTTCCGTTTAATATTCCTTCATAGTCAATTGTTCCATCGTATTGCAATAGGGTTTCAAACCTGAAACTGCCGCCAAGTAATTGGAGTGCTGTGGCGGTAGTAACCAACTTCATGGTCGATGCCGGAATAAAGGAGTTCCCCGGGTGGTATTCGTATAGATTGGCGTTATTGGTCATATCTTTTACAATTAAACTCACATTGGCATTGTTCATCAAATCGTTTTCGATAAAAGTGAAAACCGGATTTTTAGAGACAACAGATACGGCAATACCGGACAAAAGTAATATGTGTAAAATTTTTTTCATTCAAAAAAGACCTTATAATCGTTCTCGAGTGTTTCCAAAAGTTCCGCTTGTATCAGTTCCCTATAATATTTTGGTTCTCTTCTTACAGGATAGTCCGATCGTTGATTTTCAAAAGTTTCGGGCGATTTTTTTAAGGTATTGCTATCTTTTTCGATATTGTATGATTCTAAGAAGAAATCGATTGTGTTTGTTGAGTCTATTTTTGTATAAGTGGGATTGGGGATGCCGGAAGGTTCCCAATTTTCCAATCCTAATTGAAAAAAATGACTTACCGAACGAACGCTTTGAGTGGTAGCATTGGCTTTTCCATCGGCAGAGTATCCTGCAATGTGAGGAGTAGCGATAGCACATTTTTTCATCAAATCAAGATGAATGTTGGGTTCAAATTCCCAACAATCCAGCACAACCGCATCAACCATTTTATGTTCTATAGCTTTGACAAGCGCATTTGTTTCTACTACTTCTCCTCTCGAAGCATTGACGATAACGGGGTTTTTCTTTAAAGATTGAAAGAAAGTGTCATTTGCTAGATGAAATGTTTTGTCGATTCCATCCATATTCAAAAACGGGTGAAAAGTGATAATATCCGCATGTTTTGCAATGTCGTCAAGGGAGACAAAGTTTCCTGCCCCTTCGTTTCGTGCGCGAGGCGGGTCGTTGAGCATCACTTTCATTCCAAAATATTTACCAAGTTGTGCCACTCTGCTCCCAACCTCCCCTACTCCGACAATCCCGAGAGTTTTCCCACTAAGATTAAATCCTTGCTTTTTTATCAAATAACTAAAAACAGACGCCATATACTGGGTTACGGAGAGGGCGTTGCAACCAGGCGCATTGGTCCATCGGATATTGTTTTTTTCGCAATATTCTGTATCAATATGGTCGTATCCGATTGTTGCCGTGGCAATAAACTTTACGCTACTCCCATCCAGCAGCGATTGATTGCATCGGGTACGAGTGCGGATTATCAGAGCATCCGCATCACATACAGTCTGAGGGGTCATCTCTTTGGCAGACAGATAGAGGGTCTCGGCAACATTTTCAAACACACCCCGTATAAAAGGTATATTTTTATCAATAATGATTTTCATTTTTTTTTGAATGGTTTTTTTGCAAAATTACTCTAAAAAAGGAGAAAAGGAGCATATCTTTTATAAAAAAAGGGGGGGTATATCGTATTTTAAGTAATTTTGTTTGCGCATTTAATCAAAACATATGTATGATTCAAAAAAAACATATTCCGATAGATAATTATCAGCTATTTGTAAAAGAGATTATTTTAGAAGAATCTTCTCGGGAGGCTCCGATAATTTTTTTGCACGATTCATGGGGCTGTACAGAGATGTGGGGAGATTTTCCGGAAAAACTGTCGAAACTTAGTGACTCAAACAGCATCATTTACGATAGGCAAGGATACGGCAAGTCTTCTCCTTTCAGCATCAAGCAACGGACTAAGCATTATCTCCACAACGAGGCCCATCTACTTGTCAGACTAATGGATGCTTTAAACGTACCTAAAGCTATTTTGTACGGACATAGCGATGGTGCTTCCATCTCACTGATTGCCGCCGCCTTGTATCCCGATCGCTTTGAAGCTATCTTGTTGGAAGGAGTTCACAGTTTTGTTGAAGAAAAGGGGCAGATTACCATCAAAGAGAGTCGCGAAAAATCCCGCCATAATTTGCTGATACAAACATTAGAACAGTATCATGGCAACAAAGCAAAAGAACTTTTCAGACTTTGGCACGAAACATGGTTGGCAGACTTTTTTAAAGATTGGAATATCTTCTCCATTTTGCGAGAAATCCGTTGCCCAGTATTGGCATTCAGGGGCGAAAACGATCCTTTTGATACCATTGAACAGCTAAATGTATTAGAAAGAGAAATTTGCTCAAAGGTTGTTACAAGTGTTATCCCCGATGCTGCCCACACCCCCCGAAAAGAAAATGAAGAAGAAACGATGAGGTTGATAAATACATTTTTTAAAATACTACATTCATAAAAACATTGCTGTATATGTCAAAAATAGTACTCAAAAATATGAAATTCCATGCCTATCATGGTTGTTTGGATTTTGAAAAAGAGCAAGGAAACACCTTTTTTGTAACCTTAACAATAGAGTTGGACACAGGAAAAGCCGAAAAAACAGATAATCTGACAGATACGTTAAATTATCAAGAGGTATATAATGTGATAAAGGTGGAGATGGAAACTCCCTCCGACCTGATTGAGCATGTGTCGAGAAGGATTTGTGATGCCGTGCAACAATCTTTCCCACAAATAAATTCGCTGCAAATAGAATTATCCAAACTCCACCCTCCGTTGGGCGGGGAGGTGGAGTTTGTAAGTGTAATAATTGGCGTGCCGGAATAATGAATATAACGGAAGATATATAGCCTAGCAAAGGCTACAACCCCCAATAGTCAATCATAAAATTTTCGGTATGCGTTAAATAGGGCGAACTTGATAAATTATCAGGGAATAAGATAAGCTCCGAGATGTAACCACTAAAAGGCTGTGCTGTGCCATTATCTAAATAGGAGCCTATCCCAAAGCCTTTCGCTCCCGCAGGAGGAGCAACTATTGCTTCATTCACATTGAGTTTTTCAGTACCGCTGACTCTGACTATTTTATTACTACTAGTCTCATTATTCCTGATAAACGTGTATTCTTTCCACTTATTTCGGTTTAAACTGTTGTCAAATTTTCGGTTAGATCCCGCTACACAACATTTTTCTGCATCGAAATACAAAGCACTGTCACTCCAATTAATGTGCGAAGACCATCTCCAGTTCCCGGTAGTGTTAGGAATAGGTACTCTCACCCCAAAAGTGGCAATACTGCTGTTTTCTGTTGTTTTTGTGGACAAAAACAACGAACCGATGTAGCCGTTGGTAAATAAATTGGTCAGTTCTACGTCCACCTTTAGGAAGTATGAATTTGCTTTGATAAACTTTATGGAAGACTTCGTATTACTACCGGCTCCTGCTGACAGCAATGCTAATTCAGGCTGATTGGCGGCAGTGGTTTGTGCCGCGTGGTATTTGTTGGGACCTTGGTCGTACCAAGTTACTACGTAAACAGTGTTGCCCCCTGCAAAGGTTGTATATGGGACTTCTTGACCTACTGCGAGCGTTGTCCCCCCAACCGTCCCGCCTACCGTAATTTTTACTTTGCTTGCCGCGCTGACAATACCCGTAGGATCAAATCCCACATTTCCCTGTACAGTGGTGCCGCTTCGAGCCAGCAAGGCGTACTGCGATTCGCAGTAGAGCTTACGCATACTGAAAGCGAACGAGGGTTCGTATGGCATATTGGGGAGATAGTAGGTGCATTTGTTCAATGCCCAAAATAGTTGCTGTCCGTTTTGAGAAGTAGCGGTATGGATGCTTACAACCGCTATCAGCAATAGTATGACTTTGCGTAACATTTTTTTCGATTAGAAAGTTGCCGGTTGCCGGTTAATTATAATTCAGTCCTACTGTCCACCAATAATTGGTTCCATCGTAGAAGAAGGACAGGATATCGGTTGAACCGGCGGTTCCGGTAAGCCCGACGGCTCCGTTACCGGCGCAGATTACTTTATTGCTACCTGTCGCAAATGTCAAGGTACGGCTCCCTGTTCCATCTTGAGTAACAATAATTAATCCATACATTCCTGCTTTCGCATTACTTAGTATGAGGTTTGAGTTGCCGGTTAGGGTTACTTTGGCGTTGGCGCCTTTACTTAAATCCCATGCTATGCTCCCCGATGTTAGGGTTTGTATGGGCGATGTGTAGTTGGTGGCATTTACTGTTCCATCTACCCCGAATGTGGGAATGGAGGCACCGGTGTTGGCCGAAGTTGTAAACGCGGGATCATTTGTTCCTACACCGATATTACCGTTATCTTTTATAATCATCGAGTTGGGCGAAGTATGCGCAGTGTAATCCGACTTGTAAGCGAGCCATATTCCGGTATTGGCAGTACTTGTTTCCCACAGTGATTTGGAAACTTGTTGCCAGTTTGCTCCGTCGTAATACCAAGTCGATTTGGTACTGGTGTCATATACTTGTAGTCCGGCAGAATTTGCATCGGCGGTAGGAAAAATAGCGGTTCGTTGCGCGGTAGTAACCCGTGGCAGCAACAATCCTTTTGCATCGTTACTTATCAGATCAAGAACGGCGTGTGAGTTAGGTTCAGTATTGCCACCAATAGTTACTTGGGCATGAGTATTTCCAACAAAAAACAAAACAAAGGAAAGCATGAATAAGCGGGTATTTTTCTTCATGTTTGTAATGTTATATTTAATAATTTAAAAATATATTTCTCATTTTGATACGTTTATCAAAATTTATACCGTTTTTATAGATTCTGAGCATTAAAATTCCGACACATTATTTTTTATCAGTATCGAAAAAAATATCCTATTTTTATATACAAGCGCTGACAGTAGTTAGCGCAATTTTGATACAGGGAATATATTGAAAAAACATGTTTTAACTATCTTTTTGAAAATAAATTTGTTTTCTCAGAAAATGGGAAAAAAAGATTATGATTTTTGTGTTGGCATAACACTTAATCGGGATACAAAAGTATATAATTTATTTGATATTGTAATGGGGTATTTGTTAATAAATATCATCAAAATCTGTAAAATAGATTAAATTAATACGATTAATAGCGATAATAATTACAATATCGAAGTTTATTTCTGTACTCTTTTCGGATTAAAAAGTTTGAAAGAATTATCTTTAATGGAGATTCAATTTATTTTGTGTTAAAGAGGGTCTATGTCCAAGTTTATTCGTACATTTCTGTAGGTTTTTTCGGCGAGTAGTTCGTCTATTTGATTTCGGAGTATCTCTTTGGATTGGCGTGTCGATATTTTCGGTTCTATTTTAATCAAAATTTGTTTGATAAACATATTTTGGATACGTGCAATCAAAGGAATATTGGGTCCGTAGATTCTGTTTCCGAATATTTTACGAAGAGCGATGCTCAGTTTGTCCGCAGCTTCATTTACCTTTTGGGCTTCTTTATGGCGTAGTGTGATTTCTATTAGCCGTACAAAGGGTGGATATTTAAATTGCTTTCTTTCGTTGAGTTGAGTCTGAAACATCAGCTCGTAGTTGTTAGTAACAATTTGCTCGATAACGGAGTGTTGGGGGTTATGTGTTTGCAACAGCACAGTTCCTCTCGCATTTTTTCTTCCAGCACGCCCACTTACCTGTACCATCAACTGAAACGCCCTTTCGGCTGCTCTAAAATCGGGGAAATTCAGCATATTGTCGGCATTCAAGATTCCAACTAAGCTTACTTTTTCAAAGTCCAATCCTTTTGATATCATTTGTGTGCCAACTAAGATATCTATTTTTCCCTGCTCAAAATCTGTGATTATTCTGTCGTGCGATTTTTTGTTGCGGGTTGTATCCGTATCCATACGAGCTACGCTTGCATTGGGGAATATTGATTTTATTTCATCTTCAATTTTTTCGGTGCCAAAGCCTCTGTTTTCGAGATTAGGGGTGTGGCAGGCAGGACACACGGTGGGTATATTTTCTGTATAGCCGCAATAATGGCAGGTAAGTTTGTTCAGATATTTATGCAGTGTGAGAGTAACATCGCAATTTTTGCATTTGGGAATAAAAGAACAGGTCTTACATTCCAGAAAAGGGGCGTAACCCCGCCTATTTTGGAACAGAAGTATTTGTTTTTTCTTTTCTAAAGCAGCCCGGGTTTTCTCTATCAACAACGGACTAAAGTGTCCCTCCATCTCTTTTCGCCTGTGAAGTTCTTTGATATTGACTACTTTAATTTCAGGAAGTTCTATCTCTTGAAATCGCTTATTGACGGCTATGTAAGCATATTTTTCGTTTTGGGCGTTGTAGTAACTTTCGATGGAGGGGGTTGCGGTTCCCAATATGGTTTTTGCGCTGTGCATTAACGCCAGCATGATGGCGGCATCTCGCGCATGGTAGCGGGGAGCAGGGTCAAATTGTTTGTAGGTGGGCTCGTGTTCCTCATCGACAATGATTAGCCCTAATTCTCTAAACGGTAGAAAAATAGATGAACGCACTCCGAGAATAACATCGTATCCATCACTGCTCAACATCTTATTCCATATTTCGACTCTTTCTGCATCCGAAAATTTGGAGTGATAAACGCCCAATTTATTTCCAAATACCCTTTTCAGACGTGTAGTGAGTTGCGTTGTAAGCGCTATTTCGGGTACCAAAAACAACGCTTGCTTATTGATATCCAGAGTTTTTTTTATCAGGTGAATGTATATTTCGGTTTTTCCACTTGATGTGATTCCGTGAAGCAAGGCAACATTTCTGTTTTTCAATTCGGTTTGAATTTTGTTCATTGCCTGTTGTTGGATATCATTTAGTGAGTAAATTTCTTGGGTCTCCAACACACTATTTTCGAGCCGCCCGATTTCTTTTCGGTATGTTTCCAACACGTTTTTTTCAATCAATCCGCTCAATACGCCGGGAGATATACCACTTTTATCGAGCAACTCCTTTTTCGATATCTCTTTGTAACCGCCAGATTGCATATATTTCGAGAGTTCGATGTATTTCATCAGCAACTCCAATTGCTTTTCGGCTTTTTCGAGCTTGTCAAAAATTTGTTTCAGGTGGTTTCCTATTTTTGCAAAATCGGTTAGTCTGATGTAGGTTTCTGTCTTAGGGCGAAATCTTTCGGTTAGTTCTTCGTTGATTTCAACAGCTCCTTTTTCCAATAGTATCTTCAGTTGGGATAGCGTATTATTTATTTCTGTAATACGGTTGAGTTCGTTTACGGTTATTGTTTTTCCGTCTGAGAGCGCATCTAATAGCAACAGCTCTTTATCTGAAAAAGCATAATCTCCGTTGTAATGAGGATTGATTTTTACCTGTGTTTCGCTTTCGAGTTTTAAGCCCGAAGGTACGGCAGCCCGATACACATCGCCCAAATAAGATTGATAATAATCGCTTATCCACTGCCAAAATTTTAACTGTGGATGCCGCAAAATGGGCTTTGAATCGGGAAAATAGAAGATCTGTTTTGGTTCGTAAGGTAATTGGGGGGTAAAAGTATGAATTAGAGATACTATGCCCGTGTACATTTTTTTGTTGCCAAAGGGGACTACGGTACGCATCCCAATGTCAATACCGTTTGCAAATTCGTCGGGAACGGTGTATGTAAAAGTATTCCCAACAGGGAGGGGCAATATGACCTCAATGTAAATCATTATTTCGGTGCGCTGTTCAAAGTGTGCCTACAAAAGCAGTTTTCCAAATGATCGTTTATCATTCCGGCGGCTTGCATAAACGCATAGCAGATGGTGGAGCCTACAAATTTGAATCCCCGTTTTTGCAAATCTTTACTCATAGCATCCGATTGGGGCGATTTTGCGGGGATTGTTTCGGTAGTTTTGAAGTGATTGTCGAGAGTTTTCCATCCGGTAAATTGCCAGATGTATTTGTCGAATGTGCCAAATTCCTTTTGTATTTGTAAAAACGCTTTGGCATTGCCTACTGTAGAACGTATTTTTGCCCGATTGCGTATGATGGAGGTATCTTTTATCAATTTTTGAATTTTATCTTCGTCGTAAAGGGCAATCTTCTCTGCGTTAAACCCATCGAAAGCGTGGCGAAAATTTTCCCGTTTATGCAAAATGGTTTTCCAACTTAAGCCTGCCTGAAAGGTATCCAACACCATAAATTCGAACAACTTTTGGTCATCGTGGAGCGGAATTCCCCATTCTGTATCATGATAAAGTTTCATCAAGGGGTCGTTGGCATGCCAGATACATTCGGATGTTTCCATTTTTTTTATAACTTTGCAATGAATCGAAAGACAAATTTACAAGATAAATTTCATTAAATAAATTTTTACACGATTTTTAATAACTGATTGGTTCGAAATCAAAAAATGGTTTCTTCCGTATTTGAAAGGAATTTATAAATAGATACAGGGATAAAAAAATTATGGATCCGTTCCTTATTTTAGAAAAGTATTACGATGTTGAATCTCGCTTGTTCGATATTCTCAAGATTCACAGTATTCAGGTAAGAGATAAGGCATTGCAAGTGGTAGAGAAACATCCGGAGTTACAGGCCGATAAAAAATTTATTTCGGAAGCTGCCATCCTTCATGATATAGGTATTTTTCTCACAGACGCTCCCAGTATCGAATGTTATGGAAAAAAGGAATATATCTGTCACGGATATTTAGGGTCAGCTCTGGTAAAGGAAGAGGGTTTTCCTCTCCATGCACTGGTTTGCGAACGGCATACCGGTGTCGGACTTAGTTTGGATTATATCGTACAGAGCAATCTTCCTGTTCCACATCGAGATATGCAGCCTGTTTCCATTGAGGAGCAAATTATTTGCTATGCCGACAAGTTTTTTTCAAAAACAAAGTTGAACAGAGAAACAAGCGCCGGCAAAATTGTATCCAAACTGCGTAAATATGGCGATTTGAGCGTTGATAGATTTTTGACTTGGCACCGTATATTCGGATGAAAACCAACCTATTATATTGTTAAAAAATAGTTAAAAACCAACTTGATTGTGTTGTATAACATATTTTATTGTAATTTTGCGTTCGAATTAAAAAAAATTAAGGATATGGTAAAATCTACGATTGGTTTAAATGCCGGTTTGGTTTGGAAAGCGTTGGAACAAGGACAATCCGGTGTAAAGTCCATCAAAAAAGCCACTAAATTGACAGAAAAAAATCTGTATTTGGCATTGGGATGGTTGGCACGCGAAGGTAAGATCTCGTTTGAGGAGAGCGAAAACGATCTTTTGGTTTCATTATCGTAAGATGAAGATTCAGATTAACGAGAAGGCAGGATGAAAACATATCCTGCCTTTTTCGTTTTTTACCTCTTCTTCCTCCAAAGTGATAATTTACGGAATATAATCACAAACAGCCCTATAAGCAAGATAGCTACGATAATGGGAATAAATAAAGAGAGAGTAGAAATGCCCAACGCCGCTACGTTTTCTCCTGTGGCAACTACCGGATTGCCTGCTCCAATAGTAAATTTAGAAGAGGTAAGCCGGGCAAGAATACTCCCTCCTTGTATGGTAGCGGCAGCTCCACCTCCGACAATGAATCCGGTTGTCCACTTCAACAAGTTGCTGTCAATAGGCAATACCGATGTCATAAGTAGCGTTCCGGCAATTACGGAAAGGGGGGTGGTAATGCTATCCAACAGATTATCTACGAATGGGACATAATATGCCGCGACTTCCACAATGGTAGCCGATGCGAAAACTATAATTGCCGGCATACTTCCCATCCATGCAAAACTTTCAGAGGGGTGAAATATTCCAAATTTGGCAGCCAAACTTGTCACAAGCATTGGGATGAATACACGAAAACCGGTACCGGCGCTCAAACCGATACCTAAGGCTACGGCAGTAACTATTTTTACGATTTCTTCATTCATTCCGGAATATTTTTATTAAAATAAAAGACATCGATGTCGAACCCGACACCGATGTTATATCCAAAACACATACCAAATTTTAAATTAGGCTTATTGTTTCTCCATTTCTTCAGGTAATATCTGCTTTTTAACTCTTTCTTTTAGCAGTGCAAAATCTATTACTTCCATTATATCGGTTACATAATGAAACTTCAATCCTTTCAAATAGACTGATTTTATCTCCTCCACATCTTTTCGATTATCTTCACAAATCACAATGTCGGTAATGCCGGCACGCTTTGCTGCGAGGATTTTTTCTTTTATTCCGCCCACAGGCAAAACTTTGCCTCTGAGGGTTATTTCGCCTGTCATAGCCACATTTTTACGCACTTTTCGACGGGTCAGTGTAGATACCAGCGAAGTTACCATTGTGATGCCTGCCGAAGGTCCGTCTTTGGGAGTTGCCCCTTCGGGCACGTGTACGTGTACACTGTTTTCGTCCAACGTTTTTTGGTCTATTTGCAACGCTTCGGCATGCGATTTGATGTATTGCATCGCTAATATGGCCGATTCTTTCATCACATCTCCCAAATTGCCGGTAAGGGTAACGCTAGGAGCTTTACTCAGACTCAAACTACTTTCGATAAATAAAATTTCCCCTCCAACACTCGTCCACGCCAGCCCTGTAACTACGCCGGCATATTGATTGCCTTCGTATTTGTCTCGTCCATATCGTGAGGGTCCTAAATATTTTTTCAAATCATCGGAGGTGAGTTCTACATTGTATGCCTCTTCGGTAGCCACATTTTTTGCCACTTTGCGCATCAGTCCCGATATTTTACGGTCGAGTTCGCGTACTCCCGACTCTCGCGTATATTGATCTATAAGTTGATTTACTATTGGTTTTGTAAGCGCAAATTGTTCTGTAGCAAGTCCATGATTTTCCAATTCCTTAGGTATAAGATGTCGAGTGGCTATTTCCACCTTTTCTTCTTGTGTATATCCCGAAACTTCTATCAGTTCCATTCTGTCGAGCAACGGGCGGGGTATAGAGTTTAAGTTATTGGCGGTAGCTACAAATAGTACTTTCGATAGGTCGAAATCAACATCTAAATAATTGTCGTGAAACGCGAAGTTTTGTTCGGGATCAAGCACTTCAAGTAGCGCCGAAGAGGGGTCTCCCTTGTAGTCAGCGTTTACCTTGTCTATTTCATCCAAAATAAACACAGGATTTGCCGACTCTGCTTTTTTAATGTTCTGAATAATTCTTCCGGGCATTGCACCGATATAAGTTCTGCGGTGTCCGCGTATCTCGGCCTCGTCGTGCAAGCCGCCCAGCGACATCCGAATGTATTTACGGTTCAAAGCGGTAGCTATTGATTTCCCCAGTGATGTTTTTCCCACACCGGGAGGTCCGTAAAGGCAGATAATGGGAGATTTCATATCTCCTTTGAGTTTCAGCACTGCCAAATGTTCCATCACGCGGTCCTTCACGGTGTCCATCCCAAAATGGTCTTTATTGAGTACCCGTTTGGCATTTTTCAGATTGAAATTATCTTTGGTATATTCATTCCAAGGGAGCTCAAGCATTGTTTCCACATAGTTGAGTTGTGTGGAATATTCGGGTGAATGTTGGCTGGTCCGCTGTAGTTTTTTCAACTCTTTGTCAAAAGTTTTTTGAATGGTTTCAGACCATTTTTTATTTTTTGCCCTCTCTTTGAGATCTGCCACATCATGTTCGGGAGAGTTTTCGCCCAGCTCGTCTTGGATGGTGCGCATCTGCTGCTGAAGGTAGTATTCTCTCTGCTGCTGGTCAATACCCTCTTTGGCTTTGTTCTGGATGGACATTTTTATCTCCATTATTTGTGACTCCTTGTTCAACAGTTGTAACAGTTGATATCCCCGTTCCGAAATATCTGTCATTTCGAGCAGGCGTTGCTTGTCTGTAACGTCCATCCCAAAATTTACGCTGATGTAATTTATCAAAAAAACAGGACTTTCGATATTTTTGATAGCAAAACCCATCTCGGGCGGTATCATCCCCGAGTTTTCAATAATTTGTGTGGCAATATCTTTAATGGAAGATGCTAAAGCAACAAAGAGTTTGTCTTTTTTTGCCGGGACATTATCTTCCAAAAGATGTATTTTGGCTTTTAGATAAGGCTTTTCGGATACTAACGCATCTAAATAGAAACGTTTTTTCCCTTCCAATATTACTGTGGTCGAACTGTCGGGCATTTCGAGTATTCGCACTATTTTGGCAACTACACCCACTTTGTAGAGTTGCTCTATCGAAGGGTCTTCTATTTTTTTGTCCATTTGGGTGCATACCCCCAGCAATCCATCATTTTCTTGTACTTTGCGTATAAGTTTGAGTGATTTTGGGCGTGCAACGGTAACGGGAACAAGAACGCCGGGAAACACAACCATGTTGCGTAAAGGGAGGATTGGCAATTCGGCTCCCGAAATAATGTTGATATCGGTAGGATTTTCTTCTAAAGAAATTATAGGAAAAACGTCGGAATTGCCTACCATTTCATCAGTATAAGTATTGTCGTTTTTTTTTTTCATCAATTGTCTGTTTTAATATCTGCCAATATGACACAAATAAATCATGTCGTACTACAGCATTGTAAGACATTATGCCGCAATTCGCCAATATTTATTTAATGACATATCTTGTTAAGATATGTGTCAATAGTTATGCCAAAGATACGGAGTGAATTGACGTGGGTGGGAGTGGGGAGGGGGGGGAGAGACATATTTTTAATAATATATTGCTTTGGTTATATTGGTGATGATATTGGGTCAATATTAATTCAATTTTCAATCTGATAAGTAAGTGTTCATAATTAATTGTCAATATGCACATTTGTAAAATATTGAAAACGAGTATTAGAGATTATATAAATTAGAATGATATATACCAGTCTCTCAAAAATTTAAATCGACATATATTTTTCCTATGGGAAACTGAAAATAAAAGTTACAAATTTCAATTCCCCCTTCGCAAAGCGGAAAGAAGTAGGTAAGGGGAGTTGAGATAATCTATCTCCCGGACTGCCTGATAAAATTCCGAAGTTTTTTTTAATGGAAATTTATACCTATTCTCACAATATTCATAATTTGAATATAAATTCCGATACAAAGCTAATGTGGATTTCGAAGAAAGGGAAGATAAGTTCAAACGTCGAATCATTAATTCAATTTGAAACTGCCAACTTCAATCGAAAAGTTTCATAATTTAAAGCATATTCTGCAAAGATCCTCTTTCTATTATCTCTATTTGCCGTTGGTTTACACTAATAAGATTGTCTGCTGCCATTTGCATCATCACACTTACCAGTGCCGGGCGCGATACGCCAAGCAAACGTGCGATATTTTCTTTTGATGATTTTAAAATAAAACTATCTTCCCCTTTCGACTCTTTGAGCAGGTAATATGCCAACTTCGCTTTGATGGTACGCAGCGAAACCATACGCAGCCGCTCGGACATAAAGGCAATTTTATCTGAAATATTGCTCAAAAAAGACATCATAAATGTATCGTATTTGCGCATCAGCACATAAACGTTTTCTTTGGGGATGGTAATGATGCTACATTCCGAAACTGCAATAACCGTAACCGGAGAATAATTGTGTTGGGCAAATAAAAATCCGATAGCCAATGGGTTGGGAGCCTTGATGTCTCCAACAGGCATAAAATCACCTTTTTCATCGATCATCCCGGTTTTTACCTCTCCCTGTGTGAGGATAAAAAGTTCGTTGTAAAGCGACTCTTGTGTAATAATTATATTTCCTTTGCTAAATTTTTTTATTCTGAATTTTACATCGTCAAGAAACGACTCCCGCTGGTCTTTGGGTACCGAACTACACAAAGGACATTGAAAAATGTCCTGTTTGTATGAAAGTGCATATTGCTCCATTTTTTAATAAGAAAAAAATTAATCAAAATCAACATAAAGAAAGCGTAAGTATAACTGTGTGTCTTTCTACTTTTTTGGATAGATTTAATCAAAAGTACACATTTCTTTCAATTCGTCATAATTATTACATTTTTTTTTATTTTAAATGCCTTATTTTGTATTTTAATTTAAGTTAAAGCATTTTAGTATCATGAACAAATTGAAAAATATATGGAATGAGCTAAAGCCGCGTGGAGGTTGGCGCTATCCGGCCTTTATCATCAGCGGTGCTTTTGTAGGCCTGTTTCTGTATTCGTTTTTTGCCTCGCGCGCATACAGCTATCTTTCGGACGATCCCAAAACTTGTGTCAATTGCCACATTATGGGTCCTTACTACGCAACTTGGTCTCACGGGTCTCATGCTCGAAATACCACCTGCAACGACTGTCACGTACCCCACAACAATGTTTTTAACAAATATTTTTTCAAAGCCAAAGACGGATTACGACATTCGGCCATATTCACTCTCAGAATGGAGCCACAGGCAATACAAGCCATTGATGCAAGCGCCGAAGTGATTATGGACAACTGTATCCGTTGCCATACACAGCTCAATACCGAATTTGTTTCTACCGGACGTATGGGATTCAAAGATTTGAAGAAAATGAATGGAAACGCCTGTTGGGATTGCCATCGCGAAGTAGCACACACACGAAGTCGATCACTCTCGTCCACCCCCAACTCGAGGATACCGCTGCCGGAATCGAACGTACCACAATGGCTCGATGAAATGATAAATAAAAAATAGAAACCACTAAATAACTTTCAAATTTATACCTAATATGAGTACAAACAATAAAAAAATGAAACCCCAGGTTGGTTGGCTATTATTTTCTGTAACCCTTGGAGTTGTATTTTTACTCGGAATGCTGGCAGCCTCCATCACTCAGCGGCGAGCCGAAATAGCAAGTGTGTTGAACAATAAAAAAGTAGAAATAGAAGGGTTGGAGTCGCGCAACGAAAAATTTGCCATAAACTACCCACGCGAATACGAAACGTGGGCAAAAACGGCAGACACAACTTTTCGGAGCAAATACAACAGCAGCAGCGCAGACGATGTGTTGAAAGCGCGTCCAGAAATGGTAATTTTGTGGGCAGGATACGCATTTAGTAAAGACTACAACGCACCCCGCGGACACAAACATGCTGTAGAAGACGTGTATAATACACTCAGAACCGGTGCCCCAATGACAGCTGAAGACGGACCTCAGCCCGCAACTTGCTGGACGTGTAAAAGTCCCGATGTGCCCCGTATGATGGACTCGGTGGGTGTTGCCGAATTTTACAATCAAACCTGGGCTAAATGGGGGAGTGAAATTGTCAATCCTATCGGATGCGTGGATTGCCACGATGCCAAAACGATGGATTTGAAAATATCGCGCCCGGCGCTTATTGAAGGTTTTGCTGCTATGGGAAAAGATATAAAGAAAGCGACACAGCAAGAAATGCGCTCATTAGTTTGTGCACAATGCCACGTTGAGTATTATTTTACAAAAGACAAAAAATACCTTACTTTCCCTTGGCACAACGGTACGACTATGGAAGGAGCCGAACGCTATTACGACAGTATTCAGTTTTATGACTACACGCACAAACTGAGCCGTACACCTATCATTAAGGCACAACACCCCGATTACGAGCTATTCCAAACCGGAATACACGCACAGCGTGGAGTATCGTGCGCCGATTGCCATATGCCTTATGTCTCCGAAGGAGGAGTGAAATATAGTAGCCATCATGTAAGAAGTCCGTTGGCAAGCATTAACAACACTTGTCAGGTTTGCCATCGCGAAACAGAAGAAAATTTGCGCAATGCTGTATATCAACGCCAGCAAGCAGCCCTCGAAATTCGCAATCTGGTGGAAAAAGAACTTGCCGCAGCACATCTCGAAGCACAGTTTGCTTGGGAAAAGGGCGCAAGCGAACCGCAAATGAAAAATGCACTCCAATACATACGTCAATCACAATGGCGTTGGGACTATGCCGTGGCCTCACACGGAGGTTCGTTCCACTCACCCATCGAGTTTCAACGCATCCTTTCACATAGTCTTGACCGAGCCTACAAAGCTCGTATGGAAATATCGAGTGTGTTAGCATCGCTCGGATATACAGCTAAAGTTCCATTACCTGATATTTCGACCAAAGAAAAAGCTCAAAAATATATCGGGTTGGATGTACCCAAAGAAAAAGGGGATAAGCAAAAATTTATGGATAAAGTTGTTCCCGAATGGCTCCAGAAAGCAAAGACCAATAATAGGCTAATCAGCCAGAATTAAATAAAGAGACATATTTTTTTCAACATACAAAGCTGTCTGACGGGCTGGTTGCGCTTATCAGACAGTTTTGTTGTAATAACATGAGTAAATAAATTAAATGAAAGATACCGCCCGAAAAATTTGGGAGCAACCTTGGGGATTTCCCGAAGGATTTATAGTCGCAGGAGGCATAGCACTAACAGGATTAATTTTGCAATTCTCATTGGGAAATATTCATCCCGATAGTTTTTCTTGGCCTCTGAACGGCATATTGGGAGCAGGATTTGTTCTGTCCGTTTTAATAATTGGATTAGCTTATCGTAATCGAAACATCATACGTTGGTTTTCGGGCGTTCAAGCTACCGTGTCGGCAATCGCAGTTTTGTTGTTGGTAGTTGTGATAATGGGATTTACGCCCCAATATTCCACAGCAACATCGAATACCCCCGAGTCATCTAATATTATCGAGAAGCTTGGCTTTTTCAGGATGACTACTTCGTGGATGTTCGTTTTCGAATGTTTTTACCTGTTATTTATTCTTGGTTTAACAATAATAAGACGAGCAAGTAAGAAGATAAGCTGGCGTGATACAGGTTTTTATCTGAATCATTTAGGATTGTTTGCGGCACTTTTGGGAGGAATCCTCGGAAGTGCCGATATGCAGCGTTTGAAAATGACGGTTAGTATTGACGAGGTCGAATGGCGGGCGGTGGACGATAAAGGTAAAGTTCACGAACTGCCGGTTGCCATAGAGTTGGATACATTTAAAATAGAAGAATATCCACCCAAATTGGTGGTGATTGACAATCTAACCGGCCAAACACAACCCGAAGACAATCCCGAGAGTTACCTGTTCGAAGGTATAGGAAAGCAAACCTGTTTGGCTGGATACGACATCGAAATTACCGATTACCTGCCCCACGCCGGCGTAGTTCGTGATACAGCATTCATCAATTTTGTACCACTGATGATGGATGGGGCTACCACAGCCATTAAAGTACGCGTTAAACACTCGTCTTTACCAAAACCGATAGAGGGGTGGGTAAGTAACGGAAGCTATATGTTCCCCTATCAAGTGTTGTATGTGGACAAAAAGTTCAGTATCGCTATGCCAATGCAGGAGGTAAAACGCTACACATCCAAAGTAACCGTTTATACTCAATCGGGTAAAAAGGAAAATGCGCAAATAGAGGTAAACAAGCCATTTTTGCTCGAAGACTGGATGGTATATCAACTGAGCTACGACGAATCAAAAGGCAAATATTCCGAGATAAGTGTATTTGAATTGGTGCGCGATCCTTGGTTGAAAGTTGTTTATACCGGAATTTTTATGTTGCTTGCCGGAGCACTTTTCCTGTTTATTGTAGGACCTAAAAAAAGAAAATCATGACTTGGGATAGTTTTATATATTTTGCAATACCGGCAGTTTTACTGTGGCTGATTGGTGCCTGGATGGCTTTCAAAGGTCGTGGACGTACATTACCCACACTGCTTACATTGGCAGGTTTGGCAGTCTTTTTTTCATTTATCATTGGGTTGTGGTATTCATTGGAGCGTCCACCCTTACGGACGATGGGCGAAACACGATTGTGGTATTCATTTTTTTTACCCGTGGCTGGGCTGATAACCTATTTGCGATGGAAATACAAGTGGATACTGTCGTTTAGTGCTTTGCTGTCACTGGTATTTATCATTATAAATATCGTCAAACCCAATATTCATAACAAGACCCTTATGCCGGCGCTGCAAAGTCCTTGGTTTTCACCACACGTTATTATTTATATGTTTTCGTATGCCATTTTGGGAGCTGTTACCATTATAGCAATTTACTATTTGGTACGTGAAAAAAAAATTGACGACAAAACACGAATAATGGATATGACAGATAATTTGGTTTATGTCGGAACGGCATTTATTACAATGGGAATGCTGATGGGAGCCATTTGGGCAAAAGAGGCTTGGGGACATTATTGGAGTTGGGACCCGAAAGAGACTTGGGCGGCAGCCACTTGGCTGGGATATTTAGGATACATACATTACCGGATTTATCGGACTTCGTCAAACAAAATTTCAATGTATTTGCTAATTGTAGCCTTTGTATTGTTGCAAATATGCTGGTACGGAGTAAATTACCTACCTTCGGCACAACAAAGTGTCCACACCTATTCGGGTGGATAAAACGTTACAGAAAATGCGGATAAGGTTCTAATTATTTTTCAATAAAAAAGTGAATTGTTACAAACTCAAACCTATTATTAATCAAATAAAAAATAAGAACTCCATTAAACATTACGGTTATGAAAGAAATGAATTTTATTTTAATGGCAATTTGTCTATTCGCTTGCGGAGCAACAATTTCGGCACAGGAAGAAAACGAATTTACAGTAAAAGCGCAAATCCGTCCCCGATATGAGTATAATCACGGAGCACAATACCCTTTGGGCGACCAAAGTCAGGCAACCTCCTTTATTTCAAATCGTTCGCGATTGAGTATGGGTTACAATAACGGATTCCTGTCTATGGGATTCTCATTTCAAGATATATCCATTTGGGGTACAAAACCACAGATAGATAATATGGCAAACGTATCTATAAACGAGGCTTGGGCAAAAATAGTGTCTAACGGATATTTTGCACAGATCGGGCGGCAGCAACTGGCTTACGATGACGACCGCATACTCGGAACACTCGACTGGCACCAAGCGGGGCGCTGGCACGATGCTTTGAAATTGGGCTACGAAAACCCGAACAATAAATTGCACCTTATTTTTGCTTATAACCAGGTTAACAGACCACAGGGAGAAGGTACTTTGTACGTAGGAGGCGGACAGCCCTATAAATATATGCAAACAGGATATTATCAGTACGATAACAAAAAGAATTTTATCGCCTCGCTGATGATGATGAATCTCGGTTATCAGACTGTAACCAACTTGGACACAACTGTAAGCAATATGCAGACAGTAGGGACTAACCTTTCATATAGCCTCAACGCATTGTCTCTCGGCGGTACGTTTTACTACCAAACCGGAAAAAACAGCACAGGCAAAGACGTGGGAGCCTATATGTTTGCCACCAAGGCAAAATACGACTTTACAAAAACTTTTGCCGCCGCTTTGGGATGGGATTACCTCTCGGGACAAAAATCAGGCAGCTCCAAATCAACATGGTTCAATCCGTTATACGGAACTCACCACAAGTTTTACGGAGCAATGGATTATTTTTATGCCTCAGCTATGCCCAATATTGGGTTGTCGGACCTTTATGCGTCAATAATTCTAAAACCGGTAAAAAAACTTACGGTAGATTTGACCTATCATAACTTTTCGGCTCAACAATCGCTGGAAGCCTATGGGTTGGATAGTCAAGGCTTAGGTTCCGAAATAGATTTAACGGTAACTTACCCCATTCGTCCTTATATTACTTTACAAGGTGGATACTCGGTAATGTTTGGCACCGATGCTTTTTTCTCCGTAAAAGGTGGCTCGAAAGACCGAATGCAACATTGGTGCTTTTTGTCGCTTAATATCAATCCAACCATTTTTAAGGGGAAATTTAAATAAATATTTTTTTGGGGGGGGAGTAAAGAGTAGAACGAAAAATAGGTTTAAAATCAACCGTACTGTTTCATAGACGGTAGTTTGGCTGATTTTAAACCTATTTTTTGTGAAATATTCAGGATGCTAATAGCTAAAGTTGATAACAACTAGTTCGGACTGGGTACCGATACGAAATTTGGGACCCCAAATCCCTAATCCGGAAGAGACATAATAGTTGGTTTTTCCCTTTTTCATATAGCCATAGCCCAATTCAAATATCTTTTTTACTATTAAGTTGCCGGGGAAAAACTGTCCGTTGTGCGTGTGTCCCGAGAATTGAAAATCGATATTATTTGCAAACGCATCGTTTAAATTGGCAGGTTGGTGATCAATTAACAGTATCGGTTTCTCTTTATCGGCATACTGCAGTACAGTTTTAAGTTCTTCCCGGCGTGGATTGGTTTTATCGTCTCTACCGGCAATGTAAAATTGGTTGTTTACTGACACAACGCTGTCTTTCAATAGATTTATCCCCGATTTTTTATAAAAATCGGTAGCTGCATCAAGGCTTTCGCCATAGTATTCGTGGTTGCCCAATACAGCATAGACTCCTAAAGTGGCTTTAATTTGCCTCAATTCTTCGTCCATTTGTTGGGCAATAACCGGCTTAATACTTCTGTCTATCAAATCGCCACCTATCAAAACCAAGTCGGGTTGCTGGGCGTTTATCAAATTTACATAACATTGGAGTTGTTTCTTGTCTATGGATACGCCTAAATGAACATCGCTCACGGCAACTATTTTGATTTTTTTGTGCTGTAGAGGTTTTTCTGCAGTGATATTCAAGGTTACAGTTTGGGGATGGAAAAACCGGTAATTACCGATTGCCAATGTTACCGATATTGTGAGTATAAGGAGCAAAAAACTCCAAAATCTAAATGTGGATACAACTGGTATAAAATGTATAAAATAGTTGATTACCAAAATAATATCTATCAGTAGCAAAGAGAAGAAGAGATAAACGAGCAGCGTGAAAAAACTGTGACTTAACGAGTTGATTGCTTTTGCCCCCGGCATAGGAATGGTAGAACCAAAAAATGTTACAAACATAAATAGTATAAATTGACCGATAAGTAGTACCGCATAAATATTTTTTAAAATACTCACGGCGGATAATGCTTGGTAGCCTCTGATTACCACGTAGGTAATCAGAGACAAAAGCATTACAAAAGCAAAGATAAAAGGAGTATATTTCATAAATGTATGTGTGAAATTAAAAAGCTGTAACAAATAGCTCAAAATGAGGGATTAGATATTGGCAGCCAACCATTTTTTCATTTCTTCGGGAGTTTTATCTCGTCTGCGGGCATAGTCATTTAATTGATTTTCGTCAATTTTTCCTATCATAAAATATTTTGACTTTGGGTGTGCAAAATAGAGTCCACATACCGAAGCGTTGGGAAACATTGCTCCGTTTTCTGTGAGCGTTATTCCTATTTTTTCAAACATAAGCAATTTGTCCAATTCAAAAATAATAGATTGGTCGGGGAGTGAAGGATATCCTACTGCGGGTCTAATGCCTTGATAGCGTGTTTTTAGCATATCGTCCACGCTCAAATTCTTGTCTGTGGCATACCCCCAATATTCTGTACGCACTTTTTGGTGAAGCCACTCGGCAGAAGCCTCAGCCAAACGATCTGATAAAGTTTTGATTAATATGGAGAGATAAACATCATCTTCTTTCTCAAACTTTTCGGCAAGGCTTTCGGTACCAAGAACCGTGGTAGCAAAAGCACCGGCATAATCTTCTCTCTCTGCCAAAAAGTCGGACAAGGCATAGCAACACCCATCAGTAGATGGGTGTTGCTGCCGGAGTGTGGGGACAATGACCTCTTTACCGTTGGTATCGAAAATGATATTGTCATCAGACGAATACGCACATCCTAAATATATGGCTGCATTGATTTTAAGAGAATCAGCTCCCAAAATATCGCGTAGCATCTCTTGTGCGTCTTTGTAGAGCTTAATGGCCTCTTCGGCTTTGGGACGGTTTTTTGTGTCAAACTTTTGTAACCATCCCGTTTGGCACGAAACACAATCGCAGACGGTTGCAATATCATCGTATTTTCCTGTCAAACGCCATGCATGGAAAAAGAATCTCCAGTCGATAAACTGGACTATTTCTTTCAAATCGATATTTATAAGCTGTGTATATCCTTTGATGTTAGGCTCCATTTTGCTATAGAAAAAATTGATCGTTGTATCTTCGTTTCACTCAAAACCATCTCTTTTTTTTGAAATACCACACCATTGACATAGCTATTGCCGCCATTGCAAGCCACATAGCATAATAGCCGTATTTCCACCGAAACTCGGGAATATAGTCAAAATTTGTGCCATACACACCCACTATAAATGTCAATGGTATGAAAAAGACGGATATTATGGTAAGTACTTTCATAATGTCGTTCAATCGTGAGGTGGCAGCGGTATGATATGTGTTTAATATATCGTTGAGCATTTCTCGATAGCTGTCAGTCAGTTCCGATGCCTCGCTGATATTTGCATGCAGTTCTTTGTAGTTGGTTTTGTTATTTTCGCCAATATATTCCGACTCCATTTTGCTCAAATCCAAGATCATCTCCTTAGCCGGTTTTATGTATCTTCGAAAAATATTCAATTCCTGCTTGTATTGGTTAATTACTACCGGCAATTCTTTGGTGGGTCTTTTGACCATAATACTTTCTAAATTTTCAATTTTATCTCCCAAAGTTCCCACCACATAAATATAATTGTCCACCACAATATCAAGCAATGCAAAAGCCAGATAACCGGCTCCTCCTGTTCGTATTTTGCTTTTATGTTTTCTTATTCTCTCTCTGATTGCTTCAAAAACATCGCCATTCTGCTCTTGAAAGGAGAGCAACGTGCCGTTGGTAATCAATAAGCTCAAATTTTCTATAGTCAGCTCTTTCGATTTTGAGTGAGGAATAATCATTTTAAGCGTTATATATAAACCGCCGGAGTATTCGCGTACTGTAGGACGAACGGAAGTATTCATTACATCAGACATTACATCGTTATCTATATCAAACTGTTGGGCGATATTTTTCATTATTTCCACATCGTCCAGCCCATCGATATTGATCCACCTTATCATTCTCTTGTCATTTTGTACAGATAATTCCTCTACCGAGAGGATGCTTTTTTCTGTATAAACTTCTTTATTAAATTCAAATGCGTAAAATTGTGTCTGTTCCATTCTTTTTTGTCCCCGAAATATCAATGCATAGGGAGACAAGCCAATATCTTCTTTTTGTTTTTTAGTATATTGAGCCATATTTTTGTTGTGTATAAGTAAGGATTTGTTGAAATTGCAATACCAATAATTACCGGAGGATATTGAAATATTTTTTCCCTGCGGCAAAAAACAATACTGCAGATATGCAAAGAGGGATGGACATTATGACATAAAGCATAGATAGATATCGGACAGGGACAAGTAGTGAGGTACGGAGAAATACTCCGAAACCGATCATCAATCCCATCATCATATAGGCTCTCCAATTAAAAAAAGAGAAAGCGCAAGGTTTCTCCGGTTTGAGATTGAGGATACGGGTAGAATGTTTTTTGAATATTTTTTTGAATATGGATGTAAAGAAAAGAATTCCCAACGGTATGCAAATCAATAATTTCCACCAAACTTCTTGTGGATGAGCACCAAACATCGTAAACCCTCTCCAAAGCAAAATTCCTCCCGCCACAGCCCATACGCAACCAGCTATAAAAAGCAAATATCGTTTAGGAACCGCGGGTTTTAAAAAAGTCAAGATAGAATTCATACGCATTTTTACAAAAGTAGATTGTTTCTTTGTCTTCTCAAAAATTTGTAACAACCAATATGGGATAAACGTTCAAAAATTGCATTTAAATAACCAAAAGTAGCAAGTTGGAGAGTGCAAATTTAATGTCCGTTTTGTAAAAAGTGGGAAAACAAAGAGGTTCTATTTTAAAAGAAACACTCATAGCATAAAAGATTTAATTTTGTATTTTTCAGGGATAATTATTAGATAAAATTGTTACATTCTAAAAAAAATAGTCCTTTTTCCCAAATAATTTTTCTGAAAAAAGATTGTAACAAATTCCCAAAAGACAGTACTTTTGCCATTGAAAAAATCAGTTGAAATATCGTAAAAGTA
The DNA here is from genome assembly GCA_047974405.1 of Paludibacteraceae bacterium. Classification (GTDB taxonomy): domain Bacteria; phylum Bacteroidota; class Bacteroidia; order Bacteroidales; family Paludibacteraceae; genus UPXZ01. The sequence goes on along the minus strand of JBKECI010000091.1, from coordinate 28,279 downwards.
AAATAAAACGATTTGCCTGTTTTTTATATAGCCATGTCAATCCGTTTTAAAATCACCTTTGAATTGACTGTACAAAGATTTTCACTATCTTTGTAATTGAATAAGCCAGATACTGACAATGAAAAAAATTCTTATCATCAACGGTCCTAATTTGAATTTGCTCGGCAAGCGTGAACCGGGAGTTTATGGAAATCAAGATTTTGAAAGTTATTTTAAAGAGTTAAAAAAACAATTTCCCAAGCTGGAACTTGAGTACTTTCAATCAAATCACGAAGGCGAAATTATCGACAAACTTCATTCTACAGGTTTTTTTCTTGACGGTATTGTGTTGAATGCCGGAGCCTACACACACACCTCGCTGGCTATTGCCGACGCGGTAAGAGCCATTCAAACCCCCGTTATAGAGGTACATATATCCAATGTTTTTACACGTGAAAACTACCGACACCACTCATATCTATCCGAAGCGGCAAAAGGGTGCATCACCGGATTTGGGTTAGACTCATATCGCTTGGCGTTACTTGCTTTTTTGTAGGTGGTTGTCTCATAAATCGGATTATTTTTTAGTACTGAAAATATGTTTATATTTCATAGACAATTATCATATAATAAACCTAATGAATTGAGCCTAAATCCTTATTACTACTTATCAAAGACAATTCAAAAAAATAATGGAACAAAAAAAATTTACAAAAATAGTTGCGACTATTAGTGACAAGCGATGTGATATTGATTTCTTGAAAAAACTGTATAAAGAAGGGATGAACGTGGTACGTATGAACTCGGCACACCTTGACAGAGAAGGATTTCTGAAAATAATAAACAATGTAAGAGCCGTAAGTCGCAGAATAGCAATTTTGATCGACACCAAAGGACCCGAAGTACGCACAACCATTGCCGAAAACGATGGCATAGAGCTAAAAGCAGGCGACAGTATCACCGTAACGGGAGACATTACTCTTACAACTACCGCCCAATGTATAGCAGTAAGCTACCCCTACTTTGCAAGAGACTTGCAAGTAGGAGACCACATATTGATAGACGATGGCGAAATAGACTTACAGGTAACCGGCAAAAACGAAAATAGCATCGGTTCCCTTATCTGTCAGGTACTTAACGATGGTACCCTTGGCAGTAGAAAAAGTGTGAATGTACCCGGAGTAAGAATCAACCTCCCATCACTTACCGAAAAAGATAGAAAAAATATCGAATTTGCAATCGAACAAAATCTTGATTTTATAGCACACTCTTTTGTCCGTTCAAAACATGACTTGCTCGATATTCAGGAAATATTGGACAAACACAGCAGCGACATAAAAATTATTTCAAAAATAGAAAACCAAGAAGGGGTAGATAATATTGACGAGATAATGGAACACTCTTACGGCATTATGGTGGCGCGCGGAGATTTGGGCATCGAAGTGCCGCAAGAGAGAATCCCCGGTATTCAACGAAAGTTAATCCGCAAATGTGTAAAAGCGCACAAACCCGTAATAGTAGCTACGCAAATGCTCCATTCTATGATAGAATATCCGCGTCCTACCCGCGCCGAAGTTAATGACATAGCCAATGCCATTTATTATCGTACCGACGCTTTGATGCTCAGCGGCGAAACAGCTTACGGAAAATATCCGGTAGAAGCGGTAAGCACAATGTCTAAAATCGCATTTGAAGCCGAGAAAACCAAAATGCCCGAAAACGACATTCCCATAGAGTTCAAAGAAGGCGATGTAACCTCATTTTTGGCACATTCAGCCGTACAAGCCGGCAAAATGCTGGATATCAACGCTGTTATTACCGATACATTTAGTGGGAAAACAGCCCGTTATCTCGCCTCTCATCGAGGTAGTGATCCAATTCTTGCATTTTGCTACAAAGAGAGAGCTTCGCGTGAGTTGGCACTCTCATACGGTGTATATTCTTTTTTTAAAGAAGAGTTGGTAGGAGACGAACGGACATATTTTATTACTCTATTGCAAAATCTGATAGATAGAGAAATCATACTGCCGGAAGATAAAGTATGCTATTTGAGCGGGCCTATCAATGGAAGTTACGGCACAACATTTATGGAAATAAGCACAGCAAAAACACTACTCACCGAAATAGACAATTATACCATACCCAAATAAATAGTTGATTTTTGTAATCGAATTTTATCTTTACAAACAGAAAAAAGAAGATAAATATGGGCACCCTCTTTATCAAAAATATGGTTTGTAACCGCTGCATTATGGTGGTAAAAAACGAACTGGAAAAATTGGGTTTCAGCGTAAAAAATGTGAAACTGGGAGAGGCAACCCTTGAAAACGAACTTACGCCCAAAGAGAGAAAACGACTGGAAGAAAAACTAATCCCGTTGGGCTTTGAAATAATAGACGATAAAAAAAGCCGCCTCATCGAAAAGATAAAAAACATCATCATCGATTTGGTACATTACCGCGACAACGATGCCACTACCAACCTTTCGGAAGTGTTGGGCAGCCGGCTGCACCACGATTACAGCTATCTGTCGACCCTGTTTTCGGAAGTGGAAGGCACAACCATCGAAAAATACTTTATTGCCCAACGAATAGAAAAAGTAAAAGAGCTGTTGGTGTACGATGAATTGACATTGAACGAAATTGCCTACCGGCTAAATTACTCGAGCTCAGCTTATTTAAGCAACCAGTTCAAAAAAGTAACAGGGCTTACTCCCGGGCATTTCAAAAAAATAGGCAAAGGTAAACGAAAACCGTTGGACGAGGTGTAAATCTTACAAAATAAATCAATAATTCTATAGTAGCCGGCACCCTTATTCTTGCCAATTTTGCATTGTAAACAATACGATACAAAAATGGCAGATACACATTCAAATACCGTTACGCAAGCCTTCCCTGTATTGGGTATGACCTGCGCCTCGTGTGCAAGCAGCGCCCAAAGCATTGTAACCAACGAAAACGGCGTGGTAAACGCCTCAGTAAATTTTGCCACCGGCAACCTTGTTGTCGAATATCTACCCGAAATAACCAGTGCCGCCAAGCTGCAAAAAGCTGTGCAGGGTGTTGGCTACGACCTGTTGATAGTAGATGAGTCCAAACAGCAGGAAACTCTGGAAAGTATTCACGAAAAAAAAATCAGCCGGTTAAAAACCAAAACATTTTGGACTATTCTGCTCTCATTGCCTGTGGTGCTAATCGGAATGTTTTTTATGGATATGCCTTACGCCAATTGGATAATGTGGGCATTTTCAACGCCCGTTGTTTTGTGGTTGGGTAGGGATTTTTTTATAAATGCGTGGAAACAGGCTAGGCACCGCTCTGCCAATATGGACACACTAGTGGCTTTGAGTACCGGAATTGCCTATGTTTTCAGCGTTTTTAATATGTTTTTTTCTGAATTCTGGCATCAAAGGGGTTTACACGCGCACGTTTACTTCGAAGCGGCGGCTGTGGTAATCACGTTCATCCTGCTGGGAAAATTACTGGAAGAAAGAGCCAAAGGCAATACCTCCACAGCTATTAAAAAACTGATGGGCTTACAACCAAAAACGGTAACTGTAGTTCAAAAAAACGGCGGTGAAAAGCAGATAGCTATTGAGGAGGTAAACACGGGCGATATTATTGTGGTAAAACCCGGCGAAAAAATAGCGGTGGACGGAATGGTAATTTCCGGCAACTCATACGTGGACGAAAGTATGTTGAGCGGCGAGCCTGTACCCGTCCTGAAAAATGATAATGAAAAAGTATTTGCCGGGACCATTAATCAAAAAGGGAGCTTTCAATTTAAAGCTGTAAAGGTTGGGCGGGAAACAATGCTTGCCCAAATTATTAAAATGGTGCAGGACGCGCAGGGTAGCAAAGCCCCCGTACAAAAATTAGTAGATAAAATTGCCGGTATTTTTGTTCCTGTAGTAATTTGTATTGCCATTGCAACCTTTATCCTTTGGGTGATTTTTGGGGGCGACAACGGGGTGGCACAAGGATTGTTGGCGGCAATTACGGTATTGGTCATTGCCTGTCCATGCGCCCTAGGGCTGGCTACGCCCACGGCAATTATGGTGGGCGTTGGCAAAGGCGCCGAACAGGGTATTTTAATAAAAGATGCCGAAAGTTTGGAATTAGCCAAAAAAGTCAATGCCATCATTTTAGACAAAACAGGCACCATTACCGAAGGTAGACCGCAGATTACAGATATTTGTTGGCTGGACGATAACGACACCGCCAAAAATATTTTACTGGGTATGGAAAAACAATCGGAACACCCGTTGGCCGAAGCCGTAGTAAAACACCTGGACGGAACGGCAGCGGTAACTTTGTCTGGCTTTGAAAGTATTACAGGCAAAGGGGCAAAAACCAATTACGATAACGAAACCTATTTTGTGGGGAATAAAAAACTGTTGGCAGAAAATCATATTTCTATTGACAGCACCCTGAAGCAGCGGAGCGATGAATGGGGCGCACAGTCCAAAACCGTTATTTGGTTTGCCGACAGTAAACGGGCGCTTTCGGTTATTGCTATTGCCGATAAAATTAAAGAAACCTCGGTGCCGGCAATTAAACAGATGCAGGATATGAGCATTGAAATTTATATGCTAACCGGCGATAACGAAACCGTAGCGAAAGCTATTGCAGGGCAAGCCGGCATTAAACACTACAAGGCAGAGGTATCGCCACAGGGCAAAGCCGATTTTGTAAAACAACTGCAACAGCAGGGCAAAACCGTAGCAATGGTTGGCGACGGCATTAACGACAGCGCCGCTTTGGCAACAGCAGATGTGAGTATAGCAATGGGCAAAGGGGCCGATATTGCTATGGACACTGCCAAAATAACGATTATATCTTCCGACCTAGGCAAAATACCACAAGCCGTTAAATTGTCGAAACAAACCGTTGCCACCATCAGGCAAAACCTGTTTTGGGCATTTATTTATAACCTTATAGGCATTCCGGTCGCGGCAGGGATACTCTATCCCATCAGTGGATTTCTGCTGAACCCGATGATTGCGGGAGCGGCAATGGCAATGAGCAGTGTGAGCGTGGTAACAAATAGTTTGCGATTAAAATGGAAAAAGTAATAGCGAAAAAATCTTATCAATCAACTAATTTTGCAAAATAAATAACAATTAAATTTCAAAACAATGGAGATCAAAGAATTAAAATTCAAAACAAACCTCAACTGCGGAGGTTGCGTATCGAAGGTACAGAGTGGTTTGGACAAAGCCGAAGGCATCTGTCATTGGAACGTTGATATTGACAGTGCAGACAAAACCCTTACCGTAAGTTCTAAAGGAATAACTGCTGAAAAAGTGGTTGCCATAATCAAAAGCAAAGGGTTCGAGGCAGAAACAATATTGTAATAAAAAATTGAAAAATGTGGGAATTGAGAAATAAAATAATATGGAAATTTTCTAATCTCTCAATTCCCACATTTCTCAATTCTCGTTAGAGATAACGATATTTCAAAAAAAAAAGAAAAACCGGAAAAATCAAATTTCTTTTTCCCTCCAATTCCCCTTTAGCAGGTAAATATAGCTCATTGCTCCCATCAATATCCAATAGACAAACTCCGACATCCATACCGTCTCTACACTCGATTGAAGAATAATTGCTGTATAATATACATAAATCATATAAAAGAATAAGGTAACTATCTCAAAAACAAAGGCAATACGGGTATTTCCCGTTCCCAAAATGGTGTTGAAAAGAATATTGCATACCCCGCATAGTACCATAGCTATGGAAACTACGCGTAACGTGGGGATGCTTGCCAAAATCAAATCGGGATTGTTTGTATATATTTTTGCAATCATCTCGGGATAGATAAAGGTCATTATCATCAAAGGCAAAATTATTATTATCGTTATTTTCAATGTTTTATACATTAATGAGATGACCTTGTCTTTTTCTCCGGCTCCAATCATATTACTTACCAGTGTGCTTACCGTTGTTGCCAGTGCCGATCCTGGTATCATCAGCAACACATACAGGCTCCTTGCAATATTGGTTACGGCAAGCGGACGCTCTCCCATCCGCTCGATAAAAATGAAAAATACAAACCAAATGGAAGTAGAAATAAAAAATTGAAACATAATGAAAATGGATAAGTCGAGTACTTTTCTGACTGTTTTCCAATCAAATTTGTTAAACCGAAATAGACCAAAACTGTTTGACTTGTCGTGTTTGCGGGTAACACATACCAAATAAACGCTTGTAACCATCTCTGCCACGACCGATGCTACGGCAGCTCCTTTTATTCCCCACTCGGGAAAGCCAAATTTCCCGAAAATAAGCACATAATCTAATGCCACATTAACAAGTGCTGTTATAAGTCCAGAGATGGTAAGTACCTTTGTGCGTGTGATGCCTACAAAAAACGCACGAAAGATAACATTGAGAAACGAGAAGAAAAAACCGAAAATCCGGTATTGAAGGTAATCTACAGAGGCAGCATAAATATTGGAAGAGTTTACCAATAGTTGGAGCAATCTGGGCATAAATGCTGCCGAAAGTATAAATATCAGCGTGGCAAGAAAAAAATTGAACGCTAAACTGTTGTTGAAAATGGTTCCTATTTCGGGATAATTTTTCTCGCCATTGCGTCTGCCTATCAATATTTGAACGCCTTGACTAAACCCGAATCCTACAAAATATACCGCCATATAAAATACCCCTCCAATAGCCGATGCTCCCAATGCTACCTCGCTCACATGCCCGAGAAAGGCGGTATCGGTTACATTAATGATATTTTGTGCTACAAGTGAAAAAAAAATAGGGTAGGTGATGCGAAATATACTCTTAGTATCGGTCATAATGTATCAATTACAAGGCAAAGATAGCGAAATATTTTTACGAAAATCGGCAAAAATCGGATGAAAATAAAATACATTCGTTAAACTTGATTATCAAATCTCAAAACGATAGGGACAAATCTTTCTTTATTTTTACTTTTGTATGGCAACAAACAATATTTAATCTTGTATGTTTATTTAATAATAAATGATTCTTATCAAAACCGGACAACAACGTGCTATGTATTTATCGGTATTTTTAAAAGAAAAAAAATTATGTCAGACGATATATTGCAAGAGATAACTCGGAGCGAATACAAATACGGATTTACTACCGATATCGAAACAGACATTATCCCCAAAGGACTTAATGAAGATGTAGTGAGGTTGATTTCACAAAAGAAAAACGAACCCGAGTGGCTGTTGGAATTTCGTCTAAAAGCCTATCGGCACTGGCTTACGATGAAAATGCCCACTTGGGCACATTTGGATATTCCACCAATCGATTACCAATCCATTGCCTACTTTGCAGCTCCCCGCAAAAACACACCGAAGAGTATGGATGAGGTGGACCCCGAATTGATAAAAACATTTAACAAACTCGGAATCCCGCTCGAAGAGCAGATGGCCCTGTCCGGTATTGCGGTTGATGCCGTAATGGACAGCATATCGGTAAAAACCACGTTCAAAGAGACATTAGCCGAAAAAGGGATTATTTTTTGCTCCTTTAGCGAAGCGGTAGAACACCATCCCGATTTAGTACAAAAATATATGGCGTCTGTGGTACCTTATACCGACAACTATTTTGCCACATTAAATTCGGCAGTATTTAGCGATGGCTCGTTTGTATACATCCCCAAAGGGATACGCTGCCCTATGGAACTGTCCACCTACTTTCGGATAAATGCCGTCAATACAGGACAATTTGAACGCACTTTGATAATTGCCGATGAAGACAGCTACGTATCGTATCTCGAAGGATGTACCGCTCCTATGCGCGATGAAAACCAGCTGCATGCCGCCATAGTAGAAATAGTGGCACTGAAAAACGCAGAAGTAAAATACTCTACTGTACAAAACTGGTACCCCGGCGATAAAAACGGAAAAGGAGGCGTTTACAACTTTGTAACCAAACGGGGTATTTGCAAAGGAGCAGGCTCAAAATTATCATGGACACAGGTAGAAACAGGCTCTGCGATTACATGGAAATATCCATCTTGTATTTTGCTGGGAGATAATTCTTCCGCAGAATTTTATTCGGTTGCGGTAACCAACAACTATCAACAAGCCGATACGGGAACAAAAATGATACATATCGGGAAAGACACATCGAGCCACATCCTTTCCAAAGGAATTTCTGCCGGTTTCAGTAACAACAGCTATCGCGGATTGGTCAAAGTCAATCCCAAAGCCGAAAACGCAAGAAACTTTTCGCAATGCGACAGTTTGTTGCTGGGCGACAAGTGTGGGGCACACACATTCCCATATATGGAGGTAAACAACGAATCGGCAATAGTAGAACACGAAGCAACCACCTCAAAAATAAGCGAAGACCAAATATTTTATTGCAATCAGCGAGGCATCGATACTGAAGCCGCCGTAGGACTGATTGTAAACGGCTACGCCAAAGAGGTTATCAACAAACTGCCGATGGAATTTGCCGTAGAAGCACAAAAACTGTTGCAGATAACGCTCGAAGGGAGTGTGGGGTAAAAAATAAAATTTCTTGAAAAAGGGAATTTTTTTGGATATTGGAAAAAATGGAGACTTTATACACAAAAAAAACAAACTAATTATCATTTTTAAATAATATTTTCAATTATAAAGAAAAATATTAAGCCTTCTGCACAAAGAAGGTTTGGAGGATATTTATGCTACAAATCAAAAACTTACACGCCACCATCAATGGCAAAGAAATATTAAAAGGACTGAACCTGACCGTAAACAAAGGCGAGATACACGCCATAATGGGGCCAAACGGCGCTGGAAAATCAACCCTCGCTTCTGTACTCACCGGAAACCCCGCTTTTGAAGTTACTCAAGGAAAAATTATCTTTGAAAATAAAAATCTGATGGAAATGTCTCCCGAAGAGCGTGCTTGCGAAGGGATTTTTCTCAGTTTTCAATATCCGGTAGAAATTCCGGGAGTAAGTATGGTCAATTTTATGCGCGCCGCCATCAACGAGCAACGCAAATACAGAAACCAGGAACCTATCTCCGCCACCGATTTTCTGAGAATGATGCGGGAAAAAAAAGAACTGGTAGAAATGGACAATAAACTGACCAACCGCTCGGTAAACGAAGGATTTTCGGGAGGGGAGAAAAAAAGAAATGAAATTTTTCAGATGGCAATGCTCGAACCCAAACTCTCCATTCTGGACGAAACCGATTCGGGATTGGACATTGACGCACTCAGAATTGTGGCAAACGGTGTAAACAAACTGCGGACATCCGAAAACGCAAGCATCGTCATCACTCACTACCAGCGCTTATTGGAATATATTGTTCCCGATTTTGTACATGTGCTTGCCGATGGAAAAATCGTAAAAACAGGCGACAAAACATTGGCATTGGAACTCGAAGAAAAAGGCTACGACTGGCTGAAATGATAACAATAAATCATAAAAATACCTGACAAAAAGCAGTTGAGTATGCAAAAAGATAAACTTTACGCTTACAAAATGGAACAACAATATATAGACATATACGATCAACACCACGAGATAATTAAAAAAAATTCGTCCAACCTGATGAATACTTTTCGCGACGAGGCGTTTGAGCAATTCAAAAAGTTGGGGTTCCCTACCAACGCGTTGGAAAAATACAAATATACCGATTTAAGAAACTCACTTGCTATAGACTACGGATTGAATATCAATAGAATTAAGTTTATCATCAATCCCTATAATATTTTCAAATGTGACGTACCCGGTATTGCTGCTTATCTCTACTTTATAGTTAACGACATGTTTTATCCCGTAAAATCGGGAGACGAAAACAGACTTCCCGCCGGAGTAATTATTGACAGTATCAAATCGGCATCTACAAAATATCCCGAATTAATCGAGAAATACTACAATAAACTTGCGAGCAAACAAGACGACGGGTTGGTTGCTTTTAATGGTACTTTTGCGCAAGATGGTTTTTTTATTTACATACCCAAAAATGTCCATCTTGAAAAACCAATACAAATTGTTGATATCCTGACCTCCGGAACAAACCTTATGGCAAACAGCCGCAACCTGATAGTGATGGAAGAAAATGCCAAATGCCAACTGCTGGTTTGCGACCACACCGAAGATAATACATCCTTTCTTGCAAACCGCGTAACCGAAGTGTTTGTAGGAGAAAATGCTTTTTACGAACACTACAAATTGGAAAACGTACACAACAAGGCAACCAATACTACCCATTTGTTGGTAGACCAGCAAGCATCGTCCAATGTGCTTACCAACATTATTACTCTACACAACGGCATTACCAGAAACACCATTCAGATAGACTTAAACGGAGAAAACTGTGAAACACTGCTTTGTGGCATGGCACTGGGAGACAAAAACCAGCAAGTGGACAATCATTCTTCTATCTGCCACAACAAGCCTCACAGCCATAGTACCGAGCTTTTTAAATACGTGATGGACGATTTTTCGCGAGCAGGCTTCACAGGAATGTTGTATGTGGCAAAAGATGCTCAAAAAACACAGGCGTTTCAGACCAATCGCAATATCTTACTTTCCAAAGACGCAAAAGTAAAAACGCGTCCACAATTGGAAATTTATGCCGACGATGTAAAATGTTCACACGGAGCCACCATAGGACAGCTGGACGAATCTGCCATGTTTTATATGCGGCAGCGGGGACTTCCTGAAAAAGAAGCCCGACTGCTTTTGATGTATGCCTTTACGGCAGATATTATCGAAAATATAAGAATAGAGGCGTTGAAGGATAGAATTAAATACTTAGTGGAAAAACGTTTGCGGGGCGAGCTCTCCAAATGCGAAGGATGTGCCATTTGTAAATAAACAAAAACACTTATGACAACAAAACCATCAAACATAAAAGCTCTTGAAACCGGCACTGGTAAAAGTTGGGAATTTTGGATAAAATTTCTCGAAAGTATTGATGCACAAAGTCTCTCACATGACGAAATAGCCAAAAGAGTAAATAGGGAGGGAGCCAACGAATGGTGGAGCCAAGGGGTAACTGTTGCGTACGAGCAATACATCGGCAGGCGAAAACCGGGGCAGACCTGTCACGGCGATTTTCAAATAACGGTAAGCAAAACCGTAAAAGGAGCTATGGACGAGGTGTTGGGCAAATGGGAAAAAACAATCCAAGATATTATCCAGTTTGATGGAGTGAAAATAACCCGTGCAGGAAGTTCGAGCCAAACTGCCAAATGGAGATATTGGCGTTGCGGTTTGGAAGACGGTTCTACGGTCAATGTCAATATTCAAACCAAGCAAGGGGGTGAAAAATCATCTTTGGCAATCAATCACGACAAGTTGAACTCTGCTGAAGATGCAGAACGGTGGCGTTCGTATTGGAAATCGTTTGCAGTATCAGAATAAAATATTACCTCACAAAGCACCACCTACTATTGCCGCCACCTCCTCCAAGTATTTTACATCGGTTGCATCCAATATATCAAAATGCTCGCTATCCACATCCAAAACCCCAATTATCTCTTTTTGAGAATTAAAAACAGGGACAACAATCTCTGACTTTGTGGCAGAACTGCAGGCAATATGTCCTGTAAACTTTTCAACATCGGGAACCAAAATCGATTGTCTATTTTCCCAAGCCGTTCCGCAAACACCTTTTCCAAACTTGATGCGCGTACAAGCAATTGTACCCTGAAAAGGAGCAAGCACCAACTCCTCACCCTTTACAAGATAAAATCCTACCCACCACCACCCAAAAACCTCTTTCAGTACTGCAGAAGTATTTGCCAAATTTGCCACAACATCGGTTTCGCTTTCAACAAGGGCTTTAAGCTGCGGAAGAAGTTCGATATATTTCTCTTCTTTTGATAAATGTGGAGACATAAAAATGGATTCGGACATAATAATTAGCTATTGAGAATGTAAAAGTATAATATTTTTTGCAATTTTATGTAATTTAACGATTCCTTTTTCTCAATATATTGTTAATATTCAAAATATTTCTTTCCTTTGCAGCGCTAAAATTAATAACTACAATCATGAAAAACTCAAAGAAAGCCGGTTTGCTGTTATTTACATTATTTACCGTAAATTTATTTGCACAGAACCCGCAATTAGAACCGCTGCCTATCGATAAAAATATTCGGTGCGGAAAATTAAACAATGGGCTGACCTACTACATTCGCCATAATGAAGAACCAAAACAGAGAGCCGAATTTTACATTGTACAAAAAGTGGGTGCCATTCTCGAAAACGACGACCAAAATGGATTGGCTCACTTCTTAGAACATATGGCATTCAATGGCACACAACATTTTCCGGGTAAAGGCATAATCAATTTTTTGGAAACACATGGAGTAAAATTTGGAGAAAACGTAAACGCCTACACCTCTCTAGATGAAACAGTATATAATCTTTCCGATGTGCCAACCATTCATGAAGACGTGATTGACACATCGTTGTTGGTGCTTCACGATTGGTCGCATTCACTTTTACTACTTGATAATGAAATTGATGAAGAACGCGGCGTTATCCGTGAAGAATGGCGTACACGAGCCGGCGCCGATCGCAGAATGTGGTCAGAATCCAACAAACTAAAATTTCCCGGTTCACAATATGCCAAACGGGACGTAATCGGAGATACAGCCGTGATTAATAACTTTAAATATCAAACGCTTAGAGATTATTATGCTAAATGGTACCGCCCCGATTTGCAAGGAATTATTATAGTAGGAGATATAGATGTAGATGCTATTGAGCAAAAAATAAAAACCGTTTTTGCAGACATTCCTGCTCCGATAAATCCTGCCGAAAGAATTATTTACACCATTGACGATAACAAAGAACCGATTGTGGCAATTGTTACCGACCCCGAAGCGCGCGTTACGCGTATTGAGCTGGAATATAAACACGATAAACTGCCTGCCGAAGTAGCGCTATCACAAAGCGGATATACCATCAATGTTATCAACCAAATTGTAGCGGGAGTAATGTCCGAAAGATTTAACGAAATAACAATGCAGGCAGATGCTCCGTTTGTAGGTGGCTATGCTTTCTATGGCGAATTGGTAAAATCAAAAGATGTATTCAATATGATTGCCATACCCAAAGAGGGAAAAGAGCAAGAAGGATTATATGCTCTACTCCTCGAAGCAGAAAAAATGAAACGATTCGGTTTTACCCCCTCCGAAGTGGACAGAGCAAAAATCAATATGCTTAAAAGTTATGAAAAAGCTTACAATGAACGTAATAATGTAAAAAACAGCTCCTATGTAAGAGAGTATATGGGCAATTTTCTCGACAACGAACCAATACCCGGTATCGAATACGAATATGAACTTATAAAAATATTGCTTCCCAATATTTCGGCAGACGTTGTCAATCAACTAGCAAAACAATACGTTACCGATGATAATCTAATCGTAACAATTATGGCTCCCGAAAAAGAGACCGTAAAAATACCCTCCAAAGAAAAAATTATCCAATCTATTCAAGAGGCAAAAAGTATTACGCTAGAAGCAAAAAAAGACGATTCGATAAACAAACCACTGATGGACAAGCTACCCAAAGCTGGAAAAGTAAAAAAAATAACAACAAATACAGCCATAGATGCTACCGAAATGATGCTGAGCAACGGCATCAAAATAGTACTCAAACCGACAACTTTCAAAAAAGATGAAATTCTGATGTCTGCGTTTAGCGATGGAGGGATCTCCAAAGTACATAATATTGCCGATTTACCCTCGGCATCGTTTGCCGCAAGCATCATCAACAACAACGGTATCGGAAAATTTTCTCAAACCGATCTCTCCAAAGTACTTACTGGTAAAATTGCAGGAGTAAATCCATATATTTCCGATTACGAAGAGGGTATAAGCGGTAACTCTTCCGTTGCCGATTTTGAAACAATGCTCCAATTGACCTATTTGTATTTTACTGCACCACGCAGAGACGACAACGCTTTCGAGGCTATGATGAATATGTACCGCACCAGCTTGGCAAATAGTCTCAAAAATCCGAGTAAGGCATTTAGCGACTCCGTAGGTAAAACACTCAGCAACCACGATCCACGTACCGTGTTGATGACTCCCGAAACCATCGATAAAATAGACCAAAACAAAGCCATTGATATTTACAAACAACGATTTGCAAACCCTGCCGATTTCACTTTTGTTTTTGTCGGAAATATCGATCCGCAAAATAAAGAAACTCAAAAACTTATAGCAACCTATCTGGGAGGATTAAAAACCAATAAATCAAGAGAAAAATGGGACGATTCCGATAAGCATACCCCCAAAGGAATCATTTATAATTATTTCGAAAAAGAGATGCAGGTAAAAAAAGCTTCCAATCTTATCTACTACTCGGGTACAATACCGTACAGCGTACAGTCCAACACCACCCTCGAAGCCATAGGAAGTATTTTGAGGATGAGATACACAGAAAGTATAAGAGAAAAAGAAGGAGGAACATACGGCGTAGGAGTTCGCGGTGGGGTAAGCAACACGCCAACAAACAAAGCCACACTCTTGATGCAATTTGATACCGACCCCGAAAAACAGGCAAAACTAATGGATTTGATACATGCCGAAGTAAATGAAATTGTAAAAAATGGGCCACGCTATAACGATTTGACCAAAGTGAAAGAGAATATGCTCAAAAAATACGAGGAAGACTTAGAACAAAACAGCTGGTGGAGAGGAAAATTGATCAATTATTACCAAGACAACTTGAACTACCGTACCGACTACAAAACCACCATTGAAACCTTGTCGCCGGAATTGATTCAAAGTGCATTGAAATCTTTGGTAGAGCAAAAAAACGTGATAGAAGTTGTAATGAAACCAATAGAATGATTTAAAAGAGACATAGAAAAACGACACGAAAGGAAAACTCAACAGGTTTTCCTTTCTATTTTTTTGATACGGTCAAAAATGACAACTCTAAAAAGTAACATTGCAAAAAAACAAACCTTCCCGAACAACATATCATTTATAAAATCGGTGTCCCTTATTTTACGTTGGTTTTTATTACCTTTGCAACTCGAATCAAAATTAGAATAAAAATAAATCGAACATTTAATTTTCAGATTGTTATGGAATATAATTTCAGAGAGATAGAACAAAAATGGCAGCAATATTGGATTGACAACAAAACATATAAAACCGAAATAAATCTGAATAAACCAAAATTTTATGTGTTGGATATGTTTCCCTATCCATCAGGAGCCGGATTGCACGTAGGACATCCTTTGGGGTATATAGCTTCCGATATTTACAGTAGATACAAGCGCTTGAGAGGTTTTAACGTGCTACACCCGATGGGATATGACGCTTACGGCCTACCTGCCGAGCAATACGCCATCCAAACCGGGCAGCACCCCGCTATAACAACCACAAACAACATCAATCGCTACCGCGCGCAATTGGATAAAATAGGATTTAGTTACGACTGGGACAGAGAGGTGCGTACGTGCGATCCCGATTACTACAAATGGACACAATGGGCTTTTATCCAAATGTTTAATCATTATTTTGATAATAAAAAACAAAAAGCCAAACCTATTGCCAAACTTATCGAGCATTTCGAAAAATACGGCACTCAAAATATCACAGCCGCCGCTACGGTTGAAATGAGTTTTACCTCAAACGAATGGAAAGCCAAACCAGAAAGAGAACAACAGGAAACTCTACTCAATTACCGAATTGCCTATTTGGCAGATTTAAAAGTAAACTGGTGCCCCACGTTGGGTACTGTACTGGCAAACGACGAGGTTAGCGAAGGACTTTCCATTCGCGGAGGGCATCCGGTAGAGCAAAAAATGATGCGCCAATGGAGTTTGCGCGTTTCGGCCTACGCACAACGTCTTTTGGAAGGACTGAAACATATAGATTGGACAGAATCGCTAAAAGAAACACAAAAAAATTGGATAGGAAGAAGTGAAGGCGCCGATATGAAGTTCAAATTGAAAGACAAAGATTATGCTTTCGATATATTTACCACAAGAGCCGATACCATTTTTGGAGTAACCTTTATGGTGCTCGCACCCGAGAGCGAATTGGTTGATATTTGCACTACGCCCGAACAATACAAGGCTGTACACCAATACGTGGAAACTACAAAAAAACGAACAGAACGCGAACGTATGACAGACAAGCGGATAACAGGTGTTTTTTCCGGTTCATACGCCATCAATCCCGTATCGAAAACAGCAATTCCTATTTGGATAAGCGACTATGTATTAGCCGGATACGGAACAGGAGCCATAATGGCTGTGCCTGCCCATGATAGTCGCGACTATGCTTTTGCAAAGCATTTCAATCTCCCCATCATCTCTTTGATAGAAGGGGCTGATGTTAGCAACGAAAGCTTCGATGCCAAAGAAGGAATTATGATAAATTCCCAATTTTTGAATGGACTAACGGTAAAAGAGGCAATCCAAAAAGCAAAAGAATATATTGTAGAACAAGGCATTGGTAAAGTAAAAATAAATTACCGCTTGAGAGACGCCGTTTTCAGTCGTCAACGCTACTGGGGAGAACCTTTTCCCGTCTATTATAAAGATGACATACCTTATATGATTGATGAACAAGACCTTCCGTTGAAATTGCCCGAAATAGATAAATTTCTCCCTACCGAAACAGGAGAACCTCCTTTAGGAAGAGCTAAAAATTGGAACTATACCCCTTCTCCATCCAACAACGAAATAAAAAAATCGTACCCACTCGAATTGAACACCATGCCCGGTTTTGCAGGTTCATCTGCTTACTACTTGAGATATATGGACCCGCACAATAGTGAAACTCTGGTAGGTAAAGAAGCCGACGACTACTGGAGAAATGTCGATTTATATATCGGAGGAACAGAGCATGCTACCGGACATTTGGTTTACAGCCGCTTTTGGAATAAGTTTTTGTTCGATTTAGGCATTGTATGCGAAGACGAGCCGTTCAAAAAATTGATAAATCAAGGAATGATACAAGGTAGAAGTAATTTTGTTTACAGAATACAAGGAACAAACACGTTTGTATCCTTTAATTTGAAAAACCAATACGACACTACCCCTATTCACGTAGATGTAAATATCGTCTCCAACGATATACTGGATATCGAAAAATTCAGAAATTGGAGTCCGGAATATAAAAATGCCGAATTTATTACAGAATCCGAGAAATATATTTGTGGCTGGACGGTAGAAAAAATGTCAAAATCGATGTTCAATGTAGTCAATCCCGACAATATCGTTGAAGCCTATGGAGCAGACACATTACGCTTATACGAAATGTTTCTTGGTCCTTTAGAACAATCCAAACCTTGGGACACCAACGGAATAGACGGTGTTCATCGGTTTTTGAAAAAACTTTGGGGATTATTTTTTGACGGAGATAATCTGAATGTCTCCAATGACACCCCGACAGCCGAAGAACTAAAAACATTACACAAAACCATAAAAAAAATAGGAGGAGATATTGAAACATTCTCTTTCAACACCTCAGTTTCGGCATTTATGATTTGTGTGAACGAACTTTATACACAAAAGTGCCACAAAAAATCGATTTTGGAACCGCTCTCAATTATTTTGGCGCCCTTTGCTCCACATATTGCTGAAGAGATGTATCACATTTTGGGTAACAACAACTCTGTTTGCGATGCTCAATGGCCCATTTACAACGAAGAATACCTGAAAGAAAGCAGCATTAAGTACCCGATTTCGTTTAACGGAAAGGTGCGGTTTACATTAGAATTGCCTGCCGAAATGAACAAAGAAACGGTCGAAAAAACAGTATTGGAAAACGAAACAACACAAAAATACTTAGAAGGAAAACTCACTAAAAAAGTGATAGTTGTCCCCAGAAAAATTGTAAATATAGTTTTGTAACTTATTGTCTTGAATGAATATAGCATCAAAAAAAAAATATCTCAGAAATTTTTATTGGAAAGATTATTTGATGATACTGTCCGGACTGTTTTTGTACGCATTTGGACTCACGGGATTTCTGTTGCCCAATAAAATTGTAACCGGAGGCTTAGCCGGTGTAACCGTACTTATAAATGCCTCAAGTGGCATACCCTTATGGATTTCATACCTTACTATCAATGCCTTACTGCTAATTGTAGCATTCAGGATAATAGGAAAAAGTTTTGTAATAAAAACAATCGTAAGCGTTGCAATACTTACTCTTCTTTTGAGATACGGAGAAATATACTTTACCAAACCAATTATTAGTGCCGACTCACTCTTATCATCGATGATTGGTGCCATGTTTTGTGGTACCGGATTAGGACTGGTCTATTCGGTAAATGGAAGTACGGGCGGCACCGATATTGTAGGAGCCGTAATTACCAAATATCGGCACGTGAGTATGGGGCGTGTGTTGCTATTGGTAGATATGCTCATTGTAAGCTCATCTTACTTGCTATTTCACAGTCTCGAAAAAATTGCCATCGGACTGATTGTAATGGCAGTAATGTATTATGCAGTCGATATGGCAATAAGTGGGATGAGGCAATCGGTGCAGTTTTTTATTTTTACAAAAAAATACGAAGAGGTAGCCAATCACATCAACTCTGAAATAAATCGCGGTTGCACAATAATTGATGGGATGGGATGGTATTCCAAAAAATCACAGAAAATTATCATAGTACTTGCCCGAAAAACAGAATCAACCTCCATATTCCGTTTAGTAAAAAGTATTGACCAAGACGCATTTATTACACAAAGTAACGTAGTAGGTGTTTACGGAAAAGGATTCGACATATTGAAATAGCCAAAATCTATTGTTTCAGATTTAAATTTCAGTTTTGATAAAAATTATGAGTCTAAAAAGCACATTATTAGAACAGCAATAGTTTGCTATAAAATAATTGAATTTAAGCTCCAATTTTGACCCGTCTCTACAAATATGTAAAATAATCAGGTTGGTCGGCACAGTATTTCCCGAATGCCCCCTTTTACAGTATCCGTCTATTATATTTATAATCCCAACAATCATCACCAGTCTTAAATTGTATAATGAATACTTAAAAGTCTTTAGACTATCGTTCTAGATTCTCCGTAGAAAACATACAAGTTTTCTCCTAACTTACCCTAAGCAGATAACTAGTTTTATCTATATGCGAAATAATTCGGCTAAATTACCAACAAGCATTTTTTGAGCAAATCTAAATTTAATTATAATATTTTATTTTTTTGAAAATTCTCTCTATTCAATACGGTTATTCTCCTTCATTTGTTTTTTTCTTACCTTTGCACTCTCAAACAGATATATTTATGGATTTTAATTTCGATATAATAGTAATAGGTGGCGGGCATGCAGGGTGCGAAGCAGCAGCAGCTTCGGCAAATCTCGGATCAAAAACACTCCTTATTACTATGGATATGAACAAAATAGGTCAAATGAGTTGTAATCCGGCAGTGGGAGGAATAGCTAAAGGGCAAATTGTGAGGGAGATAGATGCTATCGGAGGGCAAATGGGAATAATAACAGACAAAACTGCTATTCAATTTAGAATGCTCAATCGCTCCAAAGGTCCTGCAATGTGGAGTCCTCGCTCACAAAGCGACAGGCATCAATTTATACAACAATGGATAAATACGGTATCCAACACCGACAACCTTTCGATATGGCAAGATACAGTTACCGAATTGGTAATAACAAACAAAACGATTGCAGGTGTCAAAACTGCTTTGGGAGTTGTCTTTAGAGCCAAAAGCGTTGTACTCACGGTAGGAACATTTTTGAACGGATTGCTCCATTTCGGCAAAAGCAAGGTAAGCGGAGGACGCATTTCGGAACCTGCAGCATACGGACTTACAGAGCAGATAAAATCTTTTGGGTTTATCACCGATAGGATGAAGACAGGAACCCCTCCCCGAATCGATGGGAGAACTGTTGATTTTAATAAAATGGCAGAGCAAATAGGCGAAAACGATTTTCATCAATTTTCATTTCTGTCGGAAGTTAAAAGAAAATTACCGCAAAGGAGTTGCCAGATTACGTACACCAACGAATCGACTCATAATATTTTAAAAAATGGGCTGAATGACTCTCCACTTTACAATGGACAAATACAAAGTATCGGACCTCGCTATTGCCCAAGCATAGAGACAAAAATTGTAACATTTGCAGACAAGCCTTCCCATCAACTTTTTCTCGAGCCCGAAGGAGTCGATTCGCAAGAATATTATCTCAATGGATTTTCATCTTCTCTTCCCATACAAACACAGATAGACGCTATACACACAATTTCGGGGTTAGAAAACGCTCGTATTTATAGACCCGGATATGCCATCGAATACGATTTTTTTGACCCTACGCAACTCAAGCATACACTCGAAACCAAACATATAAAAAACTTGTTTTTTGCAGGTCAAATAAATGGAACCACCGGATACGAAGAAGCAGGAGGACAAGGTTTGGTTGCCGGAATCAACGCACATATCAATTGTGTAGGAGGTAACGAATTTGTACTGAAAAGAGACGAAGCCTATATTGGAGTACTTATAGATGATTTGGTAACCAAAGGGGTGGACGAGCCTTACCGAATGTTTACTTCCCGCGCCGAATATCGTCTGCTCCTCAGACAAGATGATGCCGATATGAGATTGACACCTGTAGGATGGAAACTCGGATTGGTAAAAGCAAATAGGCAAAAGCAGTTTGAAAATAAAAAAGCAGAACAAGATAAACTTATCCATTTTTTATCAAGTTTTGCCGTGAAACCAAATGAAATTAACGCTTTTCTGATATCTAAAAATTCGACTGAACTCAGACATGGCACAAAACTAAAAAACCTACTATTAAGACCACAATTTGGCATGAACGAACTGTCGGAAGCAATTCCCAAACTGAAAGAGGAGCTCTACAAAATAAAAGAAAAACGGGAGGAAATAATGGAAAGCGTAGAAATAATAATAAAGTATGCCGGATATATTGAGAGAGAAAAACTGATTGCCTCCAAACTTAGTAGATTAGAAGACATTCGTATTCTCGGAAAATTTGACTACAATCAAATACAATCTCTATCGACCGAAGCCAGGCAAAAACTCTCCCGAATAAATCCAGAAACCATCGGACAAGCAAGTAGAATTTCTGGAATTTCTCCCAACGATATCAATATTTTACTAATTTTGCTAGGGAGATAATTTCTTCCCCTATTTGTTCCACGTGGAACAAACAACAAACCATTAAAATAGTTCCACGTGGAACAAACATAAAAGTGAAACCTTCCGAAGAATTAAAAAAGCAAATAGATTCACTCCCAAACAAGTCTGGGGTTTATCAATATTTCAATTCGAAAAATGAAATTATCTACATTGGAAAAGCAAAAAACATCAAAAAAAGAGTTTCCTCATATTTTAACAAAACCCACGAACAAGGAAAAACAAGAGTACTTGTAAGCAAAATTTCGTATATAAAACATATTGTTGTAAATACTCCTGAAGATGCATTATTGCTCGAAAACAATTTAATAAAACAACATCAACCCAGATACAATGCCATGCTCAAAGATGGTAAAACATACCCGAGCATCTGCATCACCAAAGAGCCATTTCCCAGAATATTCAAAACCAGAAATATAGATAAGAAAGGGGGAGAATATTTTGGTCCATATAGCTCTACCTATACAATAAACGCCATCTTGGACATCATACACCAAACATACAAAATAAGAAACTGCAACTTGCTATTGAACAAAGAAAATATTGCTGCCGGAAAGTTTAAAGTATGTCTGGATTATCACATAAAAAAATGTAAAGGTCCTTGTGAAGGACTTCAACAGATAGAAGAATATGAAAATGACATTGACGAAATAAAAAAAATAATACAAGGCAATGCTAGTGAAATAAGCAAAATACTTTTTGAAAAAATGAAAAAACTCTCTTCAGAATATCAATTTGAAGAAGCCAATGAACTGAAACAAAAATATGAACTAATAGAAAATTACAAAGCAAAATCTATCGTAGCAAACACTATATTGAAAGATACCGATATTTTTGGATACGATGAAGACGAAAACTTTGCTTACATAAACATACTGAGGATAAAAAAGGGAAGCATCATTCAAGGATATACAATAGAATACAAAAAAAATTTTGAAGAATACAAAAAAGATATTTTACCAATAGCCATATTAGAATTAAGAGAAAAACTACAAAGTAATTCAAAAGAAATAATAATCCCTTTTGCAATAGATTTCAAATTGGAAGGAATAAACTTTGTTATACCGCAAAGAGGGGACAGAAAAAAACTGCTCGAATTGTCGGAGCAAAATGTGAAACAGTATAAACTTGAAAAACTAAAACAAAAAGAAAAATTAAATCCAGAACAAAGGAATATTCGAATTTTAAAAGAGGTACAAAATTTGCTTCAACTCAAAAAAATTCCATACCGAATAGAATGTTTTGATAATTCAAATATACAAGGGAGCGATGCAGTAGCCGCTTGTGTTGTATTTATAAACGGAAAACCATCCAAAAAAGAATATCGAAAATATATAATAAAAACTGTTGAAGGACCGGATGATTATGCCTCTATGAAAGAAGTTGTTTGGCGTAGATATAAACGAATAATGGAAGAACAGAGCGAACTACCCGACCTAATCATTGCAGACGGAGGAGCAGGACAGATGGAAATAATACGCAAAGTAATACAAAACGAACTGAGATTGAACATTCCGATAGTAGGATTGGCAAAAGACAAAAAACACAAAACACGAGAGATATTATCGGGTTTTCCTCCTCGTGAAATAGGACTAAAACCCAATGATACGGCATTTGTCTTTTTTGCCACCATACAAGAAGAGGTACACCGGTTTGCCATCAAATTTCATAGAGAAAAAAGAAGTAAAAAACAGGTAGCCTCCGAACTTGATAATATCAAAGGCATTGGAGAAAAAACAAAAAAAGAATTAATTTTACATTTTAAGAGTGTAACAAGAATTAGAAAAGCTGAAATAGAAGAACTTATAAAACTAATTGGAATAAGCAGAGCATCAGCTATTTACAATTATTTTAATAAAGATTTGAACTCTTGAGAATCGAATATTCTGTATGCCCACACTTTTCTCTACAAAATATAACCATCACAACATCAACTTTTAACATATAATAACAAAAAAACAATGATGACAATTTTAGAAATAAAAAATCTGCAAACAATGAGGTTTACTGTATTGCAATTTTTGTCATTTTTAAATTCGCGAAAAAATACGGTTTACTGTTTCAACGGAAAAATGGGCTCGGGAAAAACTACTTTCATAAAAGCCGTTTGTGAAGAATTGGGAGTGGGCGAGGGGATAAGCAGCCCTACCTTTTCGATAGTAAACGAATACGAAGGCAACGAAAAAAAAATCATATATCATTTTGATTGTTATCGTCTGAAAAATCTGGAAGAGGCATTAAATATCGGCATCGAAGATTATCTAAACAGCGGCAACCTTTGCTTTATTGAATGGCCCGAAATATTGACACCTATCCTACCCCAACATGCTATTTTCATAGATATTGAAGAGATAGAAAACGAAATAAGAATGCTCACTCTACACGAATAATTATGTATCACAAAGAGACCTTGGAAGCAATAAGTCTGCTAAAAGAGATGATAAAGATTCCCTCATTCAGCAGAGAAGAACAAACCCTATCGGAATATTTACACAGATACTTCGAAAGTCGCGCATTAAAACCAAAAAAAATAGGAAATAACATATACCTAATTAATAAGGAAATTGATAAACATAAAAAAACTATCCTCCTCAATTCGCACATAGATACGGTAAAACCAGTTACGGGATGGAAATTAGACCCATTCGTACCATTGGAAAAAGAGGGAAAAATATTCGGATTGGGGAGTAATGATGCGGGAGCTTCGGTTGTATCACTATTGCAAACATTCCTTATATTGAGTAAAAAAGAGCAACCGTATAACCTTATTTTTCTGGCATCTGCCGAAGAAGAAGTTTCGGGCAAAAACGGAGTAGAACAAGCCATTGATCTGTTGCCTAAAATTGATTTTGCCATAGTAGGTGAACCAACCCAAATGAACTTGGCTATTGCAGAAAAAGGTCTGATAGTACTCGATTGTACCATATACGGAAAAGCGGGACATGCAGCCCGCAACGAAGGTGAAAATGCAATATACAAGTCATTGAAAGCAATAGAGTGGTTTCAAAACTACAAATTTGAAAAAAAATCAACTCTACTTGAAGATGTAAAAATGAGCGTAACTCAAATCAACGCCGGAACGCAGCACAATGTAATCCCCGACAAATGCACCTTTGTGGTAGATATACGCACCAACGAACAATATACCAACGAAGAATTGCTTCGTATAATCAATGAAAAAACAAACTGTGAGGTAAGTGCACGTTCCACCAGATTAAGTTCCTCCAAAACACCCAAAAATCATCCTATCATTAAACGAAGCGCGGCATTGCATTTACAACTATACGGCTCCCCTACACTATCAGATCAAGCACTGATGAAATTTCCAAGTGTAAAAATCGGTCCCGGAAAATCGGAAAGATCTCACACAGCAGATGAATATGTGCGCATCAATGAAATAGAAGAAGCTATAAAAATATACGTTAATCTATTAGATGGATTGGAAATTTGATATATACCAGTTCAAATTTCCCAACAGTATCCGATTGCGAGACTTGCCCAAGCTAAATCTACGATAACTCTTATACCTTGCTTGTACTGATCATATCGTTGCCTTTTACTCGTTCACACAACATCCCCCGTATATAACCGGTGTGCCAGCTTGCGTTCAACATCGGTTTCATTACTTGGTAGTGTGGGCGCGCGAGAGAGTTTAGGTATTGAGTAATAGGCGTTTTTTATTCTGTCCGACGAATTATAAATCCATTGTCAACTTTTTCAAATCCAATTTTCGGATAGTATTCCATTGCAATAGGTGCCGAAAGTAAAATTAGTGCAGTTTCTTTTCCTATTTCTTTTTTAGTCAATTCAATTAGCCTTTTTCCAATTCCTTCTTTTTGGTATTCACTTTTCACAGCTAAATCCGATAAATAGCAAGCATAACAGAAATCAGTAATAGAGCGTGATATTCCAATCAGTTCTTCATTTAGCCACGCAGTTATAATTAAATTTGAATTCTCATACATTTTTGCTATGCGTCTTCTATCGTTTATTGGTCTTTGTATTCCCGAACTATCATAAACCTCAATAATCTCAGTTGTCTTTGGAATAATTCCAATTTTAAATTCTATCTTTCTCATCTATTTCTATGTCTTTTTTAGCTTATCACTATCCTCAAATTTATATATTGCAAATAAATCAGTTTAAATTTGAAAGTTATCACGAGAAATTATTTTCTTGTATAAAAATGGAAAATTACTCAATTTCTCCTCTATACGAAATAGGCTGCCTGGAAGGATCTGCCACATACAACGTTGCTGTGCCGTCATTATACACATCCAATCTCAAATTTATCGGTTGCATTGTATCCTTTGTACGAATATTAATTAACCACGAATTATTTTTGGTAACTACATTCAAATCGTACACAAATTTGGTAGAAACAAATTTTATTCCTCCCTCGCCAGTATCCATCGGAGCTTGGTATGCGCGCCCAAAATAGGGTAAATATGCAATTACAGAATCGGGAGCAATTCTCAAAGTATAACCCGAAGTAAGATGACGAGATTGAAAATAAGTTGATGAAGGAGTAACATAATTTGCTTTAAAAGTATAGTTTCTATTTTCTATCCTTTTTTTTAATAAACTATTCTCTACAATATTTTGAGAGGTACCACATGCGATAAAAGCGCTAAAAATAGCAACAATAATAAAATAATTTTCTATCCTTTTCATAATTATTCGATTATATTTGTATAAAATATTTACAACAAAAATAGTTCCAATAACAATGAATATTTCAACTCAACCAACCAAATATCAACTAATTGGAGCATAAAAAGTTTATATAATAAAGAAACAACCTCTATTATAGATAACAAAACAAAGCATATTAAGTTGAAAATAAGTATTTTTGTATCAATAAAAAAAATAAAAAACTATGAAATCGATACTGCTTACAGGTGGAAGCACCGGAATAGGACTCGCAACTGCCCTTATGTTGATGGACAATGGATATAAAGTTTATTCCGGATCGCGTAGAGGAGGAGGAAATGCCCAAAAATCAAACAAAAGCAAAGGAGAAATAATACCTGTTTCATTAGACATAAACGATGAAAATAGCTTAAAAAAAATAGTAGAAAAAATAGTAGAAGAGACCGGAGAACTTCATGCCGTAGTTTGTAACGCAGGAAATGGTATAGCGGGAGCCATTGAAGAAACTACAAGCGAAGAGATAAAATATCAGTTTGAAACCAATTTTTTCGGTACCGTAAAAACCATTCAAGCATGCCTCCCCCAATTCAGAAAACAAAACTTTGGAAAAATAATAGCGGTAGGGTCTGTAGCAGGTATAATAGCCGTACCTTATCAAGCATCTTACAGTGCGAGTAAAGCTGCCCTACACATATTTATGGATTCGCTTAGTATGGAAATAAAACCATTTGGAGTACAATGCTGTACCGTTATGCCAGGCGATACAAAAACAGACTTTACCACAGCACGAAAATATTCTGAAAAAAGCAATAACAAAACCTCTCCATATTATAACCTTATGAAACAGGCAGTAGGTAAAATGGAGAAAGACGAACAAAATGGAATGAAACCCGAAAAAATAGCCTGTGCAATAATGAAACAAATAAAAAGAAAAAAAATGTGCAGCCGTATTATTCCGGGATTGGATTATAAAGCATTTTCGTTTATGAACGATTTGTTGCCAAACTCACTTAAATTGAAAATAGTAAACAGTATTTACTCCTAAAAATAGAAACATTGTTTGAAACATTGTTGAAAACTCTACATTGTTAGTAAAAAAAATTGAAAAAAAAATTTGGAAAATATAAAAATAAAATTAAACCATTTTGTATCGAAAAAATAATATAAAATAAGAAAAATATAATGACAAATTATCAACCTAAATATCAAAAAAAATAAAGAGTAGAAAAACGAAAAAACAAAAAATAAAAGTTATCAAAAGGTGTTGAAAAGTATAATAAATAAATAATATACAAAACATTAAATAACAAAAAATTGTTGATAAGGCAAAGGATTATTTTAATAATGTAATATCCAAAAAATAAATATTTTTTTTTTCAACCAAATCAACATACTATTATATATATAAGATTTATTTTTTTTAAAAATAATATTTTATAATAATAGTCTTTTAATAATTCGTTCCTTTTTAATGGAATGAAATTATCTATTTTGCCGTTTGCCAAAAATAAATAAAACGCATGAAAAAAGAACAATTAATACAAGAGATAGAAAAACTTCGTAAAGAAAAAAATGCCGTTATTTTAGCACACTATTATCAAGAATCCGATATTCAAGATATTGCGGATAATGTGGGAGATAGTTTAGCGTTAGCACAATGGGCTGCCAAAACAGACGCAGATATTATTGTGCTGTGTGGTGTCCATTTTATGGGAGAAACAGCAAAAATTCTGTCGCCTAACAAAAAAGTATTAATACCCGATTTAGAAGCCGGATGTTCGTTGGCTGACAGTTGCCCGGCAGATAAATTTGAAGAGTTTGTTTCCGCTCATCCCGACCATACCGTAATTTCATATGTCAATACAACAGCAGCTGTCAAAGCGCTTACCGATGTGGTGGTAACCTCTACCAATGCAAAAAAGATAGTTGAGCAGTTTCCTGAAGAGGCAAAACTTATTTTTGGACCCGACAAAAATTTGGGTAATTACATCAATAGCGTAACCGGTAGAAATATGCTGCTTTGGGATGGCGCATGCCATGTACACGAACAATTTTCGGTAGAAAAATTAATAGAACTTAAAAAAGAGAATCCCGACGCCCAAATAGTTGCTCACCCCGAGTGCAAAAGCGTGATATTGACAATGGCAGATTATGTAGGTTCTACCGCAGGATTGTTGAAATATGTGACAGAATCTGATAAAACTCAATTTTTGGTAGTAACCGAAAGCGGTATTTTGCACCAGATGCAAAAATCCAATCCTAAAAAACTTTTTATCCCCGTACCACCCGAGTTTGAAGGAAAAACCTGCATGTGCAACGAGTGTAAATATATGCGTATGAATACGCTTGAAAAACTTTATTTGTGCTTACGGGATGAAAAACCAGAAATTGTAATAGACGAGAGACTAAGAAAAAAAGCGGTAAAACCAATTATTAAAATGTTGGAAATGAGTTGATAAAAATATCAAAGATACACAAAAAAAGAGGCGTAATGATATCAAATATCATTACGCCAATCATAAAATATTTTTA